>JAFDXE010000003.1 GCA_018268085.1 Bacteroidota bacterium
AGATGGGTGCGGATGATTGTTGCACGCAGAATGGCGCTGATTTTTTAACGCAGAGTAACGCTGAGGTGAATTGCTTATTTGGAGATGGGTGCGGATTTTTTGCAAGCAGAATGGCGAAGATTTTTTAATGCAGAGGAACGTTGAGGTGAATTGCTTATTTGCGGAGGGGTGCGGATGAAGTGATTATTTATTAATATTCGGCATAAGTATTTGCTGTATTTTTATTTTTTGTACAGCTTCATTTCATCTTAAAGAATATACCATGACCATTCGTTCGGTTGCCGTTTTTTGTGGGAGTAAATCCGGAAATAATCCGGTATTTGAAAATGACGCTGTACAGCTAGGCCACCTGCTTGCAGCTAAAAACATCACGGTTATTTATGGTGGCGGCAACAAGGGATTAATGGGCGCTATTGCTAATGCCACGCTGGAGAAAAAAGGAAAAGTAATTGGCATCATTCCTAAAATGCTTTCAGACCTCGAACACAAACATGATGGATTGACGGAACTTACCATCGTTGATACTATGCATGTGCGTAAACAATTATTGTATGAAAAATGCGATGCGGCAATCATTTTACCGGGCGGATACGGTACAATGGATGAAGTGTTTGAAATGCTCACCTGGAATCAACTGAGTATTCACGATAAGAAAATATTTTTTATGAACTCCGGCGGCTTCTATGATCATCTTATTGCTCATATACAAAAGATGGAAAACGAAAATTTTCTTTATGGAAATCCCGAGGAAAAAATGAGTATTCTTACATCGCCCGAAGATTTATTGAAATACCTTTAATATTACTTATTTAATTCTGGCACATCGAAGTTTCTATGCTTACCATTGAAGCTGAACAATTATTTTCTGCCCTGAAATAAACTAATTTGAAGGCCCGCTTTTATAATCGGCAAAATATTTACTGCATCTGTATTATATATCCGTTGCACATAAGGTGAGTTTTTATTTTTCAGAACATCTACAGATATAGAAATAAAATAAAAATCACTTCCAACACCTTCCCTACCGCCACAATAACCGATGCCCGGCAGCAAACTTGTTACGCCATATTTCACCTTGTCGCTTGGCCCGCCGCCTGCATAAATGTATTTCTGGGAAATAATATTATGTTCAGCCATTACCTGCACAAATAAAAATTTGAATGGATACACTCTTGCAAAAATTGCGGGTACAAGGTCTGTCTGGCGAATTTTATTCCCGGTTGCATACTCATAACCATTATAGTCCTGGTAAATCTCCCGTTGAGTTATGTATGTAAAACCAAAACCTATTCCAGCATCAAACCATTTATTAAAACTATATCCCAGTACCGGGCTTACGCCGATTCCAAAATTATAATTCGATAATGAAAGCAACACGCCTCCTCCAGTGAACAGGCGATCTTTTTGAAATCCTTTTTTTTCTTCCTGTTCAGTTTCGGGTTTTGCCGATTCTACATCACGATATTGAGCAGTTGCAGCAAAGGATGTAAAAGATATACAGAATAAGAATATTATCTTTTTCATATCGAATCAATTCAGTTTAAAGATCAAAAATTTTACCACTGTTAAGAATATTATTAGGATCGAAAATCCGTTTAATTCCTTTCATGAGCTGCATACCCGGCTCGTCGAAAACAATATCCATGTATTCCTTTTGTATTAACCCGATTCCATGCTCACCGCTGATGGTACCACCCAATGACTTAACCAGGTTAAACAATGCTTTCAATGCAGGGATCACTTCTGCATTATTCAAACTATAAATGCTACCTGGTTTGCGGATGCGGATATGCAGATTACCATCGCCGGCATGACCGTAACATACTACATCGAAATTGTATTCTTTTCCCAATTGCTTTACGCCTTTGATAAGAGCGGGCAATTCTGCCCTGGGCACTACTGTATCTTCTTCAATTGTATAGCCAGCCAATTTTACTGCTTCGGCTACACGTCTGCGTAATTTCCATAATTCTGCTTTTTGCTGGGCATCATCTGCGAAAAACAATTCACCGCAATCGTATTCTTCGAGCAATGTTGAAATGTTTTCCATTTCAGCCATCAGCGTTTCCTGGTGGTTGCCATCCAATTCTATAATTAAATGCGCTTCCATGTCATCTGTTACGGGAACAACGGTACTGTCAACAAATTTGCTTACGATCTTCAACGCATTTATTTCTACCAACTCCAGTGCACTTGGTGTAAACCCGGCCCTGAATATGGCGCTTACTGCTGCACCTGCCTTCTGCAAATCATTAAAAGGAACCAACATCAGCAAATCAAACTTCGGCAACGGAATCAGCTTTAATACAATTTTGGTTACAAGTCCTAATGTTCCTTCACTGCCCACCAGCAATTGCGTTAAATTATATCCTGTTGAATTCTTCAATACATTCGCCCCGGTCCAGATAATATCTCCATTGGGAAGTACCAATTCCAGGTTGAGTACATAATCTTTAACCACACCGTATTTTACAGCTTTTGGTCCGCCGCTGTTTTCAGCAATATTACCTCCTATAAAACAGCTTCCCCTGCTGCTTGGATCGGGCGGATAAAACAATCCTTTTTCTTTTACAGCATTTTGCAACACTTCAGTGATCACGCCCGGCTCTACCGTTACCTGCAGGTTACGTTCATCAATTTCAATGATATCATTCATCCGTTCAAATGAAATCAATACACCTCCTTTATGTGGCAATGCACCTCCGCTCAAACCTGTTCCTGCTCCACGGGGAGTAACGGGAATGAGGTGTTCATTGCAGATCTTCATTATCCTGCTTATCTCGCCGGCAGTTCGTGGTTTTAGTACGATATCTGGGAGGAAATGGAGATTTTCCGTTTCATCATGTGCATAATTATTCAAACTCTCCACATCTGTGCACACAAAATTCTCCCCGCAGATTTCTTTAAACGCAGTAAGGTGTTGGTGAAAAGAAGAAAGAGTTTCAACGCTAACGGCCATGTGTACTTATTTGTGCGAAAGTCGTAAAAAAAGCTGATCGGTTAAAACGAACCTGCAGTGAACCGCTAAAATTTCGGGCAAAGCGATTGCCTGTCCTGGTTGTCTTTATAAAAACCTTTTTTGATTAAGCTGAATTCCAGCGCACCCCGTGAACCATTAAAATCCTTTAAAGAGGAAATGGTAATGTCGTATGTAAATGTGAACCGCACATTACTCAATTCAAAACCCAGCACCGGGATAACGGCATCGCCACTCCTGTAATAAATACCGGCGATGAATTGCTTTTCTCCATACTCACTCAGGTTATAATCCATATTTAACCCTGCAACAAATTCTGATGCTTCTGTTTGTTTGGTGTAATAAATATTGGGATTCAGAATTACTGCCGGGTTAACTTTTATCATGGCATCTACAAATGCAATGTGCCGCATCGGAATGATTTCAGTTTCCGTTGTTGTTTTGTCTGCAAAAAAAGATTCTCTTGCTTTGTTTACGTGATGCAGGGAATAGCCGCCATGTATATACACATCTTCTGTTGGAAAATAGGCGTAGTTTATTCCTGCCTGTACATCAAAATAGTTAACGCTGGTATTGGCGAGTACAACTGTAGTGGGCATTTTGCTGTCAAAGAAACCAAGGTTCTCATCAAACTGATCAGGAAATTTTAATGCAGTTGGATCGATGCGTTTATTCACATACCCGAGATTAAATCCGGCGCTTAATAAACTGCTGTTACCAAGCATCTGGTGATAAGCAAGCGATCCATAAATTTTTGTTGATCGTAAACTTCCACTTCCGGCAACATCGCTGAGTACAACAGCGCCAACGCCCAACCAGCCATTCTCTAATTTGTTTCTGAATACCTGTGCATCTCCAAAAAAACTGAACGTTTTATAGGGAACGGCCATGATGTTGCTGAACTGATTCCTGTATTGTATGCCCAGCCGGTAATCTGCATCCGGAATAAAACCTGTATTTGCCGGGTTGGTAGTAAGCGGTGTATTAAAAAACTGTGAGAAATGAAGATCCTGCGATTGCAGTTGATTCCAACCACAAAGCATTTGCATGAAAATAATTAATGATACTATTTTACGGGTGTTGATCATTTTAGTTTGACGATCTTTTTCGCTTTTTGTTCAATCGTTTTACAATTAAAATTCACGATTCAATTACCTGGCTACAATTATTCCTATCTCAATAAAGTAATATCTCCTGTTTTCCGCAATGTTTTACCATCAGTAAATACTACATCCAATGTGTATGCATATACATCCATTGGTAATAATTTGCCTTTAAATTTTCCATCCCAGGATTGCTTCCTGTTTGTTGTATGGAAAACCAACTGTCCCCACCTGTTATAAATCCTCCAATCCATTTTTCCAATACCATACCCTTTTACTGCGATGTTCCCGTTTTCGCCAAATCTTCCGGGCGTAAATGCATTGGGTACATCCAGTAATGGATCTACAATTGCATCCACTCTTAAAGTAACCGTTGAATCGCAATTATTCTGATTGTAGGCGGTTAATGTTACAGTAAAAGATCCGGTAGCATTAAACTGGTGTTTCGGGTTTACTTCTGTGGAAGTTTCTCCTTCTTCCCCAAAATCCCATAAATATCTTGTGGCGCCGGTAGATTGGTTAATGAATTGGGTTGCCGTATTTCTTTGTGGCGGATTGGGTGTAAAAGTAAATTTCGCAACGGGCTTTTCCAGCACGGTTATGTTAAAATACGCCGACGTATCTATTTTATTACAGGTGTTGGTATCCTTTACGATTAACTGTACCGCATACACGCCGGGGTTAGGATAATAATGTGTTGGATTTGCATTCGAAGGATCTGTTGAAAAAGTTCCATCTCCAAATGACCAGTAGAATTCAGTACCTGCCCCTCCACCCGTAAATGTAAACGCTGCGGTATAAGGCGCACAACCCAGTTGCGAAGTAGTGAATGCTGCTTTTACCAATGGATATACCCGCACTTCTTTAGTAAGGCTTACCGGTGAATTACAGTAATTAGTATCTACCAGTGTGAGGGTTACCTGGTAAACGCCCGGAGCCGGAAATGTATGTCGTCCATCGAAGGCAACCTGCGTTGGTGATCCGTCTCCAAAATCCCAGGTAAATGTTTGCGGATTAAATGCAGGCGGAAAAGTTGAGGTTGAATGATTATAAAAGGTATAGGCCAGGCTGGTGCATGGCGTATCTTTCACCGGCACAAAATCGAGCGTAGCTATATTGTTTCCTACCCTAATGGTTACATAGGCTGTGTCTCTTACATTGCAGGTAGTAGGGTCTTCAGCGATCAGCCGCACGAGGTAATGCCCAACGTTGTTATACGTATGCGTTATTTCAAAATCTGTTGTTACTACTTCCGGCGTACCGTCTCCAAAATTCCAATATACTTTTACGCCCTGGTATAGTGTATCCTTAAACGTTACGGTAAGGGGAACGCAACCGCTGGTATCTCCAACCACATTATCTATCAGTGTTTGTAACCCTGCACCCACACCGGCATAGTTCATTTTTATTTTCACCAGTGCTTCATTGCAATCTGCACTTCCATTGTTTCTTGCCCAGGCGCTGGGCGTTGTGGGGAATGCCACGTCTCTTCCGCAATTGGCACAGATCGCCTGGTAGATAACGCCATTATCGTCGAACCTGCTGGTTCCCCCGTCAACATGATCGCCAAGGCCGCCGTTCTGCCCGAAATGCGAACCAAACAACTGGCTGGCTGCATCTTTTTTCAACACGAAAAAATAAAAATCATTTCCATCCGGACCAGGAATACCCTGGAGCGGATCTACTTCCGGGAGATTGAATGTTTTTCCATTGTTGTATCCCTGGGCATTGTTGAGCCCACCGCCCCAACCCGATACATACACATTTTCGCAGCGATCAACCAGGAAAGCGATGGGTGAAATATTGGGTTGAAATCCGCCTGTTCCAAAAACAGTGGAATAAATCATAGCGGATAGATCGGGGCGCAGTTTGGAAATAAATTGCCCGCTGCCAGGGTTTACAAAAGCCGCATTGATTACAGGCCATGCGCCCGTTGTTGTGCCCATTACATAAGGGAAACCCGACCGGTCGAATTTTAACCCGTACAACATATCTGTTCCGGATGTTCCGAGGAATGTTGTTTTGATAGTGGCAGAGCCATCCGGCCTTATAGCAGTAACAAAACCATCACTGATTCCGCCATTGAATGTTCCTGAAATTACACCGGTAGTATTTCCGGGTAAAGTATTGCTGGTGGTTGCGCCGCCAACATAAATATCGCCGTTAAGCGGGTTGATGGCTGAAACAAAACAGGCATCATCGCCACTACCCCCAAAAAAATTTCCGAAGATGTAGGAAGAAAGGTTGCTGTTGAATTTGAGAATAACGCCATCCTGCCTGCCGCCGCCGAATGTGGATTGAATGGCGCCGCCGGCAATGGGAAAATCGGTTGATTGCGTACAGGATGCCAGTATCACATTCCCACCGCCATCGAGTATTACTTCACTTCTTGCATCATCTCCATAGTTTCTGCGAATACCATCTGCACCCTGCGGCTGTGAATATTTTGGCCGGATATTTACACCATCATTTCCTGTTCCACCTATAACAACAGAGCCGAGCAATCCATCGCCTGCTGCATTGAATTTGGTAAGGATAATATCAAAATTGCCACCGGGTCCGATACGGCTTGTTGTGGTTGGAAAATTTGCAGAAGTAGTTCTGCCTGCAACGGTGAGGTTACCATTTCTATCCACTATCATACTGTGCGGCTGTTCGTTGCCGTTACCGCCGAGATAGGTAGCATAGATCCTGTTGGAACCATTGGCTGAAAACTTAAAAATACCGATGTCGTAACCTGCGAAATTATTTTCTGTTACACCGCCGCCATAGGTTGTTTGAAAGGCACCTGCTGAAACAGGGAAGCCTGTTTGAGGCGGATCTGCAAACACGATTCCACCGGCGAATAATGTGCCATCGGGGCCGGGCGTTGCAGTATAGCCCCAGTTATCGGCCGTACTCCCGGTAAAGGAAGAAAATATAATGGTTGGATCGATGATCAGCGTTTGCGCCGGATCGTATCCTTTTACTGTAAACGTAAGAATATTGTTTTTGAGTACATACCTGCAATCCACTTCCTGCTTACCTTTCGGAGAGGGCTGATAGCTGTAAGGATATAATTCCTTTACGTCTCCAATGGGTGTTTTAATGATGAGCTCTTTGTCTTTAATCATCAGTTCCGGGCCATCGTATTTCAATGCAATATTGCTTGGGTTGCCGCCCGGGTAAACAATGAAATCGTATTTTAACCGGCCACCATTGCTATAGTAACGGAGATCAATATCCGGGTAAACATTTTTATAGGTAATTGCCTGGAAGATGCGGCACCGGCCCGCCCATTTTTGGGGGTCATTTCCAACAAAATAATTATTGTAGGAATCCATTGGCTTTTCCGGAATAGTTTTTATATGTTGTGTGGCATCGAGCAATGCAACTTTATAGGCAAACGAATGCAGGGTTACAGATTTACCGCTGGCACTGTGGCCCAATTCACTTACTTCTGATAATTCTTTTGTGTTATGCAGCAGAACGGTAAACCCTTTTTGTTCGAGAAAGAAACTACCTCCATTGAAATCACCCTTGTATTGAACAAGCTCATGCCACTGACCTTTGTTTTCAACAAATTCCATTTGGGCCTGAACGGATGATGTATTAAAAAAGCTTAGAAAAAAAAGCAGTAAACATCCTGATATTTTTTGCACGCTGTCCAATCAATTTCTTTTTTACAATTTACTTATTATAAACGATAAATACTATCGTATTGTTTACCTACAGAAGGTTAAAATTCTTTTAACGAATGGAGAAAGGCATTATGCAATTTTACTCCAGGCCGTCTTGGCTTTTCGCTGGGCGAGGTAGGCTTTTACGGGTGCATTTTCCGGGGCGAACAAATCGGGATCGGCGCTGATAATTTCTTCAACGGCAGTACGTGCTGCCTCCAGCATTGCTTTATCATGTACGATACTGGCCAGTTTGAAATTCAGTTCACCGCTTTGCCGGGTTCCTTCTATTTCGCCGGGGCCACGTATCTCGAGGTCTTTTTCAGCAATTTTAAATCCATCATTCGTACTTACCATGATCTTAAGCCGCTCTCTTGCATCGTTGGATAACTTTTGACCCGTAAGCAGCACGCAAAAACTTTTATCTGCCCCTCTTCCTACCCTTCCCCGAAGCTGGTGTAACTGTGATAAGCCGAATTTCTCCGCACTCTCAATCACCATTACCGTGGCATTGGGTACATTCACGCCCACTTCAATTACGGTGGTACTTACCATTATTTGAGTATCTCCGGACACAAATCGCTGCATGTTCGTTTCCTTTACTTCCGGCGTTTGCTTACCATGTACCATGCTTATCCAGTATTTCGGCTCAGGGAAAAACGATTTTACTTCCTCAAATCCTTTCATCAGGTTTTCGTAATCGAGTTTGCTGCTTTCTTCAATTAATGGATAAATAATATACGCCTGCCTGCCCAATGCCACCTGTTCTTTTACAAAATCCATAACCTGCGGCCTTGCCGTTTCATTACGATGAACGGTGGTAACAGGTTGCCTTCCGGGCGGCAATTCATCAATAACACTGTAATCGAGATCGCCGTAAGCGGTTAAGGCAAGAGTGCGTGGAATGGGCGTTGCCGTCATCACCAGTATATGCGGTGGTATCGCATTTTTTTTCCATAACCTGGCCCGTTGTGCCACACCAAATTTGTGTTGTTCATCTACTACAGCAAAGCCAAGATTCTTAAATACAACTTTGTCTTCAATAATGGCATGCGTTCCTACCAGGATGGAAATACTTCCATCGCTGCATTGCTGCAATAACTCATTTTTTTGCCTGGTTTTCGTGCTGCCGGTTAATAATTCAACTTTTACCGGAAGTTCTTTAGTGAGTTCTTTTATGCTATTGAAATGTTGCTGCGCCAGTATTTCTGTAGGCGCCATTAGTACACTTTGAAAACCATTGTCTGCAGCAATGAGCATACTCAGCAATGCCACCATTGTTTTTCCGCTCCCTACATCGCCCTGTAACAAGCGGTTCATCTGGTGGCCACTGCCTGTGTCTTTACGAATTTCCTTTAACACCCTTTGCTGGGCGCCGGTTAAGGAAAACGGGAGATAATTTTTATAGAATTCATTGAAGAGGTTACCTACTTTTTCAAACGGCGAGCCTTTGCTGAAACGTTGCCTGCTGATTTTTATCAACTGTATGCTTAACTGTGCAAAAAAGAATTCTTCAAATTTCAATCGCCTTACTGCATGCTGGTAATGTGCCGGTGATGCAGGGAAATGAATGTGTTTATAGGCATCGTACCTTTTAATGAACTTAAATTTTTTTATAATTGAATCTGGCAGGTTTTCGGGCAGATCTTTTTCCGTAATTTTTTTAAAAACCTCCGCAGTGAATTTAGAGAATACCCTTCCGTTAATGCCTTTTGCTTTTAATTTTTCTGTAGAGGGATAGATGGGTTCAAGATGCGATTTCCCGGTGGCATTGTCTGCCGTATAATTTTCAATTTCCGGATGAGCGAGCTGTGGTTTGTTCTGAAAAAAACTAAGCTTACCAAATACCAGGTATTGCTGACCAACCTGCAATATTTTCTGCACCCAACTGATTCCCTGGAACCAAACCAGTTCAACCATCCCGGTATCATCTTTTATATGGGCAACCAGGCGCTTCGATCTTTTATCGCCCAACAATTCCATATCGGTTAAGATTCCCGCCACCTGCGCATAATCGGTACTGTAAGTGAGGCTGGCTATTTTGTCGACTTTGGTCTTGTCTACATGCCGCAAGGGATAAAATTCGAGCAGGTCTTTGTAGGTGAACAGGTTGAGTTCCTTTCGCAGCATGTCGCCACGTTGAACAGAAATGCCATTTATGTATTCAACCGGACTTAATAATATATTGCTAAGCGTACTGATACGAAATCGTTTCTACAAATATATTCGCTAAATCGGGATGATGCAGCGCTTTTACCTCATAAAAACCGGATGCAAATAACAGCTTACTCCTGTTTTTTTCCTTTTGAGTTATTATTGAATCTCCGGGGAGCATGAAAATTTCTTTTGCCTGTTTTTTTGGATGATGATGATGGACTGTACTCCGGCGTTTTTCCCAGTTCGGGGGGAACGGTTGCCTTTGGTACCGGCTTACCCAGCAGCCTTTCGATGCTCATCAGTTTACGTTGTTCTTTTACACTTACGAGTGTGTAGGCTGTTCCTTCGGCGGCAGCTCTTGCAGTACGACCAATGCGGTGTACATAATCTTCCCCATCGTGTGGTACATCATAATTAATTACGAGGTCGATGTTGTCGATATCTATACCGCGGCTAAGAATATCAGTAGCTACCAGCACAGGCAAACGTCCGCTGTTGAAGTGCATGAGTACTTCTTCCCTTTTATCCTGTTCGAGATCGCTGTGTATTTCGTCGGCCAGTATTTTATTGCGTTTAAGCTCCCGCGTGAGTTGCTTTACACTGAGCTTGCTGCTGCAGAAAATCAGTACCATTTTAAAATCGCGTTGCCGCAACAGGTGTAATACCAATGGAATTTTCTGTTCATCATACACAATGAATGCTTCCTGAACAATTTTTTCATTGGGTTTGCTGATGGAAATATTGATCTCGGAAGGTTCGTGTAAAATTTTCTTAGCCAGTTCTCTTATTTTGTGTGGCATCGTTGCAGAGAAGAGCAGGTTCTGTCTTTTAGCCGGTAAATGTTTAATGATAAACATGATATCGTCATAAAATCCCATATCCAGCATCCTGTCGGCTTCATCGAGCACCAGGTATTTTAACCCGTCTAATTTCACATAGCCCATTTTAATATGCGCCATCATTTTTCCGGGTGTACACACTACAATATCGGCACCGGTACTCACTGCTTTTTTTTCCTGTATGAATGCGTTGCCATCACCACCGCCGTAAACAGCAATGGAACTGATGTTGGTAAAATAGGATAAGCCTTCGAGGTGCTGGGAAATTTGTATGGCCAGTTCCCTGGTTGGAACAACTACCAGCGCATTGATGGTGTGCTGGTCGTGTTGGGAAGTGATGATCTTATTGATAAGCGGCAATAAAAATGCGGCTGTTTTTCCTGTACCAGTTTGTGCAGAGGCGATGATGTCTTTTCCCTGTAAAATCAACGGAATTACCTGTTCCTGTACCGGGGTTGCTTCTTCATATCCTGAGGCATCAATGCCTTCCATAAGCCGTTCGTCGAATCCGAAATTTGTAAAATGCAAAGGTTTCTGAGTTTGGTAACGTGAAGATAAACAATTTGGAGGAGGTATGAGCTGGTAGCTTTGAGCCGTGAGCTATGAGCTGTGAGGGGTAAAATTTTCAAAGGGGCCAGTATCTATCAACTATCAGCTATTAGCTAAAAGCTATCTGCTATCGACTTACAACTATCAACACAGCTATCACCTAACATCCCTATAATTATTCTATCTTAATTCCTCATCGTAATTTGCAGCAAATTAGGCACATGATAAAAGTTGGCGAATACAATACACTCAGGGTTTTACGAAAAGTAGATTTTGGTATTTACCTCGATGATGGTAAAGACGGAATTTTATTGCCGAAAAGATTTGTTCCTGCCGATGTGAAAGAAGGCGATGAATTAAAGGTATTCGTGTACCACGATAGTGAAGACAGGATGATTGCAACCACGCAGCATCCGAAAGCTGTGTTGGGAGACATCGTAAAATTAAGAGCAGTGAATGTTACCGAACAGGGTGCATTTTTAGACTGGGGATTGATGAAAGATATTTTTGTTCCCAAATCGAAGCAGTTGCAAAAGATGATCCCGAATGGAGAATATCTTGTAAAAATTTACCTCGATGAACAAACCGGGCGGGTAGCTGCTACTGAAAAACTTGCCCCATTTTTAAGTAATGATCAGCTAACGGTTAAAGAACTGGAAGTGGTTGATCTGATCGTTTATCGCAGAACGGACATTGGTTATGTAGTGATCATCAATAACCGACATACCGGTGTACTGCATTTCAATGAAATTTACCGTCATATCCAGGTTGGCGACACCTTCAAAGGTTTTATTAAAAAGATTTACCCGCAGGATAATAAAATTGATGTGGCTGCAGGTAAACCAGGCTATGGCAGAGTGGAAGATGAAACCGAAAAAATTATTCGCCTGCTCCGTGAAAACAATGGTTACCTGCCATATAATGACAAGAGTGATCCCGAAACGATTTATGCATACTTTGGCATGAGTAAAAAAACCTTCAAAATGACCGTTGGCAATTTGTACCGCCAAAGAAAAATAACACTTGAAAAAACCGGTATTAAATTGGCAGAAGAAAATTAAACAGCCTATCGTTGAAACGTTTTCTTGCACACGAATTAAAAAAATTATCGCTTGAGCTGGTATTGCTCATTACGCTGTTTATTGTTTGCCTGTTTGTTTTGTTGTACATGGCCGATATTGTGTTCTATGAAAAAAGCGCCGTATTTGATGATTACATATTCTCATTATTTCAACCCTGTGTAAATAGCAGCAATACGAAAATAATGAGCGTAGTTACTTTCTTTGGCTCTGTTCAGTTTTTGTTACCGGCCAACATCCTGCTGTCTGCCCTGTTTTTATTTACGAAGAGTTATAAATGGCATTCGATAAAAATTGCCGCCATTTCAATTACCAGTACGATCGTTTTATTTTCTTTAAAAGAAATATTACGCAGGGAGCGGCCAATGCTTCCCGTTATTGCCAGGGTACATGGCTATAGTTTTCCAAGCGGACATAGTTTTTCAAGCCTGGTATTTTACGGCATGCTTGCATACATAGCTTACGCCGGTATCAACAATAAAACCGGGAGAACGGTTACCATAATTTTTCTTATTGCTTTTGCCCTGCTGATCGGTATCAGCCGGGTGTACCTTAAAGTACATTTTGCCAGTGATGTTGTTGCCGGCTGGTGCCTGGGTATTATCTGGCTTTTGCTGGGGAGATGGCTGCTTATCAGCACTGAGAAATCAGTCGACCGGAATTATACTCCTTCTATTAAACCAACCGAACGGGAATGAATAACCGCTTCTGCACTGTGTTTGAAATAGCAGTAATGAATGCCTAGATTCTTGATCGATTCCAGCTTTGCTTTTACACCGGCTTTAGGAGCATTTCCTACCTGGCGGATGTACACGCAAAACAACTGATGTCTAAAATGTTCCGCAACGGAAGCATAAATAACAGGATCTTCCTGTGAATCATCTCCCAGTAAAATAAAACGATGTTCGGGATAAGCTTCCAGTACTCTTGTAATACGCATGAATTTTGTTGAATGATTGTTCTGCCCTGTTTTAAACACCTGGCTGAATCTTTTTACCTGGTTAAGCAGGTACACACCCTCAGGTATGTTGTTCTTGGCCGAGAAATCACGAATGTACTGGTATAAATTCCATTCACTGCTGGATACATAAAAAAAGGGATTCGTGATCTCATCCTTCGCATGTGTATTTGCCAGCAACTGGTAGTGGTTCACCACGCCTTCAAACGGCTTACGGCTAAGAGCATTTTCGGTGAGTAAAACATACAACCGCCTGCGCAAATTAGCGGAATAGGAAATTAAAAATGTATCATCAATATCGGAAATGAAAGCAAACTGGGTTTCATGAGGAATAACCAGTGAGGTGGAGGTTGAAGCAATTACCTGTTGATCATCTGAAATTAAATCTACCTGCACTTTATGAATGCCGGTAACGGGAATCATTAGGGGCTGCCATTCAAATTTAAAGAAGCCGTCTTTTTGAGACCGGGTTGTATATATTTTCCCGTTCCAGGTTAATTGCAGCAAGGCAGTCGGCTGCGTTTTAATCATAAATAACCTCAACAGGGAAAGCGCATTTATCATAACATGCTGCCGGTACGTTTTTCTTGGCAACGGACTTAAAGAAAACACATGGCCATATAAAAAACAGTGGGTTTTGTTTCCAAATCCTGTATATGCTTTTACCACCGGTTCGTTGGTTAACCTGAACCACCTCAGCAATGCCGATGAAATTTTTTCACCCAAAGATTTTTTCCTCTCTTTACTGCTAATCTCTACTTTCATGGCTGTAAATTAACTACATGAACGGAAGCCGGAAATTTTTATTTATCATCAATGCCCGTTCGGGGCCAGGTAATGTAAGCTGGGAAGAAATCATCAACAAATATTTTAAGGGTAAGCCAGGTATTGCCGTTTGTATCAACCTTGAAAAAAGTACAACCATTGATACACTGAAACAACAGATTCTTCAGGAAAAGCCACATGCCGTTATAGCTGTTGGCGGAGATGGAACAGTGTCTCTCGTTGCACAATCAGTTACCGGAACAAAAATTCCTTTAGGTATTTTACCGGCAGGTTCTGCTAACGGTATGGCAAAAGAATTAAATATTCCTGCCGATGCAGGTGCGGCTTTGGAAATTATTGAAAACGGAATTGCGGGTGCATGCGATGCGATACTGATCAATCAAAAACTTGTTTGTTTGCATCTTGCAGATATTGGTATTAATGCACAATTCATAAAATATTTCAGTGAAGGAAAATTGCGTGGCTGGCTGGGTTATGCAAAGGTTTTCCTGAAAACCATCTGGCGTTCACAGAAAATAAATATTACGATTGATACCGAAGAAAAAAAAATCAGCACCAAAGCATATATGGTAGTATTGGCCAATGCCAGTAAATATGGAACCGGCGCTGTAATAAACCCGGAAGGGAGAACAGATGATGGTAAATTTGAAGTGGTACTGGTATATTCGCTTTCATTTGTTGAGGTACTGAAAACACTTTTTAAACCAAAGAGCATAGATCCTAAAAAGATCGAATCGTTTCACAGCAGGAAGATCAGTATCCGATCGAGGAAAAAAGTACATTTCCAGGTAGATGGAGAATATATAGGCAAAACAGATATACTGAATGCAGCAGTACTTGCAGATTATATCCAGGTCATCAGGCCTGTTCAGGATTAAATAAAAAACATCATGAAGCAATTTTTCAGGGAGCTATTTGAATACAATTTGTATGTTAATCAACAGGTGTGCGATAGCATTGAATCAAATGCCGGAGCAGTTACAGCCAGAACGATCGGGTTATTTTCACACCTATTGAATGCGCACCAGATCTGGAACAGTCGTATCGATGGTAACGCCATTGTAATTGATCCCTGGACTGTAAGCACTGCCGCAGCTTTTCAACAGGCTAATTTGGTTAACCATCAAAAATCATTGGAGTTAATAGAAATACACAACCTTGATACCATCATCAATTATACAAATACAAAAGGCCTGTCGTTTCAGAACAGTATCCGCGATATACTTTTTCACATCATCAATCATTCTACTTATCACAGGGCACAAATTGCTACAGCGTGCAAGCAGTCGGGAATACAACCGGTAGTGAGTGATTACATCATCTACAGGAGATAAAGTTTCAATGTTAATAAAGGCATCTAAAATTTTAACTTAATAAAATATAATTTTCGGCAATAAATTACGGACTTTGCTTTTGTATTTTCCACTATTTATTTAAAACAAAACTTCAACAATGAAAAAGTTCTTCCTGCCTTTCATGCTGTGCTTTGTAATTTCAGTAGCAGGCATGGCTCAAACCAGTAATCCCGGAAAAGCAACGACTACTGCAAATGCAAACAAAAAAATTACTTCAAAAAAAGTAGCAACAAAAAAAGATGGCAGCCCGGATATGCGGTACAAAGAGAATAAGGTAGCCAAAGCCACTACAGGGCCGGCAAAAAAAGATGGCACCCCCGACATGCGGTATAAAAAAAATAAAGCTGCAGCAAAACCAAAAAGCTAATTTATTATTAAATAGGGCCTCGTTAAGTCGGGGCTTTTTTGTTTCCAATACCTTCGCCACTTTGAAATACCATTATGCGCTACCTGTTTAACCGGCTTAAAACTTTTCCCGCCTATTCCTATTGGAGAGAAACGCTTTCTGTACTGATGTTGCTACTTGCTTTTATTTTTTTCCGAAGCGAACGTAAGGAACTGATGGCTATTGTACCATCCCTTCAACACGCTGATCCGGCATGGATACTGGCAGGAGTTGCCGTTAGTGTATTATATATTTTCTTTCAAAGTGGCATGTATGTAAATTGTTTTGCTGCCATCGGTTTAACATTAAACTGGCTTAATGCAATTGAGCTGTTTTTAAAACGTAACCTGCTGAGTATTTTTTTACCAGCCGGTGGAGTAAGTTCATTGGCCTATACACCAACAGAGTTAAGAAAGAAACGTTTCAATAAGATCCAGGTACACCAGGCGAGTGGCTTATATGCTTTTACGGGCCTGCTAACGGTGATACTTGTAGGATTGCCGGTAATTGTTGTGGCTATTTATGGCAATAAAGATATACAGGGTGCATGGATTGGGCTGGTACTAATGATTGGATTGCTGATCGCTTTATATTACCTGGTAAAGTCTTTGAAAATTGACGGGCAGCTATATCGCTTCATCGAACGTAAATTTCCATCATTCGCTCCATTCATTAAAGAGATGTTTGAAGCCGATATAAAAGGAAAAAAATATGCAGGTGCAGTAGGTTACTCGATGCTGGTTGAACTGAGTGGCATTTTCCATTTGCTGATTGCGATGCTGGCTTTGGGTTTACCGGTGTCGTTATCAGGCGCTGCCGTTGCGTATATGGCGTCTATATTGCTCATGATCTCTTCTCCCTTTTTGCGTGGCCTCGGCGCCATTGAAATTTCAATGCTGTATGTGCTGAGCATGTACGGTTACAGTGCAACCGAAGCATTGTCGATAACCATTCTATACAGGGTATTTGAATTCTGGCTGCCACTTGCAATGGGAATATTTTCATTTTTGTGGAGAGGAAGAAATCTTTTTATAAGAATTATGCCGGCCGTATTTATTTTTTCACTCGGACTGGTAAATATCATTTCAGCTATTTTACCGCCTGAAAAAATGCGCTTAAAACTGATCAGGCAGTTTTTACCATTGGATGCCATAAACGGAAGTACGTTGCTTGTATTGTTTATCGGCTTTGCATTACTGATTACCTCAGCATTTATGTTGAAAGGTTTAAAAAATGCATGGTTCATTTCAATTGTACTTTCGGCTGTTTCCCTGATCGGGAATATCACAAAAGCACTCGATTATGAGGAAGCGATTTTTGCAGCAGTGATCATTATTATTTTGTTGTTAACGAGGAACCAGTACCGCATCCGGAGCAGCATTAAATGGGTTCGACTGGGATTTTTATCTGTTGCCATTGTATTTGCCGCTGTATTGATCTTTGGCTATGTAAGTTTTTATTTTATTGATAAGCGACATTTCGGAATTGATTTCAATGGCGAACAGGCTTTGATCCACACAGCCCGTTGTTTTTTACTTGTGGAAGATTCAACCATTCAGCCACAAACAAATTTTGCTTTACAATTCCAGGTCATCATCAGGTTGCTTGGATTTTTATCCTGGGCATTCCTGCTGTTCACACTTATCAAACCATTTTTTCACGTAGCCCCCGTCAACGCATCCGGAAGGGAAAAAGCATCTTTCCTGTTATCGCAATATGGAAATTCATCGGTTGATTATTTTAAATTATACAAAGACAAACTCTTTTTCTTTTCAGACCTGCATGATGCATTTATTGCTTACCGTGTGGCCAACGGGTTTGCCATTGTACTGGAAGAACCGGTATGCGATGAAGAACATAAACTGGAAGTATTGCAGGAGTTTGATATTTCCTGTAAGAAAATGGGACTTAAAACTGCATTTTACAGGGTAGATGAAAATAGTTTCCAGTGGTTCAACCAGCTTCGCAAACAAAAAATGCTGATTGGACAGGAAGCCATTCTTGAAGTTGAAAAATTTACATTACAAGGCGTTGATAAAAAATCTATCCGTAACGGTTTAAACAGCCTGAAGAAAAAAGAATTCACAACTTCCATTCATAAAGCACCGCTTTCTGATGAACTGGTTGGCGAATTAAAAGCTGTTTCCGATGAATGGCTGCTTGCATTTGATAAAGGAGAAATCATTTTTTCACAGGGCATGTTTGATGCTGCAGAATTAAAACAACAGGATATCATTTCCATAAAAGACAAGGAAGGAAAAATTGTTGCGTTCCTTAACATCATACCGGATTATGCACCCGATGAATGTACTTATGACTTAATAAGAAAAACTGCACAGGCGCCCGGCGGATGTATGGATGCCCTGATCATTGCACTTGTTGATTATGCGAAAGAGAAAAAATACCAGTTCATCAATCTCGGACTTGTTCCTTTAAGCGGGTTATCGCATCCTGAAAATCCTGCGGAACAACTGATCAAGTATGCATCTACCCGGTTAACAAGATTCAAACAATACCACAGCATGCGTAATTTTAAAGAAAAATACGCAACGATCTGGGAGAATAAATTCCTGGTGTATGAAAATGATTTCGACCTGATCCTGTTACCAGCCGCTTTAAACAAAGTAATGCAACCTTGATGAAAACTGTTTTTTCTATATTGCTATTTTTATCCTGTAGCTTTTCCATTGCACAATCAACGGATTTTGAAATAAAAGAATGGACGAATTCAACAGACAAACCGCTCTTATTTTATATTTCCGGCGATGGAGGATTCAATTCATTTTCTACGGAGTTGTGCCAATCTTTACAAAAGGAAGGATATTACGTAATCGCATTGAACGCTAAAACTTACTTCTGGAAAAAGAAAACACCCGCCGAAACTGCCACTGCGATAGAAAACTATATTCAGAAAAAAAATGCAGGAAGACAAAACAAACAAATCGTTCTGGCAGGTTATTCATTTGGTGCTGATGTATTGCCTTTCATCGTAAACAGGCTCAGTACAAATGTTATTACTCATCTTACCTATTCCATACTCATTGCAGCATCGGGCAGTACTGATTTTGAAATTCACTGGAGCGATATGTTTGGAAGCAGTAAAAAAAGATCAATGGATGTTGCGGATGAAATTAACAGGTGTACAGGAAAAATTGCTCATATCAGCGCTACCAATAACGAAATGGACGAATCGAAGATCCGGATCAAAAACTACCAGCATTCCGTTTTACCGGGAAGCCATCATTTTGACGGCAATACAGATGCGCTGGTTAAAATGATCGTTTCGTTTATTAAAACTCCCGCTTAATACACCCGGTAATTTATAACCAGCATCATCATAAAAAAAATAGGCCGCGATAGAGATCGCAGCCTGCTTAAATCTTGATTAATTTCTTAATCAACCTGTCGGGATAAAAGTATTTTGTTTTAAAATGTCATGGAATGAAAAAAGATGAAATTCGATTATTTGTCGATGAAAAGAAATAAAAAAAGGCCTGGATAAAAATCCTGGCCTGTTTTAATCCGTACCCTATGAAAACTCAAATCAAGGTAAATGATTTTTATGGAAGCCGTATAAAAATTCGACTAAAGTGCGATTTATATATATGAATGAAAGCTGAACTAGTTACTTGCTGCTTCGGGGTAAATTCTTTTTAACTTAAGATCGGAAGGTGGAGATACCATCAGCGGGAATTTTTCGACCGTTACATTATTGGCTTCTAATCCAAAACCTTTTTCTTCCGATAAGCTTATTTCCTTTAACCAGAAATGAGCTTCCATGATAATTTTTTCAAACAGAGGCAATTCATTTTCCTGGCTTAGGAATTTTTCGAGCACCACAAAGCGAAAATCGCCAATCACTTTATTTTTCTGCTGGCTTTCATACCGGCTGAGAATATTCACTTCTTTATTTCTAACCAGGTCTTCCACTACCCGTTTAAACATAATGTTTATCCTCGGTGCTATTCTGAATCCCAGCCTGAAGTCGATGCGTATGATCTCATTGGGAATGATGTGCGTTACTTTATATTCACTGCTATAGGGTTCATCGAGGGTATGCACATGGGCGAACCAATATATATCGGCTTTTTTAGGAAGTCGGTTTAATATCGAATGGATGATCTTATGTTCTATCTCCTTCGGATTATCGGCGCTGGTAAGATACACCAGGTGTGTAGCGTATTTAGGTATGGTGCTGTCGTTGCTTAGTTCGCCGAGCTTGTCGATATAGTTTTCCAATCGTACAAACTCCACGTAACGGTTTTTGATCTTCTTCGCCTTAAACCAGATATACATTACCAGGAACAAGGCGCCGCCACCAATCAACGTAACAAAACCGCCGTGCTGAAACTTATCCAGGTTTGCCGTTAGAAACGAAATCTCAATACTCAGGTAAACAAAAAGAAAAAGATAAATAAAGAAGGAAGAAGCCCGGTGTATTACGAGGTAATTGGCAAAAAGAATGGTAGTGGCGATCATACACATGGTAATAGCCAAACCATAAGCGGCTTCCATGTTTGTTGATTTCCGGAAATACAATACAATGATGCAACAACCAACGAATAACATTCCGTTCATTGCAGGAATAAAAAGCTGGCCTTTCATTTCAGTAGGATACTTGATCCTGAGTTTCGGCCACAGGTTCAATCGCACCGCCTCACTGATAAGGGTAAACGAACCGCTGATCAATGCCTGGCTGGCAATGATGGCGGCGAGCGTTGCTATGAGGATGCCAAAAAATATAAACCATTCCGGCATGATACCATAGAATGGATTAAATCCTTTGGTGATCATGGCATCCGTAATTGTTTTACCGCTGTAGTTAGTGAGCAACCAGGCTCCCTGCCCGAGGTAGTTGAGTATTAAACAAGACTTCACCATTACCCAGGAAGCACGGATATTTCCTTTACCGCAATGACCAAGATCGGAATACAAAGCCTCCGCCCCTGTTGTACAAAGAAACACTGCACCGAGTAACCAGAAACCTTTCGGATAATTCGCCAGCAGATCGTATGCATACCAGGGATTGAATGCTTTAAAGATGCTTAAAGAATCAAATAAATGATAGGCCCCCAGGCTGGCAAGCATGAGGAACCAAATGGTCATTACAGGGCCAAACATCTTTCCTATAGAGGCTGTTCCGAATTGTTGCAGGAAAAATAATACAGCAAGTATAGCCAATACAATGTGAACAATGGTATCGTCTGAAATGGCTTTAAGCGTTTCGATATTCCTCAATCCTTCAATGGCAGAGGTAACGGAGATGGGCGGCGTAATCATTCCGTCGGCCAGTAAGGCAGCACCGCCAATCATTGCCGGGAAAACAAGCCACCTGCCCCTTCTTCTTACCAGCGCATATAAAGAAAAGATGCCACCTTCACCCCGGTTATCGGCACGTAACGTAAGCGCCACGTATTTTAAAGTAGTTTGTAAAGTAAGCGTCCAGATTATACAGGACAAAGAACCCAGTATGAGCTGGTCGGTTACCACCTTGTCTTTTGTAATAGCATTGAGTACGTAAAGCGGGGATGTACCGATATCTCCGTAAATGATTCCAAGTGCAATGAGTACACCCGCAGCAGTAACAAATTTTTTATTGTTGTGCACGGGTTACTGCGGTTTATTGATGATGTTCATGGGTCTATATGTTTCAACCTGCTTCAAAAAAACGGGGCAAAGTTATGGTAGGATTGGCGAGATAATAAAATAAATATTTAGCTGCCAGGAAATAATCGTAGTTGGGTTATTAAGGCAGCGTTTTTTTATTTTATTGAGCATATATATTACAGTTGAACAATTAATGTTTGGTAAGAATGCCATTTTCCTGCATTGTTCACAACACTTCAGCAGAAGTTGATACAGGTAAAACTGCCTGTTTGAATAAGCCGGTATTTTCTCTACACGAAATGCTTTATATTTAAGAAAAACTATTTATGAGTAAACCAAAAAAAAACAGGAAAGTTAATGATGCCATCTCGCTCACTATTGACGAGGCAGTAACGAGAATTGAAAACTGGCGGTCTTTTATCGGATCACAGTTTGAAACCCATGCATTTTTTATACCGATTGATGACCTCTTAACGCTGGCCAACGAAATAAAAAATAACAAGGGATCTGGCGTTCGTGCTTACCTCTCAAGGAATGAAGATGAAAATGAATTGCTGGTTGTGGGTGTTAAAGACCTCACTATATTAAATGAGGGAGGAACAGACATGGTGAATGAAGGCATTTATGATCTCACCATGCCATGCCCTACCATGTGCGACAAAAAAAGTATACTGTTAACGTTAGGCGATAAACAAAATCGTAAACTACGTGATCTCGGAAAATCAAAAGCAACATCCGCAAAGCCGGCAAAAAGAAAAATCACGAAGAAATAAATTAAATAGCTGAACAGCCTGTGAAATTTATTTTTATTGGCATTATCGTTCCATTGTGTGTACTCATTCCGATCATCAGCGGAATTGTATTATACCGTTATTTCAGCAGGGTGGAAAAAGCCCTGCTGATTTTACTTTTTCTGAATGGCATCTGCAACCTGGTGGGTTCACTGCTCGCTTATAATAAGATCAACAATCTCCCTGTAATACATGTGTACACATTCCTGGAAGGTATTGTGCTCATGTTGTTTTTCCTATTTCTATTTAATACTCCTTTGCTTACTAAGATCCTGTATACTTTGATTATAGTGTTTTCTGCATTTTGCTTACTGAACAGCATTTTCATTCAACAGATCTTTGCATACAATACTTACTCCCGTACCCTGGAAGCACTAATTATAATCGCTCTTTGCCTGTATTACTTTACACTTCAATTACAGGAAGATTTTCAACCAGGTAAATATCCCGGTTTCTGGTATGTTCTCGGGTTGTTCATTTATTTCTCATCTTCACTTACAATTTTTATCTTGTCTAACCAAAGCTTTAATTTAAACCGAACCTTCCTACTGGTTATGTGGAATGTGCACGCCGGTATGTTATTGCTGATGTACCTTTTTATTTCAAAGGGATTTATGTTATGCAGAAAATAAACGACAACATTTATGTGTTGATTTCCTTCGGGATTATCGGAACACTGTTGTTATCAGTAGGAATCATTTATTTTTTCTCCTCTTATATCAGGCGAATTGCTCTTCAAAAAGTTGAGCTTCAAAAAAAGGAAACCGAATTCCAGGCAAGATTATTTACCGCAGTGATAGAATCGCAGCAGGAGGAACAAAGAAAGATCGGCAGGGAAATGCATGATGAAGCTGGTGCAATTTTATCAACAATAAAACTGCGACTCAGCAATGCAGCCGAACAACAGCCGGGCGATACGGTTCTGTCGGAAAGTATAGCTTCATTAAATAAATTATCAGGGATCATCCGCAACATCTCTCATGTACTTTCACCACCGGAACTGGAACTATCCGGATTTCATGATGCGCTTGACAGCCTCTGCAATTGCTTTCCTTCTACAGGGAAAACGATCATCCGCTTGCAGGATAATTCCGGGGGCATCATTCCTAAAAAAAATTTCCAGTTATCATTATCACTGTTCAGGGTTGTACAGGAATTAATTACCAATTCTGTAAAACACGCCGGTGCTTCGGTTATAAATATTCACCTGCACAACAAGGATAACATGCTTGTAATTGAATATGATGACAATGGGAAAGGCATAGATAAAAGCCAGTTAATAAAAGGACTTGGATTTCAGAACATTCAAAGCAGGTTAATGATGATACATGCCGCTTATACCCTCGGGACGGAAGTAAATAATGGATTCAGGTTTAATATTTATCTTGAGCACCGGTTTATTTCCTGATGACAACTAAAAAAACAATCATAAACATTGCGATCGCAGACGATCAGAAACTTTTCCGGGAGGGATTGGTTTCCATTCTCAGGAAACAAGAAGGGTTTTTACTGGTGCATGAAGCGGAAAATGCCAGCGGGCTGCTGGAGCAATTGGAAAATTCATCAACATTACCTGATGTATTGTTATTGGATATGGCGATGCCCGACATGAATGGCATTGAACTGAATGAAGTGATCCAAAAGCAATATCCATCGATAAAGGTATTGGTATTAAGTACCTATGATCAGCCCCGATTTATTGTAAAAATGATAGAACGGGGAGCAAGCGGTTACCTCACAAAAGATTGCACTTCCACCGAACTGACCCATGCTATTGAAACAGTGCATACAACAGGATTTTATTTCAATGAGGTGATGCAGGCTGCACTCCGGGATGCCCAATTAAAAAATGCAGGAACACTAAAAAACATCAATAATATTCCCGTTGAACTCACCAAACGGGAAGAAGAAATACTGCTGCTTATCTGTAAAGAACTGAGTACTGAAGAAATTGCAACACAACTTTTTCTCAGCAACAGAACTGTTGACGGACACCGGGTTAACATCCTCGCAAAAGCCGGGTGTAAAAATATCGCCGGCCTCGTTGTATTTGCCGTAAAGAACAACCTTTTTACTATTCTCCCCTGACATCATTTATTAAAACAGGTAATTGTACCTGATTTACAAAACAGGTATAAATACTGTTCTATATCTGTTACGCATACCTGATTTTTGCATTGTACGCTGCAGACGTTCAAACTCATGTAAAAATTAACTGACAAATGACCATGAAGATGAATAAGTATGTTCCATCAGGTGGTAATCAATCTGAACAAGTTACTGCAGCACTTACTAAAAGAGAAATTGAAATACTTGAACTCATCTGTAAGGAATTCAGTACTGAAGAAATCGCCAGCAGGCTTTTTGTAAGCACCAGAACCATCGACGGACACCGAGTAAATATCCTTGCAAAAACAGGCTGTAAAAATGTTGCAGGCCTGGTTGTTTATGCCATTCGGAATGGTATTCACAATCCTTATTCCCATTAACCCCTCCCCAACCCCGGAAAGCAGGTATAAATACCCGGTTTTATAAACAGGTATTCTTACCCGGAAAATCTTACCACAGGCTATTCATATTTGTGGCTAAGCAACGTATTTGATAAACTCAATTAATACAAATTAAATACTAAATCAAAAAAACAATGAAAAAGAATCTTTTTATTTTCATGATCGCATTTGCAAGCATTTGCAGATTTGCCTTTGCACAGGCTCCCAATGCTATTCCTTACCAGGGCGTGGCTCGTAATGCATCAGGTGCGCTCTTGTCATCGCAACCTATTTCTTTACGGTTAAGCATACGCAACGGCAGTGCAAACGGCTCGGTAGTGTACAGTGAAACACAGAATCCCACCACAACGGCCCTGGGATTATTTTCTGTGAATATCGGCCAGGGTGTTCCGGTAAGCGGAACATTATCTGCTGTAGACTGGAGCAATGGCAACAAGTATTTACAGGTAGAACTGGATGCAGCAGGCGGAAACAGTTATGCAGACATGGGAACAACCCAACTCAACAGTGTTCCGTATGCATTCTATGCTGCCAACAGCGGCGATTGGAAGAAATCCGGTAACAACATTTCTAATGCAAATACTGGTAGCGTTGGCATTGGAAATTCAAATCCTGCTTCAATTCCCGGAGCATCAGTACTGCACATAGGCTCAGACGTTAGTAATCCTTCTTCCGGTCAACTGGTATTAAGCAAACGCAACGGTAATAATAATGCAGGTTCAATGAAAATCGGTTTAAATGATGACTACCAGATGAGTTTTTCAGATTTTAACGCACAAACAGGAAGCAATACAGAATTTATGGTAATCAACAGAACCGGCGACAATAGTCATCCTGCCGGAAGAGTTGGTATTGGCACCAACACGCCTTCACAATTACTCGACGTGAACGGAAATGTGAATATTGCCAACAACCTGATGTTGAGAGGAACCAAAGTTGCGAGCAATGATGGCGCAGGACGTACGCAATTTTTTAATACAAATGGTTCTACCTTGCAAATGGAGTTTAATGGATTTAATACAACATTTTTTAACTACCCGGTTTACTCCATACAAAACGTTGGAATAGGACTAGATCCTGCAACAGAATCGATTGGAGCCAGCCTGCATGTAAAAGGCAATGTAAAAATCGCGGATGGAACACAGGGAACGGGAAAGGTACTAACTTCTGATGCCAATGGTGTAGCACACTGGCAGGCAAAAGATCCGGTAAAACATTCAATTGAAATTCCAATCACCAGCTTAAACGCTACTTATTTTGGCAGTGGCGTAAGTTTTGGAAATGCCAATGGTGTACCCTGCATCGATTTTGCCGATGGTAATACCGATGATTTAAGTTATACCATTCCTTTCCCCTCACAGGTAAATCCTACCAATTATTCAGTAAAGGTTTATTATACCAGCACTACCAACACCGGAGATTTTGATTGCAGCAATTTCGGAAAGGGAATGAATGTTGGAAACCCGGTAGTTTTTGGACCCGGTGGTGGCGGACTTGTTGTGCCTGCACCTGCAACAGCGATGGACCTGATGATGGGTACAACAGATCTTGGAAACGCTGGCGGACAGGTGGGCATTGTTCATTTTGTTTTAAGAAGAAGAGGTGCCAGTGCAAATGATACCTCTACAGGTGTTATGAAAGTTCTGGGAATAGTGATAGAATGGACAGAATAATGGCCAATGAATTTTCTAACCTTCTTAAAAAATAGTTATGATTAAAAAAATAATATTGATGGCAGTAGTGATAGTACAAAGTATTATCGGCTTCAGTCAGTCCATCAGCCGCAGCGATCTCAACACTGCAGGCGGAACATTAACCGGTGGCGGCATCAGCCTCAATTACTCAATGGGTGTTGTTGCAGGCTCTACCCTGGTATCAGGTAATGCTATGGTTACCCAGGGATTTCAGCAACCGGGCGAACAAATAAGAACAGGCGTGGTACCGGTAAGCATTTGCAGGGGCTCACAAATGATCATTCCATTTACGGCAACCGATATAGCTTCTGTCAATACATTCACTGCCGAGCTCAGCGATTCTGCCGGGAATTTTTCCAGCCCGATCGCTATCGGCAATATAAATAGCAACAGCTCAGGAAGCATTACGGCTACCATCCCTTCCAATATTCCATCCGGAAGTAAGTATCGTGTAAGGGTAACCGGTAGTTTTCCTTTAACCAAAGGAACCGACAACGGATCCGACATCGCCATAGCCAGTGGTGAAACGCCGGTTGTTGAAGGCCCTACCAATATCTGCCAGTTTATCGGAAATGGAACGCCGGTAATATATACAGCAGCAGCGGGTGTTGTTAACTCGTATAACTGGAACCTGCCACCAAATGTGAGTGTACTTTCCGGTACAGGTACAAACCAGTTAACGGTCACGTTTGCCAGTGGCTTTGCAACGCAGGCCAACAAACAGATACGAATCACCACTTCATCGTCATGCGGCACAAGTGCACAAACCATTTACTACCTGCTTGCCCAGGCACCGGGAACCGCACAACCCATTACCGCCGGTAGTGATAATATCTGTTCTATCATTGGCACCGGAGGAACCATTCAGTATTCCATTCCTAAAGTTACCAGTGCCACAGAATATATCTGGAATGCCCAGCCTGGCAATACCATAATTTCTCATCCCAATGGTACAGGAGTAAACGATACGTTGATAAACGTTTCCTTCACCAATGGATTTACTACCAGTGCCATCACGGTGAATGCAGCCAACGGTTGTGGTGTGAGTGCAGCAAGAAGCATACTTGTAACAAAAGCGAATCCTTCAACGCCTGGCCTCATCAGCGGTCCGGTAAATGTATGTGCTAACATTGCCCCGAATGGTACAGCAGCTACTTATAGCGTGGCGCCGGTAGCAAATACAACTTCCTATACATGGGTAGTTCCCGCAAATGCCATCGGCCTCACCGGGCAGGGAACAAGCAGCATTTCTTTCAGCTACCCCGCCGGATTCAGCAATGGTTCTGTTAACGTATCGGCTTCCAATGGTTGCGGCACAAGCACTCCAAGAAGCTTATCCGTAACAAAATTGAATCCCGCAACACCAAGTGTAATGGATGTGGTACAAACACATTTCTGTGATGAACAGGATGGAAGAAAATATACCTATTCATTATCGGCCATGCCATCGAATGCAACAAGTATCGTCTGGACTGTACCGCCTGTAGCAAGTTTCGTGCAGTTGTCACCCATCAGTATAGAAGTAAGTTATCCTGCAACTTCGGTAACAGGTACGGTAACAGCGCAGGCCATCAACAACTGCGGATCAAGTACAGTAAGATCATCGGCTGTTAAACTGCCGGCATGTCAGCCTCCTGCATTCACCCGGAATACAGTTGCTAACAGCAATGCGCAGACGAAAGTTTCACAGGAATCTGTTACTGCTCCGGAAAAAGCCGGCAGCCTGGAAGCAACCGTGTTTCCCAACCCAACTACAAACAACTTCAGCCTTTTACTGAGATCATCGTCTAAAGAAACAATCACGGTTACTATTTATGATGCACAGGGAAGAATACTGAAGCGCTTAACAGCAGCAGCCAATCAAACCAGCATCCTGGGCAGCGACCTGGAAGCAGGAATGTATCTTGCCGTTGTGAAGCAGGGAAAAGAAACAGTTACTCAAAAGATTATTAAATATTAGTTCATTTCTTCCTGATTATTAAAAAGCCGGCGATTTTTCTGCCGGCTTTTTAATATCTTATATTCATCTTACACGAATGCCACTATCAGTTAACATTTCAAAAAAGAAAGCAATTCCTTCACCGGAAAAGTGGTGATTCTGATTCTTTAAATAAATGGTGATCATAACCTGCTCAGCCTGCCACCATCTACTTCAATATAAGTTCCTTGTACAAATGCGGCATCATCAGAGGCAAGAAATAATGCAACACCTGCAATATCATCCGGTTTGCCTACACTATCCTTATTGATTTGCTCCAGGCCTGCCTTAATATTCGGATTATCCCATAACATAGGTGTATCTATAGCACCGGGCAATATTGCGTTTACACGTATACGTTTTGAATTGCCTTCAATAGCAGATGACCTGGTAAATGAAACCAATGCTGCTTTGGCTGCTGCATAAGAAGCCACCATGGGTGTGGTTTCTATAGCGTGAATACTTGAAATATTAATAATACATCCACCGTGTTCCATATTAAGAAATGCAAACTTTGTAAAATAGAAAGCTCCCATCAGATCCACATTCAGGATTTTATTCCAGTCTCTGGTTGTATGCTCTTCCAGTTTCTTAAAGATCATCAAACCTGCGTTATTGACAATAACATCAATGGATCCGAACTTTTTTATGGATTCGATCACAACTTGCTGCACTTCAGTTTCATTACTTACGTCGCACCGTTGTATCATAAGCGCACCTTCCTGCAAAGCAGCGAGCGTATTTTTTGCTGATTGTAATTCGTCTTCATCTATATCAATCAACACAACCTTAGCTCCTTCAATGTAAAAACGTTTTGCAATGGCAAGCCCGATGCCGCCTGCTGCGCCCGTTACCAATACTACTTTGTTAAGAAATTTCATACACCTATTTTTTTGCTGCATTCAACAATGAAGAAATATCCTTCCGGTTATCTTCACTTTCCTTTGCTTTACTATTGTCTTCCCTGGTAAAATTATTTTCATGAGATACAATGGGTACACTTAAGCAAACACTTTGTGTGGGCAATACTTCACCCCACTCCTGTATCAATATGCGATAAGCTTCTCCTACAGGCCGTATATTCCTGTTAAGATCAAATAATCCAAGTGGATTAATAGTGTTGTTATTTTCCCGAAGTGCAGTATCCCAGTCAACCTGGTCCGTTAAGGAATACCAGGTAAAGCCAACAATCGGCAAACCATCGTTTCTAACCTGCATTACGTTCATCCATTCTTTCCATAGCCAATTCACTGCTTCATCTCCTTCCGGGCCTTGTTTGAAATTGGTTTCCGTATGCATAACCGGTAATTTATACCGCTCATAATATTCTGTGGTGATTACATGGTAGCCAAATATTTCACCAGCGGCCTTCGTTCTACCATCGGGTAACACACGATGTTCGTTTGTAACGTAGTAGTCGTTGCCCATAATGCAATGGCGCTTCAGGTGATTGTCGAGAAAGAAATGATATTCTTCTCTAGTCATCCCGTTATCCATCAGGTATTCATACATTTCAGATTCGAGACGTTTTCCATAATTCAGGTCGAGCGATAAAAATCTTCTCGCATTCATTAAACCTGCTGGTTTTATTGCTTTCGGATTTTCAGCATGATAATATTCTGAAGATTCGCTCTGTATGAAAATAGCATCAGGCCGCACTTTTAAAATTTCATACATCGCCAGCACATTTGCCTTAACGATATTTTTTAACGCAGTTACAAACGATCGGTCATTTGTCATCTGCTCGTTCCACCAACCATAATATGCGGAAAATAATGCACAGATGTACATTTCGTTTACCGGAGTGTACAATTGTACCCATGGATACCTTTTAGCAAACGCTGCAGCATAAGAAGCAAATAGTTCCGGAAAATCCGGGTTTTGAAAATTCCCGATAAAATCCGGAACTCCGAAATGGCAGAGATCGGTAATCGGAAAAATCTGCAGTTGCTGTAAGCGTGCGTAGGTTGCATCGGCAAACGACCAGTCGTATTTATCAGCCGAGAGGTAAGTTTTGTGAATGGGCGGCCCGTATCTTAGAAACCTGATCTTTAATTCTTTTACCAGGTCAAAATCCTTTTGCCAGAATTCATAGTGTTTACATTTCTCCATTTCATCAACCCGTATCCTTCCATTTGCAATAGTGGGAACACTATTTTCAATCCCGGTAGCAAACATGAACTTATTGAACATGGAAACATTAAGACAAATGCTATGCCTGTAAATACTTCGCCCCCGGAATGATTCCGTAGTTCATATTTTAATTTTTATTCCGCCATTACATACAAACCCTTCTACCGGCGCATATATATCCTTAAACACCGGCTCCTGAATTGTTCCCGTATAAATGGCATCAAATCTTGATTGCCTCGTATTGGTAAAATTCTCAAAATTGATGAATACGGAAAATTTGTTCCTGAATTTTTCCACCATAAAACCGGTGATCCAGTATTGACGACCATAGGTACCATCGTTAAGCTTTTGTTTACTGAAATAATAAGCTTCCAATCCAATTTTTATCTTGTGCTCCACTTCATACAACAATACATTGTTAAGTCTATGCCTGGCCGTTAGTGGCATCGATTCCCGTTTATCAAAGAAGTGTGTATTTGCATCAGTGTACGTGTAACCTATAAACAACTTAAAATGCTGATAGGTAAACCGCAGATTTGTTTCTGTTCCCCTGGTATCGAGGTGACCGGCAGCATTTCGGAAAACAAGTTTATCATCTATCGTACTAACCAGCACAAGCGGCCTGTTTAATTTAGTAAAGAAAAAAAGCTGGTTAATGCCTATACCCAGTTGTCCTATTTTTATTTTATAGTTAATATCCCAATTCCCGCCAACCGAACGTTCATTTACAGTGCTGTTCTTTTGTATAGGCAAAATATGGCGGAATTGTACGCGTTCTGCATCCTCGGTAAAAATCGACGGCGTTTTGTATCCCATTCCGCCTCCAATACGGGTTGTGATTGCAGGGTGAAGTTTGAACATAGCAGAAATACGTGGTAAAAATTCGATGCCATAATCATTTACATAATCAGTACGTATTCCCGATTCGAGTATGATCTTTTTGCTGATGTTCCATGCATGTTGTATAAAAAGACCGGCAGTATTGTTATGATAATTCCGAACCAAATCTGTAGTGCGTGGTTGTTCGGTTAATTGCTCCGTTAACAGGTTCAAACCAATTACTATATCTGCATTCTTTCCCTTGTGACCGAGGCTCAATTCAGAAAAAGTAGATTGCTGTAATGCATCAAATACATACGCTGGAACAGATAGTTCCCGGTTGAAACGACTGTAGCTGTTTTTACATTGCAGCAAAAAGTGTTCGTTGAAGCGGTGTGTAATTCCTACCTGTGCCGTTATCCTGCCAGTATTATTTTTTTCATAAAAACCCGGGCTACCATGTTTAATATATTGAATGCTGCCACCGGTTCGGCTTTCGCTAACGTAGCTAATGCCAATATCTGCAACGGTTTTCCCGGCATACACAAATAATCTCGGGTTAATTGTGTATCGTTCAAATTTCGGAATGGCAGTAAAGCCGGTTGATCCCGGATCAAAAGCACGATTGCTGTTGTGCGATGCAAAAACAGTTAACCCGGTTTTTTTAAAGCGTTTGCTGTAAAATGTACTGAGGTCGATACCTCCTGCTGATGTACCATTTATAAAAAAACTGAGTTCTTTCTTTTTTTCAGGTGTTTTGGAAATAAGATTCACGATGCCGGCGATAGCTCCACCACCGTAAAGCGTAGACGCAGAACCCTTGATCACTTCTACCTGCTTCAGATCTAAAGGGGCAATTTGCAAAATAGACAACGAACCTGCGAAACCAGCATACAAAGGGTAGCCATCTCTTAACAACTGTGTGTAGCGGCCATCGAGTCCCTGAATGCGGATACCGGCGTTGAAAGAAGTTGCGGAAGTTTGCTGGGTTTGAATTCCTGTGCTTTCCGTAAGCAACATGCGGATATCGCCGGGTTTCATGTTTGCTTTTTCCATCAGTTCCTCACCGGAGATCACTTCTGTCCTGGTGGGTGTGTTGCCTATTGATCTGCTTATACGTGTTGAGCTGATCACTACTGCTTCCTCATTTTCATGCGACTCTTCCATTTGCACCTGTAATAAAGCCTGGCTTTGCGGTAGTGTTACCTGTACATGCTGTACTTCCATTCCAACATGGGAAATCTCCAACTCGTATTTCCCGTTAGGCAGATTTTCGAAAATGATTGTTCCGCTGCTATCGGCAATATAAGTTTTGTTAATGGGTAAGAGAATGGCTGAAGAGCCGGGTAAAGGTTGTTGATCATGGCTGTTAATAACGGTAAAGGACAGCCGGTTTTGGGCAATAATATTTGCAGTGCTGAATACCACTACAAATAGCAATATGATTTTCTTCATACATGAAAGAATGTTAGATTAATAATTTCTGTTGAGGCAAAAAATGTTAACCTAAACGGGGCGGCTGAAAATAACCTGAAGTGTATGCAGAAGCCGGAGAACATTGGTAAACGGGATAAACAACCGGCTTATAGGCGATAAGAATTGTTGGGAGCGAATGAACAATATTCAATGTGAAACCATACGTTGTTGAGCAACTGCAAAAGGGAGAGCAATTGTCGCATTCTTTCTTTTGATTTTTTCCCGGAGTTTGTTCTGTATTGTGTTCTTCCCCACAATTATCAAAAAAAGTACAGGGCACAATAGCGCTGAATAAAATATACAGGGAGAATATGATGCCGATGCATTTTTTCACAGCAGCAAAGATATTCAAATCATTCTCTAATACAAATGAATTGCAGAAGTTCTCGTAAACCGAATGCCATCGGTTACAGGTGTTGCACAATATATACTGCTATCCCCGCAGCGAAACCAATAAGTGCAAGCCAGGATATTTTTTTCAGGTACCATCCGAAATTTACCTGCTCGATGCCCATTACAGCCACCCCTGCAGCCGAACCGATAATAATAGCACTTCCGCCCGTACCGGTAGTTAAAGCAATGAACTCCCAGAAGTAGTGGTCGGTGGGATAAGTATTCAAATCGTACATTCCCTGTGTGGCAGCCACAAGAGGAACATTATCAACCAATGCAGACAATAAGCCAAGTGCAGTTCCAATCAGGTAATTGTTGCGAAGATGTGTAGAAAGGAATTCCGCCACCTGTGTTAACACGCCTACTTCCTGTAATGCAGAAACAGCCAATAGTATTCCCAGGAAAAATAAAATACTCGGTGTATCTATTTTTTGTAATGCGTTGGCAACAGTTAGTTGTGCTGCTTCTTCTGCAGGTTTGTCTTTATGAATAAACGTGGTAATGATCCAAATCAATCCGAGTGCCAGCAACATACCCATAAATGGTGGCAGGTGGGTAACGGTTTTGAATAGCGGTACGAATAACAAAAGTCCCACACCATAGTAGAGAATTTTTTTACCATCTTTCTTTTCAATGGCACCAGAAACTATATCTGTTTGCATTGTAAATTTCTGACCACGAAACCTGTGTCCAATGATCAGCATCGGTATCAGGCACACCACTATGCTGGGTAGTATCAGCGTTTTAATAATGTTGATGGCAGTGATTTGCCCGCCAATCCAGAGCATTGTTGTGGTAACATCTCCCAATGGTGACCAGGCACCTCCAGCGTTTGCTGCTATTACGATCATACCTGCAAACCATAAGCGGTCTTCTTTCTTTTCCAGGAGTTTTGAGCACAGGGAAGTCATAACAATTGCAGTAGTAAGATTATCGAGTAAAGCCGAGAGAAGAAATGTGATGATTGCAACGGTAAAGAGTAGCTGCTTTTTACTCCTGGTTTTTATTTTTTCTGTGATCAGGTCAAATCCTTCATGTGAATCAATCAATTCAACAATTGTCATCGCACCTAATAAAAAAAACAGGATAGAAGCAATTTCTCCTGCCTGGTGTAACAGGTTTTCGCCTACAGCATGTACATCATTGGCCTGAAGAATATGAATGGTCCAGCAGAGCACGCCCGTTACCAGTGCTGACGCAGCTTTGTTTATTTTAAAAGTATGTTCAAATGCAATGGCAATGTAACCAGCAACAAAAACAAACGCAATCAGGAGTACACTCATACATTAATAGTTTGAAAATATCAGCTAAAATAAAGATTCTTTCACAGAACAATAGTCAAATCAATGCTACTCTTCCTGACGAATAATTATGCCTCCAAAACTATGCATTGATAATTTACCTTCAATTGGCAGGCCCGAAAGGGATAATTAATAAAAACCAAAGTTCTTGAAAATACTCTGAAGGATACATATATTAACCGGCACAAGTGTTCCAAAGGATTACTTGTGCCAGTTCATGATAGCAGGTCTGTGTCTCGCACTTAATACCACACTAAATAAAATAACATTACCCCTTCTCTTCCCGTATAATCTTTTCAATTCCTTCTTCATTCATCGTAGCAAATGCCTGGAGATTTACACTATTTGATTATTGCCTGTATTTATTACTGTGCACTAAAAAACGGCGAATACATTTTTCCTTCCTACATTTAACCACATGAAAAAAATACCGATACGACAACTTCCTTCCCCGAAGATGGAATTACCAGCTACCGGGTTATTTAACCTTCGTAAAGTAGAAGACATCATTGGAGATTATGACCTGTTTCATGCATTGCACCGGCATGACTTCTTTTTCATTCTTGCTATCAACCGGGGCAAGGGCAAACATGAGATAGATTTTTCTTCGCATCCGGTAGCTAACAATACGGTGTTTATTTTGCGCCCCGGACAGGTACATCAACTTGAATTGAAAAAAGGATCCACAGGTTACCTGTTGGAATTTGATCGTGCATTTTATCGTCCAACTGAAAAAAATGCAAATAATCGTTTGAGAAAAGCCAGTAATAAAAATTATTGCGTATTGGATAAAAAACGATTTAGCAAACTACAGGAAATACTTTCTGCTATATTTCAGGAACATTCAGAAAAACAAACGGGTTACCAGGACGCCATCAGATCGTTGCTGGATGTGTTCTTTATAGAATTTAACAGGCAAAGCGATACCATTGCCATACAATCACCTGCTGGTAATTACACCCAGGAACGCTTTGAAGAATTCATGGAGTTAATGGATAAACATATCATCGACCACAAACAAGTATCCTATTATTGCAATTTGATGCACCTTTCTTTATACCAACTCAATGAGATCACAAAAACATCTTTAGGTATCAAAGCTTCTGACCTCATTAACGAACAGATCATCCTGGAAGCAAAAAGATATCTTTGTGCAACCTCCAGCCAGGTAAAAGAAATTGCCGATCATCTTGGGTTTGAAGACCACTCCTATTTTATACGCTTTTTCAGAAAGCATACCGGCTATTCGCCCGAGTTGTACCGCCGTCAATTTCAGCTAAATGCTGTTTAACTTCATAATTGTCCTGTTTATCTACCTCGCTCAATAAATAGCTTTGTGTAAATATTTAAAACTTATACAAATGAAAATTATTATTGTGGGCGCATCGGGTACAATGGGAAAATACCTTACCACCGCTTTTAAGAAAGAACATGAAATTGTCACCGCCGCATCTAAAGCGTGTGATATAGATGTAGACATTACTTCAACAGATTCTATTGAGCAAATGTTTACAGCAGCAGGAAATTTTGACGCACTCATTTCCACAGCCGGTCCCACTTTTGTAGGGCCCTGGCAAAAATTGAATGACAAAGAATTCAGGAAAGGTGTTGATGGAAAAATGATGGGGCAAATAAATCTCGTTTTAATCGGGCAACATTTTATAAATCCCAAAGGATCTTTCACCTTGATTTCCGGCGCCCTTACACATGATCCACAGAAAAATTTCGCCAATGCATCGGCGGCGAATGGAGCAGTTGAAGGATTTGTACGGGCAGCAGCAATTGAACTGGAAAATAATGTACGCATCAATGCCGTAAGCCCTACTGTTATTGAAAATTCACCGCAATACTTTCCCTTTTTTCCCGGCGAAATTCCGGTTACAATGAAACAATTGGAATTTGCGTTCCGGAAATCTGTATTCGGTGCTAATACAGGGCAGATCATTAAACCTTATTGATTTGTAGTAAAGCCTTTTAAAGTCAGTCTGCCTTCACTATTTTACGCAAAATACACAATGTACTATAGATGTAACGCTGGTAACAGGCAGGTATTTATTGATATTACATCATTGTTCATTTCAAATATTAGTCATGAAAATAAAAATGAAACTTTTAGCCGCATTGAAAATCTGGGTTGTTATTTATCCGTCGATTACTATTTTTCTATTCCTGTTCGGCGAAAAATTATCATTGTTTCCGCTTTACCAGAGAACTTTTATATTAACCATTTCGTTGGTACCCTGGATAATTTTTGTGGGTGTACCATTTATTGACTTATTGCTGACCCAGGTTGCCGCCGCGAAAAATAAAAAACAGTAAACTTGAACAGTAAATGCTGTTACACCGGCGTAAATTTATACAATGGAGCAGTAAGGCAACGGCTGCATTTATTTTATCATTTACAAAAAGATCAAACGATTGCTTTATGCCAGCAAATAAATTGTATGATGTCATCATAGTGGGAGGAAGTTACGCAGGCCTGGCTGCAGCCATGGCACTAGGAAGAGCCTTGAAAAAAGTGTTGATTATTGACAACGGCAATCCCTGCAACAAACAAACACCTCATTCTCATAATTTTCTTACTAATGATGGTAAATCGCCGGCAGAAATAGCGGCATTAGCCAGGCTGCAGGTAAGCCGGTATGATACCGTTTCATTTTTCAATGAAACAGCAGCAACGGGCACAATAACATCTGCAGGTTTTGAAATAGCAACCATAAGCGGTGAGAAATTTTCAGGTAAGAAATTAATTTTCGCAACAGGTATTAAAGATGTTTTTCCACAGATAGATGGTTTCTCAGCGTGCTGGGGAATCTCCGTTTTACATTGCCCTTATTGTCATGGATACGAAGTAAGAAACGAACTCACCGGCATTCTTGCAAATGGGGAGGCTGCTTTTGATTTTTCAAAATTAATTTTCAACTGGACAAATAAGATAGTGTTGTTTACCAATGGCACATCGTCATTAACCAAAGATCAGTCTTCGAAACTCATTCAACGTGGTATAGAGATTAGTGACATAGAAATTCAACGATTTGAACACAGTAACGGTTTGTTACAAAAAATTATTTTTAAAGACGGAACAGAAAAAGCCATCAACGTGATGTATGCACCACTCCCGTTTGAACAACACTGTAAAATTCCAATAGCATTGGGATGTTCATTAACAAACGAAGGATATATTGAGACTGATCAATTCCATGAAACATGTATTCCCGGTATGTATGCTATAGGTGATGCCATTTCAAAAATGCGTACGGTTGCCAATGCCGTTGCCCAGGGCAGCATCACCGGGATGAATATTTCGAAGAAGTTGATTCTTGATGCGTTTTAACAACTTTTCACCAGGGATTATTTTTCGTATAATTCGTTAGTTTGTCATTTCGAAAAATCCTGAAACAGATAGGCGAATGATATGTTGATACTTCAGATAAGGCCCCAGGCGATTTTCAACTTATATTAAACATTCGGGGTGCTTATTACCAAAGCCAGGTGATGAGCTACTTCATATATTAAGACAAATCTAAAATCCAATCTGGATTTTCACAGCGAAACTTCACCAATTTAATAGCTCTATCAAGAGTGATACGTAATTCAATAACAAGCTGATGTAATCCTTAAATTATCTACAACAGGTACTCGTACCCGAAGATTTTACATTCATTACTGTTAGAAAATACTCAGGAAGCAGCAAACCTTGCGTTTCATTGTAACATTTCTGAAAAATACGGCACCCTCTCAAGTCAATTATTACTAACAGGTACTTACTGATTTAAAAAAGTTTTCGAGGAAGGTGATTTTATTTTTGATTTTCCAATCCGTACCAAAATAACTTTCGTAACTACTCTCGTGTAATGGTTACTAACGCCTGCGGCATTGCTAGCTGATGATCGAAGTTGATCTGGTAATAATTATTAATGAACCTTTTAACTCAAATCGATGACAAAAAAGAACATAAAAAAAATTATTATAAGCAGTGTGTCCATTTTTTTGTTGCTGGTAATAGTGCTGGTTGTACATATATACATAGTAACCAGACCGAGGATGGATGCAACTACCAGGGTAATGGCCAGGATAGATATAAAACAAGACATCAGCCAGGAAGAAGCCGGTACAATAACAGCCTGGTTATACGCTCAACAGGGAGTAGATCGTGTAATGATCAATCCCGAAACGGATATCATCATCTTCACCTTTTTTCCGGTACAAACGAATGCCAATGAGATAGTGAGAAAATGTAAATCACAGTTTAATTTAAGCAAGGCAGAGCGGTTCATGCCCACAAAGGATCAATTAAATAATGGCTGCCCGGTTGCTGCCAATTCGCTGACGTATAAAATATATAAATTTTTCAATTAAACCAAATTAAAACATCAAATAATTTTTTATGAAAAAGATCGCATTGGTATTCGCAGTAGTGGGAATCGGAATAATTTCCATTTCCACGCAATCATGCAAAAAGAATGATGACACTCCGGCAACACCCAAACCCACTTTATATGATTCTCTTGGCGGGGAAACATTAGTGGCAGATCCTACCGGAACCAACGGAGCTACGATTGAAGCTGGTCGTTTGCTGATCAGAAACATTATTGACAGTACTATTTTCGTTATCGCAGGCGACAATGCCATTAATGGTCACTTCATTGTTCTGTTATCAGAAGTTACGTCTGGTAACCTCAGCGGCTTCCAGGAACTCAGTAAAAATCTTACCGATTTCGTTGCTGCTGGAACCGGATCAACTCACTACACCTACGAGGGGTTGTCGATGACAGCAGCACACGATCCTGCTCAAAATCCACGAATGAATAATAAAGCAACCAATGCAGACATGGATGCGTTTGAAGCAGATCTTTTTACCGGTGCAGCCAAAGCCGGTGTATCATCGTCAAATCCTGCTTTGCAAAGTGTGGGAAGAATTGTAGAATCACTGAGATCCCAGGTGGTACAAATGTAGTTTTCATTTTTATGTATGTTGAAGTTGGGCGAATCAATAAGAGCTGTTCCGAAAAAAGGGGCAGTTCTTTTTTAATTCGGTATACAAACCGGCATTGGAAAGAAATCCGAAAATACATTCAAGTCTAGGATGTATCAGTAGAGTAAAATATTTATTTACGTCTTCGCTTTTTGGTTATTGGAATGTTGAGTTTATCCAAAGAATCCTTCATTAATTTTATCTCGGCAATTCGCAGCGAATCTTTGATATACATACTATCTGTTTTTGCCTGCATTACTTTTAAGTCTTTACCGAGCGCTTCCAATGCATTGCCCAGAGAGGTAATTTGCTCATTACTTTTATTATCCGTAAGGTATTCAAAGCCTTGTTTAATTTCGAGTGTGGCATTGGAAATATTATAGGATCTAAATTTCTCTTTAGCCGCCTGGATCTCTTCATCGCTAATTTTGCGGCCGCCGTAAGTTAGAATTACTTCCTTTTGTTTTGCATCCACTTTTTGATTCAGCAGGTAATCATTATTAAACACAGCATCCTCTCTTATAAATTTATTTACGGTTGCCACAAATTTTTGTTGCTGAACAATATCATATCCAAAATAGAGACTTGGTAAGAGCGTGATCACTGCGATGAGCCAGACAAATCTTTTTGCTTTCTTATCATCATCCTCATCCGGTAAATGCTTAAAGGGAAATTTCAGCAGACGTATGGTAATAAAAGTTGCAATGGCTATAAAAACAGTATTGATGATAAACAAATAGATTGCCCCTATAAAAAATGTCGGTTTCCATGTAGCGATTCCATATCCCGCTGTACACAATGGAGGCATCAGCGCCGTGGCAATAGCAACGCCCGGAATAACATTTCCTTTCGATTTGGTAGAAGTAGCCAATATTCCTGCAAACCCTCCAAACAAAGCGATCAATACATCATATACAGTAGGCGATGTCCTGGCCAAAATTTCGGAATGTGCTTCATTGATAGGAGAGATCAGGAAATAAATGCAGGAAGTCAACAAACCTACAAATGCTGCTAACAAATAATTTAACAGTGCTTTCTTCAATAAGGAAAGATCATTGATCCCAATGGAAAAGCCCATACCCATTATTGGCCCCATCAGGGGAGAAATAAGCATCGCTCCTATTATTACGGCTGTTGAATTTGTATTAAGACCAAGTGACGCAATGAAGATGGCGAATATAAGTACCCATAAGTTTGTTCCTTTGAAAGCAATACCGGATGTTATATTGTCTTCTACAATATGATAATATTCCTTCTCCGAATCAATTTTAAAATGACGTAATAACTTATTCAACTATCTTATTAATAATGTTAATCAATATGCTGCATGTCCTGGCCACTGTATATATTGCCGGACTAACACAGATGTGTTTCATGAACAATAGACCTTTCAACAGATCATGAAAAAAGAACCTGCACAAATGTAAGAGAGATTAGTAATTTAAGCTGACTTTTGCAATAAAGAAAATGATATTACAGAAATTGTAATTTGAAGTTCCCTTCAAGAAAGTGTTCCACAGGATCACTTGCGCCTTTTAAGTCATTAGATGTACAACTTACATTGAATACCTGCATTCGGACCTGAGTTATTCAATTCAATTAACGCTTTTATTAAATTAATTTTTTGGCACTTCAGTTATTGAGTCAAAAGAGTGATCATAGAATTGCCAACCTTCTTCTATTGGAAGTTTCGTTTTATGTGCATTTTCACTCCATTTGTCAAATATTTTCCTGATGGAATCGGATAAATTATTTTGAATGACTTTATAGAAGGATGAATATATTTTCTCTTGACCTTCGGGATAAAAATCAACCCTGGGAGAATAGCATGGCTTTTTGCTTTCATCGAATACCTTGTCTATATGAAAAATAGAGTTGTCGCTATTACACAATAAAAAGTAAGTAATGAAAACCGTTTTCTTTTCTTCCTTTATTTTATACACTTTTGATCCTTGAAATCTCTTAAATAAATCGCCGCTTACAATGGTATCTGGTAAAATACGAAGACTTTCTAATGAGTCCGCCTGTTGACTTGGCTGATAAAACTTCCAGGTCATGTTTAATGAATCTGGTTTTGTTGTAAACCTTCTTTGTAATGTTGCAGTATCACTAAGCGTTTTATATTCATAAAAAACCATGTCCTTAAGATTAAGATAAATATACCTTTCTATAGAATATGTCGATGAAATTTTTTTGTTAGGATCAGTATAGTTAAACACTGAACCCATTTCAAAGATCACACAACTATCTTTAAAAAATATTTTATCATCATGAGCAATTGTAGGATCATACTGTTCTTTGCCCTGCAAATTGTATATTCTATGACCATGTATCAAAACTCCACATTTTTGTTGTGATTTAACAGCGAAACAGCCGCAAATAAATAAGATAGCAACGAAATAAATAGTATAATTTACTTTTCTTAACATGATATTAAATTAAGGAAATTCTGTTGTTACTATTCAACTCTTTTCGTTACTAATATTTTTCATGTTTGATTCATCCCAAAATGTTGCATATCCACAATACAATTAAAGATTTCAATAATAATTGTTGATCTTTTATACCTATTTGTTTTGCTGGTTACTTCCCAATACAAAACTTCGAAAAAATATAATCCAGCAAATCTTCATTGCTGATATCACCGGTAATCTCTGAAATATAATGCAAACACCTGCGAATGTCTAGTGCAAGTAAATCTCCCGGCATATTATGATCCAATCCCTGCTTAATATCCTGCAACGCTGCCGCAACCTGCTGCAATGCTGCATGGTGACGGGCATTGGTAATAATGGTATTCTCGGAGCCTGGTTGGCTATGCACCGTTTTGCTGAATAATAATTCTTTAACTGCTTCTATTCCTTCATTGTTCTTTGCGGCTATAAAGCTCACAGGCTTCACCGTTAGAAACCTGGTTTTAGCTTCAGCTTCACCCAAAAGATCTGATTTATTACCCACGAAAATGTATTGTATTCCGGCCTGCGCAAATTCTTTTTCCTTTTCCTGTAACTCTTCTGCAGTTGTACTGTTTACGTCAAATATATACAGCACCACATCTGCCGTTTTCATCTTCTCCATACTCTTTGCAATACCGGTTAATTCAATCGTATCGGTACTGTGTTCCCGTATGCCTGCAGTATCTATCAAACGAAATAAAATTCCATTGATGTTCATCATTTCTTCAATGGTATCTCTTGTTGTCCCGGCAATTTCACTAACAATGGCCCGGTCTTCATTGAGCAACGCATTTAACAAGGTACTCTTGCCGGCATTGGGTTTACCGATAATGGCCACACTCACGCCATGCTTAATTACATTTCCCAATTGAAATGACGACAGCAAATTGCCTGTTATTTCCTGTGCATGATTGATGAGTGCATAAAATTTCTTCCGGTCGGCAAACTCCACATCTTCCGTGGCAAAATCGAGTTCGAGTTCTATTAACGCCCCAAACTGGATAAGCTGCTCCCTCAATTCCTTTAATACATTACTAAATCCGCCACGAATATTGTGCAACGCCGTTTTCTGCGAAGCCTTTGTATTTGATGCGATCATATCGGCCACCGCCTCGGCCTGGGTGAGATCGAGTTTGCCATTTAAAAATGCTCTTTGGGTAAATTCTCCCGGCTTCGCCAAACGGGCGCCGTTGGAAATGCAGGCTTCAATAATTTGTTGTTGTACAAACGGACTTCCATGGCAACTGATCTCAATAACATCTTCACCTGTGTAGCTGCGTGGATTTTTATAAAGAGAGAGAACGGCTTCGTCGATGGTATCATTGCCGTTTTTAATTAACCCAACATGCAGTGTATGAGAGGCTTGTTTATGAAGATCTTTCGAAGGGAAGATTTTATTGGCAATGTTAAATGCATCCGGCCCGCTTAAACGGATAACGCCGATGGCAGCTACGCCCGGTGCGGTGGCGAGGGCAACAATGGTATCATCCCAACCGGAAAGATTTGTATTCATGGAGCAAAGATAATGGAGGTTTTTTCTATCAGAGAAGAAACGGATGAAATCACGGCGATGCACACACCAGCTTTCATAACCTCACCCCAACCCTCTCCAAAGGAGAGGGAGGATAAGTCAGTTACATTTTATCATTCTACTGCTAACGAAATTTAGTGTAACCTGCGTGATTCGTGTTAACAAAATTCAGCTTTCATAACCTCACCCCAACCCTCTCCAAAGGAGAGGGAGGATAAGTCGTTTACATTTAATCATTCTTCTGCTGACATAAATCAGTGTATGCTGCTTGATTCGCGAAACCTGTAGAATTCATTCATTCATTCATTCTGCATTCAACATTCATAATTCACAATTCAAAATCCTTACATTGTTCTCATAAAAAAACCTCCCGTTCACGAGAGGTTTTTAATGAAGTGTACATTTTCAATTACTGCGATTGCACCAGGAAAGTAATCGGCTGACGACGATAGGCATTTACATTTCGGCCATTCTGCAAAGCGGGCGTCCATTTCGGACCTTTTTTGATTGCTTTCACCGCTTCTTCTTCCATACCATAGCCATGCTTCGTTTCTGCTTCAACGTTACTGATTGATCCGTCTTTACTCACGATGAACTTTACTATTACCGTGTAAGTTCCTTCGGGAGCACCGTTATCAACCGGCGTTTGAGAATCCAGGTTTCTTTCGAGGAACCTTCTCCAGGCAGCTTCCCCACCCGGAAAATCAGCTTCCTTTTCTACCTTGGTAAATATTTTATTTTCATCATCTTCCCTGGGCGCTTCTGCCACTTGTGTTCCTTTATCTTCAACCGGCGCCTGTACTACCTGGTTGGTATTTTCTGTTTCAACCGTTTTGGTACTGATCGCCTGGTCTTCTTTGATCTCTTCAATTTTTTCATCCGGCTTCACTTCTTCGTCTTTTACCACTTTCGGAGGAACGAATTGCACCTGCTTGATTTCCGGTGGTGGTGGCGGTGTTGGTGGTGGCGGTGGTGGCGGTGGTGGCGGTGGTGCATCGTTTTTAATTTCCGCCATCTGTGTGTCGATCACATCCAGCTTTTCTTTGGGTCCGCTATTGATCACGGTGGCCAGCAGCGATCCTAAAAAGATAACAAGGAGTAAACCTGCAGTGATGATGAGCGCTTTCGTAAGGCGTTTGCTGTAACTCTTGCGAAGCTCATAGGCACCGTATTCTTTATTCCTGTCCTCAAAAATTATATCCAGGATATCTGCCTGTAATATTTTATTTGCTTCCATTATAATCTCTTTGGTTAGATAGATTCAAAAATGCACTATTTCCATAGTACTATTTAATTCCATTTGATTCTTCTGTTCTTTGTATCAGCGTTCTTTCTACCGGTGATATATCTACTTCTGCATAGTGTCCCGGAGGTACTGCAGAAATACTCATCTCATCCAGGATGTCGATTGAATTTTTAAACGTTGACAGAGAATCTGATTTAATGATGTACATCAAATCATCAATGGGTGTGTTCTTCTTTTTATCAAGAATTACACTCCGTATATCTTTAAACGTTGTGCTCTTGAATTGTTCGCTGAGTTTGGTTTCATCCAACTGCCCGAAATAATAATACACCTGGTTAGATCTTCCCAGTAATATGGTCATCGCACCGGATTGTTTTACTTTTTTCTCATTGGTTGGATCATTGTCTTTCGGTTCGTTCATGTTCATGGCGGTTGGCTGGCTCATGGTTGTGGTGAATACAAAGAATGTAATCAACAAAAATCCAAGATCCACCATAGGAGTAAGATCTACACGTGTAGACAGCTTCTTCCCTTTTTTCACGCCCGGGCCTTTCTTATGCCCGCCGCCCGACGAAGTATCTATTTCTGCCATGGCAATATTTTTACGCTGATAAAATTTGTTTACTCTGTTGTACTGCTTCCTGCACGTGCAAGCTCCGAATCTTTCGGAACGTCTTTTGAATTGGTAACGATGCGGAACTTATAAATTTCATTCCTTTTAAATGCCTGCTTTACCTGCTTGAAAACCGGGTACAAAGCAGCATTGTCTCCTTTTACCAGTAACATTTTCTCCAGGTCTTTCTGATCCGTTCCCCTGTATGCATTGGTTACACTGCGGATCCAGTCGGCCAGTTCATTGTTGGCACTGTCTTTTACAGGAATACCGGGCATATTAGCGGGATTGATCGACTGCTCAAGATCCATTGCAGATTTGATCTGGTTTGCAGGAAGACCGATAAATTCTGATTTGTATAATTTATTGAGTTCGGCCTGGTTAAGGTTCAGCCCTTTCAGCTTATTGAAATCGTTGATAACATCGTTCTTTTTTGTGTCGTCTCCCAAAGTGAGAAACACCTTTCCATCTGCCGTCATTGTGATGAGGATAGATTTATCCGGTGCAGCCTTTGTAGAAACCGAGGATGGCGGGCTTACAGAAAGCACCTCCGGCGGTTTTTGTTTGGTAGCCAGGATAAAGAAAGTCAACAGCAAAAAAGCCACATCACACATCGCCGTCATATCTACGTTTGTGCTTTTCCGTGGTATTTTAACTTTTGGCATATTGTTGAAATTTTAGAATCAGTATTTAGATACAAAAACGGTTGCTTTCCACAATTATTTGTAGAGAGAAGCAAAGGTTTGCGTTAATGTAAAACCTGATTCATCAATACCATATGTAATGCCATCAATCTTAGTAGTGAAGATATTATAGAAAACGATAGAGAAAGCGGAAGTACCGATACCCAATGCGGTATTATACAACGCTTCTGAGATACCAACAGACAGTGCCTGTGCAGATGCACTACCACCACTTTCAGCACCCAGGGTTGCGAACGCACGGATCATACCGATTACCGTACCCAACAGACCGATCAGCGTTGCAATGGTTGCAATGGTTGAAAGGAATACCAGGTTCTTTTCGAGCATCGGTAATTCAAGAGAAGTTGCTTCTTCTACTTCTTTTTGTATCGCAAGAATTTTTTGTTCTGTGTTCAGTTCGTTGTCGGTGATCATTTCTTTATACACACCTAGTCCTGCTTTCATTACATTACCTACAGAACCTTTTTGTTTATCGCACTCAGCTAAAGCTGCATCAACATTTTTGTTAGCCAGGTGGTACTGTACTTTGCGGATAAAATCTGCATTGCTGCTGGTACCGCTCGCTTTAGCTACAGTCATGAATCTTTCAATAACAAAGGTTAACATGGTTAAGAAAGTTCCGATCAGGATAGGTACGATGATACCTCCGAGGTACATCCTGGACAAAGCTGTTTTAGGATCATTCCTGTCTGGCCAGAAACCACCATTATTTTTTCCTACGCCGAAATTTTCGGGATTACCTAATACAAATCTCCATATACAATATCCAATAATGATACAAGCTACCGGCGCAATCAATGAAATCATATTGCTCGATTTTTTCACCTGTACTGAGGTTGCCGGTTTTACAGTTGCTGTTGGTCTTGTTTCTGCCATAACAATCTAATTTTAATTAGTTAAGATTTAGTTTCTGTTTTTAGGTAATAATAATTATACAAAAAGAATGAATAAATGTTCGTATTTGTTTAATACGGGAGTCCAAGTTAACAAAATAGTTGAAAACAACAATTGCAGATAGTAATTTTTTAATCGAAAAAAATATTGGCAATGAAGCTGTTTTGAAGAAATGGTTTTGTTGCTTACTCGTAACGCAGTGCTACAATCGGATCAAGTTTAGATGCTTTATGTGCAGGATACAGGCCGGCAGCAAGCCCAACAAAAGAACAAACAAATATGCCGGCAATTACCCAGCCCCAGGGAATTACGAAACCGGTATGTAATAAGAGGGCAACGATGTTTCCAACGAGGATACCGGAAATGATGCCCGCCACAGCACCCATCAGGCTAATGAGTAACGATTCAAATAAAAACTGGAAACGAATATCGCGGCTCCTGCTACCAAGTGCTTTTGCCAGGCCGATCTCTTTTGTTCGTTCATTCACTGCCACGAGCATAATATTCATCAGGCCGATTGCCGCTCCGATCAGGGTTATAAAAGCTATGCCAATGGTACCTTTTTCGAGAAAGCCGAGGTTGGTGAGCAATGCTTCAGCAATACTGTCGCTTTTATCGATGTAAAAATTATCAGCATCTTTTGTTTCCAGTTTACGGATGGGCCTGAATGTGCCCCTTGCCTCCCCCGTTGCCATATCCATCAGTTTCATATCATTTACCATAACCGTGATGCTGTAACTGGAATTTTGTGATGCATACAACCGGCGGATATTGTTATAAGAGGTAAGGATCATTTTGCCGGTATTGAAAAATGCAGTTGAGCCTTTGTCTTTTAATACGCCGATGATACGGTACGGCACATGATCAACGCTGATGATTGCATCCACTGCTTTTGCATTGTTATCGGGGAATAACCTGGATGCCACAGCGCTACCAATCAGGCAAACATTCCGGCCGGTTTCCACTTCCGATGCAGTAAAATTTCTTCCGTAGGTAATGGTATATCCATTTAACTCGAGGTAATTTTCATCCCCACCCTGTACAAAAACATCGGGGTTTGTTTTTCGACTGCTGGTATTCACTACAATATTGGAAGGACCTCTTAATATAATACCCACTTTCGTATTGGGAAAATTATATCTTTCTTTAAATGACTTTGCTTCATCATAACTGATGGGAATGCCTTCTTTTGATTTTTTCTGTTTACCGGAAGCTTTGGTTTTTTCTGCATTAGATCTGCCGCCGCCGCCAAAATGAATATTCCGGTCTTTAAACCGGATACCAAAAGAGTTGGAGCCCATAGTAGAAAAGCTGGAAGTAAGGCTATTGGTAGCTGCCTGTATGGCTGTGATAATCAGGATGAGCGCAAAAATGCCTAATGCAATAATTACAATGGTGATACCGGTGCGGAGTTTGTTTCCGCTGATATTTTTCCAGGAGAGAGAAAGCGTATCCTTGTAGGTCATTCCGTTCAATTAGGTATAAAGGTAAAACGGTATGGTGGTTGTTTAAAAAAAGATTTATAGACGGAGGGTATTATGAATTTTGAATGCTGAATTATGAATGCTGAATTATGAATTATGAATTATGAATTATGAATGAGTGGTGAAGCTCTGATTCCCATAATACATCGAACCTGATCTTTTACGAAATCATCCTTCCGCTTCCGTGGAGAAGGTGGGTTGAGGTTTATGCAGTATGAATTGAATGTTGGAGAGATAACCAAACCATTGCTACCGAATCAGCGTATAATTAACAGCAAATTGATTTCCCGGCTAATCATTTCATTCCCTGATTGGCTAATTACCCAATGGTTAATTAATGATACTTCCAGCCGATAATAAACTCAGGATAAATACCAAAAGCAATGATGAGTACCGCAACGATAACGAGCATGATCTTAAACGGAGTGGATATATTGCTTACCAGGAGCGTTTCCTGTGTTGGTTCTTTGAAATACATGGCCTGGATAACCCGGAAATAATAATAGGCACTAATAGCAGCAAACAAAACAGCTACGATCACTACCCAGAAATTACTTCCGTTTTCTACCGCAGCCATCAACATATAAAATTTACTCTGGAACCCGATGGTTAAGGGAATACCGGTTAACGACAACAGGAATACAGTTGCAGTTAATGCCAGTACCGGTTGTTGTTTGGCCAATCCTTTAAATCCATCGATGGTATAATCTTCCATTTTAATCAATACTGCAAAAATACCAACGGTTGCCAGGCTGTATCCTGCTGAATACAATAGCAAACCTTCCCTGGCTTTATCATTCAGTGCAAACAAAGCCAGTAACATAAAACCAGCCTGTGCAATGCTGGAATAAGCCAGCATTCTTTTTACACTTTGCTGAAATACAGCAGTTACATTTCCGATCAATAAAGTAGCAATCGTAATGATGATGATGAGCTTCTGCCATTGAAGATGCATGGTGCCAAAGGCAGATTCAAACAAACGGACAAATGCAAAGAAACCGGCCACTTTTACAATGGTACTCATGAAAGAAGTAAATACCGTGGGGGCACCATCGTACACATCCGGCGTCCAGAAATGAAAAGGTGCTGCCGATACCTTAAACGACATGGATACCATCAGCAGCAACATCCCGATCGCTATCATCACCGGCATCTTACCGGTACCAGCCTGGATATTATCTATAAAGAAAGATGCATTGGGTGTACCACCGTAAATAAAGGCAATTCCCATCAGCATAATACCGGTAGAGAAACAGCCCATTAAAAAATATTTCAGCGCCGCTTCATTGCTTCTTAAATTTCGTTTATCGCTACCCGTGAGGATATATAATGGAATCGACATGATCTCAATACCGATAAACAACATCAGCAATGTTTTATACGTTGCACACAACGACACACCGCACAGCACAAAAAATATCAATGCAAAATATTCACCTACATGCTTCCCAGTTCTTTCCACATCAGCAGCACTTAGTAAAAAATAGATCAGTGTACTACCCAGGGCAATGGCAATAAACGTGAGGTTGAAACTATTGGTGGCCAGCATACCATGTACATTAATGGTAAACCAGGAATTTCCGCTATTGAGTTCTATCCCGTTTGCGATAAAGGCAATGGCAATACCGAGAATAGCCAGGTACTTCGGTACGCTTTTGCTTTTCACAAAAACACCCGAAAACATCATAACAACTCCCCAGATTGCAGTTAATATAATTGCGTTCATAATTAGATCAAAAATTAACGGTCAACACCCAACAGCACACTTCAATTAAAATCAATGTACCTTACTAACCAGCATATTTACCGCCGATTTTGTAAGTTCTATTAAGGGTTGCGGGTAAACGCCCACAACAAATATGATACAAACGATTACGCCGAGCACCAGTTTTTCATTCCACGCAATGTCTTTCACATCGGCTGTAATGATATTGGCTTCACCATAAAATATTTTCTGGATCATATTTAAAGTATAGGCCGCTGCCAGTATAATTCCAAGTCCGGCAAACGCAGCATACACCGGGTTAAATGTGTACAAACCACTAAACATTAAAAACTCACCGGTGAATGCATTGGTAAGTGGCAACGCGATATTTGCCAGTGCAATGATCAGCAGCATAATGGTAAGTACCGGTGCTTTGCCGGCAATACCACCTAATTGTGAAATGGTTTTTACACCGGTTTGTCTTTCTATCATTTCCACTACAATCCACAAACCGATGATGTTGATACCGTGGTTAAACATTTGTATCATCATGCCCTGTACGCTTACTTCATTCATCGCAAATAAGGAAGCACACATTAAACCAATGTGGGCAATAGAAGAATATGCTACCAGTTTTTTAAGATTATCCTGCACCAGGGCGATACAACTTGCATATACGATGCCGATAATTGCAAGGATCATTACCAGGTGACTATAGTTTGCGGTTGCCAGCGGGAATACCGGTATCAACCAGCGGATCACACCGAACAATCCCATTTTTACCATTATACCGCTTAGCACCATCGTTACGGAAGTAGGCGACTGGTCATACGTATCCGGCTGCCAGGTATGGAAAGGAAACACCGGCATCTTGATCGCAAACGCAATAAAGAATAACCAGAATAACCAGTTTTGTTCCGTGGCACTCAGGTTAGCATTGTAAAAGGCTGTGAGTGAAAATGAATGCGCCACCTGCGTATGATCTTCGAACATGCGGGCAGGTGTATGCAGGTACACATATATGATACCGATGAGCATCAGCAGCGAACCGGTAAATGTGTACACAAAGAATTTAAATGTTGTTGGAATGGCTTTTTCACCGCCCCATTTGCTGCAAAGGAAATATACCGGCACCAGCGCCAGTTCCCAGCAGAAATAAAACAGCAACGCGTCAACAGATACAAACACGCCGGTTAAACCCGCCTGCGTTAACAGCATCAAACCATAAAATGCAGGTGCATTCTTATAGCTCCTTCCCGACGTTGCAATAAAGATTATCGGGAAAGACAAAGTGGTTAACAGTGTAAGTATCCTACCTGTTCCATCCATTCCTATATTTAAACTATTACCGAGATATTTCATCCAGTAATAATTTACATTGTTATAAGAAGAAAATTTATCGGCTGTATAAAAAAGGCTGGTAACCGAAACTGCGAGCGCCAGCAATGAAAAGATGATGGCTATGGATTTTGCAGCGCTTTCCTTTTTTGTAAAAAAACAAAGTATGCCCGCTACCAGCGGTAACCAGATCATCAACTCAGGAAATGTAAAGTACGTACCTAACATTATTATTTTTTTACAAAAACATTTTAGTTAAACAATCATTACCAGAACGGGTAAAAGAACTGGACAATGAATAAAAACAATATTCCTATTACCATCAGTAAAACATACGCACCTACCTGTCCGCTCTGGATCCAGCGTAACTGGCGGCTTCCGTAATTCACTGCTTTTCCCACACCGTTTACGATACCGTCGATACCCTTTTTATCAACGATGTTACTGAGGAATGAAGACAATGCATTCAATGGTTTTACGATGATTGCATGATACAATTCATCTACATACCATTTGTTCTGCAGTATTTTACCAAAACCTGTTGCCTCTCCTTCCGGTTGATAATTTTTGAACTTCATCCAGGCAAAGATGATGGAAACCAATACGAGTGCTGTTGAAATGCCCATCAGCATGTATTCGGTACCGTGATCGAGCTGATGTGCGGCAGTTGGAACAGCCGGTTGTAAAAATGCAGCTAGTTCGTGATGCCCACCCAATGCTTCAGGAATGCCAACATAACCACCAATAATGCTGAGGATCGCCAGTACGATCAATGGTAAAGTCATTGCCCACGGGCTTTCATGCAGGTGATGTTCCTGCTCGTGAGTGCCGCGGAATTTCCCGGTAAAGGTGATCACGTATAAACGGAACATATAAAAGGCGGTGAGTAAAGCGGCAAATAACGCCAGCCCGAATAGTACCGGGTTGTGTGCATAAGCTCCGGCGAGGATTTCATCTTTAGAAAAGAATCCGGAGAACCCCGGTATACCTGAGATGGCAAGGCAGCCGATCAGGAAAGTGATACTGGTGATCCGCATGTGTTTACCAAGCCCACCCATATTACGAATATCCTGTTCGCCTCCCATAGCATGAATTACACTACCGCTGCCAAGGAACATCAGTGCTTTAAAGAATGCATGTGTTAATACATGGAAAACGGCCGCTACATAATTGCCTGTGCCCAATGCCAGGAACATAAATCCAAGCTGACTAACGGTAGAGTATGCCAGCACTTTTTTAATATCATTTTGTTTGATAGCAATGGAGGCAGCCAGCAAAGCCGTGGCCAGCCCGATAACCGTAATTACATGTTGGGTGAAATGTGCTTCTGAAAACAACACGTGACTTCTTGCTATCATATAAATACCTGCAGTAACCATGGTGGCGGCATGGATCAATGCACTCACCGGAGTTGGACCCGCCATCGCATCCGGCAACCAGGTGTACAATGGTATCTGTGCACTTTTACCGGTAGCACCTACGAATAACAATAATGTAATGCCCGTAATATCTGTATCACTTAAATTATCCAGTGCGGCAGTTGTAAAAACCTGGTCGTAACTGATCGTTCCTGTTTTGGCGATGAGCCAGAAAATTCCGAGCAGGAAGCCAAGATCACCAATGCGGTTCATCACAAAAGCTTTTTTTGCTGCATTGGTATAGTTCTGATTTTTGTACCAGTAACCAATAAGCAGGTAAGAACATAATCCTACACCTTCCCAGCCGATGAACATGATCACAAAATTGCCGCCCATTACGAGTAGCAACATTGAAAACACGAAGAGATTCAGATAGGCAAAATATTTTGCAAAGTCTTTCGAATCTTCTTCATGCATGTATGAAGTTGAATACAGGTGAATGAGAAAACCTACACCTGTAATGATCAATAAGAATAACGATGAAAGTTGATCTATTTTAAAATCGAAACCAATGTTGAGTTTGGAAAGATGTATGAAATCGAAGAAATGAATCGTGGCAATGGAATGACCTGCTTTAATTTCCATAAAAACCAACAGGCTGATGACGAATGATGCCAGCACCACTGTACTTCCCACAACACCTGCGATGGTTTTAGAAAGCAGTTTACGTCCGAGCCCGTTTATTACAAAACCGATCAACGGAAGTATGGGAATAAGCCAGATTAGTTTTGAAACACTCATATATAAAGTCAAAAGTTAAAAGTCAAAAATCAAAAAAAGAAGAACGCATTTTTACTTTTTACTTTTTAATTTTTTAGCCTGTTTAAAAAATTCACATCTACTGAATGTGTATTTCTATATAATAATACGATGATTGCCAATCCCACACTGACTTCTGCTGCCGCTACCACCATGATAAAGAATACAAATATCTGAGCATCGCTTGCATAGGTTGGTAATGCCTTTGCTGCCGGGCTCATTGCATGCATTTTTGAAAATGCCAGCAGCAACAGGTTTACTGCGTTCAGCATGAGTTCTACGCACATGAAAATGATAATCGCATTGCGGCGAACCAATACACCAATAATACCGATGGTGAATAAAGTAAGCGATAAGGCGATGTATGCTTTTATATCCATTTTTATAATTCAAAAGTCAAAAAAGAACTGTTTTGATTTTTGACTTTTTATTTTTTAATTTTCTTTTTTTCCAATTATCACCGCACCAATCATGGCACTCAAAAACAACACACTACTTATTTCGAATGGTAAAACGTAATCTTTGAATAAGGTCATCCCCAGCGATTTCACCAAACCTGCGTCTCCAATATTCATTTGCACCGGGTGTTGTTCTTTTACTTTCATGATGGCGGAAAGCAGCACCAATAATAATGAGCCGCCCGAAATAACGCCGATCAGTTGCAGGCGATAATTCTTTACCGGTTCCGTATCCGCATTCAAATTCATCAGCATCACTACGAACAGGAACAGTACCATGATGGCACCGGCATATACAATAATATTTACAATTGCGAGAAATTGCGCATTCAATAAAACATAATGCCCTGAAATGGCGAAGAACACCAGGATCAGCCAGAGTATGCTGTTTACCGGGCTTTTGCTGGTAATCATCATAATGGCGCAGGTTACTGCCATTACAGATAATAATATAAATGCTAAAGTGGTTATGCTCATGCGCTCTTAATTAACCGTTTCTTTTTTTGCCCTGTTTCCCAATGCTTTTTTATATGCTTCCGGTTCCTGCAGCGGATGTGGTATCAACAGATCCTTCTTTCCATATATAAATTGTTTGCGCTGGTAATCGGCAGGTGTAAAAGTTTCGCTCAGGTAAATAGCATCTTTCGGGCATGCTTCTTCGCACAATCCGCAAAAAATACAGCGGAGCATATTGATCTCATACCTTGCTGCATATTTTTCTTCCCTGTATAGATTTTCTTCGCCGGGTTGTCTTTCTGCTGCTTCCATGGTAATGGCTTCTGCAGGGCAGGCTACGGCACACAAACCGCAGGCGGTGCAATTCTCTCTTCCTTCGGCATCACGATTTAAAATATGGAGTCCGCGGAATACCGGGCTGAATGGTCTTTGTTTTTCAGGATAATTGATCGTAGGTCTTTTTTTCACCACGTGGCTCAATGTGATCATCATCCCTTTTGCAATAGCAGGCAGGTACATTTTTTCCCAGATACTCATCGGTCTGCGGTCTACTGCTTTTGCTCTGTTGGTTAATGCTTGCATGCTAAAAAGGTTTGCAAAAATATAGTTATGATACTACTTATTAAAATATAAAATGGCTGCGCCTGTTGCCAGCATGTTTGCCAATGCCAGCGGTATTAATATTTTCCAGCCGAGACGCATCAACTGATCGTACCTGAATCTCGGGATTGTCCACCTCACCCACATAAAAAACAACAGGAATAATACCGCTTTTATCATCACTGCTGCCACGCCTATCAATGCTGCAATGTTTGGTGAAAAAGCTGATTCATCTACAAACGGCATGTCATATCCACCGAAATAAAGTGTAGACATGATCACGCTGCTGATGAACATATTTATGTATTCAGAGAACAGGAAAAATCCGAGTTTCATGGAAGAATATTCTGTATGGTAACCGCCGATCAATTCATTTTCAGCTTCTGCTAAATCGAAGGGCGTACGGTTACATTCTGCAAAAGCGCAAATCAGGAAGATTAAAAATCCGAGTGGTTGTTTAATGATGTTCCAGCCCAGCAATCCTCCCCAGCCACCTTGTTGTTGCTGTACTACTATTTCTTTGAGGTTTAAGGTTCCGGTGATCATCAGCAATGCGATCAGTGAAATGCCCATGGCGAGTTCGTAGCTGATGATCTGTGAGGCAGCTCTCAATCCGCCCATTAAAGAAAATTTATTGTTACTAGCCCATGAACCGATCATAATACCATACACACCGAGGCTTACTACACCAAATACATACAGGATTCCGATATTAACATCTGCTATCTGCAGGGAAATTTCACGGCCAAACAATTCAACTTTGTCACCCCAGGGAATTACGGCGCTGGTCATCGTTGCCGTTAGCATTGCCAATGCTGGCCCGAGAACGAATAAGAATTTGGATGAAAAATTAGGAATGATCTCTTCTTTAAAAAACAATTTTAATCCGTCTGCCAGTGGTTGTAAAATACCAAAAGGGCCGGCACGGTTGGGACCACGCCTGTCCTGCAAAATCGCCGCAACTTTTCTTTCGCCCCATGTGGCATACATGGCTACAACCAGTGATACCGAAACGATCACTGCGATCAGTATAAATTTCTCTATGATAAGTGCCAGGCTAATTGCTAAAAGCATATTCCTATTCTTCTTTAATGATAATTATTTTTCTGTTTTACCAAACTGCGCTTCCTGTTCCGCTTTGTCTTCGTTTACGGGATGCTGTGAGGCTTTCTTAAAGTCGGTTCCTTTTGCCGGCCTTTCCAGTTCACTTAAATGAATATTCGGATTGTTTACTTCACTTACGTTGTGAATATCCATTAATAATTTAGGGCGAACGCCATGCATTACTTTCTGAACAGTTTCATGAGGCATTTCAAGTGTTTTGTACTTATTGGCGCCGATTACGGAATGGCGGCTGATGCTTGTTAAACCTTCAACTATCCAGTCGCTTGTTTTCTTTTTATCGAAACGGCAGGTATTGCATATCCATCCTGTTTTTCCATCGTAGCTTTGTACTTCTCCCCACTGATCTTTTCTTGCGGTAACCCGAAATACTTCATCGCCTCTTAACCATAATGTTGCTTTACCGCAACAACCAGGCGTTTCGCAATTGCGATGTGCATCTACCGGTTTGGTAAACCATACACGGTTTTTAAAACGGAATGTTTTATCGGTGAGCGCACCTACAGGGCAAACATCTATCATGTTTCCGCTGAAGTCGTTGTCGATTGCTTTAGAAATATACGTTGAAATGGCTGCATGATCTCCACGATCTACCACGCCATGTACTCTTTTATTGGTGATCTGGTCGGCAACATAAGTACAACGATAACAAAGGATGCACCTTGTCATGTGTAATTGTATGTATGGTCCTATGTCTTCTCTTACAAATGTTCTTCTTGCAAATTTGTAACGGGTAGATTCTTTCCCGTGATCGTAACCGAGGTCCTGCAAATGACATTCACCGGCCTGGTCGCAGATTGGGCAATCCAACGGGTGATTGATCAATAAAAATTCTACTACACCATTCCGGGCATCGATTACTTTATCGCTGGTGATATTTTTTACGATCATGCCATCCATTACGGTGGTGCGGCAGCTTGCCACGAGTTTGGGCATTGGCCGCGGATCTGCTGTTGAACCGGCAGCTACTTCTACGAGGCAGGTACGGCATTTACCGCCGCTTCCCTGTAGTTTGCTGTAATAGCACATGGCGGGTGGTGTTACATCACCTCCGATCATGCGTGCCGCATTTAATATTGTAGTACCAGGTGCAACATCAATGCTGATATTGTCGATGGTTACTTTGAAATTTTTTACTTCGTCAGCCATAAAAGTCAAAATTAAAAAGTCAAAAGTCAAAAACAGACTAATTGGCTTTTATAACAATTGAAGCAATGATTTTTGAAATCTCATCTGCTTCTTTTATTAGTTCATTTATTTTATTACTATTTACTTCTATTGATTCTCTTATTAAGCAAAGCCAATATTTTGTTTCATTGGCAGATTTAAGTGCGATAACAAAAAAATTCTTCCAGTCTTTTTTTGAACTGCCTGATTTGCCTTCAATTACATTTGCCCCAATTGAAGTTGCACTTCTCACTAATTGATCGAATAAGGAATAATAAATTTTATCATATTTACAACTCCCCACAAACATTAATACTTCTTTTGAAAAGTAAAAACATCTATGACCAATTTTGTATGGTTTTTCTCCATCGTTTAATTCAAAGCTATCATCAGTATAATCCATTTTTGAATTTTTACTTTTGATTTTTGAAATATCTAAGCGGTTACCGGCACATGAATCGGATCTGCATAATGCGCCAAACCATAATTCCTTGTTCTGCACAACTCCGGATTTTTTACGTGCCATTCAAACTCATCACGGAAATGCCTGATCGCTGCGGCAACAGGCCACGCAGCAGCATCACCCAGCGGGCAGATTGTATTTCCTTCAATTCTTCTTTGAATGTCCCACAGTAAATCGATGTCACTCATCTGTCCTCTTCCTTCTTCAATATTCTTCAGGATTTTTTCCATCCACCCGGTTCCCTCACGGCAAGGGCTACACTGCCCGCAACTTTCATGACGATAAAATCTCGCTAATGTATAGGTATGTTTTACAATGCACTGATCTTCATCCAACACGATAAATCCACCAGATCCCATCATCGTTCCGGTTGCAAAACCGCCATCGGATAAACTTTCATAGTTCATCAAACGCTTTTCACCTTTGGCTGTAGTCAATAATAAATTAGCCGGAACAATCGGCACAGAAGATCCACCGGGAATACAGGCTTTCAGTCTTTTTCCATTGGGAATACCGCCACAATATTCATCACTGTAAATAAATTCTTCTACAGAAATGGTCATGTCTATTTCATATACACCCGGTTTGTTGATGTTACCGCAGGCGCTGATAAGTTTGGTTCCTGTAGATTTTCCGACTCCAATTGCAGCGTAGGCTTCTGCACCATTATTGATGATGGGCACAACCGCCGCCAATGTTTCCACGTTATTTACCACCGTTGGTCTTTCCCACAAACCTTTTACGGCCGGGAACGGAGGTTTGATTCTCGGGTTACCACGTTTTCCTTCCAGGCTTTCAATCAATGCGGTTTCTTCTCCGCAGATATATGCACCGGCGCCACGCTGTACATAAATTTCACAATCGAAACCGCTGCCCTGGATATTCTTTCCCAGCCAGTTATTTTTCTTTGCTTCAGCAATGGCTTCTTCTAAAATATCTGTGATCCAATCGTATTCTCCCCGTATATAAATGTAACTGGTATTACTGCCTAACGCAAACGATGAAACGATCATTCCTTCTATCAGTAAATGTGGAATGAACTCCATCAGGTAACGGTCTTTGAAGGTACCGGGTTCACTTTCATCTGCATTGCAAACCAGGTGACGGGGTACGCCTTCCGGCTTTGAAATAAAGCTCCACTTCATACCGGTAGGAAAACCGGCGCCGCCACGGCCGCGTAAGCCACTCTTTTTCACTTCCTCCACGATGTCGGCAGGTGGCATTTTCAATGTTTTCTCCACGCTGCGGTAACCACCTTCGCGACGGTAGGTATCGTAATAACGAATACCCGGAACATGTGCTTTTTCTAATAATAATTTTTTCGCCATATTAATTTTCCTTCGGCTCTTTATCGTAATTGAACATCCAGTGAATACCAAATTTATCGGTGAGCATACCAAATCTTGCTCCCCAGAATGTATCCTGCAAAGGCATGGTTATCGATGCGCCTTCAGCTAAAATTTCAAATGTTTTATTAATCGTTGCTTCGTCTGTAAAATTGATCGACAACTGTACACTGCTGCCATTTACAGAAGCCTGCTCGGGCGGACAATCGCTGAACATGATCATCATATTTCCCGCCTGGATTGCAGCATGCATGATCTTATCTTTCATGTTGTCGCTGGTTGGCTGGCCGGATTCGCCATAGGTTGATTTATTCAATACAGATCCATTTAATGCTTTTGCATAAAAGTTCATGGCTTCTTCCGCTCTTCCGTTCAGCATTATATATGGTATGATTGCATTCATCGTTATGTATTATCAATTTGCTTTTGATCTGCATTCAGCAATGATCGCGTCAACTTTTTCTTTTGTAAGATGTTCCCTGTATGTTTTACCCAACTGCATCATGGGTGCATATCCGCAGGCACCCAGGCATTCTACTACTTTTAGTGTGAACAAGCCGTCAGCAGTTGTTTCACCAACGTTGATGTTCAGTTTCTCTTTGATGTAGGCAACAATATCATCACTTCCATTTAACATACAAGGGCCGGTTTGACAAACTTCAAACATGTATTTACCCACTGGTTTTAAATTATACATGCTGTAAAAACTGGCTACTTCATACACTTCAATGGGTTCTATTTTCAGCAAAGAAGCCACATAATCCATCACCGGTACATCCAGCCAGCCACCAAATGTGGTTTGCGCCAGGTGCAATACCGGCAACAAAGCACTTTTTTGTTTACCATCCGGGTAACGGGAAATGATCTCGTTAACCTTCGCCAAACCCTTATCGTCAAATTGTATCATAGTTCAAAAAGTCAAAAGTCAAAAATCAAAAGTCAAAACCACTTTTATCCGAAAAAAGCTTACAGGTTTAATACCCTTTTTTACTTTTTAATTTTTATTTTTTAATTCTCTAAGCGTCGAGTTCTCCTGCGATCAAATTCAAACTACTCATGGTAATTACCGCATCACTCAGCATTCCTCCCTGAATCAGTTCGGGATACGCCTGGTAATAAATAAAGCAGGGACGACGGAAGTGCAGCCTGTATGGTGTTCTGCCCCCATCGCTGATCAGGTAATAACCCAGTTCTCCGTTAGCCCCTTCAATGGCATTGTACACTTCCCCTGCAGGCATCTCTATTTCTCCCATAACTATTTTGAAATGGTAGATCAATGCTTCCATCTTCGTGTACACGTCGGATTTAGGTGGAAGGTAATATGCAGGCGTATCTGCATGATACACTTCAGCTTCTGCTCCTTTAAATTCCTGTACCTTTTTATATGCCTGTTTAATGATGCTTAAGCTTTGCCACATTTCTTCATTGCGTACCAGGAAACGATCGTAACAATCGCCTGTTGAACCTACCGGTATGGAAAATTCAAAATCCTGGTAACTGCTGTAAGGGGTATGCACACGTACGTCGTAATCAACACCTGCAGCCCGGAGATTTGGCCCGGTAAATCCATAATTCATGGCTCTTTCCGCAGAAATTGGTCCGCAGCCAATAGTACGTTCCATAAAAATCCTGTTGCGGGTAAACAGGTTTTCAAATTCTTTTAACTGCGCCGGGTAGCCGTGTTTATCGTCGAGGAATTTTTCGAGTTTTTCAAAAGCTGTGTTGGTAAAATTTCTTTCAAAACCACCAATGCGGCCAATGTTGGTTGTAAGCCTTGAACCGCACACTTCTTCATATATTTCATAGATCAGTTCACGGAACTGCATGAGGTATAAAAAGCCGGAATAAGCGCCACTGTCAACACCCACAATTGAATTGCAAATGAGGTGATCGCTGATGCGGGCCAGCTCCATAATAATTATGCGGAGATAATCTACTCTTTTAGGTGTGCTAACGCCGAGTAATTTTTCGCAGGTTAAATGCCAGCCCATATTATTTAAGGGAGACGAACAATAGTTTAACCTGTCGGTGAGTGGTGTGATCTGGTAAAGCGGGCGGCGTTCTGCTATTTTTTCAAATGCCCGGTGAATATATCCAACGGTGGAAGTTGCTTTCATGATGCGTTCGCCATCCAGCTCAAGAATGTTCTGAAACACGCCATGAGTTGCCGGGTGTGTAGGCCCGAGGTTTAGCGTGGTTGTTTCTTTTTCTAAACTTCCTTCCGGTAATAAAATATGTTCACTCATAAAAAGTCTAAAGTCAAAAGTTATAAGTCAAAAGTCAGAAAAATTAAAAAGTCAAAACTCAAAGTTGTTTAAAAACTGACAAGTATTTAGCTTCTGTCACCATCCTCCGCGGGATCTTTTTTACTTTTTAATTTTTACTTTTAAATTATCTGCCAAACATTTCATCGTCTTTGTCCACTCTTGTCTGATCCTCCAATGGAAACTCCTTTCTTAAAGGGAAGTAGTCCATTTCATCTACATTCAAAACTCTTTTAAGGTTGGGATGGCCAATGAAATTAATTCCGAAGAAATCGTACGTTTCTCTTTCCATCCAATTGGCGCCCTGGTACAATGCGGTTGCACTGAAAACTTCCGGTGTATCGATTGACGTAAATACTTTGAACCGGATTCTTACATTGTCTGTAAAGTTGTGCAGGTGATATACTACTGCAAGTTCTGCCCCTTTGCTATCGGGGTAATGCACTGCTTGTAAATCAGTAAGAAAACGGAAACGCAATGTTTCATCATCAAATAAAAACTGTAATACTTTAAGGTTCAGATCTTTTGGTGCTGTAAACGTAAGCATGCCATAAGGTTCCTGCCAATCAGTAAGCTGATCGCCGAATTTTTCGGTTAGTTTTTGTTGGATGGTATCGTTAGATAGCTGCATTGTAAAGTCAAAAGGTAAAAGTCAAAAGTCAAAAATCAAAAGTCAAAAATCAAAAGCTATCAGATATTAGAAAAGCTTTACTGGTATTGAACTGTGGAATTTTTACTTTTTACTTTTGAATTTTTAATTTTTATTGTATTCCGTAACTACCCAGCAGATCCTTATACTGGTCACTGTGTCTTCTCCTCAATCCTTCAACATTCACCAGTTCCTGTATTTTCATGAATCCGTCGAGGATTGCTTCTGGTCTTGGCGGACATCCCGGTACATACACATCTACCGGTATTACCTGGTCGATTCCCTGTAACACAGAGTATGTATCGAAAATTCCTCCGCTGCTGGCACAGGCACCAACGGCCATCACCCAGCGGGGTTCTGCCATTTGAATATATACCTGCTTTAATACCGGGCCCATTTTCTTTGCAATGGTTCCCATTACCATCAGTAGATCGCACTGGCGGGGAGAAAAGCCCACACGTTCAGAACCGAATCTTGCCAGATCGTAGTGACTGGCCATGGTGGCCATGAATTCAATTCCGCAGCAACTGGTGGCAAAAGGCAAAGGCCAGATAGAATTTTTACGGGCAAGGCTCACTACTTTTTCAAAATTGGTAGCCATAAAACCTTCTCCCATATATCCTTCCGGAATACCTTCGAATTTTACGGTGTTATTAAACTGTACCGGACGAGACATAGTTGATTAGCTGATTGATGAAGTGCTGATTTGACAATGCATAACAGAATTTCTGATTAAAATGTTCATGCCTTCATTGTCGAACCGGCTAATTTTTATTTGTTTATTCTTCCCACTTCAACGCACCTTTTTTAAAGATGTAGATGAAGCCGGCTAAAAACAAACCTACAAATAACAATACTGCCATAAATCCTTCCCAACCGAGGTCTCTGAAATTAACAGCGTAGGGATAGAAGAAGATCACTTCCACATCAAACAACACAAATAAAATGGCGACCAGGAAATACTTGATGGCCATTGGCTGGCGGGCATTTCCACGGATCTCGATACCACTCTCAAAATTCTGAAGTTTGTCGGCTGTTTTTCTTTTTGGTCCCAACAGATCAGACCCAAGGATCATTGTAGCAATAAGGCCCAAGGAGAAGATCACCTGCAACACAATCGGCAGATAATTTTCGGCGCTGTTTACAATCTGGAGGAAATAAATCGGCATTATTTATTGATGGTTATGAATTTGACCGCAAAAATAAGACAGCAGCATTAATATACAATGATGAATATCAAATAAAAAAGCCATTGAACAGGTCAACGGCTTTTTTAACTTTTTTAGCGGTGTACTTAATGGCTTCCGGCAGGTTTGGTTGTTTTTGTTCCCTGTGCCGGCCTTCTTGGCGCATTCGGATTATTTTCACTGATAAATTTCCTGTTATCTATCAATTGCTGATCGGCTGGGTCGAGCACCAATGCTTTATCAAGATAACTCAATGACATCGCCTGGTCTTTTTTCACATTATAATAATACTCAACAAAATATTTATACGCACCCAGCAGGTAATCTTTTACTTTAGATTTATCGGCTGTTTTCTCTCCTATTTCAATAGCTTTTTGATAAGGCTCAACTGCCAAACCCTGTGCGCCGGTTGAATCAATAGACGCATAAGATTTTCCAACCATATACAAACCAAACATATCATCCGGGAATTTCTCTGTGTATTTATTGAAGATATTAATAGATGAATCGTACTGACCAGAACGGAAATAATCATAGCCGGCATAATAGAAGTCTGTTTTTGTAGGACTCTTTTTTACCGCCAGCACTTTCTGGAACCAGTCTGCCGCTTCCCTGTATTTTTTCTGTGTTTCATACGCAGCGGCAATCATTTTCAGCGCATTTACTTTGTTGGATTCAATACTATCTACCGCTACCACTTCGTCAATCAATGCACCGGCTTTGGCTTCATTGCCCGGTATCTTCAGTAAATTGATCGCATATCTTGAACGGTCGCCATATCCAATTTTTTCCGGAACCTGCCTTTTAAAATATTCTTCAAAATTCTTAATGGCATTTGCGGAATCTTTCAGTTTATCAAACGCATAGGCTTTAATTCCAAATAAGTTCGGGTAAGGATTGGCTCCTTCCGATGCGATACACTCATCTGCTTTTGCAATGGCATCATTAAACAATCCCTGTGCATACTTTATTTGTGCCCTGTAAAAACATGCTTTTGGATCATCATCACTATTAGCCAGCCATTTTTCCAGGTATTCTGCAGATCTTGGTACATCCGTTTCATAAAAATAATTATACAGGTTTTCATATACAGGTGCATAGGTTGCATCCTGTGCAATGGCATCAGCATAATATTTCATGAAGATGGATTCCTGCCCACGTCCCTGCGACTGGTACAATTTACCCATCCTGTAATTCGCCCTAGCATATTTCGGATCAACATTCAATGCATTCTGGTAAGAAGAAATGGCATTACCACCATCGCCGGCCTTCCGGTAAGCATCACCAAGATTCACCAGTACGTCGGGATCATTTCCTTTTTTCAGTTGAGTAGCCTGCTTTAATTTATCTACTGCATAACCTGCATCACCTGTTTTAGCATTCGGATTCCCGTTGGCATAACCAATTGCATTTAATACGGCGATATTTTTTCCCTGGCTTAAAGAAATGGCTGCTTCAAAATGGTTGCGGGCATCCTGTGCTTTTCCTTCCAGTAATTCTATATGGCCGATGCCTGCCATCAGCAAAGCACTGTTGGGCGCTAACGCAAGTATAGTCTGGTATAAAGATTTAGCTTCAATGAGATCTTTATTTGTTGCATCATCGGGCCTGATCATCGCCTGGCCCAGTAAATATCCTGCTTCATCATTATTAGGCGTAGCTTTTAAAATCTTCTGAAATACATCTTTTGCACTCTTAAATCTTTCGTAGTACAAAAATTTCTTTCCTTCATCGATACTCTGTGCAAATAACCCGTTCGCAAAAAATATCCCGGCCACTAATATGATTCCAAACTTGAACTTCTTCATTTTAATTAATTTCTTTTTAGGATTTGCAATGTATATAAATATCCAAACAATCGAAAACAAGCATTGTTATTTTGAGGGAATTTTTTGATTGAGCTTTACATTTCGTACCGAAAATCCCATTACTGGTCCGAGATAGGCCCGCTTAAAAATCAATTGTCCTCTTTCATATTTCAAAAAATCTATAAAGCCATTTCCCAGTCCCCGGTAATTTTCTTTTATGATATAATACAAACCACGTACCAAGGGGTATCTGTGGGAAAGTATGCTTTCCTGCAATGGCTTTACATAGGGAGAATCGATGCATTGACCACATTGAACATAACCGATCCGCAGTTTTTTTAACATACTTACCTGGGCGGTATCTTCAGGGTTGCCAATCCAACTGATCCCAACAAATCCAATGGCGTTGTTGTGTTCGGAGACATAGTTAAGTACATCTTTGCTGCTTTTGGTTGCCTTAACAACTGAAGTGTCAAATTTTTGTCCTTTTAAAATAGAATCGATCACAAAACGTACCGTACTGGTTGCATTCAACCCATCAAACACTATTTGCTGGTCGCGTTTAATTTTACCGGTGAGTTGTTGTTGCAGTTGTTGTAAACTGAACAGGCTGTCGTGATTATTAATATTTGTGATTACGGCAATGGCGTCGGAAGCGATATCATTCCAGGCCGGACTGTAATTCAAAGAATCCTGCAGATACCGTTCTTCATTTTCCTGCAGGCCCCTGGTTACAATTACCATCCTGCACAAACTGTCGCGGAAAAAATCCTTAAGACAGTCTGCTTCTGTTTTGTAATCCGCAATAATATGTGCTTCGGGATAAGATGCTTCGTACACCCTGATCTGTTCTTCGATCACAGGCCGGAAAGATTCGTCTACACTAATATGTATGGTTCCTTTTACCGGGGTATCTTCTGCACCGGGTTGTTTTTTTTCATCTGCACAACCCTGGAATACGATATTCAGCAGTACAACAACTAAAAATAGAAATGTTTTGTTCATCATCGTTCTCTCAGGTAATTTTTCTTATAACCTCTGTACACTCTGAATAAACCATAAACGATGCAAACGCCGCCAAATATTTTTGTGGTAGAATCGCCGAAGCGCATTACAAGGTCGGTATCAAACTTATTAATAAAGATCAGGAAGAAGCCCATGGCCAGCCATAAAATGCCCATACCAAAATCCATGATGCTTCTCATACGGATAAAGCCCTTATCCCTTTCCGTGAGTTCCTTTCTTTCAAATTCTTCCAGCGCCATTGACTATTTTTAATATGTATTAACGATGCTGCAATTTAATCATTAATCTCCGGTAGGCGAAAACTTCACGGGAATCATATAAATCACGGATACAGATTCACCATTTGATTTTCCGGGTATCCAGTCGGGCATTTTTTTCAATACACTCATTACCTCTTCGTTGAATGCTGCACCTCCGTCTTCCACTAACTGGAAACTTTTCAGTTTGCCATCATAGCCAACTACAAATCTTACTTTAACGGTTACTTCTTCGTCTGGCGACAAATCCCTGCTGATGTTTTTTTCAAGGTATCTCCGCAGTGCCTGTTCACCACCCGGAAATGAAGGCATGATGTCGGGATTTTTCATGGGCGTTTCTTTATCAATTACAGGTTTTGATGGCTCTTTACTGGCTGGTGGCCCTGCCAACGGTTGTGCATCTCCCGGATCAGCAGGTGGATTGAACGGATCAGGAACCGGGCCATCTCCTATACCGGTGATGGGTTGTGCATGATCATCAAATACAATTCTTCCAGATGAGGCTGCAGCCGAATTGGAAACAATCGTTGGTGTAAACACAGCAGGTGTTGCTGCAGGTTGCTTTATGGAAGGAACGGCAGGAATTTCCGGGGATTTTAATTCTTCCTGTACAATACTTGTATACACCGGTTCTTCAAAAGAAATAGTGGTAAGTACATCCGGATTGTTTTTATACAACACCAGGAACAAACACAGCAATGCCATGGAAATGAAAATAATGCTGATGGCCTTGTACATGCGGTGCCCGTAATGACTGCGCAATTCGTAAGCGCCATAAGCCTTGTTCCGCTTTTCAAAAATAATGTCGAGTATGTTTGCAGTTAAAATTTTTTCAGCATTCATAGTGAAAGTTTTTTTGGTGAAGAATGGATGCGGCCGCATTTATTAGATACATTTTCTATCTGAATCCATAAATCAATATATGAGCGGCAGGAACCGCTTTTCGAACGAGATGAATGCTGATGGCTAAGCACCTATCTTTGCGCCATGAAAATGTTGATGGTATGCCTGGGCAATATTTGCAGGAGCCCGCTGGCAGAAGGTATCATGAGAGAAAAAATTTCCAGGCTGGGATTAAACTGGGAGGTCGATAGCGCCGGTACCAATGGATTTCATGTAGGAGAAAATCCTCACCCGCTAAGCCAGAAAGTAGCCAAATTAAACGGCATCGACATCAGCCGCCAGGTTGCAAGGAAATTTACAAAGCATGATTTCGAATCATTCGACCGCATTTATGTAATGGCAGCCGATGTATTACAGGAGATGAAAAGTATCCTGGGCAACAACATCAGCAATGAGAAAATTGAATTCTTTTTAAACGACCTGTATCCTCAACAGCAAATGGATGTTCCCGATCCATGGTACGGTACCGAACCTGGTTATCATGAAGTATATGCATTGATAGAAAAAGGTTGCGATGCCATCATTGAAAAATACATGGTTGCAAAAAATAAAACGGAAAAAGTATAATGTCTAAACCATCTATACCACAGGGCACAAGAGATTTTTCTGCAGAAGTTGTAAGAAAGAGAAATTATATTTTGTCTGCCATAAAGGAAGTATTTGAATTATACGGATTTCAACCGCTGGAAACGCCCGCCATGGAAAACCTGGAAACATTAATGGGTAAGTACGGTGAGGAAGGCGACAAACTGATTTTTAAAATTCTGAACAACGGCCTTAGCGATCCCAAAAATATTGAGAAAGCAAAAGAAGGATTTGAAAAAATACTGGAAGGAAAAAATACGGCTGCCATCACGGAAAGAGCACTTAAATATGACCTTACCATTCCATTTGCAAGATATGTTGCCATGAATTTTGGCCAGCTCAGCTTTCCCTATAAAAGATACCAGGTGCAACCGGTTTGGCGTGCCGACCGGCCACAGAAAGGCCGCTATCGTGAATTCACCCAATGTGATGCTGATGTGGTAGGCAGCACTCCTTTACTCAATGAAGTAGAACTCGCCAATATTTACCATGCTGTATTTGTACAACTGGGATTAACAGCGTACGAACTGAAAATTAACAGCAGGAAAATACTGGCCGCACTCGCTGATCTATGCGGCGGCGCTGATAAGTTAACCGACATCACAGTTGCCATCGACAAACTGGATAAGATAGGGATCGATAAAGTTAAAGATGAACTATCGCAAAGAGGCCTGCAATCTTCACAAATACATACCATTGAAAAATATTTACAGATCAGCGGCAGCAATGAAGAAAAATTAGCAGCAGCGCAGCAACTTTTCGGCAGCAACGAACAGGCAAAAAAAGGAATGGAAGAATTACAATATGTGCTGTCGTTTGCAAAAAATACAAACCTTGATATCGACTTCACCCTTGCCAGAGGACTGAATTATTATACCGGGATTATTTTTGAAGTAAAAGCACCTGCATCAGTAAAAATGGGGAGCATTGGCGGCGGAGGAAGATATGATGATCTTACAGGTTTGTTTGGCGTACCCGGTATTCCCGGCGTAGGAATCAGTTTTGGTGTAGACAGGATCTATGACGTATTGGAAGAACTGAATTTATTTCCGGCTGATTTGCAGGTGGCAACCAAAGCACTGTTCTTTAATATGGGTGAAAAAGAATCAAGCGTGGCTTTTGAATGCGTTCAACAATTACGTTTGCACAAAATTTCATGCGAACTGTTTCATGAACCGGTAAAAATGGATAAGCAATTCAAATATGCCGAGAAAAAAAACATTCCGTTTGCAGTAATCATTGGCAGCAAGGAAACAGAAAGCAAAACCGCCGTAGTAAAAAATCTGAAAACCGGCGAACAACAACCGGTACAGTTTAGCGAACTGACAACATTTTTTTTGCAATCATAGATGGTTACCTATTCAATTATTTAGTATTAATTAAAAACAAGTATATGCAAACAAGATTTCGTTTATCTGTTGTTCTTTTTATTGCAGCGGTAGCTGTTTTTTCTTCCTGCAGTAAAAAAAACAATAAAGAAGGCCGCTACATTCCGGGCACTGCCACAGCGGTGTTTATGCTGAATGGAGAATCCGTATCCAATAAATTATCCTGGAATGAAATGAAGGAGAACGGTATATTAAATAAAGTTGATAGTTCCATGGAGGATTATGCAAAAGCAGCTTTTGAAAATCCGGAGAATACAGGTATCGACCTGAAGAAAAACCTGGTTTTATTTTTTGAAAACGATAGCCTGGGTGGTTATGTAGTTTTGGAAGGAAGCATTAAAGACGCCGCCAAATTCAAAGCGTTTAATTCAAAAGCATTTAAAGGTGCTGCTGAAACAGAAAAGAATGACATACATATCATAAACACGCCAAAAGTTACGAGCACCTGGGATAAAGAAAAATTTGTGGTGCTGATCGATATGCCAAAATCAAACAGGAATTTTGGAAATCCAGACGGTGCAAGGCCAACAGGAAAAAGAGATAATGTTCAGACTGCCACCGGCATTTATGAATTATCTGAAAGCAAGAGCATGGGTTACAATGAAAAATTTACTGAACTCGTAGGCAAAGCAGGCGACATTCATTTCTTCGTTAACAGCGCTGCTATTTATGAAGACAACCCGGCTTCTTCTATGCTGGGTATGACAAAAATGGGCGACCTCTATAAGGATGCTGCATTTACCGGCATAGCCAATTTTGATAATGGTAAGATCAACATCGACATGAAATCTTATGTAGGCAAGCAACTTTCAGACCTGTACAAAAAATACAGCGATGTAAAAGTGAATACCGATATGATCAAACGTATCCCATCAAAAGACATCGCCGCTTTGTTTGCAATGAATGTGAAACCGGAAGGAATTAAAGAGTTTATCACAACATTGGGTTTAGACGGGCTGGTAAATTTATCAATTGCCAAACTCGGACTTACATTGGATGATTGCGTGAAAGCACTAAAAGGAGATTTTGTTATGGCTGTATCAGATATTAAAAAAGACAGCCTGGGATCACCGGAAGTAAATGCAATTTTTTCTGCTTCTGTTGCTGATAAGGGTTCTTTTAATAAACTTACCGAGCTGATCAACAACATGAAAAAACAGAATACAGATGCTGAAAAATATTTTTATTATACCCTCAACAACGATTATTTCACAGCGGGAAATAAAGAAACAGTTGATAAATATATGAGCGGTGGCAGCAACAACAACTACAGTTTTCTCGATAAAGCTTCCGGCTCCTCATTCATATTTTATGTAAACCTGCAAACGGTTATGAATGCGATGAAACCTGCAAACAACAAAGACAGTTTAGACATGGCCAGTTACGACCTTGCTGCTAAAACATGGGAAAACATCCTGATGACAGGCGGTGGATTCAAAGACGGCGGTACAAACATGCATGCAGAAATAAACTTCATGGATAAAAATACCAACAGCCTTAAACAACTGAACAGTTTCATGGGCAGTTGGAAAAAAATTGATGACGAAAAAAGACTGGCTCGGGATAAATGGATGAATGATGTTATGGCAGCCGATAGTATTGCAATGACCATCCCAACAAAATAATTTTAACCTTCAACCATTTTATAAGCCGTCATAAAAAAAACTGTGACGGCTTTACATTTTCCTCATGGCGATACAAACAAAACAACTCGTTCCCCGTTTCCTGGAAAAGGAGAAAGTTGAACGTTCCGGGATCTGGAACAAAGAATTTGTTTGCAATAAAGGAGAAAAAATTCAGATCATCGCTCCAAGCGGTAGTGGTAAAACTTCTTTGATACATTTTTTGTATGGGTTGAGAAATGATTATGATGGAACCATCACGATCAATAACACAAATATCCAATCATTGTCTGCAGAGGCATTCGCAAGCATCCGCAGCAACCAGGTAAGCATCATTTTTCAGGACCTGCGCTTATTTGCTGACCATACCGTTTGGCAGAACATCGAAATTAAAAGATCACTGAATCCTTTTCATTCAGCAGAAACAATAAAAACGATGGCCGAAAGGCTGGGCATCAGCAACAAATTACAAAAACAAGTTCGCCTATGCAGTTATGGCGAGCAACAACGCATCGCCATTATCAGGGCACTGCAGCAGCCGTTCGATTTTATTTTAATGGATGAACCGTATAGTCACCTCGATGAAAACAACCGCAAAATTGCAACAGCACTTATCGAAGAAGAAGCAGCCAAAAGAAATGCAGGCATACTACTGGCAGATTTAAAAAGGGTAGAATATTTTAATGCAGACAGGATTGTTCAGCTCTAGAAAAACTTATGGCAAACTCATTTAAAACGATAGCGCCTTTTTTAAATACAACGCAGCATAAAGCGTCTAAGCTTTTCAGTTACTTCGGGCTGGGTATCGGTGTATTCCTGTTACTGGCATCGGTACAGGTGTATCTTAATATCAACCAACTGCTGAAAGACAAAAATCCACGGAAAAATGGTTATGATTTTATTTCTATAACGAAGCGGATCACGAACGAGAATATGGGTAAAGACAATCGGTTTACGGTTGCCGATATCGCAGATTTAAAAAAACAACCCTTTATTGCTGATGCCGCTCCGTTACTGAGCAACCAGTTCAGGGCCAAAGCAAGTGCAGGAACCATTATCCCTTTCAGCACCGACCTGTTCCTGGAATCGGTGAAAGACGATTTTATTGATTCTGTTCCGGCTTCCTTCACCTGGCAGCCCGGTCAAACAGAAGTGCCTATAATTTTTTCCGCAGATTTTTTAGAAATGTACAATGTATTTGCACCGGCTCAGGATTTACCGCAGTTATCATCCTCAACCATCAGTGCAGTAAAAGTTACATTGGAGTGCTATGGCCCAAGCGGACTGCAACTGTATAAAGCCAATATTGTTGCCTTGAGCGACCGTATCAATTCGGTACTTGTTCCCGAAAGTTTTTTACAATGGGCCAACAGGCAATACGGAAATATTGAAAATCCTCCAGCGGCGAGAGTGTATATTAAAACAACCGATGCCAACAATCCCGATCTGCTTAATTACCTGGAACAAAAAGACTATCGGGTTAATAAAGACAAAACAAAATTCGGAAGGATCAAACAGATCCTGCAACTTGTTGTGAGTGGCCTTGGTGGTTTTGCAATTCTGGTGATCGTGCTGGCGCTGATGTTGTTTTCGTTTTACCTGCAACTAATGATCGCAAGGAGTAAAGACAATCTCCGCTTACTCATAATGCTTGGTTATTCGCCCGGATGGTTAAGTAAAACGGTAGCCAGGAAATGGATTGGCGCCTATACTGCCGTTATCGTTTGTGCGTTACTGTTAACTGCTGCATTCCAGTACCTGGTACAGCATTTTTCAATCAATGGGCAGGATCATTTATCTCCCTATATTCATATCAGCATTGTGGCGATAGCCTTGCTGTTATGGTTGTTGTGTATAATAGTGAATTACCGCTTGGTGAGGAAACTGGTATTTCGGTTGTAATAACGAATGAAAAATAAAGAATAAGCAGGTGTACTTTTTATAAACAGCGTCTTGATGCAGCGATCTTTAACCTCACCCAAACCTCTCCAAAGCAGAGGAAGTATCATTCGTTTCCAGCGTATCATTCACTCACTAATCAAAATTCGTGTATCTGCCGCATTCGGGTACACTTAATGCAACATTCACCTACACCGCCTCATACACTACCGCTGCTCCCTGCCCCACTCCTATACACATGGTTGCCAACCCGTATTTACTTCCTTTTCTTTTTTTCATTTCATGCAGCAAAGTAGTAGAAATGCGCACGCCGCTGCAACCCAGTGGATGGCCCAATGCTATCGCACCACCATTTACATTTACTTTTTCAAGATCCAGCCCAAGGTCATAAATACAGGCAATACTTTGCGACGCAAAAGCTTCGTTCAATTCTATCAGGTCAAGATCTGCAACCGTGATTCCTGCACGGGCAAGTGCTTTTTTTGTTGCCGGTACAGGGCCAATTCCCATGATCGCCGGATCAACACCGGCAACTGCCATGCTTTTAACTTTCGCCATAGGTTGAAGCCCGTATTTTTTTACTGCTGTTTCACTCGCCAGCAACATTGCCGCAGCACCATCATTTATACCGCTGCTGTTTCCTGCCGTTACAGTGCCATCTTTTATAAATGCCGGTTTCAATTGAGATAATTTTTCCATCGACGATAAACGTGGATGTTCATCATTTTCAAAATCAAACATTTCTTTTCCTACAGCAATTTGCAGCGGTACAATTTCATCTCTCCATTTATCTTCTTTTAATGCGGCTGCATATTTCTTCTGGCTCTCCAATGCAAATTCATCCTGTGCATGCCGGCTGATGTTCCACCGCTTTGCCACGTTTTCAGCCGTTTCACCCATGGTAAAAGGATGATACAATGCAGACAATTTGTTATTGATAAAACGCCAGCCCATGGTAGTGTCAAATATCTGCGCATTCCGATCAAATGCCGATGTACTTTTCGGCATCACGAAAGGCGCCCTGCTCATACTTTCTACGCCGCAGGCAATGATCATTTCTGCATCTCCACAGGCAATCGCCCTGGCCCCGTCCATAACAGATTGCAATCCGCTGGCGCAAAGCCTGTTCACCGTACTGCCAGCAACCGTAACCGGTAGTCCGGCCAGCAGCGCCGCCATTCTTGCCACATTGCGGTTATCCTCACCACTCTGGTTAGCCGCACCTGCAATTACGTCTTCTATAGCGTTTACATCTATATTCGGATTTAAGATAAGCAGTGCTTTAATTACATGTGCCAGTAAGTCATCGGGCCTGATACCGGAAAGTGCTCCACCATATTTTCCAATAGGCGTTCTTACTGCGTCTACAACATATACTGATTCCATGTGCTGAATTTTTTTATTCCCGGCAGTTGTACAGGTCTTTGCATCGTTGCGCCTGCCTGTCGGCAGACAAGTCGCACACTTGTACGGCAAAACCGGGGTGATCGGGTACGCAAGTTAGGGAGAAATGAGGGATTAGATACCTTGGAGCTGTGAGCTGTGAGCTTTGAGCTGGGAGCGGGGAGCGGGCATAATCAATTATCTTTGCAGTATGTCAGAAGCAAAGCATATACGGGAGTACAGTTTACAGGAATTAAAAGAATATTTTGAATCTATTGGTGACAAAAAATTCAGGGCCATGCAGGCTTATGAATGGCTTTGGAAAAAGAATGCCCGCAGCTTCAATGATATGAGTAACCTTTCGCTGGATCTCCGGAAAAAGCTGGCCGATGAATTCGACATGCAGGCTATTTCCGTAGATGCCACCCAGCACAGCAGCGACGGCACCCTGAAATCCCGGTTTAAAACATACGATGGTCATCTGATCGAAGGCGTTTTAATTCCTACTGAGAACAGGAATACTGCCTGCGTTTCCTCACAGATCGGCTGCAGTTTAACCTGTAAGTTTTGCGCTACCGGCAGAATGGAACGGAAACGCAACCTGCGCTTCGATGAAATTTACGACCAGGTGGCCATCCTCAACGAACAAAGTGAAAGCGTGTACAATAAAAAACTCACCAACATTGTGTACATGGGAATGGGTGAACCATTGCTGAATTATAAAAATGTGCTCAAATCAATTGATCGCATAACCGCCAGCGATAGTATGGCCATGAGCCCGAAAAGAATTACCGTTTCTACCGCAGGGGTAGCTAAAATGATCAAACAACTGGGTGACGACCAGGTACGGTTCAACCTTGCTTTATCCTTACATGCTCCTACAGATAAAAAGCGGAACGAGATCATGCCCATCAATGAAACCAATACCATCGACCTGTTGATTGAAGCTTTGAATTATTTCTACGACAAAACAAAAAATGACATTACGCTCGAATACATTCTGTTCAGGGGCAAAAATGATTCTTTGCAGGATGCGGATGACCTAATAAAAATTTACCGCCAGATACCTACTCATCTTATCAATGTTATAGAATACAATCCCATCGGCGGTGTAGATTTTGAGAAACCAACAGAAGAAGGTACACAGCTATTTACCGATCATCTCGCCAAACACCGTGTAAATGTTCGGGTGCGCCGTAGCCGCGGAAAAGATATCGATGCTGCCTGCGGCCAACTCGCCAACAAAGACAAATCAACGGCTTAAATTAAACGGAAACAACGTTTACATTGTAGTTTTATTAACAACAGCAGTTAAACGAAGTCCATCATTTTATGTCTATACCTACAACTAAAAAACATACAACTATGAAAAGGATAATTTTATCGATCCTGGTAATACTCGGCATCAGCTTTTCTTCCTTTGCGCAGGATTCCACCGCTGTAAAAAAACAGGAATTAAGGAAGATGAAGGGAAATTTAAAAGAGGGTAAACAGGCACGCAAAGAGAAAATGAAGGATTTAAATCTTTCCGAAGATCAAAAAAAAGAAATTATGGCCAACCGGGAAGAGATGCGAGCGAAAACAAATGCCATCAGGAATGACCAATCGCTCAGTGAAGAAGAAAAAAATAAAAAGATAGAAGCGCTGCGCAAGGAACAAAGAGAAAAAAGAAAAGAAGTACTTACTGCGGATCAGAAACAAAAACTGGCAGAAAATAAAGTTCAGCAAAAAGCAGATAAAAAGGCAAAAGCAGAACAAAGATTGGCCGATATGAAAGTAAAATTATCGCTTACCGACGACCAGGTGAATAAGTTAAGATCACAGGAGCAGGCTACCCATGCGAAAATGCGGGCCATTGAAAAAGACCAAACACTGGCACCTGCAGCCAAAAAAGAAAAAATGCGTGAATTACGAACCCATGCGGAAGAGGAGCGCAAAAAAATCCTTTCTGCAGAACAAATGAAGAAATGGGAGGAAATGAGAAAGAATGAACCGATGCCAGGCCCAAAACGCCATCCGAAAGCAGCTTAAAAATCCTCAGGTTATTAATATAAGGCCATCAATATTATTGGTGGCCTTCTTATTTGTTCGCCACATAAGCTATCTTTGAACCTCATTACTGTTGAAAAACAGCATAAACTTCAAACACATGAGCCAGCAAGGTTTCCGGAAATTTATCAATCCCAAAAAAAACAGCGTAGTAAAAGAAGAAATCCGGCAGGAAAAGAAAAAAGCACGCAAAGAAAAAAATGCCTACTTCGAAAAATTAAAAGAAGAGAAGTTCCAGGCACGTATGGCGAAGAAGGGTAAACCTCAAACAACTACAACCACAAATAAAATCGCTCAAATATCAGCTCCTGCAAAAAAGAATGCGGTTGTTGAAAAATCAGCAAATAAGGTAACCAGTGGTACGGTAATGCCGCTGAATAAATATTTAGCGCACTGTGGCGTTTGCTCCCGCAGGGATGCGGTAGCATTGATCGCAGAAGGCAAAGTAAAAATAAACGGCAAAGTAGCCACCGAGCCGGGGTATAAAGTGCAGCCATCTGATGAAATCATGTTTAACAACAAGAAGCTCTTTATCACTAAAAACCTTGTATACATTTTATTGAATAAACCCAAAGATTATATCACAACTACTGATGATCCGCAGGGACGAAAAACGGTGTTGCAGTTGATTGAAAAAGCAACTAACGAGCGTGTGTACCCGATTGGCAGGCTCGATAGAAATACCTCCGGCGTATTGCTATTAACTAACGATGGCGATCTTACTCAAAAACTTTCTCACCCCAGCTATGAAGTGAAGAAAATTTATGAAGTTAAACTGGATAAGGTTTTAACTAAGGGAGATTTTGAAAAGATCATAAACGGATTGGTTTTAGAAGATGGCCCGGTGAAGGTAGATAGCCTTGCTTATGCCGATTCAAAAGACCGTTCTGTAATTGGAATAGAAATTCATAGCGGACGCAATCGTATTGTTCGCAGAATATTCGAACACCTCGGTTACGATGTTAAAGGGCTCGATAGAGTAATGTATGCAGGACTCACTAAAAAAAATGTAGAACGCAGCAAATGGCGTTACCTCAGCGAAAAAGAAATCCGGCTGCTCAAGTATCTCAACGCATCTAAAAGAAAATAATCCTTGGCAAAAAATTCACTCCACATTGTTTTTGAAAACGATGATTTCGTTGCCGTGAACAAACCGGCAGGGCTACTTACTATACCCGACAGGGAGCAATCAGAAAAATCGCTGAAAGAAATCCTTCTCGAAAAATACGGAAGCATTTTTACCGTACACCGGCTCGATAAAGACACCAGCGGTCTGGTACTGTTTGCAAAAAACGAAACCACACATAAATATCTCTCCAAACTTTTTGAAGATAGAAAAGTAGAAAAATTCTACCTGGGAATTGTGCTCGGTTGTCCTGCCAATCTAAAAGCTGAGATAGATGCACCAATTGCAGAACATCCAACAAACAAAGGATTCATGGTTGTTCACCGCAACGGAAAGCCATCCCGTACGGGTTATGAAGTATTAATAGCCGACCCCCGGTATTCACTGGTTAATTTTCAATTGCATACGGGCCGTACACACCAGATACGGGTGCATTCAAAAAATATAGGACATCCGCTGGCCTGCGATACCTTATATGGAGACGGGAAACCTGTGTTGCTTTCTACGATTAAAAAGAAATTTAAGCTTAGTAAAAATGAAGAAGAAGAAAGACCGATGATCAACAGGCTTGCACTTCATTCCTACAAACTTATTTTCACCGACCAGCACAATCAGCACCTTGAATTAACGGCGGAAATGCCGAAGGAGTTCAGGGCATTGATGCAACAACTGGGCAAGAAGTGAATGGTGAATTATGAATGCTGAATAATGAATGCTGAATTATGAATATGAGTTGTATATCGATATTGTTTTTACATTAAACGAAGCTGCTCATTTACAGGATTATCCTCCTCCGCTTTCTGAGAGGATCGGGGTGAGGTGCTGATAAATGCTACACATTCGGTTGTGGTGTAAACCTTAAATACGGTTTTACAATTTTTACTCCTTTCGGAAATTTCTTAATGGCATCTTCAGTACTCACTGCAGGCACAACAATCACATCTTCCCCCTGTTTCCAGTCGGCCGGAGTAGCTACACTGTATTGAGCAGTGAGTTGCAATGAATCGATTACCCTCAGCACCTCATGAAAATTTCTTCCGGTACTTGCCGGATAGGTAAGTGATAATTTTAATTTTTTATCGGGACCGATGATGAACAATGAACGAACGGTAAAAGTTTCTGATGCATTCGGATGAATCATATCATACAGTGTAGCAACTTTTTTATCTTCATCTGCAATGATCGGAAAGTCTACTGTACAATGTTGCGTTTCATTAATATCCTTTTGCCAGCCAACATGTTTATCCAGCGGATCTACACTTACTGCCAATACTTTTACATTACGTTTATCGAATTCATGCTTTAATAAAGCTGTTCTTCCCAGTTCTGTGGTACAAACAGGTGTATAATCAGCAGGATGTGAAAACAAAATTCCCCACCCATCGCCGAGATATTCATAGAAATTAATTTCACCGATGGTAGTGCTGGCCGTGAAGTTGGGAACAATGTTGCCTAAACGTAAACTCATACAATTAATTTTAGGATGCAAATATAATACTCTACTTAATAAGTAGACTATTAAAGAATCATATTATTTTTGTGTATATGATAGCCAATAAAACAAAATATGGATTGAAAGCCCTCGGTTACCTGGCCGCCAGGTACGGTGAAGGCCCCGTGTTGATCTCACAGATTGCCTCCGCAAAAAAGATTCCTGTAAAATTTCTTGAATCAATCCTTTTGTTATTAAAAACCTGCGATGTGCTAGACAGCAAAAAAGGAAAAGGTGGAGGTTACTTTCTGGCTCGACATCCAAAAAAAATTTCACTGGCTGCTGTAATGCGGATACTGGAAGGCCCGATTGCCCTGCTCCCCTGTGTAAGCCTTAATTTTTATGAAAAGTGCGCAGATTGCAACGAGCAAAAATGTGCGTTAAACAAAGTGATGGTTATTACCCGTGATGCAACATTGAAAGTGCTTGAAAAAAAAACAGTGAATGATCTTATCGAAGACTGATCAACCGGATGAAGCTCTTTTGACGGATGATTTTCCAAATTTATTTTTCACCCCGTCTATTGCTTTATACAGATCCGACTTCCGTTCTGTATCTTCAAACAAATTCGTTTGTATTGCATTGTTTGTTAGTTCGCTCAATCTTACCCCCAGTAACCGTACGGCTGTTCCCTTCCGGTATAATTTCTGAAAGAGATCTTTTACAACAGGAATAATTTCATCATCTGCTGAAGTGTATGGAATGGTTGTTTGACGGGAAGTGGTTTCAAAATCGGGATACCTGATTTTAACGGCAACACAGCCGGCCACTTTTTCATCCTGCCGTAATTCGAAACAAATTTTTTCAGTTAGTCTTACCAGTTCTTTTTTTAAAAAATTAAGATCAGTTTTATTTTCATCAAATGTATTTTCGGATGAAACGGATTTTGCTTCATGATACGCAATTACCTCACGGTGATGAATACCCTGGCTTTTTAACCAGAGGTCTGCGCCCCATTTCCCTAATTTTTCTTCAAGCTCCCCTGCACCGGCTTCTGCGAGTTGACCAATTGTTTTAATGCCCATTGATTGCAATACAAGATTGGTTTGTGTACCTACTCCCGGGATTTCTGCAACGGCAAGCGGCGCTAAAAATTCTTTCTCTTTTCCAAACGGGATCTGGAGATACCCATTCGGCTTCGCCTGGTTGGTGGCCATTTTTGCCATCATCTTGTTAGCGGCTAATCCGAATGAAATGGGCAACTTTGTTTCATCCATTATCTGCCTGCGCAAATCTACCGTCCATTGTAAGGGTTTAAAGAACTTATCCATTCCCGTTAGATCGAGATAAAATTCATCAATGGAAGCTTTTTCAAACAATGGTGCTTTGGAAGCGATGATCTGCGTAACCCAGCGGGAATATTTACTGTAGTCGTGATAACTGCCTTTTATGAATATTGCATGTGGACAAAGCTGTTTTGCTTTTGCAGAAGGCATCGCAGAGTGGATTCCAAATTTCCTGGCTTCATAGCTACAGGCAGCAACTACTCCTCTTTCTGCTCCGCCAACAATTACAGGTTTACCTTTCAATGAAGGATCATTCAACACTTCTACCGAAACAAAAAATGAATCGAGATCAAAATGCGCTATGATGCGTTGCGGGACATTCACCGTGTAAAGGTACAAACTGAATCACAGTTACGATGTGATGAAAGTAAACACTAACTATATATATCCAGCAGACCTTCCGGTAATTCCACAAACACTTTTTTATTTTTCTTATCCATTTTAATAAGGTTGTGTTCGTGAACAGGAATGAGCGCTTCCTTACCTTTGTAGAGAATTGTGCAGAGCACTTGGTGTGGTTGTTCGATCACTTCAATGATCTCACCTAAATTATTTTCTCCATCCATTAATGAATAACCGAGTAATGAAATGGGAGCTGATTGTGCTGCGAATTTTTTAAAATCTGTTTCTTCCATCCAGGCTTCCCTGGGTGTTAATTTTCTGGCTGTTTCTTTTGTATCTACGCCTTCGAGTTTGATATAAATTTCTTCGTCGCTTTTGATACTTGTTTTCTGAATAAAATAAGGAAGCAGGTTGTCTTTGCTCACTTCAATATAAATTGTTTCCAATCCTTTGAGTGAAGTTTTTTTTCCAAGACTGTGTTGCAAAACAAGTTCGCCACTTAAACCGTGACTCGCAGCTAATTTTCCAATTTTAAAATACTGGGGCATGTTGCAAGATACAAAATCGATGCGATGGTTGCAGATGATCGTTGCTTAATAAATAAATCAAACAGGAATGACATGGGTTAGCCTGATATCGATTTCAGCCTTCACATCAAGATGCATTTCTTTTTCTTTTGCCATAAGTAATATCGACTGCAATTTTTCCATTTCATTTTTCAACTGCGGTATTCTTTTTTGAGCAGTTTCATCATCTTTTCCAAAGCGTTCCTGTGCGCTCCAGTTTTTTATGTGATGAAAATTGATTTTAAAAGAGAACATCTTCAATAAAATTTCTCTCGCTTCATCATAAGTAAAGCTCCCTTCCATTAAGGTTAATTTTTTAGTATTCTTCATTGTTCATTTTATTTTGTGTTGAAATAAATTTTGATGCACACACTCCTGATATGATTCCAAGCGATGCAAATAACTGGCTCTTTGTTTCATCTGTACTTACAAAAGTCAATACCAGGAATGCGCTCATCAATATTAAAAACAATACTCCATTGTTTGAGTCGTTCATTTTATTCAATGTTTATTATGCTTTCTATTGTTACATTCTTGTCTGCCGACTGAATGCCTTCCCTGCATTCAAAAAGTTCGTTGTGGAGTCGCTTGATTTTCGATTCTCTCCATTTAATATCTTCTTCACTACTATCACTATTAATTTTATTTTCGTGATACTTTATTTTAATGTTCATCAATTGTGTAATTAAATCGAGCGCATCTTTGGAATTAAACGCTCCCTGTATAAGTTGTATTTTCATGTTTGATAATTTTTATTGTCCCTGGCCTAATGAGTAAACAGCTTTTCCGTTTATAGCATACAGATTTTCCGTTTTTATTGTGTCTATATTTTCATTAACCGCATTGGCTAAGAGGATAATAATATCTTTTTTGTCGAACGCAGTTTGCCCTTCCGGTTTAAACCTGCATCTCCAGTGATCTGTACAAAATGTTTCTTTAAATCCATCAGGCCATACTTTTATTCCCCGATTGGTAATCATGGTTAGTTTGCTGCCATTTGTTTCTATGGATTTAATTTTTGCAGCCAGTTCAGCCGGGTCTGTTCCATTCCAGTGAACAAATACATCCACTCCTTCTAAAGTTTTATGTGCAGCTGGTTTGCGTTTATATTTTGGAAGATTTAATGCTGCATTGCTGGCATAAGAAACAGGTTTCAATGTAGATGGTTTATTGCCGAGATTTGCAATGACTGCCTTGGCAAATTCTTTTGTACCTACACATAGCTTACTCGTTTTTGCGTTAAAAATATCGTAGGTATGAAAGCCATCTTCCAGCGTTTTGAGCCATGCATTTTGTACTTTTTCGGCTACTTCAGTTTGTCCGATGTGATTCAACATCATAATTGCACCCTGTAACAAACCCGAAGGATTGGCAGCATTTTGTCCGGCTCTTCTTGGTGCTGAACCATGTATAGCTTCAAACATGGCGCATTCTTCTCCGATATTAGCTGAACCGGCTAACCCAACTGAACCCGTGATTTGTGCAGCAACATCACTTAATACATCCCCGTATAAATTCGGCATTACAATTACATCAAAAGCTTCCGGCGTGTCTGCCAGTTTTGCGGCTCCAATGTCTATAATCCAATGTTCATTTTCAATTTCAGGATATTCTTTTGCAATTTCATCAAACACCTGGTGAAAAAGACCATCCGTTTGTTTCATGATATTATCCTTAGTGAAACAGGTTACTTTTTTCCTGCTTTGTTGTTTCGCATACTCAAAAGCATAACGTACAATTTTTTCACAGCCCGGCCGGCTGATTAATTTAAGGCATTGCACTACCTCGTCTGTTTGCTGGTGTTCGATACCGGCATATAAATCTTCTTCATTTTCACGAATGATAACAATATCCATAACAGGATGCTTTGTATTTACAAAGGGATGCAAACTCCTGCATGGCCGGACATTGGAATACAGTCCTAAAAATTTGCGTGTAGTAACATTGAGGCTTTTGTACCCTCCGCCCTGTGGTGTAGTAATGGGTGCTTTCAGGAAAATTTTATTTCGCCTGATCGTTTCCCATGATTCGGGTGAAATACCTGAAGTGTTTCCGGCGAGATACACTTTTTCGCCCACTTCAATTTCGTCGATCTCAATTTTTGCTCCTGCTGCAAGGATGATGTCGAGTGTTGCGTCCATTATTTCCGGACCGATTCCATCTCCTTTTGCTACTGTAATTTTTGTCATGATTAGATAGATTTTTTTTGACAGTGCAAATCTGGGTGTTCCTGCCGAATAAATTTTATTTATATTAGCAATATTATCCATTAATTATTTTTATGAATTATACATTAAACCAGCTTCAGATATTTTTAAAAATTGTGCAGACGCAGAGCGTAACGAAAGCTTCAGAAGAACTGCATCTTACACAGCCGGCCGTATCTATCCAGCTAAAAAATTTCCAGGACCAGTTTGATATACCTTTAACCGAAGTGGTGGGAAGAAAAATTTATATCACCGATTTCGGTCATGAAATTGCTGAAGCAGCAGAAAATATTTTAAACCAGGTTCATGCGATCAATTTCAAAACATTGGCTTATAAAGGTCAGTTAACAGGAAGACTAAAAATTTCCGTTGTATCAACCGGAAAATATGTAATGCCTTATTTTCTTGCAAATTTTATGGAGCAACATTCAGGGATAGCTTTATCTATGGATGTTACCAATAAAAATAAAGTAATCGAGAGCCTGGAAAACAATGAAGTAGATTTTGCGCTAGTTTCCATATTACCCAAGAACTTACATGTAGAAAAACTGGATCTGTTGCAAAACAAACTTTACTTAGTTGGCAGTTCGGAAAAAAGAATCAGTAAGCCAAGCAATATCAAACAATTTTTCACAGAGCTTCCACTGATATTCCGTGAAAAAGGCTCGGGCACCAGGCAAACAATGGAAAAATTCATAGAGCGCAGCCATATTAAAGTTTTAAAAAAAATGGAATTAACCTCCAATGAAGCTGTTAAACAAGCGCTGCTTGCCGGACTGGGATATTCAATTATGCCGTTAATAGGAATCAGAAATGAATTACGTAACAACCAGCTAAAAATTATCCCGGTTAAAGGACTGCCTATTAAAACAACCTGGAGTTTAATATGGTTAAAAGGCAAGAATCATGCACCTGTTGCAAAATCATTTCTCGATTATTTGAAGAAGGAAAAAAATGGAATCGTGGAGCAGAAATTTAACTGGTATGAGCAGTATTGATATCGATCTTTCTGTGAAGTAAATAATAATTGTAAAACTGTTTAATGTTTTCGTTGCTGACATTTTTTACTGCAATACTTTACTTCGTTCCATACTTTCTCCCATTTTTTACGCCAGGTAAAAGGACGGTTGCATACAACACAAATTTTAGAAGGGAGATCCTGCTTCTTTATTTGTTTCATCGTTTGATCTTATTTATTTTCCAATCGATACTTACCTGCGACCCAATGGCATTGTAAACCGAGTGCGGCTGTTGTTGATTTAAAAAAGCAAATGAATGTCCATACATGGATTCAAAATTACAATCTATTTCCACACTGATATTTTCATTGGTTTGCCAGGAATAATGATTCACTTTATATTCCCAGGTTTGCTGATCATCAATCTTAGTAAATCCATAATAATGTTCATAAATAAAGGATGCGTGTGATCCCGGTAATATCGGCAAAGCTTTTTCCTGAAAATTTGCATTTATAAAATTATGCTTATGCCTGTTCGTCCATTGATAGGATAGTTTTTTAATTCCATTCTCCACAACATTGCTGCTTTTCATTTTTGCATAAGTGTAATGCTCCCTGTACAATGTATTGGCTAAAACAGCAACTATTTTATAAGGAACTGTTTCATTGACAAACACCACGCCTATTCTGATTTCATTTCCAATTGTTCGCTTTACATAGAAGCGCAGGTTTACTTCATCAAAAGAACCAAAGAAAGGAATAGGGATTCCGAAGATGGAACTATGCAAAAATTTAAACCCTACCAGGCTAACAAAGTACTTTCCTTCAAAATCATCCAGTTCCGTTGCATAGGGCATGTATGGGATCAACACATTGGCAGGCACTTCATAATTCACCATTACAATATCCTGCCAGTATGCTTTTAAAAATGTTTTCATGTTAATATTGTTCCTTATTCTTCTGATCGATTTTTAGTCGTATATACATTTACGTTAGCTGTCAGCCAGAAGTTTGATTTTAAGTTAATGCGAACGATCCAGGATATTTTTCACATTGCTTCCAGTAAGCTGAAAACGAAGGATAATATCCCTTTATCTGTTCAAACATCCATTCACGATTGTGTTTAATTCCTTTATAATGTTTTGTTGATGGATGCTCTTTATAGTGGATCTGCGCATGAACTGTGCCATCAAATACTTCATCAAATTCAGCAAAAACAACCTGTATATTGTCTATATTTTCTGACAATGACATGATGAATTGAACCGTGCGATCACTCACCGGGTATTGCTGAAAAAACTTCGGCTCCAGTAACAGAATTCTGTTTGCTTTTACGTGCATATCCCATACCGGATCCAGGTTGTAAAAATTATAAATATAAATGGGTAAGGAAGCATCAAGAGAAATGCGTTTGGTTTCAGGCAAATGCGTTTGTAAAGAAAGTACTGTCGTGTTTTGTAATGGTTCAGGCGCAATCGCATTGCTCAATGCTTCATAAGACATATCCAGGAAAGTATTGCGCTGATTGCTGTTACAATACTTATTGATGTTCTCCTGGTTAGCGATATATTTTTTACTGCTGAATGAACCCGCTACCCATTGCCAGCTCAATGCATTACTGGCCCAGTCGGCATCCAGTAAATGATAATACATCCAGCGTGCAGGATGAAGCCAATGACATTGTGCCATATTGCAACAAAGAGCCGCCACATACATACGAACATGATTGTGCATATATCCTGTGTTGTATAATGCTGTTATGGCCTGATCGATTGCGTCAATGCCAGAGGTTGCAGCCACCATGTTTACAGGAATACCATAACTGATGACTGGATGCTGTTGTTGTTTCAGATCTGTATTGATATCATCTCCCTTTGCCAGCCATACTTGCTGAAAATAATCTCTCCATGCCAGTTCCTTTAATAAATTTTCTGCCTGTTGTATGGTATAGCCGTTTTTCAAAACTGCCTGTGCCACCTGCCTGGTAGTAATAACGCCTCTTGAAATGTACGGAGAGAGTTTAGTTACAGCGCCACCGATATAATTTCTTGTTGTTGCATAACGAATGGGATCAATTGCATCGATCATCGCAAGTATTTCATTATAGTCTGTTGTAAACATCAGCGCTTGGAAATTTTATTATGGCTGATACTGCGTTGCATTTTACTTTTAAAACGTGTGATGGCTTCACTCCTTTTCTTTTCATGTTTGCTGCTTACTTTCTGGTTCACTCTTTTTCTCCAGCGTTTAAAACTGCTTTGCTTTAGTTCTCTGCGCATCAGGGCAATTACTTCCTGTTCCTTTAAGCCAAATTGAAACAGGATGGCTTCAAATGGCGTACGGTCTTCCCAGGCCATTTCAATGATGCGGTCTTTTTCTATTGCAGAAAATACTGATGCTGAATCGGGGTGCATGTGTAATTAGTAAACAGCTGAAAAGCTTATTGGTTCAGTGGTTTTTCACCGCGGACCTTCCTGTCGGCAGACAGGGACGCGGAGGCGCTGATTTTACTTTGTGTTTCTTCGTGCCTTTATGTCTTCGTGGCAAGATTTCACCGCAAAGAAACAGAGTCGCAGCTCTTAGTTGTATAAGAATGAAGGCAATCACTCCTTGCAACACTGTGGTTAACCTACCCCCATAAAAAAAGTCTTCCGGTTAACCGAAAGACTTTAATGAATTGACTGGAACAGAGATTATTCTTCTGTTTTGGTTTCTTCAGATGCAATAGGGGCATCAACTTTTTCTGCAACTTTCTTTACTACCGGGGCATCACGGCGATCGTTACGTGCTTTTTTATGAGCACTCTGACGTTTTGTAATGCTTGCATCATGTTCGGAACTCCATTTGGTGAATTTCTCCATTGCTGTAGCTTCATCAAACAGTCCCAGGCCAACACCACGTAATAAATGTTTCAGGTACAACACTCCTTTGAAAGAAAGGATACGGCGTACAGTATCGGTGGGTTGAGCACCTTTCTGTAACCAATCCAATGCTTTCTGACGATCGATCTGGATGGTAGCCGGAACGGTCAGCGGATTGTAAGAACCTAATTTCTGAATAAATTTTCCATCACGTGGGCTGCGGGCGTCCGCAATTACGATGAAATAGAATGGTCTCTTTTTTGAACCATGTCGTTGCAATCTCATTTTAACAGCCATAAAAAATAGACATTTTTTTGGTTGTGAATAATAGGGTTTATCTCCTTTAAAAAGGACTGCGAATATATACAGCCTGTACTAATAATCCAAATTTAATCCAATAAAATTATTGAGTACTAAAGCATTAACGCCTGCCCATTCCCGGCATCATTCTTCCCATCGGCATTTTATTCATCATTTTCATCATGTCTTTCATCTGCTCAAACTGCTTTAAAAACTGGTTTAACTCGGCAATATCTTTACCACTTCCTTTTGCAATACGCTGCTTCCTGCCGGGGTTGATAATATCCGGATTCCTTCTTTCTTCCAGGGTCATCGAATTAATCATCGCTTCAATTCCTTTAAATGCATCATCATTAATATCGAGATCTTTAATCTGCTTACCAACACCGGGTATCATCGCCATCAGGTCTTTCAGGTTACCCATTTTCTTAATCTGTTGCAACTGGGTTTTAAAATCTTCAAAATCGAACTGGTTTTTACGGATCTTTTTTTCCAGTTTCGCCGCTTCTGCTGCATCAAATTGTTCCTGGGCTTTTTCTACCAGGCTCACAATATCACCCATTCCCAGGATACGCTGTGCCATCCTTTCCGGATAAAACACATCCAACGTTTCCATTTTTTCACCACTGCTGCTGAACTTAATGGGTTTGTTTACTGTGTATTTTATAGATAAAGCCGCACCACCTCTTGTATCACCATCGAGTTTGGTTAAAACCACTCCGCTAAAATCGAGGCGTTCATTAAATGCGGCTGCAGTATTCACCGCATCCTGCCCCGTCATACTATCAACCACAAATAAAATCTCCTGCGGGTTAACTGCTGCTTTAATATTGGCAACTTCAGTCATCATCGCTTCGTCTACAGCTAAACGTCCGGCCGTATCAATGATGATCACATTCTTATTTTTTGCTTTTGCTTCTTTGATGGCATTTTGTGCAATCAAAACCGCATCTTTATTTTCTCTCTCACTATACACATCCACACCAATCTGCCCTCCCAATACTTCCAACTGGTCTATCGCCGCCGGCCGGTATATATCACCTGCAACAAGTAAGGGCGATTTACCTTTTTTTGTTTTCAGGTAATTGGCCAGTTTACCACTAAAAGTAGTTTTACCACTACCCTGCAGGCCTGCAATTAATATAATGGCCGGACTACCGGTAATATTGAATTCACTTTCTTTTCCACCCATGAGTTCCGTCAGTTCATCCTGCACAATTTTAACCATCAACTGGCCGGGGCTAACGGCGGTTAACACTTTCTCTCCGAGTGCTTTGTCTTTTATCTTATCTGTAAACTCTTTTGCAATTTTGTAATTCACATCCGCATCCACTAATGCACGGCGTATATCCTTTACCGTGTTAGCAATATTAAGATCGGTGATTCTTCCCTGGCCTTTTATATTTTTAAATGCCGATTCTAATTTTTCACTGAGATTCTGGAACATATCTTTTATAGTAATTTTTGTAAATTGATTGTCTTTTTTTACTGTGAGCCGTGAGCTTATATTCCGAACGCTGCCTCAATTAACTCAGCCTGCTCCTTCGCATGCACCTTAGCATAACCCGTAGCAGTAGACGCACTTGCCTGCCTGCTAATAATGTAAAAATTAATATTTTTTAAGTTCATACGTAAGAAAGTTGCTGCGCCCATATTCTGTGGTTCTTCCTGTACCCAATACCAGATGGCTTTACTATACTTTTTATATAAAGCATCCAATTGGTTTTGTGGTAAAGGATAGATCTGTTCCAACCTGATAATAGCAACATCCGTACGATTATCTTTTTGTTTCCTTTCCATTAAATCGAAATAAATTTTACCGGTACACAGCATTACCTTTTTTATTGTAACCGGGTCGGCAACCGTTGCATCATCTATCACTTCTTTAAATCCGCCGGAGGTAAACTCGGTAATTTCACTATACGTTCCGGGAAGACGAAGATTTGCTTTTGGCGAAAACTGTATCAGTGGTTTTCGGAACGGCCAGGCCAGTTGCCTGCGTAATGCGTGAAAGAAATTGGCTGCAGTTGTAATATTGGTAACCACCATATTCAACTCTGCACATTGTTGCAGGAATCTTTCCATACGGGCGCTGCTGTGTTCGGGACCTTGTCCTTCGTAACCATGCGGCAACAACATAACGATACCGTTCATACGCTGCCATTTGGTTTCAGCTCCGGCGATGAACTGATCAATAATGGTTTGTGCACCATTCACAAAATCACCGAACTGAGCTTCCCATAATACCAGCGCATTTGGATTAGCCATTGCATAACCATATTCAAATCCTAAAACGGCATATTCGCTTAGTAAGGAATTAAAAATTCTGAAGGGCGCCTGGTTCTCTGAAAAATGATCCAGCCTGTTGTATTCGGCATTGTTGGTTTCGTCATATATCACTGCATGGCGGTGACTAAATGTTCCTCTCTTAACATCCTGCCCACTCATCCGAACATCTTTACCTTCTGTGAGTAAACTCGAGTAAGCCAGTAGTTCCGCTGTAGCCCAATCTATTTTATGCTGATCGTTAAATAATTTTACTTTATCCTGCAACAGCTTTTCCACTTTTTTTAATGGTTTGAAACCTGCAGGCCACTTCATCAGTGCATCAAACAAGTTATTCAATTCTGTTTCATTAATTGCGGTAACAGGAGAACTGTTGAAATCATCGGCTTTTGCCCTGCGTAAACTCTGCCACCAGGTTTCCTGTTTCTGGTAAGTATAGGGAAGCGGGTTTTGTTTAATTTCATCTAACCGGTTTTGTAACTCTGCCAGGAATTGTTGTTCCATTTCTTTCGCCAGCGCTTTAGCATCCGGCTCTCCATTTTCAATCAGGAACTGTGTATATACTTCTCTCGGGTTAAGGTGCTTGTCAATTAGCGCATATAATTGTGGCTGTGTAAATTTCGGCTCATCGCCTTCGTTATGTCCGTGCCTGCGGTAACATACCATGTCAATAAAAATATCACTATTGAATTCCTGCCGGTAACGGGTTGCAATTTCTGCTACTTTCACAACAGCTTCCGCATCATCGCCATTTACGTGAAATACAGGTGCCTGCACCATTGAAGCAACAGAAGTACAATAATCCGCACTGCGGGCATCGTCGAAATCTGTTGTAAATCCTATCTGGTTGTTGATGACAAAGTGAATGGTTCCACCGGTATAATATCCTTTCAGCTTACTCATCTGTAAAACTTCATACACGATTCCCTGTCCTGCAACCGATGCATCCCCGTGAATAAGTACCGGTAAAATTTTATCATAATCGCTATTGTATAACACGTCTGCCTTGCTACGGGCAAAACCAATTACCAACGGATCTACTGCTTCCAGGTGAGATGGATTGGGGGATAATTTCAGGTGGATTTTCTTTCCTGATGCCGTGTGTACATCACTACTGTAGCCCTGGTGATATTTCACATCCCCTGAGCCCATGGTGGTATCGGGGGTTGCGGTTCCTTCAAATTCTGTAAATATCTGTTCGTATGTTTTACCGAGAATGTTCGCCAATACATTCAGCCTGCCCCTGTGAGCCATTCCTATAATTACCTCTTCCACACTATTGGAAGCAGCGGTATTTAAAATAGCATCGAGTGCAGCAATGGTTGTTTCACCACCTTCAAGGCTAAATCTTTTCTGGCCGATGTATTTGGTGTGAAGAAATTTCTCAAAGATTACTCCTTCATTGAGTTTTTGCAGAATCCTTCTTTTCTGATCAATTACAACCGGCTTTGGCAGTGTATTTTCAATTTCATTGATCAGCCAGTCAACCTTTTTTTGATTTTTTATATAGGTAAACTCAACACCCACATGGTTTGTATAAGCCGCCTGAAGGTGACTGATCACATTTCTGAGCGTTGTTTTACTAATATTAGCGAACCTGGATGCTTCGAATTCAGTATCCAGGTCGGCGTCTGATAAACCGAAATTTTCCAGCTCCAGGTTAGCATGCCTGTTTTTCCGCTCCCGAATTGGATTGGTACGTGAAATAAGGTGCCCCTTTTTCCGGTAGGCCAGGATCAGTTTGTACACAGCAAATTCTTTTTCTAATTGCTGGGCCGCAACAGAAGCCGTGCCCGCAGGCTTTACAGCTTTTGCCGGAAGGGTATCAGAAACTGCAAAATCGTATCCTTCAAAAAACTTACGTAATTCAGAATCAATACTTTCAGGATCTTTTACAAAATCCCTGTACAGGTTTTCTATGTAGCCCGGATGAGCGTTGGTGATAAACTGAAAATCCTTCATTATTTATATTTATGGAAGTGAAAACGGGATGCAAATATCGGCTTTTATGCCAAGGAAAAATTATGGTTTGGTTGTTTTTACATGGCTGAACCCGTAAAAAAATCTAAAAAAATAGCTCTTTATCAAAAGTGATTCCCTATCTTTGCAACCCTTAAAAAAGAATAAATGGCAAATCATTCAGCAACGAAGAAAGACGTACGTCAGAGTGCTAAGCGTAACGAACGTAACCGTTATTATGGTAAAACAACCCGTAACGCTATCCGTGATATCAGGGCTTTGGAAGATAAAACAACTGCTGTAGGCAAACTACCGGAAGTAGCTTCTATGATCGATAAGCTGGCTAAACGTGGTACCATTCACAAGAATAAAGCAGCGAACCTGAAGAGGAAACTTGCTTTAAAAGTGAATGCACTGGGTAAATAATCAAGAGTGTACTTACAGATATTGAAAGCCTGCTTTAACAGCGGGCTTTTTTGTTTTTGGCTAATAGCAGAATGAAAATGAATCCTGTTTAATTAATTTCAAAAATTAAAAAAAAATACAATGAAACTGATAGTTTCTATTATCTCCGTTTTACTGTGTTTCCTGCATTCTTCCGGGCAGCAAACTGCATTTGAAAAAAGCGGTGGTAAGAAAACAGCCACTTATGCTGAAGTGGTTGAATGGTATAAGCAATTGGATAAGTCTTCACCCCGAATCCTGGTAAAAGAAACCGGCACTACCGATGCCGGCTACCCGCTGCAGCTTGTGTTGGTAAGTAATGATGGCAAATTCAATCCTACCGTATGGCACCGGCAAAAAAAAGTAGTCATCCTCATCAATAATGGCATTCATCCGGGTGAACCAGATGGTATTGATGCCAGTATGATGCTGGTTCGGGATATAAAAACGGGAAAAATAAAATTACCAGATAATGTGACTCTTGGTATTATCCCGGTATATAATATTGGCGGATGCCTGAATCGAAATTCCAGTACCAGGGTAAACCAGAACGGACCGGAGGAATACGGCTTCAGGGGCAATTCACAAAACCTTGATCTGAACAGAGACTTTACCAAATGCGACAGTAAGGAAGCAAAAACCTTTGCGCAAATTTTTCATTATTTAAACCCGGATATATTTTTAGATACGCACGTTAGCGATGGAGCCGATTACCAGCATACCATGACGTTGATTACAACACAATACGATAAACTGGGAACCATCGCCGGCAACTGGTTAAAAAAACAATTTGAGCCGGCTGTATATAATGAAATGTCAGCGAAAGGCTGGGACCTGATCCCTTATGTAGATTTCAGCAACAATGAATTCTTTACAAAAGGGATGACCATGTTTTATGAAACGCCCCGTTATTCTTCGGGTTATGCGGCATTATTCAACACGTTTTCATTCATATCGGAAACGCATATGCTGAAAACTTTTTCGCAACGCGTTAAATCAACCTACGACCTGGAATTATCTTTCATAAATACAGCTTCAAAAAAAGCCGGTGAATTGATTGCTACGAGAGAAAATGCGAGAGAATCAGCTATGCACCAAACCATGTTTCCGCTCAAATGGCAGGTGGATACAACCTATTTTTCTGAAATTACATTTAAAGGTTATGAAGCGGACTCATCAATGAGTGAAGCTACCGGATTGCAAAAAATGTTTTACAATCACGCTAAGCCATACACGAAAAAAATTAAGTTTTATTACACTTATGTCCCTTCAATACAGGTTCAAAAACCGCTTGCTTATATAATTCCTCAAGGCTGGCAGGCTGTAGTTGATTTACTGGAATTAAATGGTGTGGCTATAAAGCGTATTTCTTCAGATACTGATATCACCGTAACAACTTATCATATTGATGAATATAAATCCTATGACAAACCGTATGAAAAGCATCATAAAAATTATGCTGTGAAAATATCTGCCGACCGGCAGCAAATCCATTTTTTAAAAGGAGATTGCCTGGTAGAAATGAACCAGCCCGTTAACCGTTACATTATTGAAATGCTGGAACCCAATGGCGATGATAGTTTTTTTGCGTGGAATTTCTTTGACGCTATTTTACAACAGAAAGAAGGTTACAGCGATTACAGGTGGGAAGATGTAGCAACAGAAATACTCAGCAAAGACCTCGCCTTAAAACAAAAACTGGATAATAAAAAAAAGGCAGATCCAAAGTTTGCTGCTGATGCATCAGCCATCCTTGATTTTATTTATAAAAATTCTTCCTGGTATGAGAAAGCCCATTTAAGGTATCCGGTATTTAGGATTGATTGATATTATTTGTACTATATTAGTTCGGGTTTCCCGGTTTTAATGCGTCCAGGCTCATTAAGAATTTTATAATCGCTTCATTGATCTCGGCATTTTTGTTCTTTTCAAAGTTGCCATGTTGTCCACCCTTTACTACCAAAAACTCATTCTTAACCCCTAATTGCAACAACTTATTATGAAGATCGATTGAATGCCGGTAAGGAACAACAGGATCAGAATCTCCATGTACAATAAATATTGGCGGGCTCGATTTTTTTAAATTGCTAACAGGAGAAACAGCTTTTGCAAAGGCAATATCAGTTTTTTTTGTTCCAAGCCAGGTAGTGGCAGATTTACTCTGAATATTTGTTCCGTATGCCCAATCCCACACATCAGTAATACCATATTTATCTATTATAGCTGCTACTTTACAATGGTTGATTACATTATTCTCTCCATCAAAAATGTGATCATTTTCCAGCAGACCAACCATTAATGCCAGATGCGCACCCGCTGAACTTCCCATCACTACAATTTTATTGGTATCAATATTTAATTCCCTGGCATTTTTTATTAAGTAAAATAAAGCACTTCTCGAATCCTGTATAGCCGCGGGCGCAGTGGCCTGTTTACTTACCCGGTATTCAATATTTGCCACGGCAAATCCGGCGTTAAAGTAAGTTTCAAAATCAATCTGTGATTCTTTTGCTCCATGATTCCAGCCGCCACCATGTATATTGATAATTATCGGAGTTGGCTTATCTGTTCGTGGCGGAAGATATATATCTATCAAGCCCTCCCAATCATTCAACTTTGTATATACTTTATTTAAATAAGCTGAATATCCAATTGGATATTTAACAGGTATGTTTTTACTGGAATGCCTGACCTGATCAGAAGTAATTTGGCCTGATAAAATCAGGGCAACCCAAAATATGGGTATCACTTTCATGTAGTAGGTTTTAATTGGTTAATTAATTCAAAGTCTTGCCTTATCAGGCAGTAATAAATACCAGGTACTTGGTTTTAGCCATTAATTGGGAGGAGAATTTTAGCCGCTTTAGTTACATTCCTGTTATTTAAGAGGATCAAAATCCAGGGCTTTTTACTCATAAGCTGAGATTAGAAAGTTGGATATGATAAATATAATAAATTAAATATGAAATATATTTAATTTATTCTGACTTTTGTGTTTACCAGTTCGCCTTATCATAACTTATTAATTTTTAAAGGCTATATCCAAAAAAAAGCAGAAGAATAGTTATCAAATGATCAAGTAGTGTTACATCCATATACCTAATGCTGTAATGTAGCTATCAGGAGATGGATAAAGGAGCTGTTTGTTTGGGGAAACAAAAAAGGTAAATAACTGATAGTCCGTTTTGTAACTTTTATTTCATCCAACATAAATTGGATACCCTTTAACCTGTATCTGTACCTTCATTTAAGGATCCTGTGACCAGAATGAAGAGATTAATTTTATTGCCTTTTCACTAATAAAAAGCCTTTGAGATTTCGTGGATTTCTCGGCAATTTCCCCTACCTTCGCTGCCCGTTCAAAAAAACGGATAAACAAATTTTTTTACAAAAAAAACAGGTAAATGAGCAACTACGAATTGATGGTGATTTTTACTCCTGTGCTTTCTGAGGATGAATACAAAGCAGCTCAGAAAAAATTCGAGAGCCTCGTTAAAGAAAACGGTGGCGAAGTTTTGCACAGCAAACCATGGGGACTAAAATCACTGGCGTATCCGGTAGCCAAAAAGACTACAGGTCTGTATTGGGTAATGGAATATTCTGCGCCAACCAGCTTCAATGAAAAGTTGAAAATTCAACTTTTGCGTGACGAATCAGTAATGCGTCACATGTTCACTGTACTCGATAAATACGCCGTTGAGTACAATGCAAAAAAGAGAAGTGGTGTACAACATTCTGTAACTGAAAAAGCGGAGGCATAATCATGGCAAAAGCAAATGAAATAAAGTACCTCACAGCGATCAAAGCTGATAAGCGTCCTAAAAAATACTGCCGCTTTAAGAAGATGGGCATCCGTTATGTAGATTACAAAGACGGAGAATTCCTGAAGAAATTCCTGAATGAACAAGGTAAATTGTTACCTCGTCGTATCACTGGAAATTCTCTTAAATTCCAGCGCAAAGTAAGTGAGGCAGTAAAGAAAGCCCGTCAAATGGCCATTCTTCCTTACGTAACAGATCTTTTGAAATAAAATTGTAAACCACCCTAATCCCGTTCCGATAGCTATTGGAAGCAGGAGAAAGTCCTTCATTGAGATTGGGTAAAAATGCAAAATCATGCAGGTAATATTAATACAGGATGTAAATAACCTCGGCGGTGTAAACGAATTGGTAACGGTAAAAAACGGTTATGGCCGTAACTACCTCATCCCACGCAAGTTTGCTGTTGAGGCCAGCCCTTCCAACATTAAAATGATGGAAGAAAAGAAAAAACAACAGGCTAAGAAAGAAGCTAAGCTATTGGCTGAAATCAATAATGTTATTTCTGTTCTTAAAGATGGCATCCTGAAAATTGGTGCTAAAACCGGAACAAGCGGTAAAATTTTCGGTAGTGTAACTTCTGTTCAGATTGCTCGTGCAATTAAAGAACAAAAAGGTTATGAAATCGACCGCCGTCGTATCAGCATCATCGACGATGTAAAAGAACTTGGAACTTTCAAAGCTAAAATCGATTTTGGTAACGGTAACGAAACCGAAGTAGAATTTGAAGTTGTAGCTGAATAATTAAAAATGCATCTACATAAAAAAAGAGGCTGTCGGTTGATAGCCTCTTTTTTATTATTTATGCCTGGTTCAATTTACTTGTTTTTCTCCAATAATAATTTTTGCTGGGTGAAATCATACACTGCATCTGTTAGCTCAAGCATTTTTGTCCAGTTGGCAACCGGCTGATAATTCTTATTCATGATCCGCTTCACTGAGAATTCTACCTTATCGCCGGAAATACTGGCGGAACCACTGAATTCCCCAACATCATTTTTCACCTGCTTATTAAAGTTCTCAATACCTTTTACGGTAAATCCGGGAGGAATAGAAAGTGAATAGCTGTATTGTACTGTTCTTGCAAATTGCAGGTGAATATCCAACGTTCTTTTGCGTTCGTCTTCATCCAGTTTTGTAGCATCTCCAATAAACCTTCCCGCTTCAATGATATAGTTATTTCCTGCTTTCTTAACCCAATTGTCCATCGTAAAAGTTGAAGCGTAATTAAAAGCATCAGCAGTGAGTCCTTCAATCTTATAAGCAATAAGTTCTTTTGGTTCCTGGTTAAACCATTCTTCAATTTCGGATTTAAATTCCTTTTGCTGATTTTCTATATTTTTTGAGTCTTCGTTTTTTGGAGAAATGGTTTCGCCGTTTTTCATTGTTGAACGCAATGCTTCCTTATAGGCTTCAATTGTTTCAAGATCGGCCATAGTACCTTCAATATAATTCCCGGTAAGTTTTGTTTTACGATTCACTTGCAAGAGTTGCAGGTTTGACGGCTGTAATGATATTTCCATCTGCTCACTGATAACGTTATCTGCAGCAGTGCTTACCGGTAATTTGTATTGAACGTCTTTCCAACCCTGTTTGATGGAAAAGCCTTCCGCAGTTTCGCCTTCCAGCCAGAACGGAATTTTATTATTAAAAAAAACAGCCCTGCTGAAAACAATCCAAATGTCTTTCTCGCCTTTGATATGCAAAATAGGCTCGAGTGGATTGCCTCCGATGAGTATATTGTTTTTACTAGGACCATAGCGAGGCGTAACAAACAAAAATTCATGCGGAAGATCGCTGCGGTCGAGTGCTATACTGAAATTAAAAACCGACATGCCATCAATGTTATTTTGTAATTCGCTGATGTTATCTGCAGAAACCGCAGCCTGCAACAACATCATGTTGTACAATACTTTTACCAACGAATCTTCTCCTGTTCTTCTTAATTCTTTCTTACCGCCAAAAAATGATTTCGCTCTTTCCCAATATACAGGAGCCGGTCCCACCAGGTATGAGTTAAAAGCCCGTACATACTGGGTTTTCAATTTTGAAAAAAAGGTTTCCCAACCTTCCGCCTCATGCACTTCACCCCGATCAAAATCTGATGCCTTGTCTTCCCCTTTGCCGGATAGTACTTTGTATTCAATGCTTACGTAGGGTAATTGCCGCATAGGGATAACCCATTTTGAATCTGTAGCTTTCGTTAAGTTTTTAAGTTCGAGATCTACCACCGGCCCGTTATCATTTTTAGAAATTTTCGGTTTGGGCGCACCGTTGGCACTCACATAAATTGCACCGGCCCGTTCATCGAGTTCCATGTGTAATTTGAAAGTAAGCACCGGATAATCTGTATTGAGAAAATAAGTGTATGGTCCCTGGATGTCGTTGCCCATTTCAGTAACCACTTCTTCTCTAACATAATAGTCGAGAATGTCTCCTACCTGCAAACCACTGATAGCCAGTTTTCCTTTTTTCTTTTTGTCTTCATTAACCGTTAACACTTCTTCATCCCCATTAACGATCATTTCTTCCCCATTGGGTTTAATCACTTTTGCCCCTACAAATGTGTATTGCTGGTTGTACATTTTCGGCCCCCACCCTAACCTGGTATTTCTTACCAGTTGCTTTTCATATTCTATATAAGAAAATTCATTTAGAGCTGCCTTATCATTTATTTTAACCCGTAAATGCACCGAGTTATCATAAGTGAGTTTATCAGATACCTGTCCGCCCCAGAATGAACGTTTCTTTTTAGCGGTATTAACCATACTTACCGTTTTGGCTATAATTACTGCACTTTCGTTTTTATATTCATCAGATACCTGTGTTATGGCAAATTCAGGCGACTTTGTTCCCCAAATTTCGGCAGCTATCTCCTTGGAATGTTCCCGGTAATCTTTGTCGTTTTTTACCTGGGCATGCAGCAACAGAACTCCACAGCAATACAATGAAATAAAGAAGATTTTTTTCATGAAAATCAATATTATGTTCCAAAAGTTGAATTGAAAGACCTAAAACTGTTGTGGGTACGAACTAAATTTAAACCTGTTACCGGATTTGCCAGTGAATAAATAAGCCGAAGCAGCAGTTTGGAGAGGCAAGATATTAAATATTCGGGGGCCAATGGCCGGTTTTGGTTCAGTTTAGACAAAGAATTCCGGGCTTTCCTCTGCCGCCCGTGATTGTTATGATACCTGAAGCCCGATGGGGCAACAATTACAGGAATTTTCACCGGGAAGATAATTGATGATTATTTTTCATAAAAACTACGTCTTTTAATTAGAATTTCCTATCTTTAACAGGTACTTAATGGTTTTAGTTTTTTTGCTATTGGCTGAAGTAGCTTTTTTTCGAAGTCCGACTCAGTTTATTGTAACTACTAAATCATTTTTCTTAATCAATTATTTTTTTTTAAAACAGTTTTTACAATGAACATCTATGTAGGTAATCTTAGCTGGTCGATGACTGACGAAGATTTGAGCAACCTTTTCACGCAGTATGGTACAGTTACCAGCGGAAAAATTCTTAAGGACAAAATGAATGGCCGCAGCAAAGGCTTTGGATTTGTTGAAATGGAAGACGAAGAAGCGGCACGTACAGCAATTGCAAACCTTAACGAAACTGAAGTTATGGGACGCAAGCTGATCGTTAACGAATCACAACCTCGCCAGGAAGGTGAAGGTGGTGGTTACAAAAAACGCAGCGGTGGCGGTGGTTACGGCGGCGGACGTAGCGGTGGTGGAAGCCGTGGCGGATATGGTGGTGGTGGAAACCGCGGCGGTGGCGGCGGTTACGGTGGTGGAAATCGCGGCGGTGGCGGCGGTTACAACAGGGATTATTAATATCATTGCCTAATAAAAAAAAAGTCCTTCACTGAAAAGTGGAGGATTTTTTTTGGTTAAACCCGAATGAAAAAGTTTAATCGATATTTATTTTAACAGGTACATCCAACCGTATATCCTGCGAACTGGCTCCAATCATAATATCATATTGACCTTTATATAATTCCCAACGATGCGCTTCATCGTTCCATTTCTGCAATTCACTTAATGGAATTCCGAATCGAATGGTTTGTGCTTCTCCTCTCTTTATAAAAATTCTTTCAAAAGATTTTAGTTCCTTAACCGGCATTCGTTCAATGTTCGGATAACCTATATAAACCTGCACCACTTCATCTGCATCCATATTACCTGTGTTGTTTATGATCACTGAAAAAAATAAGCTGTCTTTCTCAGCATTGATGATGTATGGTTTTTGCACCCATTGATATAAAAACCGGGTATAACTCAATCCATATCCAAATGGATATTTTACTTTTCCATTGAAATAACGGTAAGTCCTACCCGCCATACTATAATTATCATAAGCAGGCAAATCGCTAAGTGAATGATAAAAGGTTACCGGCAGTCTTCCCGAAGGAGAAATATTACCAAACAATATATCTGCCAATGCAGTTCCACCCTGTTCGCCGGCATACCACGCAAAAAGAATAGCATCTGCATACGGTTCAATCTGATCAATATTAACAGCACCGCCGCCTGTAATAACAACAATCACCGGTTTACCATTTTTTTTCAGCAACTGTAGTAACTTAATATGTGCAGCCGGTATATTCAAACTTATTTTATCACCATTGTTAGGTGCCAGGAACGCATCTCCGTCTTCACCTTCAAGCGCAGGTGTAAGTCCGATTACAACAACCGTAACGTCACTTTCACCAGCCATCCATACGCCGCCAATATGATTTGTATCGGAATAATCAACTGCCTGCTCATATTGAACAGCAATAGCTGGTCCTGCCGCCTCGCTAATTCCTTCTGCATACGTTATCATTGCCGGAGAGATACCATGATAATTTGCAAGCAAGGCATCCAGGGAAGCTGCGTTTGGCCCCAAGACTGCTAAGGAGTGAATTTTATTTTTATCCAGGGGCAACACTGCATTGTCATTTTTCATTAAAACGATGGATTGCTGCGCCGCCTTCTTTGCTATATCAATAGCTTTTTGAGTATGAATACTTTCTTCGCCAATACTACTATATGGATTCCGGTTTTTGTTGTTATACAATCCAAGATGAAAAGAAGTTCGTAACAAAGGGATCAAAGCGGAATCAATATCTTCTGTTGTAAGCATTTTCTGCTTATAGGCATTCACAATATCATCCTGCAACAAATTGGAGCAATCGAGGTTGATGCCCGCTTTTACTGCTGCGGCTGCTACTTCAACACTATTGTTCATAACCTTATGCCGTTTCCAGATATCTTCCAGTGCCCAGCAATCCGTAACAATGTGTCCTTTGAATTTCCATTCTTCCCGGAGTATTTTTTTGAGCAGCGTGTTATTGGTACAGCAGGGCTCGTTATTTATACGATTATAAGCACACATTACCGATTCCACTCCTGCATCCACAAGTTTTTTAAAAGCATACAAATAAGTTTCCCTCAAATCTTTTTCATCAACTACGGCATTAAAACTATGCCTTTGCCCTTCAGGCCCGCTATGAACAGCAAAATGTTTTGCACAGGCTGCAGTTTTCAGGTAGGCGTTATCGTTACCCTGCATTCCCTTTACAAAAGCGGTTCCTATAGCTGCAGTGAGGTATGGATCCTCTCCATAGGTCTCCTGCCCCCTTCCCCACCTGGGGTCACGAAGAATATTTATGTTTGGCGACCAGAATGTTAATCCCATATATTGCTGGTTATAACCGTTAGCAGCCTGCAGGTTAAATTTTGCCCGTGCTTCTGTAGAAATAATATCTGCCACTTCTCTTACCAGCTTATCGTTAAATGTTGCGGCCAATGCAATTGCCTGCGGAAATACAGTGGCTTTGCCTGCCCTTGCCACTCCATGCAATCCTTCATTCCACCAGTTGTATGCAGCAATTCCCAACCTGGGAACTGCCTTGCTCCTGAATCCCAGTAAAGAAATTTTTTCTGTTGTTGTAAGCCGGGTTAACAGGTCATTTATTCTTTGGTCGATAGAAAAATCACTGTTTCTGAATACCGGAATGGTATCCTGAGCTTCTCCATGAATGCACCAGAAGCAGGTTACAATTAAAATCAGCATTGACTTTTTCAACATAGCAGATGATCTGTGTATATACAATTATACGAATAGCAGTTTAATTGGTTGCCGTAAATTCAAAGGCAACCGCAGGTAAGTTTCCGGGAAGAGCGGCCCCGATAAAAACAATTGTTTCGTTGCCTTCCTGTTTCCACCGGACATATTCACCTGTTTGCAAACATTTCATTTTAGTTCCTTTTGCAGGCGGATTGTTTTTCCAACTGATGGTATCAGCTAACAATTCATGCTCGCCTATACAGCGAATTGCATATAATTGTTTACCGTTCTTCGATTGTGTAAACCAGGTATTACCATCATTATAATTTTTGGTGATGGTTGTATTGTAAATAGCTTCACCATTCTTATTCAACCACTGGCCTACCTGTTTCATCCGGGAAACAGCTTCGTTTGTTAGTGTTCCATCTGGTTTAGGTCCCACGCCTAATAAAAGGTTACCTCCTTTGGCTGTTACCTCAATCAATCTGTGAATTACCTTACCAGCAGTTTTGTAAGTATCGTTGGGAACGTAGCCCCAGTTGTTTGCCAGTGTCATACAACTTTCCCATGGATAGTTTAGTTGTTCTTTCGGAATGCTTTGTTCCGGTGTTTGGTAATTTTCATACGGCCCGTGAACTGTTCTGTCTACAATGAGCAAACCGGGTTGTGCCTGCCTGGCCATGGTAGCGATGGCAGGTACATCAATATCCTGGCTCCATTCGGGAATACGCATGCCCCAGGCTTTTACTTCATTGGTAACGGTTTCGGTTGGCCGCACCCAGCCCCCATCGAGCCAAAGGATATCAATCGATCCATAGTTGTGCATTAATTCTTCTACCTGCCGATAGGTAAATGATTTGAATGCATTCCATCTCCAGGGAAATTTGCGTATGTCGTAATTATTATTCCGATCGGCAGTTGCATATCTTGGCCACCAGTAATTTTCGGAGTGCCAGTCGGGTTTCGAAAAATAGGCGCCGATCATAAATCCCTTTTTACGAAATGCTTCAAATACATATTTTGCAATATCGCCCTTCGAATTGTTTTTGAATGGACCATTGGTAATCTTAAAGTCCGTTTGCTTTGTATCAAACATATTAAACCCGTCGTGATGTTTGGTTGTAAATATCACATACCGCATTCCTGCCTGATTCGCTGCTTCAGCCCATTGATCGGGGTCAAAATGAATTGGATTAAATTCCTTTTCCAAACCCCAATACCATTTTTTATACTCTTCATAAGCGATGGAACTGTCTCTGTCGATCCAATCTTCTGAACAAAGGTTCCAGGATTCCACAACACCAGCCTGTGCGTACAAACCAAAATGAATGATCAAACCGAATTTCTGATCCCGCCAGGTATCCAGTTTATTTTTAACAGCAGTATCTTCAGGCCATTGATAGGTATCCTGGGCAATGCAAGATGTAATGCAGGCATAAACGGTAGTTACCACCAACAGGAATAATCTTATGCTTTTCATGAACAGTTTAAATGATGTTTATTCAAAGAGAATCAGACGAAAGACTTACAGCAATCTTAGCTGCCAGTTTTGCATTGTTCAATACCAGTGCAATATTCGCTTCCAGGCTTTCCCCTTTTGTATGATCTGCAATATGTTTTAGGAGGAAAGGTGTAATCTCTTTTCCACAAATATGCATTTTCTCCGCATCGGCTAATGCCTGTTGAATGTATTGTTCAATTGTTTCCGCTGAAACTTCGTAACCGGCAGGAACCGGGTTGGCAACCAGTACCGAACCTTTTAATCCCATACTCCATTTAATATTCAGCATTGCTGCTATTTCCGCTGCACTGTCTAACTGTAATGGTGAATCGAAACTGCTTTTACCGGAGTAGAAACTCGGGAATTCCTTTTGTCCGAATGCAACAACCGGAATTCCTTTTGTTTCGAGATATTCAAGGGTTAAGCCAATATCAAGAATGGATTTTACACCTGCAGAAACAATGGCAACATCTGTTTGCGCCATTTCTGTGAGATCAGCCGAAATATCCATAGATGCTGTTGCGCCCCTATGAACGCCACCAATTCCTCCGGTAGCAAATATTTTTATTCCGGCCATAGATGCAATACGCATGGTTGCAGCAACCGTTGTGGCTCCGGGAATTTTTTTACTCATCACATAAGGCATATCCCTGATGCTCACTTTCCACACATTTTTTTCCTTACCAAAAAAATCAAGTTCATTTTTATCCAGGCCAACAAGGCATTTCCCGTCTTTTATTGCAATGGTTGCAGGGATAGCGCCTTCCTTCCTTACGGCATCTCCCACACGTAAGGCGGTTTCCACGTTTTTCGGCCATGGCATACCGTGAGAGATGATTGTAGATTCCAGTGCAACAACAGGTTTACCTTCGCTGATAGCCTCTCTCACTTCAGTTTGTACTTTCAAAAAGTTAATATTCATCCGGGAAATAGTTTTTTACAGATTTATATAATTGATCTTTCGACATATTCGCATCAACAGCACCTTCCACCTGTATCACAGCGGCAGCCATTGCATGAGCCGCTTTGAGGCAGTAAGCATCAGTATAACCTTCAAAATATGCAGCCAGCCAGGCGGCCAATGCTGCGTCACCTGCACCGGTAATGTCTTTAACAGGAACGGGAACTGCCGGTAAGGAATAAACGCCGTTTTGTGAAATAATTTCCGAACCTTTTCCGCCCCTGCGTAACCATATTTTTTTTATGCCTTTTAACAGCAATCGTTCAATTACTTCGGCTTCCGTGAGTGAATCTTCAAAAAGAGATACCAACTCCTCTTCATTCGGCGTAATCATATATACAGCATCCAGTGCAATATGTTGAAGTTTTTTTGCTTTAAGTACCGACACCGGTTCAATAAATAATAGTTTGTCATTATGCCGGCAAAAATCATTCAGCCATTCCAGCACTTCTGCAGAAAGATTTGTGTCTGCAACAATCATCGTTGCGTCAGATAATAAATTTTCTCTTTGTTGAAGCAGGGAAATCGTCATGCAGGATTCAGCCGGGTTCACACAGGCAGCAGTAAATAAAGTTCCATCGGGATTTAGTATTGCTACGTATTTTCCTGTAGCAGTTGCAGTAGTAAAGGATGTACCTAAATCTATACCTGCCTTGCGGCAATCTTCCCGGAGCCATTGCCCGTCTGCATCATCAGCAGTAATAGTGATAAATGATGCCGGAATATTCAACAATGCCAGGTGCTGAACAATATTTCTCATCACGCCGCCGGCTGATCTTTTTACAGTTGCCGGATTAGACGTAGCAGGAACTGTTTGCTCCATACAATAGAACAACTCATCTACCAGCATGGCTCCTATACAAACAATTTTGTGTTTCACAAATGAAGTTTACAATTATGAATAATTAAATATAATTAACTGTATTCAATCGGGCACCAGTATTGTGCAATTAGTGCCATAAATCCTCCATCAAAAAAAAACCCTCCCGGAAAACCAGGAGGGAAAACCATGACTACCTTTTAGGTAGTCGCCAAAAACAACCGTTTTTACAATCAGGTTAATACTAGATCCATTGTAACTAGCAGGTCGGATACACGAAAAATAAACAGGTCGTTGTAGTGGTAAAAATGCCATTCCTGTTTTTCCCGTTTATTGCCTGTGTCTTTTATCAGTATTTCCATCTCGTTGATGATGGAAGTATTTACAGGGTCAGGAGGAAAATGTGGAAAATCTTCTATCAGCGTATTCCTGAACTGATCAAGTTCCTGGTACATTTTCTTAAGTGTTACCAGCGATCCGGTATTTCTGAAAACCATTGTATGGTAATTGCTTTCGTATTGATGTAATGCTGTTTTTATTTTATCAATTGTTGATAATTCCATATCCGGGATTTAAGTTGAAAAAAGACAGGGAGATTGTTTATTGCGGTTCGGTCATTTCATTCCGGAATTGCTCCATTGAAATTTTATCTTCTGCCAGTACATACAACACATCATGCACATGAATTTTTGTTGAACCATTCGGTGCGATAAATAAATTGTCTCTTTTAATTGCAGTGATATTAATGGTTGGCGGAATGCCCAGGTCAACAATTTTTTTATCAATTGCACGCGAACCTTCTGGCATGGTAACTTCCTGCATTTCAGTTTTAATTTTATCCGTTGCTTCAAAGTCAGTGCCTATTCGTCTCTTGGCTTTTACCGGTATGGTTACATGAAGCAACCTGGCTACTAATGAAAGTGTGGTTCCCTGCAACAATACAGATGTAATTGAAATAAAAAATACCAGGTTGAAAATTGTTTCAGCTCCTTTAATTCCTGCAAGCAACGGATAAGTGGCAAACACGATCGGCACACTTCCTCTAAGTCCTACCCACGAAATAAATAATTTACTGCGCAGGTTGGTTTTAAAAACAGCTAAGGAGAAGAATACGCCCAGTGGCCTGGCAACAAACATCAGGAATGCCGATATCAGCAAGCCGGTACCAATTAGCGGTAAAATATGCGATGGAAAAACGAGCAATCCTAATGTAAGAAACAGGATGATCTGCATCAGCCATGCCTGCCCGTCATAAAATTTAATAAGGCTTCTTTTATGAATCATGTTACTGTTGCCCATGATAATAGCACAGAGATAGATGGCCAGGAATCCGTTACCGCCAATAGCGTGCGTAAATGAATACGTGAAAATTGCCAGTCCTAACGTTAGTACCGTGTACAAGCCTTCTGTTTCCAGCTTAATATTATTTATCAGCCACACACTTGCCTTTCCCATTGCATACCCTACCAATGCACCCAGTAAAAATTCCTTACAAAAAGATACAATAAGCACACCTACATTCACTTCTCCTGTTACTACAATGCTGGTAAGCGTAATCGTTAGGAAATAAGCCATCGGATCATTGCTTCCGCTTTCCAGTTCCAGTATCGGGCGCAGGAAACCTTTTAAAGCAATTCCTTTGTTACGCAAAATAGAAAAAACGGCTGCAGCATCAGTTGCAGATACAATTGATCCCAGCAACAATCCTTCTGCAATGGTGAATCCAAAGACATAGTGAACAAATAATCCCAGCGTTAAAGCAGTTATAAGTACGCCAACGGTAGATAATAAAATACCTCTCCATAAAACCGGCCGGATGGTTTTCCAGTGTGTATCCAATCCTCCTGAGAAAAGAATAAAGTTCAACGCCGTAACGCCAATTAACTGGGCCAGTGCTGCATCATTAAATTGAATTTTGCCAATGCCTTCTGAACCAGCCAATACACCAACAATTAAAAAGAATATCAATGTTGGTACGCCAAGTTTGTTGGTGGTTTTCCCGGCAATAACACTTATCAATAACAAAAGAGATCCGATCAACAGAATATTTTCCAGTCCGATAAACATAGATAACACGATTAAATGATGACAGCACACAACATCAAACAACATTCCGGGACGTGTACCCGGTAAACAAGTGCAATCAGAAAATTGGGTTCATGGTTATTTAACCAGGAACAATGTGTGAAAACAAAAGAAAAAAATATTACCAGAGCGTATGTGTATGGTAATTGTGAAAGAGGGAGTGATTTCCAAAAAGTTCATAGGTAATATGCCTTGTTATACTTATTTGGAAGCTTAAAATATCGGATGTTTTAATTTTATCGGGGTGAAGCGAACCGGAGATCGGGTAACCTGAATTCGTTTTGGAAAAAGAACTGGCACCTGCTGTAGCAATATCCATCTCAAAGGCATCAATCTCATCGTCCTGTAATTCCGTAGCATTGCCTTTCTTGATTGTGTTGGAAGAATTTCCTGCATTGATAAAATGCGCTGACGAAGATCCGGTTCCGGCAAATACACCGGAACAAAGGAACAACATCAATACTATAACTGCGCATTTTTTCACCGTTGCAAATTTACAAAAATGGAGTAAGATTTGGTCTCAACCCTGCTAAATATCATCGTAAATATTAATATTGCACAGAATTTTCTTCTAATTTTGAACAATGAGAAAGTTGCTGATTCCGGCCCTGTTGTTATGCATGCTGAGTTTACAAAGCTGCTTCGACGTTATTGAGCAGATTGTATTAAAAAACGACGGAACCGGAAGTTTACAGGTAGTACTTAATATGAGCAGGAGCAAAACAAGGCTGAATTCCGTTATGAAAATGAAAACGGTGAATGGCCATAAGGTACCTTCGCAACAGGAAATCAGGAAAGAAGCCGCTTCGCTTGAAAATGATATTAAATCAGTTCCGGGTATTTCCAATTTTGCCATCGCCATCGATTTCGAAAATTTTATAGCCAAATTAAATTGTGATTTTAAGTCGCTGAACAATGTGAACGAAGGCATATACAAAATAGCCGCTACATCAAAAAAACAAATCAGCAGGGAAAAATCATTTGACTTTGATCCTGTTTCAAAACTTTTCAGCAGGTTAAATAAATTCTTTGTAAAAGACGACTATGAAAAATTAAGTGCGGCCGACAAAGAAATATTTGCCACTGCCAGCTATACCAGCATTTTCAGGTTTGAAACAACTGTAGATAAAGTATCTAACAATGCCAGCAGAATTTCATCGGATAAAAAAGCAGTGATGCTGAAATTGCCGGCGCTCGACATTATTACTAACAAACAATCTATTGAAAATAAAATACAACTTAAATAATGAACAAGATCATCGTACTCCTGGTTGCAGCCGTTTTTAGTTTACAGTATTCATTTTCACAAAACCTGCTGGAAAAAATACCTGATAATGCCGCGATGGTAATTAAATATTCCGGCGAAAACTTTTCAAAAAACCTTACCGTTAAAAAAATGGAGAGTTATCCGTTTGTGAAAGAAAACCTGTTTAAAATATTACAGGTAGATTCACTCACGAGCCTCGAAAATACAGGTGTGAATTTTGAAAAAGATATCTACCAGTATTTGCAATATTCAGATTCAACCTTATGTTTTGTAAGCCTGATTCCATTAAAGGATACTTCGTTGTTTCTTAAATTACTGGAAGCAAGGCATCCTGCTGAATTGAAGCCGGAAAAGAAAAACGGGTTTTCTTTTGTAACCCTTGCCGATAACAATTATGTTGGATGGAATAACGAATATGCCATGCTGATCTACAGTCATTATTCAAACCCCAACAGGTATAATTATAATTACTATTCCGACACTACAGTAGCCGTTGATACCGCATTTACAATGGTTGATTCGGCGGTGAATATTCCGGTAGATACGATTGCCAGCATTATTGAAGAAGATAAAGTAACAGAAGAACCTAAAAATGCTACGTCTCCAAAATCAAAAGGCAAAGGCATCAATAAAAAGAAAACTTCAGGTAGTAAAAAGAATGCGCAAAAAGAAACCAAAAAACCACCGGTTGTTGATGAAGAAGTAGTAATTGAAGAAGTAAAACCCGACGAAGAGGAATCTACCACTACTTTTACTCCCTATTTCGATAGTGCGCAGCAGGCTAAGCAGGAAGCATGGTACAAAGAGCAGGACAAGATCACTGCCGCACGTCAGAAAAAAGTGTCTATTGATCTTTTGAACACCAGCTATACCGGCACAACCCATTCAATTGGTGAAACGGAAACCTATAAAAAAATAATTGACCCTGCTGCACACATGAGCGGTTGGTTTAATTATGAAGATGTAATGAAACAATACTGGGGCTTTTTATATTCCGGTATTTTTTCAGGTATGCGTTACCGTAGTTTGGGTTCCTATAGTTTGATGGACAATGCTCCATCCGGAAATGGGATTGGCCTGCACTCCTCAATGAATGTATATTTTGAAAAAAACAAAATGCGTATTGATCAGAAGACTATTTCCTCAGGCGATATGCAGGGTTTCGAAAAAGACCTGTATAAAAGCAAACAAAACAAATCCATTGCAAAATTGGTTAACCCCGACAATATCGGCTATTTCTCTGCTTCAATCAATACGGAAGCAATGGCAAAATTCTATTACAAATGGCTGAAGTCGTATCTGGGAAGCCAGTCGTATATTGGTAAATATGCAGACCTGGTAAACCTGTATGTTGATTTACTGGAGATCGTTATTGATGAAAAAGCAATAGCTGAACTCATGCCTGGTAATTATCTTTTTGTATTGCATGGTTTGAAAATGAAAAATGTGAGTTATACCGATTTTACGTACGATGAGAATTTTAAATCTACCGAGGTTACCAAAACCAAACAGGAACTCTCTCCTGATTTTACTTTTGCAATGGAAACAAAAAACGAAGCGTTTATGAATCGTATTGCAAATATCCCTTTGAAGTATGCCGAGGATGCAAAATATAATTACAAAGACAAAGGCGGATATTTTGAATTGGTGTTCGACTCCGGTAAAAATGTTTTAGACAAAATATACTTTGTTGTGAAAGAAGGAAAAGTGGTAGTTACCACCAGTAAGGAAGTTGTTGATATGGTTTTACAGAACAGCGGTTATGAAGTTGATGGCGTTACCAGGAAATCTATTTTGAAGAATAATTATTCATTTAAGATCAATACAAAAAGACTGATACAACAGTTAGGACCTGAATTAAACAGTGGCACCAGCAAACAAATCAGCAATTACCTGATGGAAAACGTAGGAGATCTTATTATGGAAAGCAGTTTGAAAAACGGCATGATACAGGGTACAACCACCATGGCCATCAATGGCAATCACGCCAATAGTTTTGAGTTCTTCTTTAACATGATGGATGCGATCAATAATATTATTAAAAAAGACAAAGAGGAATCCGAACAAAAATTTAACTGATGTTGAAAAAAAAATGGTTATTGCTTATCCTGGCAATACTGTTAATAGCAGGTTACATCCGATTTTTTCACAAGACCTGGACGGAAACCGGTGTACCATCCTCTGCCGATCGCATCATTGCAATAGATGTTAAAAGGATTACCAATACCCTCATCTGGAATTACATCACCTCGCCATCGCAATGGAAAAAAATCTCATTCTCTTCCGGTAAAAAAACGGGATGGAGGGAAATGTTTACCCTTCCCGATTATGTATTTATTTTCCATGTAACCGGGCAACCCGATAATGAGTGGTACAGTTGTTTGCGCATTCGGGACAGTGCAGGTTTCCGGGAGGGGTTAACGCAATATCATTTCTATGAGCAATCACCCCAGGTGTATGTTTCCGACAGCCTGGGTATTTGTATTTACCAATCGGGTAATAAGGTTTTACTCGGCACTGCTTCATCGGTAAATGATGGTAACTACCTTAAAGTTGCCGGCGAATTATTTGTTCAGAAGAAACACATAACCAGGAAGCAACTCTTTAAGAATGTTGAAGCAAGCAGTCATTTGTCGTTGGTTGTTAGAAAAAACAGTGTACTAACAGACGATGCCCTGGTGATGTTGAATTTCGACAACAGGAATATCTATATTGAAGGCATTTTTTCGCCTGCAGCAAGTATTCGTGCAACAGAACAAAACATCGGTTACAATGAAAATGCGTTGCTTTCATTCGGATGTTCGGACGTACTCACCAGTGTGCATCATTTGCTGGATACAACGGCAAGAGCAAAAATATCCAAAGCACTTAACTACAATACAGATTCAGTATTGCTTCCGGGGAACCGTAGCTACACACTCACACTGGCCACGATACGTTCGAAAACAGATTCTGCGGTAAGATTTGATTATGATGAGAACTTTAACCCGGTGCCAAAAACAGTGGTGAATATAGTAAAGGAACCGGTATACAGTGTATTGATCCGGGGAGAAAATGCCGGCAGAATTTTTAATTACTGGGATAGAAACGGGCAAATAGAAAAGTCGGGCGACAGTAGCATTTTCCTTCCCATGCCATTGGTAAAATCATATTGTAAGATAGGTTTACCTTCTGATCTGATCGTAGCATCAGAGGGCTTTGCTCAACCGAAAACGCAAAAAATGATAACCTGTATCGCATATTTAAGGCTGTTATTTGCTTCGGTACCGGGAGATGTGGCTAAATTATTTCCTCCCGTTCTGGGTAGAATGGCCAATGAATGTGAAGTTGCCGAATTGATACTCCGGAAGAAAAAATCAAAAGTAGTACTGGAAGGTAAAGTAAGCATAAAGGAAAACGGGCTTTTTAAGTTTTAATACCGGCAACACAAAACGGGTAAAATAAGTGATTTCCTTTTGTAAAAAAATGCTTTACAAACAATGGGGAAAACCGGTGATTTCCCAATGAAAAAGTTTGTCAAATAGGCGCTAAAAAAACATTTGAATTGTATAAATAACTATATTAGCAGTGATAATATTATCACCCATTATTTTCTAAAACAAAAAACATGGCAACAAAAAAGAAAGCGGCTAAAAAAGCAGCACCAAAAAAAGCAGCTAAGAAAGCAGCTCCAAAAAAAGCAGCACCTAAAAAAGCAGCTCCAAAAAAAGCAGTTAAAAAGAAATCAGCACGTAAACCTAACGCAGCATTCATGGTTGCATTAACACCAAGTGCAGATTTAGCAGCAGTAATTGGTAACAAACCAGTTCCTCGTACTGAAGCTGTTAAAAAAATATGGGTTTATATCAAAGCCAACAAACTCCAGGACGCAAAGAACAAACGTATGATCAATGCTGATGCTAAACTGAAACCAGTATTTGGTGGAAAAGCACAGGTATCAATGTTTGATATGGCTAAGCACTTATCTAAAAACCTGAAGTAAAAAATTATTTTGGTTTAATCAGAAGCACCCGATGTGGTGCTTTTTTTATTTTAGGGTATCCAATAACGTTAGTAATGGCATTGTTCGCCTTAATAAAAACAAGAACAGGTTTATACCTTAAAATAAGTTAACTTAATTGTATGAAAACTATTCTCCTTATCCTGCAACTATTTATCTTTTGCCCCGTGCATTCCATCGCTGCAGACACTACCTGGCTTAATAATAAATGGCAACCCTGTTCCAAAGAAAACGCAGCTTATTTCAGCATCAACAAAGGAAAACAGCAACAATTGTATTACAATAACAGTAATGCTTTGTTGATGAAAGGAAGTTTTTCGGATGAACGGTTACTGTATAAAGAAGGCACTTTCACCTGGTACTTTCCTGATGGCAAGCTGAAGGATTCTATCACTTATGTACATAATTCCCCGAGATACCTGGCCCATTTTCACAGCAATGGACAAATGAAAACACTGTTACTTTATAATGATTCTAACCGGGCCGTTTTTGTAAACTCCTGGAACCAGGATGGAAGCGTTTCGTTTATCGACACATTTTACCACGACAGAAAACACAATGAATGCAATAAAGACACGGCATGGCTGAAAGGTATTATTGAAAGAGAAACGGATAGCTGCTGGCATTTGCGTTTCTATTATATAACGAACAACAGGCTTTATATCAATTCGTATTATAAACAAAGATTGTGTACAACAAGAATAAAAGATTTTGAAAAATACAACGAAGAAGGAAAACTTACGGATTCAAGCTTGTATTCATTGAATGGAAGGAGGCAGGAAGTATGGCTGTTTCATCATAACTGTTTGATCAGTGCCTATAAAAAATATGACTCGTTGGGTAAGTTATCCGGCACAACAGTTTGGGATGAATATGGTAATGAACAATTCATTGATCCTGCTATTGTGTATCCATCACAACCGGAAGGATTCAGGGCCTGGAAAAATAAAGTTATGATGCAGATCAATAATGATAGCAGCATCAATTGGTCGAAACGTTCTCAATACTACGGACGTGTGAGTATTAAATTAGCCATTGATAGTTCAGGCAATTTATTATCGGCTTATACCCGTAACCCGTCTCCTTACCCGGATCTGAATAGTCTGATATTATTTGTTTGCCGGCAATATGATAAATGGAAACCGGGAACAGTGAAAGGAGTCAGATCGTCTTTTATTATCAATTGCAATTTTTATTTTACAGGCGGAAAAATTACCGGTTACCAGCAAACGTATTTGTAATGCATTGAAATGTTATGGTGTAAAATCCTGTTCGAAAGAGCAGGATTTTTATTTGAAATAAGATTTATTGCCTGTTTGCATTACATACTGACGCAGCGTAGCGAAAAGTAAACCATTAAAAAAATCAGGACAATACTTCCGGTGCAGGTGGATCTGATGGTCTTGATTTATCAGCAGGTAACGGAACAAATTCTTTATTATCGTTTGGAGGCAAGATAATCCTACCCTCTTTCCAGTCTGATTTTGCCTGTTCAATTCTTTCCTTACGGGATGAAACAAAATTCCACCAGATAAATCTATCGCCAAGGGGCTCTCCTCCCAATAACATCAAAGTTGTTTTTTCTTTTGCAAGGATAACTGGCATTTCGCTTTTATCAAACACAATCATTTGTCCTTCGGTGTACCTTACCCCGGTAATTTCCAGCATTCCTTTTACAATGTACACCGCACGTTCTTCGTATTGTGCAGGCAGGGTGAACTTTGCATTTTTATCCAGTACCACATGCAGGTAAAATAAAGGCGATTTAATTTTCACATCATTCCTTAAACCAAATGCATCTCCTGCTATCAGGCGCATCCACACTCCTTTGTCGGTAAATACAGGAAGCTGATGTGCAGCGTAATTATCAAAAGCAGGATCAGACTCTTCATCTTTTTCAGGTAATGCCACCCAGGTTTGAATCATTTCCAGTTCGCCACCAGCCAATGCAGCAGGATCTTCAAATCGCTCCGAATGGGCAATGCCTCTCCCTGCTGTCATCCAGTTTACTTCACCCGGTTGAATAATTTGTTCAACGCCTAAACTATCGCGGTGGGTAACTTTTCCGCCGAACAAATAGCTCACGGTTGAAAGCCCGATATGCGGATGCGGCAACACGTCCATTGCTTTTAAGGATGCAGGTGCTTGTTTTACCGGTCCGGCATGATCCATAAATATAAAAGGGCCAACCATCCTTCTTTGCCTGAACGGAAGTATGCGACGCACTTCAAGTGTTTCTGCAATGGATGCTTTGCGGGCTTCAATGATAAGTTGTGGCATAACGATGTTTTAGGAATAACAAAACTATTACATTCTGATTCACCTGCAATGTTGCTCATCTTTCATTTCACTGCATCGCGGTAGGGTAAAGAAATTTTCGTGTACAATTTAATCAATGCTTCATAGTTTTTATCTTTTGGCAACGAACGATCCCATTTCTTAATGATATGCTGCAATAATAATTTATCACCCCTTAAAAATGCAACTGTTCCTTTTGCATAAAAATACCAGGCCTTACCTTCTTTCCCTCCAAACCATTTTGTAAATACGGTGTACGTTTTTTTACAATAGTGTTTAGCACGTGTGTAGTCGTTTGCACAGGCAAACATTTGCCCGGCATGCCAATACAAGGATTGTTTGTTTACTTTTCTACCGGGGCAACGAAGATATCCGAGAATGTGTGTTGCGGCAAGATTAAATGAATCTGCTTTAGCCTCTTTTCTCCAGCAGCAGGTATCACTATTAAATTCAAGTTCGGTATAGTTACAAAAATTGTGGTACTGACAGTAACCCGTATCCGAAACGAGTGACAAAATTATTAATAAAGCAATTATTTTTATTTCCCTGCTCACTGCGGAATTATACGGTCAGTTGTGGAATTTTTTACAATATACTTTTTTATTTTTCATATATAAGTTACTACGTCTCCTGTTTTAACTCAATTATTATAAAGATGAAACAACAACGGCATATCATTTGAATTTTCACTGGTATTATTTCAACACCTTAAAACTTTTTTTATGAGCAATATAACTTATTTGTTTGCAGCATTGTTTATTATAGGGTGGGCCGTTGGATTTTTTGTATTGGGCTTAGGCAGTTATGTTCACATGATACTTGTGTTTGCATTAGTGTTGCTACTGGCGAGAATTGTATCGGGTAAACATTCAACTGAATAACCCCTGTTTAAACAATAGCAAAGCCTTTCGTGAAAGCGAAGGGCTTTTTCTTTACAATAATGTGTTGCTGATAAAAATATTTGCTGCCGTTCATTATAAAAATACCCAATCAATATATCGGCGCTGATGTAACTCAATACTACAAATTATGTATGTGATGAGAAAAGGCAGCACGCTACTTTCGGTATAAAATTAAACTAAATGAAAAATTCACTTCTCCGTACGCTTATGATTGGTTGTTTTGTAATGCTATCTATCCAGGCCTGTAAAAAGAGTAAAGACGATAACACAAACAATACCGATAATTCAAATGTATTTCCTACTGTAATCAGCAATATTGCTCCGCAATCAATGATAGATTCGCTGAGGAATCTCGGAGCGAATGTTTATGCAGGCAGTACGCCACCTGCTGTTGAGGGTATTTATTTTATGACACCAGACAGTTGTGTATATGACAATTCTCCTGCTGCCAGTGCCGGTTCAATATATTCTGATTATAAGTTCAGGTTTTCTAACCAGGACAATAGCAATTTCACTGTTAATGTAGAACAGAAAGCCATTCCCGCCAATGTATTAAGTGCTACACCTGCAAAAACCTATATATCCGGCAATGGAAATAATTTTACCATTTTTGTATTGAGGACTTTAACGCCTTCCGGTATTACCGTAGAACAATTTAATGTATTAAGCGGCACTGTAACATCAGGCGGAATACAAAATTTCCAGAACACACTGTATATGAGAAGTAAGGGAGATGATCCGAATAACCTTGTTGTTGCTGCAGGAACAGTTAGAAGATTTGTTACCGGCGGAAGCGGCCTGGCGGCCAGCGTATCAGATTTCTAACCAGAAATAGTTCAGCTTATTAAAATATTTTTTGGGGATATGTTTTAAATAAAAAAACGCCTTACGATCAATGTAAGGCGTTTTGCATAAATATCGTAAACGTATCAACGAAGTTTCTGAATGTATTCATTGCTCTTGAACTGCTTTTTCACATCATTCAAATCACGCAGAACAGTAGCATCTACCAGGATATTTCCCATTTCTAATTTAAAACCGCCAATCAGGCTGTCTTCAACAACAGTTTCCAGTTCAATATTTTTTACGGGAGTGTTGGTGCGAATCTTATCCAGGATCATTTGCTGCATATCGTTACTCATCGGGATAGCTGTTGTAAGCTTTACCTGGTGAATGTCTTTTAATTCGTTGTACTGCTCAATAAAAGAAACAGCAATTTGCGGCAAAACACTTTCCCTGGTTTTGCGCACCAGTAACTGAATAAAAGAAGTGGTAAGCTTGCTTACTCTTCCATTGATGATAGAATCAATAATGCTTTGCTTTTTATCCGCATTTATTACCGGGCTAATCAACACCTGTGCAAAATCAGGATTTGCTTTGCAAACGGCACGCAAAAATTTCATATCGGCATACACAGTTTCCAATTGATTCTGTTCCACTGCCAAATCGAGTAAACTTTTTCCGTAACGGGCTGCTAAACGTGGGTTGTTCATTTGTATCAGTTATTAGTTTTGAGTTGATAGTTACAAATGTTTTTTTATTTAAACGCTGTAACTAATACCCTTCAACTTATTAATTCAGTTTAATCTCTTCCGCCAGTTGTTTAATATAATTTTCCTGTTCAGATTTATTGCCGAGTTCTTTTCTCAATACTTTTTCACTCACTTCAATCACCATTTTACCCACTGAGTTTTTGATATCAGTTAATGCAGCCATTTTCTGATTTTGTATAGATGCATTTGCATCAGCAATGATCTTTGCCGCCTGCACTTTGGCTTCTTCCTTTGCATCATTGATCATTTTATCCCTGATATCTTTTGCTTCTCTCAGCATCACAGCCCTTTCTTCTCTTGCAGCAACAAGCAACGCTTCATTCTCGCTTTTCAATTGCGACATTTCCAGTTTTACTTTTTCAGCAGTGGCAATGGAATTGGCAATATTGGTTTCACGGTCGTTCAAACCTTTCAGAATGGGCTTCCATGCAAATTTTTTAAGGATAAACAACACAACAAGGAAAGCAAGTACAGTCCAAACGATCAATCCTAAATGCGGTAATAAAAGATCCATGTGAATTTTGAATTATAAATTATGAATGATGAATTGCTTTTACATCAGCAACTCTTTTCTTTTAAAAGTATTACTGCATCCTCCGTCCTGTACTTCGGATGCAGTAATGAGTTTGTGCAATTAAGCTTTCAATACAGCCAGTAAACCTGCGATAACTGCGAAAAGGGCAACACCCTCTACGAACGCAGCAGTCAGGATCATGTTTGCACGAATGTCATTTGACGCTTCTGGTTGACGTGCGATCGCTTCAACAGCGCCCTTACCGATTTGTCCGATACCAATACCGGCACCGATTGCGGCAAGTCCTGCTCCGATCGCTCCACCCATGTGCGAAAAACCAACTTCTGTTAACAAAGTCATCAATGTCATGATACTTGTTTTATAGGTGAAAAATAGAATACTACATTGTGGACACCACTTCATGCGTGTGTCCGTCTACGTCATCATGTCCCCCTTCAAATGATTGCCCGATAAATACCGCCGTTAAGTTGGTAAATATAAAGGCCTGGATAAATGCTACCAGTATTTCTATGAAGTAAATGAATACAGTAAACAGGATTGATACCGGAGAAAAACTCCAGCCCGCTACTTTATTCATTTCTCCAAATATGAAAATCAGTGAAATAAAACTAAGGATGATAATATGCCCTGCCACCATGTTGGCAAAAAGACGAATGATCAATGCTGCCGGTTTGATGATGAGCACACCTGCAACTTCCACAGGGATCAAAATAATTTTTACACCCAAAGGAACACCCGGAGGCCAGAAGATATGACCCCAGAAATGAGAATTGGTGCTGAACAATATTACAATCAGTGAAATGATTCCCAATACGGCTGTAAAGGCAGTGTTACCCGTTACGTTGGCCGAGCCTGGGATCAAACCGAAAATGTTGTTTACAAGAATAAAAAAGAAAACCGTGAGCAGGTAAGGCAGGTATTTGTTCCATTTCTTACCCAGGTTTGGTTTGGCCACATCGTCTCTCACGAAAGTGATTACCGGTTCCATTACATTCTGCCAGCCTTTAGGTGCATTCTTCACACCTTCGCCATTCTTATATTTTTTGGCAATGCCCAGCATCAGGAATACAAATACGGTTAGCGCAATGAGCATCTGAACCACGTTCCTGGTGAGGGAAAAATCGTACACTACAGAACCATCTGTTGCTACAATATTGCCTTCTTCCATTTTATAACCATTGTATTCTTCTTCGCCTTCATGACCGAACCGGGAAGAAGAAAACATCGAAAATCCTTTTGTAGGAGAATATAAAATAACGGGAAGATGAATTACAGCGTGAAAATCGCCGACACTGAAAAAATGAAATTCGTGGGCATCTTTAATATGGTCCATGATGATTTTAGCCGGATCGAGTTTACCCTCTCCTTTTTCATGGTGTTCTGCAGTGGCCGGTTCGGTTGACTCATGGTCCTGGGCTGAAACAACGGAAACAGCTAAAAAAACGCTGAAAACCGCTACCAGCAATGATTTGATGCATTTTGCTACCATATCCATCCTCAATTTTGGCGCAAAGATAAGGTCGCAATGCCTAATTGAGAAATTTGAAGAAGAGAAATTGAAATAATTAGCTAATTAGCCAATTGACAAATTAGCTAATCGACTAATTGTTCCTGGAATTGCATTTTATGCAACTGGTAATAAAAACCCTGCTTCCGGATCAGTTCATCGTGGGAACCCATTTCCTTGATTTCGCCTTTGTCTAACACAAGAATTGTATGCGCTTTTCGAATGGTGCTCAGCCGGTGTGCAATAACAATAGATGTTCTGCCGGCAATGAGCTTATCTATGGCTTGTTGCAACAATGCTTCGCTTTCAGAATCTATGGAGGAAGTGGCTTCATCCAAAATCAAAACAGATGGATCGTACAGCAATGCCCTTACAAACGACAGTAACTGCCGCTGCCCCATTGATAAAGTAGCGCCCCTTTCCATCACATTATAATCGTAACCTCCCGGTAAACGTTCAATAAAATCATGTATGCCGATCATTTTTGCAGCCCTTATTACTTCTTCTTTTTTTATAGCAGGATTGCGCAGGGTTACATTGTCCATTACCGAACCACTGAATAAGAACACGTCCTGCAACACAACGCCAATCCTGCTGCGAAGGAAACCAAGTTCATAATCTTCTATATTAACCTCATCAATTTCAATGGCGCCTTTTTGAATATGATACAATCGATTGATCAGGCTGATGATGGAGGTTTTGCCACTGCCGGTATGCCCAACGATGGCAATTGTTTTACCCTGGCCAATTTGAAATGAAATATCTTTTAATACATATTGTTCATCTGTATAAGCAAACCAAACGTTTTTAAATTCAATATTTCCTTTTAGTGTTGCAGGAGCAATTTTTCCTGCATTCATTGTAACGTCGGTATTGTCCAACACCTTAAAAACCCTTTCACTGGCGATCATTCCCATTTGTAATACATTGAATTTATCGGCGATTACCCGCAATGGCCGAAACAGGAGATTGAGGCATAATATAAACGCTGTAATAATACCCGCAACATTTGCAGCTTTTTCAGGAGCGATGGCCAAAGATTCTTTTGCGGCCCACCACACCAGCAAGCCGATGGAAAATGCGGAGATCAATTCTACAATCGGGAAAAAAACAGAATAGGCAAAGATGGCTTTGATGTTTGCATTCCGATGCTCCCTGTTTATTTTTCTGAACTTATCAAATTCTCTATCTTCTGCTGCAAAGGCCTGTACCAGCGACATGCCCGTAATGTGTTCCTGCACAAATGCATTTAAAGAGGCAACTGCATTACGTACACGTATAAACGATTTGTTTACACTTTCCTTAAAATAATAAGTTGCGATGATGAGCACCGGAAATGGTGCAAGGCATACAAGTGTAAGTCTCCAGTCGGCCTGGAACATATACACTAAAATGGCAATGATCGATAGCAGGTCGGCAATGATGGGAATCAGCCCTTCACTAAAAATATCATTTACCGATTCAATATCATTGATCGTTCTTGTAGTAAGCGTACCGATGGGTGTTTTATCAAACTGAGATAAATTCAGGTTAAGTATTTTCTGGTAGGTTGATATGCGAAGATCTTTAACAACACTTTGCCCTAGTGATGCCGTGGTAAATGTAAAATAAAACCTTGCAATGGATTCTATTAACAGTAAAGCAATTTGTATGATGGTGATTTCAATAATAAAGCCCCCTGCTCCTTTAATAAACAAGGCGGCTGTTTGTTCTTTTATTCCGTGATTGATGGTTATTTGTATTAACCATGGACGCAACGGCGACATCAATGCCAGCAATACAGATAATACGATGGATATGTAAAATTTCTTTTTATACGGAGCTGCAAACCTGAATACCCGCCGCAATAATGAAACATCAAAAATTTTCTTAGAAGAAGCATCCGCCATTTGGCAAAGTTAGGTGAAGAAGTGAATTGCTGATTTGCGGATGTGGTAATTAATAAATTAGCGAATGAAGCCCGGTGTGCATATTCATTATCAGCAAAACATTTCATGCACTCGCAGCTATTCCATCTTTTTATTATAGGCCTTTATAAAAATCGCCGCAAGGTTTTTATACGGTGGTATGTAATCATCCCAGCTATCTCTTTTTTCGCGACTGGGATCTTTTGAGAAAGATTTGGTAAGTGTGTTCCACATATCTTTCCATACAATTTTATTTCCCGAGATCATTGATTGATTGAGGTAATTCTGTATGGGTTGCGTGATGGACCCGGTACCTATTTCTTTGGTTGAAATGATATTTGCATCCGGGCAAATTTCCAGGATCGTATTCAGGTTTTTATAGCCTCCACAGGAACCCAGTACCACAATTTTTGCATCTCCTGGCATACGATCAATGGTGCCCGGCAGCCAATAACTATGTCCGCGATGAATCACCACCGTAGGTTTCATATCGTTCGATTCAAGATATTTATTGAGATGAACCTGTGCACTGTCATCTAAGTTTTTGTCATTCTCCAGTGGCCTGTTTGCAAAGATCCACACATTGCCTTTTACAGAACGGATCTCATACCATTCCTTCTTCTGGGTTACTTTCCATTCCCGTGAAGCAAATGAATTAATAAACGCAGGGAAATGTTGTTTACCATCATCATCTCCGTAAAAAAATACCTGCTGGATAATTCTGCCGCTGTCATCTGCCAGGTCTGAGTTTTTCAATTCATAAATAGATGGGATGCCGAGCGTTTCCGTAAGATTTACTTTATTGGCACTGTCTGCCGAAAGAAAAATCTGTTTTAATAATCCATAGATCACGGCGCCCCTGTTATTGTTATTAGCAATACTCTGTTCTTCATTACGGATTACGTTATTCAGAATATTTACCTGTAATTTTTTATCATTGATGCTGCTGTATGAATCGGCAACATCGGTAGCATCTTCGAGGTCGGTGCCTTTATCGAGGTTGTTTACAAATGCACGCATGAGTGTTTCTGAATTAGCAGCAGGCATGCTCCTTAAAAAGGTATCGAGTTTATTGTAATTCGCAGTCAACTTAATAAACTTCTTAAAATAATCGAAGTTTACTTTCATCAGCAATGAATCACCTCTTGGGTTGCCGCCCATTTTCTGCAGCATCCGGTTAAAGCTATGTTTAAAACTGGATGTAAAAATATCGTTCTCGCCCATCACCATCATGTAATACAATTCTTCCGGTGATAACGGATCTATGGCACGCATACGGATGGCGAGATTGCTTTGTTCATGCAGGTCGTTAATGGGCCGGATAAAATGTTCCAGCGCTTTACCTTTCAGCGTTTCACGCAAACCGTTAGCACCAAACATAGCAACAGGCGTATCGCGTTTAATGGAAGTAAGACGGGTATAATAATCTATCTCCGTACGTACCAGTAATTTAAAATAGCCAACGCTGTCGTAGCCTTTGGGACCGTCAACATATTTTTTAATGCTGTCAATGGGTTGCTTCCCGGAAAGGATATCATCAAGAAAAGGAAAGTAAAAAAGTGCATCCGGTGTCTGGCTGAGTTTGGCTACTGCCATTACCATACTGTCTGTATTGCGGTGGATCAATATTCCTTCAGGAGAATTATTGGATTGCGCATACGTATATAACTGTACCGGGTTGCGCCGGGCAGCCAATGCTATGAGTGTGTCGGCAAAAGGTTCGTCTACATATGGCCGTATGGTTTGTAAAATTTTATCCGGGTTAACGATGCAGTATTTTTTATACATGATCTTTTTTGAATCGGCATATCCCGGGTTATCAAAAAATATCTCGGTAAGAATACTGGCAATTGGATAAGGCGCTGCATCAATAATGGGAGTCATAGTACCTCCTGCAGCCTGGTTCCTGATAATGGTTTCAAAATTATCTTCCAGTAAAGGAAAATCCAGCGGGCTTATTTCTTTCTTTTTCCAGGCGATTCGAAAATCTTTCAGTACGTTTTCAATATAACTGAGGTAACGTATTTTTTCATTGTTGTTGCTGATGCTGTCATTTGTTTCCACCCATTCCTGGAGTGCATCTATTTTCCTGAAAAGCACATCTGTTAACCGAAGATTTATTTCTTCATTAGTGCCAAGACGAAAATAGTTGTCCTCTTTTCCGTCTGCTTTATCGCATTGCTGTTGCTGTTTGTCGATCTTATCATGAAAATATCTTCTTTGCAGCGGAATCAGCACTGTATCTGCAGATGCAAAAACGGCGGTATAACAACTAATAAAAAGGGAAAGTAAAAAGATATATCTCATATATGGTCTCCGGTTGCAAATATGCTGCAATTTTACGGTATTGGGCACTATATAGAGATAGAATTATTGATCCCGGCGCTGCTTTGCGTTAACAATTTGATAATACGATAACTTGTTTTTAACGCATGGATGCTAGCGGCTAAATATTAATTTTGCTGCATGAATACCGGCAAAAAAATTTTAATTGCAGATGATGAACCGGATATCCTTGAAATCATCCAGTTTAACCTGAAATCTGAAGGTTACGAGGTAGAAACCGCAAAAAACGGCGATGAAGCGTTTGAAAAAGCAAAAAAATTTCTACCCGACCTCATTATACTGGATATCATGATGCCCGGGAAAAATGGAATTGAAGTTTGTAACCTGCTCAGGATATTACCCGCTTTTAAAGACACGCTCATTATTTTCCTTACGGCGATGAGCGATGAAAACACAGAGATCAAAGGGCTGGAATCGGGTGCAGATGATTACCTCACCAAACCCATAAGCCCGAAAGTGCTTATCAGTAAAGTAAATGCTTTATTCCGCCGCCTGAATACCGCTAAACAGGATAAAAAAATAGTTCAGATCGGTGAACTGGTGATCGACAGGGAAAAATACAATGTACGTTTCAGGAATGAAGACATAGTACTGGCACGCAAAGAATTTGAATTGCTTTCACTCCTGGCTTCCAAACCCGGAAAAGTTTTTCTTCGCAATGAAATATTAAACCAGATCTGGGGAACAGAAGTAATCGTTGGCGATCGTACCATCGATGTACACATCCGTAAGATCAGGCAAAAGCTCGGGCTGGATTGTATTACTACCGTAAAGGGGGTGGGGTATAAATTTGAGCTATAAGCTAAATTTGCCATTCAGGATTCCAAGCATTGCCTGCCTGCATTCAGCTTTCACTTGCGTTTGACAGTTAAAAACTTGAAACTTACAACTATCTTGCAACCGATACCCAGGGTAATCACGCATTGCATCAATCATGCTATCTCATAAAAATCTATCACCACAGCAACTGGCTGCGCTAACATCACTGATACTTACCATACCGGTAACATTAGCCATATTGTTTTTTGAACCGGTTTGGTGGGTTGTGCTGTCGTTTTTTATCGTAATGTTCATTGGTTGCTTCAGTATTATTTTAATCACGCTTCAAACATTTATTTACCGTAAAATAAAACTCATTTACAAACTCATCTATCAAACCAAGGCGAGCAAAAGGGAGGAATTTTATTATAAGAATATTTTACCCCAGAAAGGAATTGATGAAGTGAGAGAAGACGTAGAAGCATGGGCACAGCAACGAAAAATAGAAATTGAAATATTGCAGCAAAATGAAAAGTTCAGGAAAGAATTTTTACAGAACCTCAGCCATGAATTAAAAACGCCCATATTTTCTATACAGGGTTATGTAGATACTTTATTGAATGGCGCATTGCATAACGACGAAGTGAACACGAAATTTTTGCAGAATACGGCACGCAATATAGACAGGCTGGTAAACCTCGTAGATGACCTGGATGCTATTTCCAAACTGGAAAGCGGAGAACAGGAACTGCAACTTCAGCATTTTATCATCCAGGATTTACTGAAAGAAGTGTACGATACACTCGAACTTAAAAGCCAGGAGAAAGACATTAAATGCATAATTAAAAAGGGATGTGAATTACCATTGAATGTGTATGCAGATAAAGAAAAAATCCGCCAGGTTTTGATTAACCTCGTAGACAATGCCATAAAATATGGAAAGACAAACGGAACTATTGAGGCCAGTTTTTATAACGTAGACGGGAAAAATGTACTGGTTGAAATCAGTGACGACGGGGCAGGTATTGCCGAAGAACACTTACCAAGAATTTTTGAAAGATTTTATCGTACAGATATGGCCCGCAGCCGTAGAGTGGGTGGCAGCGGACTCGGATTATCGATCTGTAAACACATCATCGAAGCACACGGACAAACCATTCATGTAAGAAGTAAGGTGGATGTGGGAACTACGTTTGGGTTTTCGTTAAAGGCAAAGCAGGAATGAATATTGAATTACAAATGCTGAATTATGAATTATGAATTGTGAATTGTGTTACATGAATTACACAGATTCAAGAATTATTTTTAGAACTGAATAATAAAAATATAACCGAATTTTTCTCCCTCTACTTTGGAATGGTTTGGGGTGAGGTAGATGAATCTGAATTGATGAGTTGATGCGTTGAAAATAGACATTCAGAATTATAAAAAAGTCCGCTTTAACTTTCGCTAAAGCGGACTTTTATATTTTTAGTGGATATGTTACTTTTTCAGGATCTTAAATTCTACTCTCCTGTTTCGCTGGCGTCCTTCAGGAGATTTATTGGAAGCGATTGGTTTCACTTCGCCATAACCTCTTGAGATGATTCTGCTGGCTTCAATACCTTTTGAAAGCAGGTATTCTTTTACAGATCTTGCCCTGTCGTTTGACAATGCAATGTTCTTGCTGTAGCCGCCTATATTATCTGTGTGTGCGGATATTTCAATCTCCATTGTTGGATTTGATTTCAATACACTTACTACTTTATTCAACTCAGTATATGATTCAGAACGGATGATCGTTTTTGCAAAGTCGAACAAAATTTTAATACCAACGATCTGGCCAGGCTCAATAGGATTTTCTTCCAGACCTAAACCCTGTGCAAGGCTATCCAAATCTCTTCTTGGTTCCTGCGTGCCGTTATTGTTATTATTATTGTTTAAAGCAGCGAGCCTGCCGGTATCTGCAGGATACAAATACAGGTCGCGGTGAATTTCTTTATACACACCCGGTTTTACTAAATCCAGCGTATCGAGTACAGAAAAGAAATTATCTGCAGAAGCTCTCAGGCTGTATTGTTTACCGTACGGCAATGTTACTTTGTATTTTCCTTCCGGACTAGAAATGGAATTTCCTTCATTTGTTTCTCCCGGAACTTTATCATACACCAGTTTAGCATCCATGGGTTGTTTGGTAACGGCATTGAATACCTGTCCGTAAACCATTACAACTGCCAATGGCCGTTGAATATCGCTGAGTTTGATTTTAGCCAGGTCGGTTCCGCCTGAAGAATTTTGTGTAGTTGACAGGTACGCATACTCGCCGTTTGCATCCAATGCAAAATATGCATCCCATTTAGCTGTGTTGATGGTATCGCCCATATTCACTGGTGTACTCCATTTTTTCCATGTTTCATCCAGTCTTTTAGACATCCAGATATCGTGTTCACCAAAACCGCCCGGGCGATCACTTGAAAAATACATAGTTACATTATCGGCAGCCAGTGAAGGAGAAATTTCATCATAGTCATCTGTATTGATGTCGGAACCCAGGCTTTCAGGTCTTGTCCAGTCGTCGTTCTCAGTTAACCTGCTCACATAGATATCATTTACGTAGCTGTTCTTTTCTTCTGAAAAATACAGGAGCAATGTCTTCCCGTCGTTACTCATAAATGCGCCGGAAAAAACATCCTGCGACATTCTATCGTAGTCCTTTATTTTAAGTTTTTGTGGTTGCGACCAGCCTCCTGCGGTTTTTTCAACCATTGAAACGCCACGACCTACATACTTGCCATTTTCATAAGCACCTCTTATCAGTAAGCGGTTGCCATCGGGCGCCACCCAGAAAACAGCATTTTCTTTCTGGTCGTTAAATGGAGCGCCGGCATGCTGGGCTTTTCCCCATTGGCCATCCGGTCCCAGTTCTGAAAACCAGATATCCTGGGCTTTCTTATCAGATTTGGCTTTATTATTCTGAGGATTACCTTCAACAACAAAATATAAGATCTTACCATCACCGGAAATGGTGGGCCTTACTTCATGATAGGGAGAATTCACCTGCATTCCCAGGTTTTCAACAGAAGTTTGTGCAAACAAATTTCCGGAAGCTACCAGTACTAAGGCATTGGTTAATAGTTTTTTTATCATATTATTTTGGATGATTTTATTAGAATGGACAGTTAGTAATAATGGATGAAATATGGTTTACCAGAAATTAGTTTTCCTGTAGAATCTTACTCCTGGCGCCGTATTTCTTCCGTAATATAAAACCAACGCTGCTTCATGACGTTTAGCCGTGTACGCAGTATATTTAGACGAGTTAAGCGGGAATTCGTAAGAATACCTGATGTTAACCATCTTTCCTAAATTGATATTGAGATAAGGCATTACTGTTCTGAATGAACGGGTGTACAAACCGAAGTTCAGGTTATAATCTGTTCTTGGTTGTGTTTTAATAAGTTCAACACCCGACCAGAATGATACGATATTTAAACTATCCCTGAAATTACGGCTCCTGTAATACAAACCTTCCTGCCAGTAAATGTTCTTTTGAATCAAACCCCACTTAGGATTAAGCTTAATGCGTAAAACAGAAAAAGCGGTTACGCGGTGACGTAATTTCGTTTCATCATCCTTATCATAAATATCGTTGTGCGGATAGAACAAATGGTACATAGCGCCTCCCAATTCGAAACCTACGGCTTCTGTAACCATTCCATAATAGGCGCCGATGTTATAATCAAGATAGCTCTTCTGTGAAGTAATGATATCGGTGCGGTTTTTTTGAGGATACCTGAAACTTCCGGTAGAAATTTCCTGGTTGTATGGATTGCTTCCATCGCCCCTGTTGATATCTAAATCTCCTTTGGCATAAGTACCTTGTATACCGATTCCGAAATATTTATTCCTGTGGGAATAAAAATGCCGGGCCAATGATACGGAGAAGAAACTTGCTGCAAGCGGTGCATCTTTTTGCCCTACGTGCTGGTAATTCAGTCCTACTCCCCAATAACCTGTAACCTTTCTTGCTTTACCAACTTCATCTTTTGCTTCACGTTTTGCTTTCCCGGAAGCAGAAGCTTTATCACTTGATGAAGTTGTTTGTTCATCACCAAAGCTGCGGAATTTTCCGAGTTTAAAATCCAGTGCAACATTCAGGTAATTCATTTTTGCTTTTTCTGTTACTGCACTTGATCCGGTTCCGTACACATTTTTTGCTGATTGAGCACTGTACAATCCAGTAAGCCTGATTTTACCATCAAATCTTCCGGTTAGTGAAGGATTCAATAACATTTGTGCAGTTCCGATCTGTGAAAAACGGGAATTCTGCGCCGAGACAAGTTCCGAACTCAATAAAGAAATTACAACCAGTAATTTGAGGATTTTCATAATTGACAATTTATAGAACAATAGATTAATTTTGGTAATTATATTGGGTAATGAGTTTACCTGATTTAAAATTAACGGTTTTACCATCCGCAGTTACAGACTGGTATTCAGGTAACAATTCTTTAATAACCATCCTATATAATTCCGGTTCATAAAAATTTTCGAGTGCCTGCAATTTGGAAATAATATTTTCAGCTTCCGCCATGTCGTGCACAACTTCCTTACTGATCATAATTTTTTCGTGGTGTGTTTCTTTCATTTCTTCAGATTCGGAGAACAGGTCTTCATATAATTTTTCACCTGGTCTTTCCCCGATAAATTGTATCTGCATATCTACATCCGGTGTATACCCTGCCAGGCGAATCATGTTTCTCGCCAGGTCAACAATCTTAACCGGTTCGCCCATATCAAATACAAATACTTCACCGCCTTCGGCCATTACAGATGCTTCCAATACCAATTGACAGGCTTCTGCAATCGTCATGAAATACCTTGTCATTTCAGGATGCGTAACGGTAACCGGTCCGCCATTCTGAATTTGTTTTTTGAACAAAGGCACAACAGATCCGTTTGAGCCCAATACATTTCCGAAGCGTGTTACAACAAACCTTGTACTGTTACGTGTAGACGAATAAGACTGAACAATGATCTCTGCCAGTCTTTTTGTTGCACCCATTACACTCGTTGGATTTACCGCTTTATCGGAAGATATGAATACAAATTTTTCAGCTTTGAAACGAACAGCCAGTTTAACCAGTTGCAGGGTTCCGAACACATTTGTTTGTACAGCCTGCCATGGGAATTGCTCCATTAACGGAACATGCTTGTACGCTGCAGCATGATAAATAAAATGTGGTTTGTGTTGCTTAAACAGGTTCTCCATCATTTCTTCATTGCGGATATCTGCAAGCACAAATTCATATTTTACCTGAGGATGTTTTCTTTTTAATTCCTGCTGAAGATCATACAGGGCGCTTTCAGAAAAGTCGACGCAAATGATCAAAGATGCATCGTGTTCAGAAAGTTTACGTACAATTTCACTACCGATGGAACCTGCTGCGCCTGTTACCAGTAAAGTTTTTCCAACAAGAGATTCTGCAACGTGTTCATCATATAACTGGATTGCTTCCCGGTTCATCAGGTCATTGATATCAATGGAAGCCAGTTTCTCCAGGTTGAAGCTGCCGCTGAATAAAGATTGTATGGAAGATATTTCCCGGATGCGCACATTGAAGGGTAACGTTTCTTCCAGGAATTTTGCCTTACGTGCAGGCGTGAGCATTTTATTGGCGATAATGATATCGGTGATGCCATGACGAATGATGCTTGACTTCAAATCTTTTTGTGCATCCACTACTTTTACGCCGCCGATATATCTTCCGATCTTGTTCTTATCGTCATCAAGGAATTCAAACAATTTGAAATTGTTTTCGTAGTGCGTAACCAATGATTTTTTCAGGAATACCCCCAGTTCACCGGCACCGTAAATGAGGAGGCGGCGTTGTTGTTCAGTTCCTTTTTTGGAACGATCATAATAAAAATACAGGTAGCTGATGATTAACCTGCTACCGATGATATAGATGGAAGTAATAAAAAAGCTGATTAAAAATATTTCCGGCTTCAGGTGAAATTTAGCCGGGAGCATGAATCGAACAGAAGCACTCAGCAGGTGAACTAAAAACAGGATACCTATCAGGTTGAGGTAATCTTTGCTGCTGAAAAAGCGAATAACTTTTTTGTACACTTTGAAAGCCGACCATGCAACGATACCTAAAAACACATGAAAAAGAACCCTGTAAAATATGGTTTGAAGCGGGAATTCCCTGATTGAAAGTAAACGGTAGTTTACGAACAATGCAGAGAGTAATCCAAACATGATCAGCAACTGGTCTCCTATTAGTACAAACTGTGAAGGACGAATTGAATTTCTGTTAAAAATCTTCATGATAAAAACCTTTTAATTTCATAAACGACTTTTTCCAGGTTTTCACCTGAAATGTTGGATCCACTTGGTAAGCAAAGTCCTGTTTCAAACAATTCATCCGACACCCCGTTATTATACGAATCACAACCGGCAAACACGGGTTGCTGATGAAGCGGTTTCCACAATGCCCTGGTTTCTATATTAAATTTTTCGAGCTCCACTCTAAGTTTTTCGTTGAAGCCTGTTCCGATTTTTTTATCAAACAGCACTGTGGTTAACCACCTGTTTGAAAACAACCCTTCCGGCTCGTCGAAAAAATGAATTGACCCCGAATTTCCTAATTCATTTTTATAGAAATCAAAAATTTCTCTTCTTCTGTCGATTCTTTGCGGCAACACTTCCATTTGTCCCCTGCCAATTCCCGCAAGTACATTACTCAACCGGTAGTTATACCCGATTTCCTTGTGTAAATAATAAGGAACCGGTTCCCTTGCCTGCGTTGCCAGAAACCTGGCTTTGGTTATGATGGCTTCATCGTTACTGGTTAGTGCGCCACCACCGCTGGTGGTTATTATCTTGTTGCCGTTAAAACTCAGAATCCCCATCTTTCCAAAACTACCACAGGCTTTCCCTTTATAACTACTGCCCAATGCTTCAGCCGCATCTTCAATCAGTGGAATATCATATGCTTGGGCTATAGCTGCAATTTCATCCATTTTAGCAGGCATTCCATACAAATGAACTACCATTATTGCTGCAGGCTTTTTGCCTTTTTTCAATTGATCTTTAATAGCTTTTTCCAGCAATTCAGGATCCATATTCCATGTATCCCTCTCACTATCGATAAAAACTGGGGTAGCATCACAGTAGGTAATCGGAAATGCAGAAGCTGCAAAAGTAAAACTCTGGCATAAAACGATATCATCTCTTTTAATGCCAAGCATTTTCAAAGCTAGGTGCAGAGCGCCTGTTCCTGAACTCAATGATAAAACTCCTTTAACGCCAACGTACTCGCTAAGTTGCTTTTCAAAAGCCTCAACATTCGGTCCCAGCGGGGCCACCCAATTGGTAGCAAATGCTTCCGCTACGTACACTTTTTCCATTTCGCCCATATGCGGGGAAGACAACCAAACTCTTTCCACTATTGAATTTTAAACGCGTTTTAAGGATGTATTTTCAGGAAGTAATAGATTAATGACTAATGTGTTAAAGGTACTATAAAATACCGGTCTTTTTACAGAAAATTTCAACAAATAGCCACTAAATGTTCAAAACCACCCTATTTAAATATAATTCTGTCAATTGTTGAATTTTATCGGCTTAGCCGGTACCCCTACGGCAGTACAGAAAGCGGGTAATGTTTTTGAAACAACTGCTCCTGCGCCAACAACGGTTGCTTCTCCAATTTCAAGTTGATTAATAATTTTTGCACCAGTGCCCACATATACAGCCTCGCCGATAGTTACTTCTCCCGAAATATTTACGGAAGGCATGAACGATGAAAAATCACCAATGATGCTATCGTGGCCTACAGTACAACCCAGGTTCAGGATCACGTGTTTGCCTATTTGTATGTCTACCGTAATTATGGTACCGGCACAAAGTATCGACCCTTCTCCCACTTCCACATTTGATTTACCCATACAAACATTTGGGTGCACGAGCGTTGGATAACTGATTTTTGGATTAATGATCTTCTGAAAAATTTTTCTTTTCACCACAGGGTTACCAATGGCGAAGACGAGCGCAATTTTTTCATCCCATTCATTCAGCACATCAGTTCCGCCTAAACAATGATTGGAGGGTATATTTTTCACATGACTAAAATCGTCATCGAAAAAGCCAATAAAATTCCATGCTGGTTGTACGGCATTGATCTCATCTATCAGCCACTTTACTTCTCTTCCAAAACCTCCTGCACCAAAAATTGCTATTTTATTCATGATCGTATATTTTGAAAAATATTTAAAACTTTACATTGATCGTACATGATACTAATAAAATAGTACGATTATTATTTTGAACCTGTAAACGCTTTCATCGTTGCCTGCCCGTCCTGCGATATGCCTTCTGCCTTAACGATGTTTTTAATGGTAAGAAAAAAAATCTTCACATCTAATGCAAACGACTGGTTGTTTACATACCATACATCATATTCAAATTTCTGTTCCCAGGAAATGGCATTGCGGCCATTCACCTGTGCCCAGCCAGTGATGCCCGGCCTCACTAAATGTCTTTTCTTTTGTTCCTCATTGTATAAAGGCAGGTATTCAACCAGCAATGGCCTGGGGCCGATGATGCTCATGTCGCCTTTTATTACATTGATCAATTGGGGCAATTCGTCCAGTGAGGTTTTCCTCAGGGTTTTCCCGAAAGACGTTAACCGGATATCATCGGGCAATAATTTTCCTGATGCGTCTGTTGCCTCAGTCATACTTCTGAATTTGATCAAATGAAAAATCCTGTTGTTGCGGCCCACTCGTTTTTGAACAAAGAAAATTCTTTTGTGTCCCGTTAACCGAAGCAACAACATAACGATCAGCATTACGGGCAGTAATACAATGGCGGCAATGATTGCAATCAACAGGTCGAATATTCTTTTGAAGAAATGATTGTACATATTACGGTTGCGCCGGTAAGCTGATCTTCTTTTTTGTTAACCAATACTGATATTCCTGTAAGATAAGTTTCCATAATTGTTGCTGATCAAAACCTTCCACTATTTTTTTTCTTATTTGCTGAGCATAGTGTGCTGTTGTAGCGGGCGATTGCCTTGATTGGAACATTGCCTGTTGTAAAGCCATTGTATTTTTTACCGGGACCAGTAAACCATTTTTTTCATGATCTACAATTTCATTACAGCCATTGATGTCTGATAAAATCAACATGCATCCCATTAAGCCGGCCTGCATAGGTACATTGGGAAAACCTTCCCTGTAGCTGGGAAATGCCAGTATGTTGGAAGCGGCCAGGTAAGGCCTTATATCTTTCTGAAAACCCCAGCAGGTTATCGCCGGGTGTGTATGTAACAGTTGTTTATGCTGTTCATCCAATGGATCAAGTTCCGGTTCTTCTGTGCCCAATAACCACAATTGATCGTTCGGATATTGCGTATGCACTTCATTAAATGCATCCAGCAATTCACCAATACCTTTATCTTTTACCAGGCGACCAACAAAAATCCAAACCCATCCGTCTTCCTTTAATCCGGTCTGCTGTTTCAGTACCTCCGCCTGCTGCTGTATTTCGTTTGTTACAGAAAAGTAGGTGCTATCTATACCATTACTTGATCCCTGGCCCAGCACTTTCATTTTCCCGTTTGCAACACCCTGTTCTTTTAGAAATGATTGCAGTTTATTTGAATTGGGATAAATATAGCTGGCAGGCATTGCCGTTAGTTTCTCGGCGATCCGTAAAATGGTTCGCATAATGCCGGTTGTTTCCATCCACGGCAGCCCGGCGATTGTATGTAAGCGTACCGGAACGCCGGCAAGTTTTGCAGCCCACATGCCTACCAGCCCGGCTTTGGGCGTATGCGTGTGAACGATTGCCGGTTTTAATTTCCTGAAAATCCTGACCAGTTGAAACATACATTTCACATCTGTAACCGGTGTAATTTTTCGTGTAAACGGAACAACGATATGTGTACAACCTTCCTGCTGCACCAGGTCTTTCACGGGCGCACCATCTGCACTGATCATGGTAACTTCAAATCCATGCTGCTGCATGAACTTCATCTGACCTTTCAGTAAAAATTGCAGTGATTCGGGAACAGTGGTAATTCTTATTAATCCTGGCATTGGCTGCTTTACTATTTATTCAAACAAAGAAACGCGGTATGTTCATCCATTGCGTAGTATCAATTGCGTGGTTTCTTCCATTGTTAAACTTTCAAATCCATATTTATTTCGCAATTGGCAATAGTTTTCAACGATCTGCTGAAGTTCGTCCATGCATTCCCGTGGGTTATTGCCGAAATTATGCGGATGCCACCATAAATGATAGTATGCTTTTTTACGGGCGGCTTCTGTCATTTCATTCAGGATGCGGCGCATCTTCAATTTGTTTTGCAGCGGCTGCCCAGACTTCCATGGACGATATAACCTCGACGCAGGTAAACACAATGGCAGTTGTTTATTAACGGCGATGTCTTTCAGGTACACCATTTTGATTGGCTGAAATTTCAGGTATGCATCTCCTGCACGGAAAAATTTCTTCATAAATGTGGAACCTGTGGCAGGCGACCAATACCAGATATCCGGGCTTGATCTTATTGATGTAATTCCTGCATCCGCACAGATAGATAAATACTCGGGGTTAAACTGGTTTCTTGGAAATACCAATGAACGTATTGTTGTTCCATTGGCCTTGGCTACTGCGCAGGCTTTTTCAATATCTGTTTTGAATTGCTGCGGTGTTTGTCCTTTTTCCAAACAGAAATAATGAGCATACGTGTGTGTGGCCAATTCCTGGTGCGCTGCAGATTGAATTTGTTGTATTAGTTGGGGTGCAAAATGAAACGGATCTTCCTCGCTGTAAAATCCGTGTTCTTCAATCCAGTTATATGCCGACACTTTTGGATTATCAAATGAGGGAACCAGCGCCGGTTTGTTGTGCATCCATTCGCTTTTATTGCGCATGAATAACATACCCACGGTGGCCCAGGTAACATGAACATTTTTTTCCGAAAATAACTTCAGCATCTGCGGAATTACATCAATGGTATTCCGAAAATATTGCTGCTGTTGATCATCCAGGCTCATTGTTTCAAAACAACCCCAATGCAATTCAAAATCGAGTGATATGGTAAATACGCCGGGAAATTCCATTTGCTGTACTTTAATTCCTAAATGTTTACAAACCGTTTTGTAACGTAGGTTCTGTAATAAGTTGCTTTGCAAAATATAATAAAGAAGAACGGCATTAACTGTGCTTTTTGCCGCATGGCAATTCCGAGGTTACCTGTAACCTGTGCCAATGCAAAGGAACCGAACAGGAAAAAGAAAAGGCAGATTCTGAACCAGCCATTCCAGTCACGCCAATAAAAGAACCCTTTCTTTACCACTGTCCAGAACATAAAAATATACAACAGGTTCTCAAAAGATACGAGTATACCCACTGCTCCCTGGCCGTCTACGAACAATGGCCGGAACCAGAAGGTAAACATCTTCATGAACAATCCATAATTCTGTATATCCACGCCGCTGTGCGATTTACTTAGTTCACTGGCACGATGTGTTAATGAAGAAGAGGATGTAATATCCAGGCTTTCCGTATCTGCGAATTTTAATACCGTATCACTCATATATACGAATACAATTCCGGCCACAATAAAAATGGCCCAGCGCAAATAATTTTTTATACCTTTTGAAGTGATTACAATACCAAGCATCACCGCCATAATAACGGTAAAGAGTATGTGCGGACGGATCATGAAAGTAATAAATCCCCCCAGTGCCAGCGACACCAATCGCCGGTTGAACCTGCTCAATCCATAGGTGAAGATCGCCAGCCCCAGCAGAATAGTTGGTCCTTTTCCCAATGAAGCCGACCAGAAGTGAAGGTTAGGTAACAGGAAAACAATTTCTATCCACGTAAATTTCATCCACACCGGTTCCAGTTTAATATTTTCTTTTGCGGTGATATAAAAGATAAGTATGGCGAGGAATCCGAGGAATGCAAAAATGATCATGCAGGCATAGTACGACAGGTTAAAAAGGTTTGCAAATGGCCATGCAAGAAAATTAATAAATGTTGTTCCGATGCCCCATGTTTCGAACCAGGTTGCAGCCGCTCTTGCTTTAGTAAAATATCCAACCGAATCGCTATTGGTCGTAAGTGCATATACAGAATAACCAATGCTCAGTATAGCATGTACAATAAACAACAACCACAGGTAACCTTCCGACAACACATTGGTTTTATTGCTCACACCTTTTATGATGTAAGTAGTAATAAGCAAAATCAGCAATAAAACTACGATCGCGTCCATACTTGTTATTTAGAACAATTCCATGGAACCGAGCGAAGGTTGCCAATGGCTGAATTGTTCAAAGTTATTAAGATTATTTTTGGCCAGCGGCCTGATCGTAATGACTGGTCCTTTTTTAAATGGCCCGAAGAATGTTGCCGGTCTCTTTTTATCTGAAAATAACGGTGATGCTGCACAACTTACCAATGCCGGCCTGGTATGGCGGATAAGTTTACGTATTGCTTTTTGTGCCATTTTTTCTGCACCCGGAGCAGCTTCCGTCCATAGCTCACATATCCGCAGCTCCATGAATTTCTTCATTTTCTTTACACGGAAAATTATCCCGAAAGACCCGGGTTCTATGATGGCACCATATGTAGCCACAGGACAAGTGGCATATCTCCACGATAAATAATCATACCGTAATGGTGTATGAAAGTATGGCGTTGATTTTTCCAGGCTCCAGTGTTTATCCAGTTTCTGTAAAGCTTCGGCTATGGAAAAATCGCTATACAGTTTTTCTGTTTTTTTGGTTGCGTACGATGCCGGCAACAAGCTGCCAACGGCAACGTATAGGGGCAGTCTGCCCACAACCGACCATCCCATTTTTAAATAACCGGCCATACTCACCGGATTCGGCGAATTGAATACAATACCTGTTCCTTCTGCTTTGCATTCATCTACCGCCTGCAGGGTTAATTTCCGGAAAATACCTTTACCCTGGAAGGCCGGATCGGTTGCGGTATCTACGGCTCTTACCGCCGTTACCTTTTCCGTTGCTGATTTCCATTCCCAGTACATAAAAGTGCGGAGGCCAATAATTTTTCCGTTGTCAACAGCCACGATCATTTTCGATTTACCGAAAGGGTTTTTGGCATGCTTCCATAAAAAGTATTCTTCGGTTTTAGGGGTGAGCCTTTCACCGATACTTTGTTTGAGAAGCGCTACCATTTCGGTGGTATCCTGTATGGTGGCATTGCGAATGATCATTGGTAGAGGTGTTGATTGTTTAATACGAATTTTTGAGCACGAATGACAGCATTCATTTAGTGAGCAGAAGCGATGGTTGCATACACCTGCTCTATTTGCTGCACCATTACTTTTAAACTAAACGATTCTTCCACTCTTTTACGGGCTTTGGCGCCGTAACTTTTTATTTCACCGGGATTGTTTACGAGATAACTCAATGGTTCAAGCAGGCCTTTCCAGTTTTCTACGGGCAGCATAAATCCGTCAACATTATTCCGGATCACTTCTTTAATACCGCCTGCATCTGTACATACAACCGCACATTCCGTGCTCATCGCTTCGAGTAAGGCTACCGGCAACCCTTCAAATTCTGACGTCATCATAAAGATATCCATTGCCGATAACCAGGGCAACACTTCAGTTTGTAACCCCGGCAGAATGATATGATCTTCCATTTGCTGCGCCTGTAAATGCGCCCGGATTTCGTTGTTCAAAATTCCATCTCCAACAATTATCCCTTTTACCGAAGGATATTGCTGCTGTAATAATTTAAACAAATCAATCCATTCTTTCAATCTTTTCTGGAAACGAAACACGGCAATCGTTCCAATCACAACAGTATTTTCATCAATTCCCAACTGCCTGCGTTGTTCCATTCCTGCAGGAACATTTCTTACAAAATGTTGCATGTTTACGCCATTTAAGATCGTTTGCACAGGCACAGCAGGATGAATATTTTTTTGTATAGATGTTGCCACATCTTCCGATACGGCAATTACTTTCGTTTGCTTATTAAACGTTAGCTTATTGATCGTTTTGGTGATCCAGTGATAGCGCTCCTGTTTATTATGTTCCGTGTATATAACGGGAATGTGTGTGCGCATGTAGATAAACCTGCCTACAAACCCCGCCCAGGGCAAATGACAATGCAGCATATCAATTTTATTCTCCTTTATATACCGGATAATATTTTTCGTTTGCAATGCAATTTTTACATTATTGGATGCCGGGAAATTTTTTACGATACCACCTGCAGCTTCCAAACCCGCTACCATCTGGTTCTTCCAGGGTAGAAAATAAATAAAATGAAATTCAAATCGATCGCGGTTGTGTTGTTTTAGTGTTTCCTGTAACAACATCTCTGCGCCACCCCTGCCAAGAGATTTAATAATATGCAGAACCCTGATTTTATCCGCCATGCGCTAATTCCTTTTTAAAATATCATTGTAAAGCCATTCAAACTCACGGAGACAATTTTGCAAACTGTAATTTTTCATTACAAATTCCTTTGCATTGCTTCCCAGTGTTGTACGCAATGGGCTATTTTCCATTAATGAAACAATCGCATTCCCAAATGCTGAACTGTCGTGCGTACTCAATAAAATTCCTGTCTTCCCGTTCTGCACCACTTCACCTACGCCACCCACATTTACTGCTACAGACGGTACCGATTGCATGCCTGCTTCCAGCACTACACCCGGCACACCTTCAATGGTACTTCCCATAACAAAAACATCGGCACCTGCTAAAAACTCCTGTACATTTTCGCGGTAGCCGGCAAAGAAAATATTTTTTTGCAACCCTTCCCGCTCTACAAGTTCCGTTGTTTCCTTATATTTTTTCCCTTCCCCAATAAAAATCAAGCGGGCATTTGCATGTTGTTGTATAACTTTTTTAAAACTTTCTATGATAAATGCATGATTTTTCTCTGCCGAAAACTGGCCGATATGCATGATCACAAAATCGGTTGACGGAAAGCCAAACAATTCAGCCGTTTTATTTCTTGCTTCCTCCGGATTAAAGTTCAATTGCGGAATGCCTCTCCTGATGAGCTTTGTTTTCGCCAATGGGTATCCGTACGTTTTTACCAGGTCTTCGAGCGATTGCTGACCAACGGAAGTAACCCTGTCAACTTTCTTAAACAATAAGCGGTTGATCGTCTTTTTCAGCGATGCGTCTTTTGTCCAGGCACTAACCATGCTTATATTCCTATACACAATATGTAACTGCGGATTAAAATATTTCACCAGCACGGCATATTTCAACGTATCGGAACCATTGGCCTGGATGATATCGGGCTTTGTTTCTTTGATGAGTTGTTGGAGTCGTTTGAATAACCCATAATCAAAAGCTTTTTTTGTTCCCTGCAGATCGATGTTCTTTGCGCCTTTGGCAATTAATATGTTTTCTTTTGTAGCGTAGAGTCCAACAAACAACACTTCATGCCCTGCCTCCGACAGCATGGTACTCAGCTCTGCTGCAAATACCTGTGCTCCCCGGTATTGACGTTCGGTTACAAGTTGAAGTATCTTCATTGTTATTGTGCAAGCAACCAGTTCTTAAACTGAATGATCCCTTCCCGGAAAGGAGTTTTTGGTGAATAACCGAGTAGCTGTTGTGCCTTTGATATATCGGCATACGTTATGGGAACATCACCGGGCTGTTCGGGCAACCGGTTAATGATCGCTTTCTTTCCGAATACTTCTTCAATGGTGGCAATCATTTCTGAAAGAGACACCGTTTGATGATTTCCCAGGTTGAATACTTCAAAATTACTGCGGGTGTAATGGAGTGCACTGTAAATTCCCTGTACCGTATCGGCTACATACGTATAATCTCTCCTGGTGCTGCCATCGCCGAAAAAAGGAATAGGCTGATCGTTCAATATTTTTTTGCTGAATAAATGAATGGCGAGATCGGGGCGTTGCCTCGGGCCAAACACGGTAAAGAATCGCAAAGCGATAAACCGGATATTGTATAAATGTGCATATACATGACCCAGCAATTCACCTGAAATTTTTGTACTGGCGTAAGGACTGATCGGGTTTAAAACAGAATCTGTTTCCCGCCAGGGATAATTTTTATTTACACCATACACACTGCTTGAAGAAGAAAACACAAACTGCTGTATCTTTTTATTCTTTGCAAACTCAAGTAAGTTATGCGTGCCTTTTACATTTACATCCTGGTAAGCAACCGGGTTTTCTATGGAAGGACGCACACCTGCTTTCGCTGCCAGGTGTATGATGGCATCATATTCATCTGTAAGGTTTTTATACAAAGCATCTGCATCAACGATGTCCATTTCAACCAGCTTAAATGATGGATGATTATGGAATGAACTGATGTTTTTCAGTTTCACCTCCTTCGCATAAAACGGATCGAAGTTGTCTATTGTAGTTACTGAATAATTATTTTCCAGTAATTTTTCTACCAGGTGACTGCCGATAAAACCTGCACCACCGGTAACGAGTATATGTTTTTTCTTTTCTGCCATTTCTTTTAATTCATGCGATTAAGCAATAGGGAGCGTTATGCTGAAATAATCAATGAACTATTTTACCATGCTCTTTAAAAAATCTTCGTATTGTTTTGCAATAATCCTGATGTCAAATCTTTCCATCGCTTCTTTGCGGGCACGTTTACCCATTTCCATCATCTGCGGATAATTGCTGATCATCTGTTTCATTTTCGCAGCTATATCCTGTGTATCTTTTACCTTATGAACCAGTGCCGTTGTATCTTTTGTAACAGCTTCCATATTCATGGGAATATCGGATGCAATGATAGGCACACCGGTCATCATTGCTTCTACCAGTGCACCACTAAAACCTTCATACCAGGAAGGAAATATAAAACAATGTGCATGGTAAATCTGCTTCCAAGCATTAGGAACCATTCCATGTAAGGTTACTGAACTTTCCAGTTGATGTTTTGCAATTACGGATTCAAAAACTTTCCTCGCCTTTCCTTCACCGTAAATATCAAGTACAATGGCAGGATTGGTTTGACGCAGCATTGCAAATGCTTCTATCATTTCGCTGAAACCTTTCCTGTCGAGCAGGCGCCCAACGGCAATGAATTTAAAAACAGGTGTTACCGGTGCCGGTATCCATTCCGGGAATTTTTCTGATTCCCTGCCGCGGTAGATCACTTTGATTTTTTTCATCGGCACGCCAAGTGTTTTTGAATTGCTTTCGGCGATGCTCGCAGCATTGGAGAGCCAGAATTTCGGTATGCCTGCTGTCCATTTATCCAGCATCCAGAAGAAACGGAACTTCCAGCCTATTCCTTTTTGTTTCAGTTCTTCTAACCGTACGGCACCATAACTGTCGTTTACAAACGTACCTATTAACGGCGTACGGGTTTGTTTACAGGCTATGCGTGAAATTATATTTGCCCGGTAAATTGAAGAAACAACGATATCAGGTTTTTCTGCTTTAATTATTTTTTTCAATGCTTTTATTCCCGCCAGGAATGAATCGCCCTTCAGGTTTACAAATTCCAGTGGTATGCCGGCTTTTTCATACGCTTCTTTCAGATCATGCCCTTTATAGAAGTAAATAACTTTTACCTCTGTTTCCCTGGAGAAATGCGAAATGATATCCAGCGTGCTTTTTTCTGTACCGGCATTTGCGAGTGTATCTAGTGTAAAAAAAACTTTCATTATTATTTGCCGGAATAAATTTTAGCGTGTTGCAACAAAACTATTCGCCGTTGTAAATATTGGTGATATAATCTTCCGTTGCATCTTCTTTAAAAATAACTTTTGCAGGGTTGCCGATTACGAGTGAATTCGATGGAACATCGATGTTCACAAAACTGTTCGGCGCTATCAGCACATTATCTCCGATGTTGATCTTACCGGTTATCGTAACTCCGGGCCCGATCCACACTTTACTTCCGATTACCGGAGAACCTTTTCTTTCGCCTCTTTTTGTTTCGCCGATGGTAATATTATGAGAGAAATAACTGTTTTCGCCAATGATGGTTTTACTATTGATCAGTAAAGGTCCATAGTGACTGATACGCATACCTGCCCCGATTCTTGTTGCCCTTGGTATCTGGTATCCGTATTTAAAACTAAGTGTACGGTACATTCGTCTTGCATACATTCCCAGCGGACTGTATTTATTGAGCGAGTAACTCAATCGTAAAAACAAGGTGAAATGAAAACCGGTATTGCGTAAAGATTTTTTAAAAGACTTATAGCTCAGATCACCTTCATACCGGAACAGGTCGGCCCTGAGCAATTTGTGAGACAATACTTTTTTATATAATATTCTTGCGAGCATTAATTGTTATTGATCCAGGCAACATTGTTCTTTACATCGTTCTTGTGTTTCACCAGCACATTGTTGAAGTAGTTATTGAAATCTACTTTCTTGTTTTCTATTTTATCTATAGAGTCGAGCACAGAACCAACCCAGTCTTTATCATTTACATTTACCGACGGCAAAGGATATTCAAACTGATCAAACAATTCCTTTGTTTTCCAAACCAATCCTTCGATGGCGATCACCGGTACATTTACCGCAAGCGCCATAACATTCGCATGCAACCTGGCACCAACGAGGTATTCAAATGCAGAAACTTTTTTAGCAAAGTCCAAATAGTCATTCGAACTTTCCAGTACATCAATATTGTAATCTGCTTTAAATTTTTCCATGATGGGCACATCACCTAAAGGTTCATTGGTAACAAACACAATTTCTCTTTTATATTCTCTCAGTTTTTTTACAACTGTTTCCACATCTTTCCAATCGAACTTAATGAACGGAGTAAAGTTGATTCCTACTTTACCATTCTTTTTTATTCCGGTGATATCAGGATTTGTTTTGATGGCGGTATCGGGAGCGATCGTAACATTTTTACCATTCACGCCTGCAGCAATAATGGTATCCCGTGAAATATTTCCTCTTACAACCACATGGTTCATGTTGCCATATACATGACGAACGATTTTTTTAAACGCTTCATCTCTCACTACTACCGACTGATTTACGGCCCCGGTTTTCTTTCCCAGCTTTTGTGCGATTCTTATCTCCAGCATCTGGCGAAGGAATACATGGTTATCACTCACTTCCCCCGCACCACTGTAAATAAAAAAATCGGCTGCATTGATCGCATCCAGCCTGCGTACATATTGCTTATTGAACAAAAACAATTTATCGATGGCACGTTTAATAGGTCGTAACCACACTTTAAATTGTTCTACTTTCAATGATTTATTTGCAGTAAGATTAAAACTGTTTACTCTTGATGTAAAAGCATTACTGGATGAACTGATCGGTTTATATTTTTTGATCACGGCATCAGCCCATGATTCGAATAATTTTACCGGATCGGCACTGGAACGCAGTGCTTTGATACTGTACCCAAAAAGTCCCAACGGACGCCCGGCAACATACAGGTTCTCCTTACCAACGTTTTCCTCAAAGAGTTTTATTAGTTCCATCGACAAAGCCTGGTTGCCCAGGTTGGTTGTCTTCAATTTTGTTACTAAAAAAACTTTCTTCATATAAAATTTTTGCAAAAGTACTTATTTAAAGCCTTTCCCCGAAGTGATAATCTATACAATTCCGGGCGATAGTAAATTTTTTCAAGAGGGAAAAATGGTACAAGACCATGCGGATTATTATTTACGGAACAAACTGCATCATTTATTAAAACCCCTGCAGTTCCACCATCTTTTTAAAGGAAGCAGAGCTGCCGATCAGTTCTTCAAAACTACCGGTTCTGTCTATTTCACCTTTGTTGAGCAACACAATACGGTCGGCATCTTTAATGGTAGATAACCGGTGTGCGATAATGATGATGGTATATTTTCCTTTCAGTTGTTCAATATTCTCCTGGATCTCTTTTTCTGTTTCTGAATCCAGCGCCGACGTGGCTTCATCCATAAACAGGAAATCAACTTCTTTGTATAATTCACGGGCAATGGAGAGCCGTTGTTTTTGTCCGCCACTTACATTGATACCATTACTACCGAGCAACGCATCTCCTTTTAGTGGTTGATTCATGACCATCTCGTATATAGAAGCTTTTTTCAGTGCCGCTGTGAACTTTGCTTTATTTGCTTCCGTAGGTTCATCCCAGAAAGTAACATTGTTGAAAATGCTGTCATTGAAAATCACCGGCTCCTGCGTGATATAACCAATTCGCTTCTGGAAAGATTCTTTATCCAGGCTTTCGAGATCTTCGCCATCGATGGTTACCGTTCCCTTTGTGGGCGATAATAAACCCGTGAGTACGTTTATAAAAGTTGTTTTGCCCGATCCGCTTTCTCCTACAATGGCCAGCGTTTCATTTTTACGGATCGTGATATTGATGTTGTTGAGGATCCTGGATTGTTCGTAGAGGAACGAAACATCTTTTACCTGTACCGTATCTTTAAATCCACGAAATGGTTTTGAACCTACTTTTTCTTTTCCTGCTTTTAATTCCGCATTGAATTCCGTCATGTTCTGGAGGCTACCCGAATAGTTCAGGAACTGGTTCCAGAAATTCTGCACACCCATCAGCGATACCAGTGCCCTGTAAAATAACAGCAGGCTTAAAATGATCACGCCGATGCTCTGGTGAAATACATGCACCTGTATTAAAATTACAGCCATCACTACCAGGATGATCAGCGGCTCACGCATAGACCCAAGGCTGGCAGCAATGATTCCGGTTTTGCGCTGTGAGGCCTGTATCTTATTGCTTTGACGAATTAATTTATCGGCATATTTATGAATCAGCCCCGTTGATTTCAGGTATTTGAAAAATGTAACTTTTTGAATGAGCAATGCCTGGAACGTATGGTTATCTGCCGTAACTTTTTTCGAAAGCGCCTTAGTGGTGCGTTGCATCTTCCGAAAGATGAGGTTGGTTAAACCACCACCCACCACAACCAGCAATGCAAATTTGGGATTGGCAACCAGCGCCATGGTGATGTACACGGCAACGAATATTCCGTATTGCACTGAAATAAAATAAAAGCGGTAAGCCTGCTTCACTCTTTCCACTTCACCGCTGAATGTATTTTGTATGCGGCCGGTATCGGAATTCACAAATACATTGTAACTGAAATTGGACAAGCCGTAAATGTTCCTGTTGCGGATGGTATTAATGAACATCTGTTCATAGGTAACCCTGGTATATCCTTCAATGAATTTCATGATGCCTTTCAGGCTGAAGAATACGAATATAACGGTGAGGACTACCCCAAGTGAAAGTGTAATACCGAAAAAATTAAAGATATCTGCAAGGAACGACAGGTTACCCATGTTGCCACTGTTGGCTTTGGCGCTATCGCCGTCTACCATTTGAAGCAGGGGAATGAACATGGCCAAACCAAGACCATCCATTAACCCAACAAGTACATTAAGGAACAGGCTGATAACTATCCTGTACTTAAGATGGGAATAAAAATAATAGAAGTATTGGAAATACTTTTTAACTAATTGCTTCAGTGCTTTCAACTTTCAATGATGTGTTACGATACAAAAAACGAAGCTGACCTTGCGGCCGGTTTCATTTTATTTCTTTTTGTCTTCACCGGAGTAATAGGAATAGCCGTATTTATTCTTGTAATAATAGTAACCGTATTTATTACCGAAATAACCTTTGTTTTTTACCCCGTTAAATACCAGTGCAATGCTTTTGAATAATTTCCTGTCCTGCCACTCATTGATCTCTGATACCTGTTCCTTCACTGTTTGCTGGAATCGGGTAACGATCAGCGTTACATCGGCCCATTGACCAAGGATCTGTGCATCTGCAACGATACCGAATGGCGGCGTATCAATGATCACCACTTCATAATTGTCTTCGAGGTATTTTCTTATTTTCTTGGCGTATTCTCCTGCAATCAGTTCCTGCGGGTTTGGCGGGATGGCGCCTGCCGGGAAGAAATCAAATTTCTCATTCGCATCTTTACCGATTGAAAAAATGATATCACTGATATTTACTTTCCCGATCAATACACTGCTCAGTCCCTGGCTGTCTGTTTGTACACCCAATGCTTTGGTAATTTTCGGGCGGCGAAGATCAAATTCGAGCAACGCCACTTTCTTTCCCTGCATCGAATAACTTTTTGCCAGGTTCATCGACAGGAATGATTTTCCCTCGCCACTCACGCTGGAAGTAATAAGTATAAAATGTACCGGCTTGCTGGCTGGTGCATAAAAATTAATATTGGTACGCAACGAACGGATCTGTTCTGCAAACATCGAACGCTGTGATCCATCAATAACAAAAGGAAGTTTTTCCGTGTTATCAGCCTGGGCCAGTTCCGCAATAACGGGAATATTGGTCATCGCCTGTAACTGCCTTTTTGAAATTACTTTCCTGTTCAGTACTTCTTTCAGTATGGCGAATAACAAAGGCAGGAATAAACCTACAAGGATTGCAGCGATCAGCACCTTAGATCTTGCCGGCTGTAATGTTGCATTGAGTTTAACCGGTGGAAAAAGCAATTTGGTATTCACCGTTACAGAAGCCTTTGCGATGGAAGCTTCTTCTCTTTTCTGCAGTAAAGTAAGGTAGAGTGTGGCTTTAATTTCTTTGATACGGGATTTGTCGATGATCTCCTTTTCCTGCCCTGGTGCATTTTTCAGGAAAGTGGAAGCCTCTGCAATATGTGAACGATACGCCGCTTCTGCAATAGCCAGGTTGCTTTTATAATTCGCCACCTGCTTATACATATTGCTGCGCATATTAGTTATGTTTTCATCCAGTAACTTCAATGCCGGATTGTTCTCCGTTGCAGTAAGAGAAAGTTTTTCTCTCTGTTGCATGGTGAGCATGTAATTCTGTAAGGTTGCCTGCAGGGTGGGGTTATTGGTGATCCCCACAAAAGAAAGATCGGTTTCTTTCAGGCTGGGATTCTGAATAAAGTTTTCCAGTTCTGCAATGGTAGATTTCAGGATAGTGATATCCGTTAGTTCCTTGTCGTAGTCGTGCATTTTCTGCAGGTACATCTCGCTGGTGGCCGAAATATCTGTGATACCGTTTATCGCTTTATACCTTGCCAATGAATTTTCAATTGAATCGAGTTCGAGTGCCAGCGGATTCAATCGTTGTTCGATGAATTTAATGGCCTGGGAATACGTACGCGACTTATCATCTTCCATAATGTTGATGTTTAATCTCATCAACGTATTAAGGATATCGATTGCCCTGTCGCTTGATACATCCGAATAACTGATGTTAAGGATATTACTCTCTTTAGTAGTTGAAATGGTAAGTGCCCTGCTGATCGCAAATGCAACAGAGAGCCTGTTGCGGCTATAACAATAAATAGGTGTTTGCGATTGGAAATCTTCCAGCCGCATAACCACTACTCTTTTTCCTTTTACAATAAATGGAACGCCCCAGGTAGATTTACCATTAACCGAATCAGATTTAAAAGTAAAACCGTTCTTTTCCGGCATGATGGAAAAATTAATATCCGGCACCTCTTCATTGGGTTTGTCTTTTATTACATACCATTTTATAAGGCTGTAAAAATCCCTGTTCTTAAATCTTCCCTGTGCCTGTGCGCTGTATTGCAATCCCAGTGTATCTACCAGCATCGCGGTGATGGTTGGCGATTTGAAGAATGCAATCTTATCGTTGAATGGGTCGCGGGTATTGCCAAACAATGCCTGCCCAATGGTAACTTCCTGGTCTTCTTCGATGCTGATGGATGTGGATACGTTATACACCACTTCGGTGTACCGTAAATAAATGAGGCCTGCGAGATAACCCAGCACGCCAAATAAAATGATATAAGGCCAAACAGACAGCACCCTTCGGAAATCTATGTCTATCGAGTTCACACGGGGCTTCGAAGGAATATTGATATCCGTCTCATTGTCCATACTCTTATTTTCCCAAACATTATAATCGGTCTTGCTCATTCTTTATAAACTTCTGAATAAAAGTAAAATTGACACTACTACTGCCGACAATGATGCAACGTTTCTACCCGGGCTACCCGGTGCCAGTAATGGAGTAGATTTTCCCGGCTGCAGGTAGATGAGGTCGTTGTTCTGAAGATAATAGTAAGGCGATTGAAATATGCTCTTGCTGTTCAGGTCGAGCTTTGTATAAATACGCTGGCCAACAGAATCCCTTACCAGCCATAATTGATTTTTACGATCGTATGCATCCTGCATTCCCGATTGCGCAATAGCTTCAAAGATGGTCAACCGTTCGTTGGTCATTGCGATTGGTGTACCCTGACGGCCACTGATAAAATATACCTGCCCACGCAGGTTCACATTCACAAACAGATCTTTATAATAAAAAGACAGTTTGTCTTTGATCAGTTTGGATGCTTCACTGGTAGACAAACCCGCAACCTGTATAGTTCCCAGTAGCGGGAACTCGATATTACCGGCATAATTCACGAGGTAACCTGCTGCCGCCTGCTGTGAAGTTGAACTGGATGAGTTCTGCACATTAAAAGGATTCAGATACGCTGTAAGCGCCGGATCCGTAGAACTAACGGTAATGTTCAGCCGATCATTTCTTTGTATTTTCTGAACAACAGGTTGAGCCACCGTATCCAACGTATCTCTTCCCGGCGTTTTATCATAAAATAAGTACAACTTATTGGGAGAAACACAGGAATGCAGAGACACTACAAATACTAAAATGGCTAATGCCGGAAATAATTTTCTCATATACCAGGAAATATAAATACAAAGGGTAAATTAAACCTGCTGTTCCTTCAAAGTAAAACCTGCAGGTTTGCTTTATTAAAATGGGTAATTCCTTTTAAATAAAGAGGTGCAAATATATACAATATAAGCTATTGAGGGTAGGAATATTAACGGATCCCGGCGGATAATTCCCGGCCCGATTTTCACGGCTTCGCCGTCCTCACTCACAGGTGTGGTTCATGCCCATAAACAGTTTGCATGCTGTTTATAAGTACGGAGGTTTAGCGGGTGCGAATATAGATTTTTAGCCAACAACTGAAGTCCCGTAAAAGGTGAAAATTAAAATAGTGACTTTAATATAATATCCATGCAAAAATCATTGGCTATTCACTGTCTTAAAAATAAGGAGCCCACCTGTTGATGGGCTCCCTCGTAATTTGCCGGATAAAGCATCCGTTGTTTCTAAAAACCCATCTTTTAAAACTTAACCAGTTTGGTCAGTTTTACTGCTTTACCCTGTTTTACTTCAATGATATAGGTTCCGGCTTTCAGATCTGAACCCAATTGTATGGTTTGATTGGCCGCTATGGTTAAACGTTTCAGTTCACGACCCTGCAGATCCATGATACGCACATTGATCGCTTCTTTTGCTGCAGAGGAAACCTGAAGTTTAAAGTTATTCACTGCCGGGTTCGGGTAAACATTTACCTCCAGCGCTTGCTTCACTTCTTCAACCGAAGCTGCTGCAGTTGTTCTTCCTGCAATCATCCTGTCTTGAGGACATGCAGCCAGTTTAACGGTAATAGATCGTATCGTACTGTTTCCGCAATTGTTTATTGCCTGAGCGGTAACCGAACCATTTATTACTGTTGAAGGATAGCTAACGGTAATGCTAACTGTTCCCTGCCCGGAAACAAGCATCGCCCCGGCCGGCACAGTCCACACCAGTGATGTGGCATTCGATGGCATCGATGCCACTGTGTATGTGTATTCTCTCGACGGGCAGGTTTGTGTATTAATAACATCGATGATGCCTGGCGTTCCCGGATTCAGTTTGGTTAATGAAAGTGTTTTCGCAGTGCCGGTTCCGCAACCGTTGGTAGATGAAACCTGCAGGCTGCCGGAAACAAAACTACTGTTGTAAATCACCTGTACAATGGTATCATTTTCTCCTGCGCCCCCCGGATGACCAACGATGGTTGCATTTGCAGGTGCCGTCCAGTTATAAGACAATGCCGTAGATACTTTCCTGATGGTATAGGTAGCTGTAGTGCCCGAAGGATTGCCGGCCGAGATCATGTATTCGCAAACGTTAGTAGGGCCGGAAATTGGTCCTGGGGTTGAAGCTGTATTTCTCGCCACTGCATAGCTTCTTGGTGAACTTACATTACAATTCACAGAATACACCTGGATGTATGTACCACCAACAAAGTTGTTATCAAATGAAACAGTAATGGTGGTGTCGTTGGCACCGGTTCCTGAAGGATGACCTGTAATGGTTGCGCCCGTTGGCACTACCCATACATAGCTGGCAGCATTGGATACTTTACGGATGCTGTACGTAGCTTCATTAGCCGTACCAATAAACAAACAGGCATTGTTTGGCCCGCTGATCGCTCCCGGTGTGCTGGCAGATGATGCAGTGATCGTTAGATTGCTGTTGGCACTGGAAGCACAGGAAGAAACCGCTTTCACACTCAATGCGGAAGTACCGAAATTATTGTTGAATGTAACTACAATGCTGGTGGTTCCCTGGCCACTTACCAGGTTCATGTTTGTTGGTAATGTCCATAAATAAGACGTAGCATCCGGTACACTGGCTATTGAATAAGTAACCTGTGTTGATGTACCCACGTAAGGGCAGGCGCTGGTTGGACCACTGATCGTTCCCGGAACGGCTGGTGGTACAAGCGATACTGTTAATTGCCTGTCGCCACTGGAGAAGCAATTCGATACGGATCTTACTTTAATGGCACCGGTTGTAAATGCACCACCAAACGTAACTACGATACTGGTTGTACCTTGTCCGCTTACCAGGTTTACATTCGCCGGTAAAGTCCAGGTATATGAAGTAGCATTTACAACGGCATCAATACTATAGGTTACCTGCGTACTTGTGCCTACATATGAACAGGCATTAACGGGTCCGTTAATAACTGCCGGTGCCTGCGGTGTTAATCTTGAAATATTTAATGAACGTGGTGTGCGGGCGCCGCAATTAGAATTGGCAGTAACCCTGATCACTCCCGATGTGAAATTGGCTGCATAACTAACCTCAATGCTGGTTGATCCCTGGCCGCTGATGATCGTCATACCTGTTCCCTGTACCGTCCATGTATAAGACGTTGCATATTGAACGGCATCGATCGTATAAGTTGTTGTGCCGGTTTGCCCCATAAACGGACAAGCATTGGTAGGCCCGTTGATCGCAACAGGAATACCCGGAATATTTTTTAATACAATGATGGAACTGTTTCCGCTGATACATCCGTCTGCAGAAACTGCACGCACTTTAAACTGCTGGTTCGTTTGTGCGAAACTGTTATCGATCAACACATCGATACTGGTTCCATCGGATGCACCCTGGATGGTAGCTCCCTGTGCAGGGATCGTCCATTGATAGGATACCGCACCCGGTACCGCAGCGATAGAATAGGTAGCAACACTTCCTACATAAGGACAAACATCAAGCGGGCCACTGATGCTTCCCGGAACAGCAGGCGCTGTATTTACCGTCATGGTAATGCTGTTGGATGTTGCCGGGCTGTTGGCAATACAGGTTGCGATAGATGAAGTCATCACTACACTGATGGCATCGCCATTAGCCAGTGTGGCAGATGTATAGGTTGCATTGGTTTCTCCGCTGATCGGGGTAACGCCATTGTACCATTGATAGGTTGGTGTGTTGCCACCATTTGTTGGGGTAGCCGTAAACGTTACACTTGTTCCGGCACATATTGCTCCTGAAGGATTGGCTGCAATAGCAACCGAAGCGGTAACGGTTGTACTGGTGAAACTTGCACTGATCGTATGCGTTGTTGTTACATCCGTAAATGTATAAGTAGTTATAGCGCCTTGTGAAACACCGTCAACTACTACATCACTGATCACATAACAGGCGTCGGGAGCAATGGTAAACGTAGCGTTGTCTCCGCAATTAACCGATCCGGTGCCGGGGGTGATTGATCCACCTGTACCTGCAGTGGCGGTAATTACATAAGTATTTAAAACAAAGCTTGCGCTGATGGTATGGTTTGAAGTTACATCCGTAAATGTATAGGTTGAAATGATACCTTGCGAAACACCATCCACTACTACATCTGCAATACTGTGGCAGGCATCTGCTGCTGCAATGGTATAGGTTTGATTTCCATTTTCACAAATCGTGGTAACACCGGCAGGACTGATACTTCCGCCTGAACCTGCTGAAGCCGTAATCGTATAATCCGGTTTAATGGTAACTGATGCACTACCACTTACGCTACCGCCGCAACTTGCGTTATCGGAAACTGATACCAGGCTGTAGCTGCTGGTTGCTGCCGGGCTAACCGGAATAGTGTTAGCACCTGTTGAAAGACCATTAACGGTTGTATTTCCGTTTCCATCATTGTACACCACGCTGAACGGCGCTGTACCACCACTAATCGTTACCGTTATGTTTGAAGAACCTCCTGAGCAGATGGAAGTATTTCCACTGAGTGTTGCAGACAAAGCCGCAGGTTCTGTAATGGTAACCTCTGCAGTAGCCGGGCAACCGGTGTTGGAGGTTACGGTTACAGAATAGGTGCCTGCTGCCAGTGCACTGATATCTTCTGTAGATGCAGTGAATCCGTTCGGACCTGTCCAGCTAATACCATACGGCAATGTACCACCGGTAATGGTCAGGTTTATTGAACCATTGGTTCCGCCGTTGCAGCTAACATTATTTTGTGTAGTACTTAAGTTTGCCGTTTGACAGGTAGTTGCTGTAATGGTATTTGAATTGGCAGAAGTGCTGTTGGCACTAACCGCACGAACACGATAGTAATAGTTGGTATTTGATGAAAGACCGGTTACGGATTGGCTTAACCCGGAAACGGAAAGGTTGCTATATCCGGGAAGCAGGGCAGGGAAAAACTGGCTAACAACAATATCGTCTAACCTCCAGGGTGATGTTGTGGTTGATGTTTTGTTGAACCGAATATATACTGTACTGTTAGCAGAATAGGCCGAAAGATCAACCGTATATTGATTATAGCTGCTTACCGGCACATTGCTGTGATCAAAAGTTGCCACGGTAGTAAAACCACTTGTCTGACTGGTCGTAGAAACTTCGATAGTCAACGTTTTTGCCGTGTTATTGCTTGATCTGCCCAGGTAAAAAGTCATGGAAGTTGGATTCGGAATATTCAGGGTAGTCAAAGTGCCGGATGTTGCACTACCAATCGCGGCTCCTGAACCTGAATTAATGTCTGCAGCCGTTATACTCCTCGACCATCCTGAAGTTATCCATCCAGTAGGTGGAAACGTTGCTGATTCAAATCCCTGCGAAACAGATGAAGTTGTACCAAACGTTGCATTTGTTGCCACATCCAATGCATAACTGGTTGCACCTGTTACCGCATTCCAGTTTGCTGTGAAACTGGTTGAGGCAATATCGGTAGCTGCAGTGGCAACCGGCGCATCAAGGCCAAGCGTGGTAAAGCTTTGCTGTGTTCCATAAGTTGTACCACCACCGTTGGTTGCATATGCATGATAATAATAAATAGTATTGGCAGATAACCCGCTCAATGAAACAGAATAACTGCTGCCACCCAGGTTACTTCCGGCAACCGGTGTTCCGGTTCCGTTGGCAAAGTTGTTGGTAGTGCTGTATTCAAAACCATAATCGGTGATCGCAGAACAGCCAATTGAGCTGATAGTTCCGTTTAAGGTTGCCGCAACCTGAGTAATTCCGCTGGCTGTACCATTGGTAACTGCAGGCGCTGTATTAACGCCACTGCCACTTGCTGCTGCATTTGTATTGGAAGCACCACCGCCACCAATCACAATATTTGCACTGTAAGATTGAACCAGTGTGGGATTAAATTTCACATAAATCAATTGAGAGAAACTTCCACCACTTTGGCTGATGGATAAAGATGAACTGTAGGTAATATCATCTGTAGAATAGGTAAATCCGTTAAGCGTTGCAACGGTTACGTTTGCCGAAGTAAGATTTGTACCAGTGATGGTAAATGTATTCGCACCGGCAGTTGTATTGATACATACATTTCCAAAAGCAGTTAATGCCGATGCACTTAGTGCAGGCGTAGCCGTTGTAAATGTTCCCTGCGCACTATACCCTGTACCTCCGTTATTGGTTGCATACGTATGATAATAGTAAACAGTAGATGCTGCAAGTCCCGACAAGCTAACAGAAAAATTATTTCCGCTAAGGTTACTGCCTGCTATTGCTGTTCCGGTTCCGTTAGCGAAATTGTTGCTGGTGCTGTATTCAACACCATAACCACTTATGGCAGAACAGCCATTGTCTGTAATCGTTCCGGGAACAGTTGCCGCAATTGATGTAATGCCTGTTGCAGTGCCGGCAGTTACCGTAGGAACGGTATTGATTCCGCTTCCGGTAACAGCAACATCTACACTTGAAGCGCCGCCACCACCTACAACGATATTATTGTCGTATGGCTGAACGGCTGTTGGCGTGAATTTCACATACACGAGTTGTGAAAAACTTCCTCCGCCCTGCGCAATACTTAACGAACTGCTGTACGTAACGTCGTCTGTAGAAAAAGTAAATCCACTGAGCGAGGATACAGTTACATCAGCCGTGGTTAATGTATTACCGGTAATGGTAAAAGTATTGGGGCCTGCTGTATTATTCAAACATACACTGCCAAAACCAGCTAAGCCCGTAGCTGTTAAAGTAGGCGTGGAATTTAATTCACCAAATGCAAAATCGCTGAAAGAAGTTACACCGGTGATCTGCGTACTGGTAGAAGTTTTGGTTCCTACCGTTGGATAAGTCCATATTGAACCATCCCATTTCCCTGCAATAAGATTATTGGGATCTGCACCATTGATCACATCTCCTGCCACAAAATTAAAAGTAGCATCATAAGAAGTAAATGAAGTAGATGCATTGGTTAAGGTATAATAACGGTCGAGCCTTAGCGTATTATTAATGGCTGAGGTAGCCAGGTTTGGATGTGCTCCTGCCGATTGAGAAACACTCGCCGTAAGATTACCGGCAACTGTTACACCGTTAAAAGCAATAACCACCGGGCGGTAATTGGTTGCACCGCCAATTTCATAGGTAATGGTTGGGTTACCTGTGCCTACCTCTTTTTGTAATGAACCGGCCACATGACCGTTCGTTCTTGTTATAGCACCACCACTGGCAATGATCACTTTATTGGAACCGGTTGTAATTACACCGTTGGTAAGGAAAGCCGTTTGGTTAACCGTAATATCATTTGCCAATGCCACATCGCCTGCTGCTTTATCTACGATCAGGTAGTCGAATGTTTGACCGCCCGATTTTGTAATGGTTTGCGTACCGCTTGCGCCGTCGAAGAAAACGGCTCTTCCGTTGGGGAAGAAGGAACCGGTACTCGACCAGTTGCCCCTTACTTTAATATCGCCGCCGGATGTTCCGGAAGCAGAGAGGCTACCGTTCAAAACCAGGTTGCCGTTAATGATCAAAGGAATGGTCATGTTATGGCTGCTGTAATCCATATAGATCGCAGAACCAGCATCGATGGTAACATTACCTGCTGTACTTAATGTAACACCCGTACGACTTGTACCACCGGGGTCGAGGTTGGTGTTATTACTGATACGAACATTGTATGGATAAGCTGCACCGCTACCTGTACCCCACTCGATACCTCTCACATAAGGATTCGTACCCGAATTATACCTTAATGTAGACCCAGTGCCATAAATTGGTGCATTATTGGTTACGAAACCACCATTGTTCAACCACAATGTTCCATTAATAGTGGTAAGGTTCGATCCAAAATCCATTCCGCCACTTAATTCCATATTCACTGATGAAGACAAATCCAGTCCTGTTCCACTATTGATATTGGATGTTCCTCCCTGTATAAAAATAGTTCCGGTTCCGGTAGAGCTGGTAATAGATTGGGAGCCGGATAATTGAATGTTGGTGCCAATACCCAACGTGAGAATATTTCCATTCAGATCAAAAACATTTCCAGTGCCCGTTCCCGTGAGTTGCAGTCCGTTACCGCTTCCGTTTACATTCAATCCTGTTCCGCTGGCGAGTTTGATGCCGCCACCTGAATTCTGATTCAGTAAATAATCGAAGTTTAAATTGCCGCTGGCAGACCTTGAAATGGTTTGTTGTGTACTGCCAATAAAAAATACTGCACGGCTGTTGCTGGTGAAAGTGCCGCCAACAGTGAAGTTCCAGTTACCGCCGATTTTGATATCACCTCCGACGCTTGATGAAAGTACCAGTGTACCTGCAAGGTTCATATCGCCTAATGCAGTTAAAGCTGCAGTCATGGCCGTTCCATTCATGGTAAGTGTTGTTCCTGCATCAATGGTAATATTTCCGGAACACTGACGGGCAGTACCGGCGCCATTATTCCCAAGGTTTAAAGAGGTATTGGTTGTGCTGATCTGTACATTAGCCGGATATCCTGCGCCTGAAGTGGCACTCCATTCCAAACCACGACCGTAAGCTGCACCGGTGCTGTATTTAAGTAAGGAAGTACTTCCATAATTGGGAGCAGTATTGGTAAATCCACCACTGTTGATTTGCAGTGTACCGTTAACCGTAAATGTTCCGGTAACGGTAATTCCTGCAGCAAGTATGAGCGTACCGCCTGCATCAACTGTTACATTAGCCAACGTTTGAGTAGTACTAATCAGCAAAGTTCCTCCATTGCTTACCGTTACACTGTTTCCTGTTGGAATGGTAGTACCGCCAGACCTGTTGAATTGTAAGGTTCCACCACTTACTGTGGTTAATCCTGTGTAGGTATTGGCACCGGTTAATTGTAGAACACCTGATCCTGAACCGGTCTTAGTTAATTTGTTACCTGCAACCAATCCACTTATGACGGAAGAAATGGCTATACCGCCGGTGTTATCAATATTGATTATATTATCAGTTGAATTAGCTAATACAACCCCCATTGTTCCATTCTGAGCTACTTGTAAAGTAAGTAAACCTGTACTATTATTACGTAGTACGGTATTTGAAACACTATTTACTGAGGCGCCATATAAACGCAAAACACCGGCTGTTCCACTACTGTTCCCTATATTTAATGCAGTCGTTCTTGAATTGTCTATAGAAACCGCACCAAGATTCAGGCTATTGGTTCCCATGTTAATTCCAACCGTTGTCGCCGTAAATGCGTTGGTAAATGTTGCAATGTTACTGTTAGAAGTTGCTGCACCACCTACGCCGGCATACGAACCTCCGGCCCAGTTGCCACCCGTATACCAGGCAGAATTTCCATTCGAACCCCATGTTGCACTCACGTTTTGAGCGTAGCTAATTGATGAAATCAGCATCAATACCACCACTGATGCCAGCGATAATAACTTTCTCTTCATGTTAGTTTTTGATTGATACAATGTAAATAGGCTCATATAAGCGATTTAAAATTTTGCGTACTGTTTGTTTGTATGAATTGAAAATGAAAACGATTGTAATTGGCCCCGTACAGGCAAAAAAATGCGGCTACCGGTGATGGTATCCGTAACTGTGTAAAGCGTACACGTTGTGCAGTAAATCCACTAACCAGATTTATCATAAAGGTTATTGCATTTCAATATTTACCTGAGGAATGTAGGGCAGCAGTTTTAGCAGGATGGATTGGGGCAGCGAATGTAGTATGGATATTCGAATTGGTAAATTAATTTATTGATATTTTATCGATTTGTTGAAAACTAAGCATGCTATAGAAAATTTATGTAATAAGACTGCTGTTTTTCTGAAGATATTTCAGCATTGGATAAAATCCAACTTAATAATAATGGTTGCGATTATTTTCAACAGCCAACCCTTTCTCTATTTTGCAGCTTGTAATCCACACCTCAGCCATTCCAGGTATTCTTTTGCCGATGGCGTGTATCCTACGGGGCGTGCCAGCAATACTTCATCAGTGTTCAGCAACGCATATAAGGGTTGGGAATTATTGGAGAAATTTTCTGTTTCAAAAGTTGACCACTTATCGCCTACGGTAACAATGTCTTTTTCTATTCCCTCTTTGGTAGTATAGCTGAATTGCTGAGCGGCGGGCAATTGCTTCTTATCATCTACATACAGGGAGATCACAATAAAACTGTCTTTCAACACCCTGTACACATCATCCTGGCTCCACACATTTTCTTCCATCCGCCGGCAATTCACACAGGCATAACCGGTGAAGTCGAGCAGGATGGGTTTGTGTTCGGCCTTCGCCATTTTCAATCCTTCTTCGTAATCATGAGAACAATTCAATCCCAGTACACATTCATCTTTTGCATAAATACTGTAATATAACGGAGGCGGAAAACCGCTGATCAGTTTCAGGTTGGCATATTTGGTATTGGTAACACCCGGTAAAAGGTAAACGGTAAATGCGGCTACGGCCAAACCGAATATAACCCGGCCCCTGGCCAGCTTTTTAATGGGTGAATCATGCGGGAACCTGATCTTTCCAAACAGGTATAGTGTTAATAATACACCGATAATAATCCACAGCCCTATAAATATTTCCCTTTTCAGCAGCCCCCAGTGTTTTACCAGGTCGGCATTCGACAGGAATTTAAATGCCAGCGCCAGTTCAAAAAAGCCGAGCACCACTTTTACGGTATTTAGCCAGCCGCCAGATTTGGGTAAGGAGTTCAGCCAGTTGGGAAACAGGGCAAACAACCCGAATGGTAAGGCCAGCGCCAAACCAAAACCACCCATACCCATGGTTAACTGCATGGCGCCTCCATCATTGGTTAAGGAACCGGCGAGCAATGAACCCAGGATCGGGCCGGTGCAGGAAAACGAAACCAGGGCCAGCGTTAATGCCATGAAGAATATCCCCATGATATTGCCAACACTTGCTTTGCTGTCTGCCTTGCTCGACAAACCAGCCGGCAACGTGATCTCATAAAATCCAAAGAAAGAATAGGCAAAAAACAGGAAGATCACAAAGAAGAAAACATTGAGATATACATTGGTGGAAATATTATTGAGTATTTCAGGATTCAGTTTGTCTAAAAAATGAAAAGGCAGGCTAAGCAATACATAAATAAGGAAAATAAAAAATCCGTAAAGGAAGGCGTTGCTTACACCGGCTTTTTTGGAAGTTGCTTTTTTGGTAAAGAAAGATACGGTGAGCGGAATCATGGGGAACACACAGGGTGTGAGCAGGGCAACGAGTCCGCCTAAAAAACCCAGCAGGAATAATTTCCATAAGCCGGTTGATTTGGTAGATGTTTCCAGGGATGCAGAAGTGCCGCAATTGGTAAGCGAATGCTGCAGATCGATAGACGGGATCTTTATCCGGTTGGTTACTTTGCCGGCAGCTTCAGCGTTGAGGGTTACCGTTAGTTTCTGTTCTTCGGGGATAAAATTATCCTTGTCGCCGGTTTCATACGCCAGCTTTATACGTAAAGAAGGCGCTTCCTCTTTTGTAAACCGGATCGTTTGTGTAAGCGTTACCGGCCCTGTTGTAACCGATTTTTGCGTGTTCTCAAAAACCGGGTCTTTGATAGCGGTAAATGTTGCGTTGATCACCGGTTCGGCAGCCATTATGGTGGAATCGTTGTACAGGAGTGAAATGCCGGCAAGGCCTTCTGCCGAATCCTTTGCATACAGATGCCAGCCGCTCCTGATGCTGCCTGTAAGGCTTATTTCATATTGCTTATCGGCAATTTTTTTTGAATGCAGTGTCCACTGAACAGCACTGCTATCCTGTGCAGCAAGATTTCCAATACCTGAAAACAAGGTGACAAGAAGAAAGAGGATGGTGTTGAACAAACGCATGGCGAAAAAAAATCCCGTTAACCGGGATTATTTAAAAGTAAAAATTATTTTCCGTCGATCTTTATGGAAAAGGGAACTTCTTTGGGCGGCAGGCATTTTTTGTCGTCGCAGGTCATATAAGTAACTGCACCTTTTACCACGGTTGTTGCGTTAGATTTCAGTTTAATCTTCTGAATAAAATCAACTTTATTGGCGTAAAACTTAAGGGTTGAATTAAAATTTGCGTCGAAAGATTTTTCGAGTTTACCTTCTTCTTTCACGGTACCATCCAGCTTCACGAGCGGGTTGGTAGAAAATTTAAAACTGGTTGGCTCCGGGCCTTCCCCTGCATCCTGTGCATAGATATGCCATTTATTGTCGAGCGTAGCGGTGATGTGTAACTCATAGGTTTTATCGCCTGTTTTTTTTGCGGTATAGCTCCATTTTACCGGGTCGGTAATCTGTGCAAAACCGGCAAAGGCAATAAACAACAGCAAGCCTGTTAGTAAACCTGATTTCTTCATACTTAAATTTTTCTGCTATTAAGACTGCAAAATTATACTTCCTTACCGTTTTCCGGAAAGGAAAGTTGTTAATAATTATGATCTGCCATCCGATCTATGCGAATTGATGAATATTGAACAAAGCCGAAAACACTTCAATACCATCTGCGTTAGACAAGCTGGGATTAGTGGCACGTTCCGGGTGCGGCATCATTCCAAATACATTTCGTTCAGCATTACAGATGCCGGCAATATTGTGCATAGCACCATTGGGATTGGCTGCTGCTGTTATTTGCCCTTGCTCATCGCAATACTGGTAGATCACCTGGTTATTGGCAAGGATGCTGTTCATGGTGGCTGTGTTGGCAAAATACCTTCCTTCACCGTGGGCTACGGGAATTTTGAGCACTTTATCATCGGCCGGACTTTTCATGAAAATATTTTTGCAAACGAATTTCTGTTGTTCATTGCGTAACAGGGCGCCGGGAAGCAAACCACTTTCACATAAGATCTGGAATCCGTTGCATACGCCAAGTACCTTTCCTCCTTTTGCAGCAAATGCTGTTACGCTTTGCATCATCGGACTAAACCTGGCGATGGCACCGCACCTCAGGTAATCGCCGTAGCTAAAACCGCCGGGCAGTACAATGCAATCATCCGTAGAAAAGGAGCTCAGGTCTTTGTCTTTATGCCAAAGGCTTATTACTTCCTGCTGCAGGTCGTTTTGCAGGGCATCTACCATGTCTCTGTCACAATTGGAACCAGGAAAAACTACTACGCCGAATTTCATATAGGATGATAATTGAAGATGTATAATTGAAGTGCTGCGCAAAATTACACTCCCTGTCTCACTTTATCGAACAAAAAATCCAAGGATGAAAGTTAATATCACCAGGCTCCAATGAAATAAAAGGGAAAACCATTTTCTTTCAGGATATAAGAAAGCTGCTCCGCCAAATGCTGCTGCCGGCACCGCGGTAAGGATCCAGTAATCGAAATTATGTGTTGAATTGAGGAATGGCACCAGGATGGAAACCGCCAGGTAAAGATAGATCAGGCTCCAGCTTTTGCGTGACTGCACCACCAGCCTGCGCATATTGTTTTGTGCAAAAACCATCCCCGTTAAAATGATTATTAAAATGATGGCGATGGCAATGGAAGCAAAAAGCGTTTCATGAAAGATGGGTACATTAACGGATACTGCCGGTAATGAAAAAGATTTCCACCGGCCCGACAGGAACAACCATGACGCCTCAAAATAATAAGGCGTAAGAATGCCCAATAAAGCAACTACCCATTCCTGTAATGAAAAAGGCCGGGTTATAATAATGGCCACAAAAATGAGTATAGAAAAGGCTATGGCCGGAAAATAAAACAAACTGCTTAACCCTGCGAGCATACCGATGTTGAACAACTGCGTTTTGGCGTTGGGGTTATTGTAGATGGTGCATGATCTTGCCAACACCCAAATAAGCAACGTATTAATGATGAGCGGTGCTGATAATACCGACCATTCCCTGAACACCGACGTAAACAACAGGTAACTCATGGCAGCCAGGTAATTTGGCTTGGGGAGCAGGCGTTGATCGTTCAGTACTTTATTAATACCCATTGCCTGGAAGTACAGGAGAAAAAATGCAATGATGCTATAGATAACCGGGGCTTTGCTGCCGGCGGGTTTTAATATATCCATGAAACCATTGTACAGAATACCATCGAGTGGTTGTGCTGAAGGGACGGATGGATGAATAAACATAGGCAGCTTTAATACCAATCCATAAACGAGGAGTAAGAAACTGTTGTATGGATTGTTGGCTTTGAACGTGCCTGTCACCTGGATGAAAAATTAAGCGTGATTGAAATAGAACACGAAAATAGAGAAATTAATATTGGTTTATTGCAGGCAACCGAAGTGAATTATGGCCACTGCTATTTAAATACACAAAGGCACACAAATATCTTCCATTCGTTATTCAACTCATTTTATATCGGCTACCAGTCACCTCAACACTTCCGCTAATTAATCAGTGGCAAATTGCTACGCTGATAAATCAAAAATCAATTTTGGCAAACAGTATATACCCCAGGTAAACGCAGGGAATGATTATTTGCCTGGCGCCGGTTTGTTTGGCGAAGCGGGGCATGAAGCCATAGGCAACATCTGTGCTCTTTACTGTTTTATACCGTTTTACTTCCCCGCCGGGAGAAACTGCATGATCGCTTATCACCTGCTTTTGTTTATCATTTTCGAGGAATAAAAAATGTACTTCCCCACCGGCATTCAGGTTAAAGAACGAAAGGAAATTATCATTCTCTACATCGTATTGTTTTTTGTGAATTACCCTGTTCCATTCCAGGTCGAGCGCACTATCGATGCTTAATACAACCATATCGTTGTAATAGTAACGGGTTGATTCCTGCCTGCCGGAAATATACGGTCTGTATCCGTAGTAATAAGGATTGTATAAATAGTAATCGTAAGAATTTACATAAGGCAGCGCATTGTAATAGTACTGCCTGTTCCAGGCGTTGTTAAACAGGCTCTCCGTATAAAAATCTTCTGCTGCAATAATAAACCCGCCTGTTTTTTTCATGATGGTATTGCGGATGATCAAATTATCAAAAGCATATTTAGCCTGGTCATCACTATTAATGGCATAGCGGAGAGAATCTGTAAATACATTGAATTTTGCCTTAACGGATCTTTCGCCATTCATATCAATAAAGGAGGTAAACAAACCTTCGATGCTTCCTTTCCGCTGACCATAGTAAAACGCATTGATCACATAATTTGAATTAAGGTTATCTGTTTTGATCACGATCTCTTCAATGAGTTTTTTCCCGAGAGATAATTTATAACTCCTGTAAGGCTCTGACTGTCCTGTTTTATGCAAATAGATCTCAAGTTCGCTTGCCGTATCTTTCCTTGCCCAGCGTTTGGTTTCTTTTGCAAAGAGATAATTGCCATTATTGCTTACTGCGATATCACTGTAAATTTCTTTTTCATCGTTGAAACGGGTGTTCTGTCTTGTACTGTCGAGTAACTCAAGAGAAGCGTTGTACATTTTTGTAACCAGCGTAAAATTCTGGTCACGCAGTTGCCGTTTGTAAACAAGGATCTTCTGTTTGTCTTCACTGAAAGTGGTACTGTAAATTTTATTATCGGCCAGTACGCTTATTTTAGTTGTATCCAATTGCACAGGTTCGTCCATTTGTTTACCCTTCAAATCCATTTTCATTGCCTTGCAATACACGATATTGTTTTTCTGGTATTGGTAAATGAGGTAATAAAAATCACGGTAAGTGATGAAGTCAATGTTGAAAGTGCGTTCGGGAACAAAGTTCAGCGGAATGTCTTCCACGATATTCATGTTATTGTCGTAACGGGTAAGCATATGTTTCTGCCGTATGTTTTTGTACACGATGAATGACGAATCGAACTTTCCCAGTATCTCAAAGTAAATATCCCTTGTTTCTTTTTTACTGTATTCTGAAAAAGTAATTTTCTGCGCATCACTGCTGAGCTGCATAAAAAGTATCCAGGCTGCTATATACCATTTTTTCATTGTACAATCCTTTTAAATAAATGTACGAGGTTTTGTTCGCTGTTTATACAATTGATCAGGATGACAGGGTATTTCAATAATCCGATCAAAGTAACTGCAACTGTTCCTGCCTTTCTAAAATTGGTACCTTTATCGTATGCAAACAATACTCATTACCGGTGGCACCGGTTTGATCGGTAGCCGGCTTACTCAATATTTTTCTTCCAAAGGCTACAAAATAATTGTACTTAGCAGGAACCCCGAAAAAAATAAAAACAATGATTTGGTAACTTATGCTGCATGGAATGTAAAAAAACAGGAAATAGATGTGGATGCTGTGCAGGCTGCTGATTATATCATTCACCTGGCAGGTGCAGGAGTGGTGGCAAAAAAATGGACAGAAGCCTATCGCAAAGAGATCATTGATAGCAGAACGCTTAGCAGTAAACTGATTGTGGATACCTTAAGAAAACATACGCATAAAGTGAAAGCCATCATCAGCTCATCAGCTATCGGCTGGTATGGGCCCGATAAAGAACCCAATCATTTTTTTACCGAAGATGAAAAAGCAGATACTGCCTTTCTCGGGCATACCTGTATGCTGTGGGAACAAAGTATTGAAGAAGCTGCTACTTTAGGCATACGGGTGTGTACACTCAGAACCGGTATTGTGTTGAGTGAGAAAGGCGGTGCGCTGGAAGAATTTAAAAAACCGTTGAAATTTGGAATTGCGGCTATCCTTGGTAGTGGTACACAGGTGGTGAGCTGGATTCACATCGAAGATCTTTGCAGGATGTATGCTTATGCAGTTGAACATGCTGAAATTAGCGGAAGTTACAATGCTGTTGCGCCACAGCCGGTTACCAATACAATGCTTACGCTTACCCTGGCAAAACGTGTTCGTAAAAATTTCTTTATACCCATGCACGTTCCCTCATTTGTGTTAAAGATAATGATGGGAGAACGAAGTATTGAAGTATTAAAAAGTACAACGGTTAGTTGCGAAAAAATTAAAAGGGCGGGATTTACATTTTTATATCCTTCGGTAGAGGCGGCGATAGAAGAGTTGATTGATTAATTAGCTGATTAGTTATTTATTTTTACTACGCTTAATTTCTGATGACGGGGAAGAACAGGAACGCTGATGACGAGGATTTGAAGGATGAACGCGGTTTTTTGCCACGAAGATTAATTAGCCAATTGGTAGATGAATTCAATAGCTAATTTTTATACGATTCCTTATTCCTTACTTCTAAACTCCCTGGGCCACGAAGGCACGAAGGCAGAAAGGAACACAAAGACTAATTTGTAAATAAACTCATCGGCTAATTTTACTCCGATCCCTTATTCCTTATTTATAATCCCTTATTTCTAATTTCTAATTTCTTATTTCCCGGGGCCAAAAAGGATTTTTAGTTAATTGACTCATTAGCTTATTATCCTAGGTTTTCAAATCTGTTTTGCGGAAATAACTGATAATGACATACGCAAATAACGCACAGTATCCAACAGCAGTTGCAATCAGGTAACTATCGGGCACACGTCTTGTTTCCATCGCACTCGGCTTAAAAGGATTGGGTACAAGTGAATCCGTACATTCCAATGGAAGAAAAAATCCAAACTGGCTTTTCTTAAAAGTAAGGATAGCCCACAACACGTTATCTACGATACATACGAAAGCAAAATAAATGATGATCGACAAGCCTGTTCGCTTTACCAGTATGGCAATGATAAAGGCGCACATGAGGTAAATGAATGCCATCAGTGCAAAATACCCGATGAAGTAAATTCCTTCAAAAATATTATAAGATCCTTTTGAGTAGATAAGTCCAACACCGAGCCCCGATATAAATACAACGGCAGTGGCTACCAGTACAAAAAATATCAGCACAGAAAATTTTGCTTTTAAAAAATCCATCCTGCTCCAGCCATCAATAATATTCTGGCGGTGCGTTCTGTATTGTACTTCATTGGTGATTAATAAAATGTACAGCATACCGATCATTACAAAAAACAATCCTCCCATCCATGCCGATGAATGCCATACTTTCGGAAAAACAAAAGGTGTTCCCAGGAATGCCTTGATCATGGCTTCCTGCTGGCCTGCCCCCTGTGACTCCATGTATTTACTGGCGAAAAAATAAAACGCCAGCGGATCCATTACCACATAAATTAATAATAGTGCCCAGAATGTTTTGTATTCTTTCAGCTTCAGCCATTCTATGGAAAAAAGTTTCAGCATAATGCAGTTTTAAAATTTTCTTACCTGTCGCTTTGATTACCGGTGATCTCCAGGAACCTCGATTCCAGTGATTTCACTTTCAGGTTTAATTTATTGAGTACAATTCCTTTTTCAAAACAAAACCTGTTTACCTGTTCTGCAGTCATCGATTCATCACAGGTTAAAAACAGTTTATTATCGCCGTTGTTTATTTTCTGAATGCCGTTCATTTGGTGCAAAATATTTTCGAGCGCAACAAGATCGGTAGCAGCAGCTTCAATCACTTTACCACTGGTAGAAGAACCCGATAACACTTCTGCAACAGAACCCACGGTTTTTAAATCACCTTTTTGAATGATGGCCACATGTGTACACACTTTTTCAACTTCATCCAGTATATGACTTGCCATGATGATTGTTTTGCCTTTCCGGTTAAGTTCCTGTATGAGATCCCTGATTTCAGCAATACCGGCAGGATCGAGGCCGTTGGTTGGTTCATCAAACACGAGTATATCCGGATCGCCCAGCAGGCACGACGCAATGGCCAATCGCTGTTTCATTCCGAGAGAATATGTATTGAATTTCGAATTGCGTCGCTGGTAAAGATTTACGATCTGCAATACTTTTGGAATGTCTTCTTTCCCATGTCCCTTAATGGCTGCTGCAATGGCAAGATTCGATTCTGCACTCATATACTGGTAAAAGTTCGGGGTTTCCAGCAAAGTACCAATTTTTTTGCGTTGTGTTTCATTGGTGCCGGTCTCGCCGTTCCAGTAATATTCTCCGCCGGATGCTTTGAGTACATCCATAATAATTCCAAGCAAGGTCGTTTTACCGCTACCGTTAGGTCCCAGGATACCGAACACCGTTTTCTCCGGAACCGAGAATGATACATTCTTCAGCGCTGCAAGCGACCCATAATTTTTAGAAAGATTTTCTACCGTTAAAACAGACATGGGAAATGTTTCTTGTTATAAGATGCGTGTTGAGTTGTTAAGATAAATCTTTTTACTTCACCTGCTTCCCTGAAATGTGATGAAAGGAAAATCTTCACCCTTATTTCAGGTTTTGCATAAAGTAATCGGTAACCTTCTGGTACAAATGTGCCCTGTCTTTTCCAATCACATTGTGTTCATGTCCGGGATAGATCATGTAATCAACCTGTACGCCTTTGTCGATTGCTGCTCTTACAAACATTACCGAGTGTTGCTGCACCACAACCGGATCCTGTAAGCCATGTATCAGCAGTAATTTTCCTTTTAGTTTTCCTGCCTGTTTAACCAGGTTGGTTGCTTCATATCCCCCCGGGTTTTCTTCGGGTGTATCCATGTATCTTTCAGTGTACATGATTTCATAATACTGCCAGTTCATTACCGGGCCACCTGCTACGGCTGCTTTAAAAATATCGGGATGATTCAACATAAAATCCGTTGTCATAAATCCACCGTAACTCCAGCCGAATAAACCCATATTGTTTTTATCTACATAAGATTGGTTGTTCAGGTAATTTACAGCCTGCATCATATCATCCATTTGTGCATCACCGGCTCTGCGGAAAATAGATTGTTCAAAAACTTTACCCCTGTAAGAACTTCCCCTGGTATCTACCGTAAACACAACATATCCTCTTTCCGCCATGTACTGGAACCAGTAATCACCGGCGCCGCCATTCCAACTGTTTAGTATAAGTTGTGCATGAGGGCCCCCATACCAATAAACAATCACGGGATATTTTTTTGCAGCATCGAAGCCTGCAGGCTTAAACAACCTGCAATACAAATCAGCGCCATCGGATGATTTTATGGTGAACAAATCCATTTTGCCCAGGCTGTATTCCTGCAATGGATTTTTGGATTGCAGCAATAATTTTGTTTTACCTGATTTAACATTGATCACCTGGATTGTTCGTGGATTTTCGGGGCTGCTGTACGTATCAAGTACATAATTGCCGGAGGTACTTACCAATACTGAATGTACTTCTTTTGTATCAGTAATATCCCTGCTTTTACCGGTTTTGAAATTGTAAGCTGAAATGTTTTTAGATAGTGGTGATTCCTTTGTAGAAGTATAATAGATCACTTCACCTGTTGCATCAAAACCTTTTACCTCCAGCACTTCCCATTCGCCACGGGTAATTTGCTGAACAAGTGTACCGTCGGTATTATAGAGATAAAGATGATTCCAACCATCCCTCCTGCTCTGCCATATAAACTGGCCGGGTTTGTTTTTGAGGAACAACATCGGCACTAACGGCTCCACATACCTGTTGTCTGTTTCTTCAAATAATGTTTTTACAAATGCACCTGTAGTTGCATCGTACTGATTGAGCCACATATCATTTTGTCCACGGTTAAGAACAGCGATGTACACATATTTATCATCGGGGCTCCAGGCGATATTGGTGAGGTATTGTTCTGCAGGGCCGGTCGTTTTAATCCAGGTAGTTGTTTTTGTAACAGCATTGTAAATGCCAAGTGTTACGTGATGACTTTTATCGCCAGCCATTGGATAACGGATGGGATCAACTTTAGCAGGACGGGTAGTCCAGTCGATGATCGGGTAATCCGGTACCATGCTCTGATCCATACGGTAAAAGGCAAGTAACTTTCCGTTATTGCTCCAGAAGGTTCCTTTAGTAATGCCAAATTCACTCTGGTGTACCGTTGACGCATATACGATATCGCGGCTGCCATCGTCCGTAACTTTTTTGGTATCTCCCTTTTTGGTAACATACAAATTAAAACTATCTACATAAGCTATATACCCATCACTACTTTCCTCTACATTTTCTTTTGTTGCCGATTCTTTATCGATGATGGTTGTATATTCTTTTGAAGCAGTGCTGAAAGACAGTTTCTGTCCTTTGATATTTACTACCCAGTTACCTGCATTGAATTGTATGGGTGGTAATGATTTCAGTGTATCAATGGAAGCTGCACGCAATCTTTCATTGAGCTGAGCCAACGTTAAATAGTCAACATCTTCTTTGCTGCTAAAACTGCCCCGCATATATTTTTCTGTGCCATCTGCTTTTTTAAGGTACACATAATCATCGGTTCCTTTAATAAACTGTAGCTGGCGAAGGTTTTCGGGAGCAAGCGTGGTACGGGCATTCAGCATCGCATCCTCCATTGACAATTGTTTCAATTGGGCAAATGAAGCGTTGGCAGCTACCAGTACCAGTAAGAAGCAGTAAATTCTTTTCATGAAATATTTTTTTGGGCACTAAAAGTAGTAAATAATGCTGAGTATGTTTTTGGCAACCCTGGTTCCACCAGGAGTAAACCCCGGCCCCCGTTTCATCATTTCTGTACACCTATTATCTGCATATAACAAATCATTGTTCGGTGAGTGAAACAGCAGTTGGGGTTACCTGCAACCTGTGTACAATGCCGCATTTTAAGGCATAATTATTTTTCTGGTGACCAACGGGGAAATCGAAACAAACGGGATAAGTATATTCTTTTACTTTTTCCAGAACAATGTCTTCAAGGCTCTTACCAAACACTTCGCCTTCATCATCTTTTTTTATTTTAAAACCACCAATGATAAGCCCTCTTAATGCTGCCAGTTTTCCACTTCGTTTTAAATTCCAGAACATCCGATCGATGCTATACAGGTATTCACCGGTATCTTCCAGGAATAGAATTTTGTTCCTGGTATCAATACTGCTGGATGTTCCCGCAAGGCTTTCTATGATCTTAAGATTACCCCCGGTAAGTTGCCCAATGCAAACACCTTCCTTATTCCGGGTATTGGGCGCAGCAGTATAGTTCATTGTATTACCGGTTAAACACGCACGAATAGACTCTATCGTTTCTTTTTGAATATCTTCTGCCAGCAGCCAGTTGTCGGGAAAACTATTACACATTTTCGAATGTATGCCTGCCATGCGACAATTTTTATCGATATGATTGAGCAGCACCGTTACATCACTGAAACCAATGATCCATTTTGGATGCAGCAAAAATTTTGTAAAGTTTAATTTATCAACAATACGAATAGTGCCATAACCTCCCCTGGCGCACAAAATCGCTTTTATATTTTTATCATCCAGCATTTGCTGAAAATCTGCCAGCCGTTCATCATCCGTTCCGCCGAAAGTAAAATCACGTTTACCAATGGAATTACCTGTTTTCACGGTAAAGCCCCATTCTGTTAATTTGCTGATTGCCGGCTGAATATCGGTTAGCGTAATGTATCCCGCCGGACTGGTTATACCAATCATATCGCCCTTACGCAGATATGGTGGAATGGTAACCGACAAATCTTCGTCACCAGCTATCATCGGAACATCCTGCATTTTCTTTCCGGCAAAAACAGATGAAGCGGGAATGAGCCAGGGTGAGAAAAGCGTTAAGAAATTTTTGCGGTTCATGAGATAAAGATATTTGATTTACTATTTCGGGTAACCAGAGAAGAACTTTAATCTTCTGTATATTTTTTCTCATTCACATGCGTGTATCCAAAAAACCGGCCATCACATCTTCCTCCCTGTTTGATGATACTGCTTCTACCGGATATGCGTGTACTGCATATCTCAAGCACTCTATAAAGTTAGCAGATACGGGCTATTTAAACAGCACATTTGATTGTACAGCGTACGCATAAAAAAAGTCTGTATTATTTTTTTATGATTTACACTGTTTGTATTCGGTTCTGTAACTCAAAACCGTTACATTAGTATTAAATCTACGCTCACTTTAATCTTTCATTTATGGATAATTCAAAATACCTGGCCGACTTACACGAAGTTGGACTGAATGATATTGAACTCGTTGGCGGAAAAAATGCTTCGCTCGGTGAAATGCTGCAGAATCTTACCCAGATGGGCATACAGATTCCGGGTGGATTTGTAGTTACGGTTGCGGCTTACCGTGAGTTCATCCGTTATAACAACCTTGATGAAAAAATAAAGGAAATCATTAACAGCATAAAGCTCGATGATATTGAATCGTTGAGACGCGGTGGTTTACAGGCCCGGCAATTATTAAAGAACGCCCGGTTCCCTCGTGAATTGAGTGAAGCCATTATTGAAAAGTATTATGAACTGAGTAAGAAATATGAACAGGACATGACAGATGTTGCGGTGAGATCATCAGCAACTGCCGAAGATCTTCCTGATGCTTCATTTGCAGGGCAACAGGAAACGTATTTGAATGTTCGCGGTCCGGCCCAGTTGATGAATGCCGTACGCAATTGCTTTGCTTCCATATTTACAGATCGTGCCATCAGCTATCGTCAGAGTTTTGGATATGATCATTTCAGCATCGGCCTTTCGGTATGCGTGCAAAAAATGGTAAGGAGCGATCTGGGTGCTTCCGGTGTGGCATTTTCTCTTGATACGGAAAGCGGGTTTAAAGATGTGGTAGTGATCAATGCATCGTTTGGTTTGGGAGAAATGATTGTGCAGGGCGCTGTTTCACCTGATGAATACATAGTGTTTAAACCGGCAATGAAAAAAGGGTACAACAGCATCATCGAAAAAAAATTAGGCAATAAAGATAAGATGATGGTGTATGGAGATAATCCCGATGAAAGAGTACAGATCATACAGGTAGAAAAACCATTGCAGCAACGGTATTGTTTGAAAGATGAACGCATAATTCAACTGGCCCAATGGGTTTCCAAAATTGAAGATTATTACTCAACATTAAAAGGCCACTGGTGCCCGATGGATGTTGAATGGGCGATAGATGGATTGAGCAAGGAACTTTTTATAGTTCAGGCCAGACCGGAAACCATTCACTCTCAAAAAGACTTTTCAAAAATTACCGAATACAGCATCGGTAATGAAGAAAAAAAGCAACTCGTAAAAGGAATTGCGGTAGGCGATAAAATTGGTAAAGGAAAAGTATCCATTCTTTTTTCGCTGGATAAACGGGTTACAGAAGGACATGAATTCCAGGCGGGCGATGTGCTGGTAACCGACATGACTGATCCCGATTGGGAACCCATCATGAAAAAAGCTTCGGCAATTATAACGAATAAGGGTGGGCGAACCTGTCATGCGGCTATCGTTGCCCGTGAGTTGGGCGTACCGGCCATTGTTGGTTGCGGCAATGCTACAGAGATCCTGAACGATGGCCAAATGGTTACCGCTTCCTGCGCTGAAGGAGATGAGGGAATTGTGTATGAAGGAGAAGTTCCTTTTAAGATAATTGAAACGGATCTGAATGAATTGCCAAAGCTGACTACGCCCATTATGCTGAATGTGGCTTCCCCAAACCTTGCTTTTCGTTTCTCCCACTTCCCGAATGCCGGGGTGGGATTGGCGAGGGAAGAATTCATCATCAACAATTATATACAGGTACACCCGCTGGCCCTGCTGAGGCACCAGCAACTGAACGATGTTGAATTATCGGCAACGATTAAAAAAATGATCCGTGGATTTGAAAACGAAGAAGAATTTTTTATACAAAGGCTTAGTTATGGGATCGCAAAAATTGCCGCTGCTTTTTATCCCAACAAAGTGATTGTTCGTTTCAGTGATTTTAAAAGCAATGAATATTTCAATTTACTGGGAGGAAAATATTTTGAACCACATGAAGAAAACCCGATGATCGGCTGGAGGGGCGCCAGCAGGTATTATTCATCAGAATACAAACAGGCATTCGGACTCGAATTGAAAGCCATACGCAAAGTGAGAGAAGAAATGGGCTTGCAAAATGTAGTGGTAATGGTTCCTTTCTGCAGAACGGTAGAAGAATTATTAAAAGTGCAGGAAGTAATGAAGGAATACGGAATGGAAAGAGGAAAAGAAGGGCTTGAATTGTTTTTAATGGCAGAGCTGCCTTCTAATATTCTGATGGCAGAGCAGTTTTCACAATACATAGATGGTTTCTCCATTGGCTCCAATGATCTTACGCAATTAACACTGGGGCTCGACCGTGATTCGTCTCTTGTAGCACACCTGTACGACGAACGCAACCCGGCGGTAAAAGAGCTGTTGCGCATGCTGATCGTTACTGCAAAAAAGAACAAAGTAAAAGTGGGCATATGCGGCCAGGGGCCGTCTGATTTCCCTGATTTTGCGCAATTCCTGGTGGAGTTGGGAATTGACAGTATATCGGTAACTCCGGATTCGATTGTAAAAACCGTAAAAGCCATTGCGGAGGTAGAAAAGAAATTGAAAAGCTGATATGTGAAATGCATTTCCGGGAAGTGCACGTATTTAGGAACGCGGATAACACAGATTAACAGGATACTTAAGATTTTTTAGTAGAAAAGCTGAAATATATCTTCACAAAATATCCTTCAATCATTAGCGGATAAACGAATTAGCCAATTAGCTGATGTTGATTTGCATTAATCAGCGCTATCCATTCAATCCGTAGTATCCGCGTTCCTGATAATCACAAAAATAAATTTAGTAATTACCCAACCTTTTCGGAACTTAACAGAGTTATACTTAGTTAGATGGAACAATTTTCCCCTAAAAAACGATTCTTGAACATGAACCTGCCCATAATTATAAAGGGCTGTCAGCAAAATGACATTCATTGCCAGGAGCAGTTGTATAGGTTGTACTACCCGGAGATGATTAAAATATGTTTCCGGTATGCAACAGATTCAGATGGGGCGGGAACTATCTATAACAATGCCATGCTGAGGGTATTTAAGAGTATTGCTGATTACAGGGAAGAAGGAAAACTGGATGCATGGATAAAAAAAATAGTGGTGAATTGTTGTATCGATTTTTGCAAGAAGAAGATGGCTGTTACAAAAACACTGGATGACAATTGTGGTGAAGATGTTGGTATCAGCGCTGAAGCATTCAGCATCGTTTCGGCAAAAGAAATACAAAAGATCATTGCCCAGTTGCCACCCAGTACAGCCATTGTTTTTAATATGTACGTGTACGAAGGTTTTACACACAAACAAATTGCAGAGAACCTGGGCATCAGTGATGGCACCAGTAAATGGCACCTGAGTGAAGCAAAAAAACTATTAAAATCCAAATTGGAAAATTATACAACACCAAGTAAAGTAAATGCAGCAGGATAATAAAAATATCAACATTGAAACCCGGCTCAACCAGTTGGAGAATCAGCAATTGCCTGATTTGAGCAACATGGATAAGCACTGGCAGGCAATGGAACTGATGCTACAGGCCAATGGAAAATCAAAACCAGCGAGATCCGTATCATTCTTTACATTATACGCCCGGAAATTATTCATAGCGGCATCAGTTATAGCGGTGCTTATTGCAGCATGGTACTTCAGAAACTCGTTCGGCAATGCCAGCAAGGTTGTAATCGTACCTACAGCTAAAGCACCGGCGGCAAGTCCTGTTAATAAGGAAGAGAAAGTTAACAACAACCCGCTTCCTGTTGCCACAACAGTTAATCCGGCAACAACTACTCAAACAGATGCGCCCCATACACATCGCCCCGCTTTAAATATTGCTCAATCTGTTTCTTCAGTTGCAGAAGATATTGCAGCAGCCGATGAAGCCTATGCCCGGGAAGCCATTGCTTCTTTCTACCGGAAAATTCAAAATCCCGTTCAGGAATTTAATATTAATGCAGAAAAAGGCGGAATCATCACCGGTAGCGAAGGAACCGTGTTTACCATCCCTGCGGCTGCATTTGTTGATGAAAGCGGGCGAATAATAACCGGTGACGTAAAAATAAACCTGGAAGAATTTTACCGGTATGCAGATATGGTAGCTGCCAACCTCAGTACGCTTTCGAATGGAAAACTGCTTACCTCCGGTGGAATGGTGAGAATAACGGCTACGGCTAATGGCAATAAGCTGAATCTCAGGCAGAACAGGGAAATATCATTGAATATGCCTGCCAGCAGCTACGACCCGGAAATGAAATTGTTTACCACGCAAAGCGAAACCGGCGATAAAATTGAATCTGCCATGTATGCCAGTTACCCGGCACAGGAGAGAAATTTAAACTGGGAACTTACCGGCAAACAAAATACCTATATCGTTTTTGATGGAAAAACAATGGTGCCAGACAGGCTCGATCAACCCTATAGTGTAATCAGAACCGGTAAGAAAACCACTGCTAAATTCGCCTTGTCTAAAAAATCTTCGCTTACACCCGCCCAGATGGAAGAAATTTTAAAAGAAAAATTCAGCGATGACTATGATGTAATTAAAGTGATCAGGGATGGTGAGCCGAGAAAAGCTTCTACGTTTCTTCACCGCGGTACCATTGATATGGAAAGCGTGATCGGGGATTCTATCAGACTAACGTTGCAGCATGCGCTAAGAGGAAAGTATATTGAGAAAAAAGACAGTTCGTTGTATGCTGAAAGGATAAAGACAGACAGCGTCCGTTTTATGAATGAATATGCAGGCAAACAAACTTCATACGCATTCTCCATTCAGAAACTAGGCTGGGTAAATTGCGATAAATATTGCAACCTTGCCAATAAAAAAGATATTGTAATCAATTTGCCAGAAGGAGTAAAAGCAGAAAAGTTTGTGAGCCATATCGTTTTTTCAAGTTCCCGTTCATCCGTAATTCCAGGACGATCTGCCGGCAACCAGATCAGCTTCCGGGAAGTACCTTCTAATATCAATGCATTCGTAGTTGGTTTAGGGTACGTAAACGGAAAAGTTGTTTCGTTTATGGAAAAACTAAGAACAGATAAAGCAGAGATTGAAGTTTCAGACTTACAGGAAACAACGCCTGATGCATTCAGAAAAAAACTTTCTCTTTTAGACCTGAAATAAGTGATTATTTTTTGTGAGGTTATACATAACGGCCTGCGTCTGCAGGTCGTTTTTATTTCCGGGCAACGTTGCTTGCTACTGTTTTAGGGAATGAAGTTGTTTTACGGTAATTTTGCTGCTCGCCGCTGCGCTGAAGTTAGATTAACGAAAACAAATGACGCCGAATAATCGCATCGTAATCAGTAACGCGGTTAAAATAGCTTGTTTAGAATGAACCCGAAAAGATATTTAATTACTGCTGCTTTGCCATATGCAAATGGCCCCATACACATCGGACACCTTGCCGGTTGTTACCTGCCTGCGGATATTTATGTACGTTACCTGAGGGCACAAAAAAGAGATGTAAAATTTATTGGAGGAAGTGATGAACACGGTGTTCCTATTACCATCCGTGCAATGAAAGAAGGGATCACACCACAACAGGTAGTTGATAAATTTCACGCACTCATAAAAGAGAGTATGGAACAGATGAATATCTCCTTTGATATTTATTCACGCACATCCAATGCTACACACCACGAAACCGCATCGGCTTTCTTTAAAAAGATGTATGACGATGGTTTGTTCGAAGAAAAAGAAACGGAACAGTATTTTGATGAAAAAACAAATACTTTTCTTGCAGACCGGTATATCGTTGGAACCTGCCCTGTTTGTGCAAATCCGAATGCTTATGGCGACCAATGCGAAAAATGCGGCACTTCCTTGTCTCCTGAACAACTCATCAATCCCAGGAGTGCTTTAAGCGATGCCGTACCGGTTAAGAAAAAAACAAAACACTGGTATTTCCCTTTGCAGCAATATGAACCCTGGTTAAAAGAATGGATCGTGGAAGGGCATAAAGACTGGAAAAATAATGTGTACGGACAATGCAAAAGCTGGCTCGATAACGGTTTGCAAAGCCGTGCCATGACCCGTGACAGCAACTGGGGTATCAAGGTTCCCCTTCCCGATGCCGAAGGAAAAGTACTATATGTTTGGTTTGACGCCCCCATCGGTTATATCAGTGCAACCAAAGAACTTACCGAGCACTGGGCAGATTACTGGTGTAATAACGATACCAAACTGGTTCATTTTATTGGGAAAGACAATATCGTTTTCCATTGTATCATTTTTCCTTCAATGCTGAAAGCGCATGGAGGATTTGTACTTCCCGACAATGTACCTGCCAATGAATTTTTAAATATTGAAGGAGAAAAGGTTTCAACTAGCCGGAATTGGGCTGTATGGGTTCATGAATACATTAAAGATTTTCCCGGTTGCGAAGATGTACTGCGTTATGTTTTATGCGCCAATGCACCGGAAACAAAAGACAACGACTTCACATGGAAAGATTTCCAGGACAGGAATAACAGCGAGCTTGTAAGCATTTTTGGGAATTTTGTAAACCGCACCTGGGTGTTGATGCATAAGCTCTGTGCCGGGAAAGTGCCAAAACTCCATGATGATATACTGGATGACACCGACAAAAAATTGATCGAAGAAATAGGCAATGCTAAAACAACCATTGAAAATCTGCTTGAAGAATTTAAGATCAGGGAGGCATTATTTGAAGTAATTGACCTTGCCAGAAAGGGGAACAAATACATGCAGGAAAAAGAACCCTGGATCATTGCAAAATCAACAGATGATTCAGGAAAACCAACAAGTAATGCTCAAAAAAGTATAGACAATTGTATGCACCTTTGCCTGCAATTAACTGCCAACCTCGCAATCCTTATCCATCCATTTCTCCCCGGTACAGCAAAAAAAATGCTGGGTATGATGAAGGTGGTTGATAAAATTCTCGACTGGGAAAATGCGGGTAAGATAAAACTGTTAAGCACAGGCTATAGTTTAAGAGAACCACAATTGCTTTTCAGAAAAATTGAAGATGCTGAAATTAATGTACAGGTAGAAAAACTTAAGAACGGATTAATTAAACAGGCAGTAACCAACAACACAACAAAAATGGAAGAAAATAAATCGTCCTCAACAGCTTCAACTATGAAACCTTTGATTCAATATGATGATTTTGCAAAAATGGATTTGAAAGTGGGAACCATTCGTTCTGCAGAGAAAGTAGAAAAAGCAGATAAACTGCTGAAACTTGAAGTGGATCTTGGTTTTGAAACTCGTACAATCGTTAGTGGTATCGCTCTCCATTTTGAACCAACAACTATTATAGGCAAACAGGTTATTGTTGTTGCTAATCTTGCTCCACGTAAGATGAGAGGCATAGAAAGCAATGGAATGATATTAATGGCAGAAAACGCTGCTGGTAAACTGATCTTCGTTAATCCGGATGAAGCAACGGAAAATGGAAGTGGTGTGAGTTGAGGGGAGCGAATTAACCTTTAGCCGTGCGCTGCTAATTAGCTCCAATCGGGAGTAAACTATTTCGTGGCAATAGGAAGTTGTTAGCTGGAAATTTTAGTATTCTTATGTTTATGCTTTTCATTAGATAGCTTACTAACATTCAACTAAGCACTTTAAAATAAATCATTCTCCATGAATTTAGAGCTTTTGGCTGTAAGCGTGAATAATTGTTTGTAGTGCCTGCCTGCCGTTTGCCACAATTTTTTGCGTTAATTTTTTCCTATCGTAATCTTTCTATAGTCAACTTCATCTCTTTACAATTTTATCATTATCTGTTTGCAGTGAGTGACGAGCTCAGTATGCAACTATTAGTCTGTTCCTTTTCCGCAGTTCATTGCTTGCTGTTATCAGCTAAAAGCCCTGACAGCCTTCACCTTCCCAAAAATCAAAGAGGCCCTGTATCACTACAGAGCCTCTTTTGTATTTCTTAGATGATCCTTCTCCTTAGAAC
>JAFDXE010000040.1 GCA_018268085.1 Bacteroidota bacterium
GAAAAAAGGTTAACGATAAATTGTATGAATATCGTTCGGTTCCTTTGTGTTCCTTTGTGACTTTAGGTCTTAGTGGCAAAAGAAGGGAATGTACACACCAAAAATCAAATGAATTAAGGCTGGTTTTTGAAATGTATAAAGAATCTTCGTTCCTCTATTTTCAGGTGCAATTAAATATTCAACCCGCCGCAAACACTGATCGTTTGCCCTGTGATATAACTGCCCATATCGCTGGCCAGGAACAGGGCTGCATTGGCGATGTCTTCCGGGCTTGCGAATTTACCCAACGGAATATCTGCTTTGTATTTTTCGGCTCCTTCCCCGTCTTTTAAATAACTGGTCATATCTGTTTCTACAAAACCCGGCGCTAAGGCATTTGAACGAATGTTACGGCTGCCCAGTTCTTTGGCAATACTCTTTGTAAAACCGATGATACCTGCTTTGCTGGCTGCGTAGCTACTCTGACCGGCATTGCCCATTTCACCAATCACACTGCTCATATTAATGATGCTGCCGCTTTTTGCTTTCATCATCGGGCGAATCACCTGTTTGGTCATATTGAAAACACTCTTAAGGTTAATCTGCATTACATCGTCCCACTGATCGGGTGTCATCCTTAATAATAAATTGTCTTTTGAAATTCCTGCATTGTTTACACAGATGTCTACTTTCCCGAAAGTACTGACTACCTCATTTACCAATGTTTCGCAAGCTGCAAAATCCCCTGCATTGCTTTTATACGCTTTGGCTTTAACGCCCATTGCCATTAATTTTTGTTCGAGAGCGGCGGCTTTTTCTGCGCTGCCATCACTCACATAAGTAAATGCCACATCGGCACCGTGTTCGGCAAACTTTATAGCAATGGCTTCTCCTATTCCTCTTGCAGCACCAGTAACAATCGCAACTTTTCCTTCCAGTAATTTCATGATCTTGAATTTTGCAGTTAATTATATCAAATGTATGGCAATCAAATAAAAATGAGAACGGTTTGAAATGTTTTTTCTTTTCAATGGATATCAGCCGATTCGTAATGTTTCGAAAGGTTAAGGAGCCAGTAATAAAAAACTGATGATGATCTTCCGGAAAATTTTCTTACGCATCCTGTTTGTTTAACAACAAAATTTCTTCGAGTATTTTACGGTCGTTGCTTAACCGTGGAACTTTATGCTGACCGCCTACTTTATTTTTTGTGCGAAGCCATTTTGTAAATGTTCCTGTTTTAAGGATATGAACTTTTGGTAATCCCAATGCAATGTCTTTATGTCGTTTTGCTTCGTAATCGCTGTTAACGGATTTTAATGCATTGTCGAGTTCTGTTGTAAATTCATCCATGCTTATGGGTTCTTTATCAAACTCGATGAGCCATTCGTGTGCGCCATTGTTGTTTTTACCAAAGTACACCGGTGCTGCTGTATAATCACGCACCACGGCATTGGTTTTTTGTGCGGCAATCGTTATGGCTTTGTCGGAATTATCAACGATCACTTCTTCTCCAAAAGCATTGATGTAATGTTTGAGCCTGCCTGTGATCAGTATCTTATAAGGGTTCAGAGAAGTGAATTTAATTGTGTCTCCCACAAGGTAGCGCCACAAACCGCCGGTAGTACTGATCACCAAAGCATAATTGGTATGTAAACTAACTTTATCCAATCCCACTGTTGATGGGTTTGGTTTACCATATTCTTCAACCGGCATGAATTCATAGAATATTCCATGCTCGGTAAATAAAGTCATGCCTTCATCTTTAGGTGTTTCCTGAGCAGCAAAAAATCCTTCGCTTGCGTTGTATATTTCGAGGTAATTGATAGGCGCACCAATGATTGATTCAAACTGTTCACGGTAAGGAATAAACGAAACGCCGCCGTTGATATATAACTCCAGGTTGGGCCATACTTCACGGATGGTTTGTTTTTGTTTTATTTCAAGAATTCTTTTTAGCAGCAATAAGGTCCAGGTAGGCACGCCTGCCAGTGAAGTAACATTTTCTTCAGCAGTAACCTGCGCCAGTTTTTCAATTTTATTTTCCCATTCATCCAATAGTGCAATGCTGAGTTCGGGTGTACGAATCCATTGTCCCCAGAAAGGAGAATTTTGCATCAGCACCGCACTTAGGTCTCCGCATTGTATTTCATCATTTATCTTACTTACCTGGTGTGAGCCACCTACCACCAGTCCTTTTCCTGTGAGCAGGTCGCTGGAGGGGAAATTTTTATAATAGTTGGTTAACACATCTTTACTGGCTTTGTAATGATTTTCCTGCAGGCTCTCTTCGCTAACCGGGATGAATTTGCTTTTATCATTGGTAGTGCCGCTGCTTTTTGCGAACCAGTTAACAGGTGTATTCCATAACACATTTTCTTCTCCTTCCATCATACGCTGAATGTATGGACTGATATCCTCGTATTCATGAATGGGTACATGCTTTTTAAAATCCTTAATGGTAAACAGCCGGGAGAAATTATATTTTTTGCCGAACACCGTGTATTGTGCTGAAGTAACAAGGTCCTGCAGTACTTCACGCTGCGCCGCCACCGGGTGATTTGTCCAGTTTTGAATACGCCAGTGACGTAATCGTGCTAGCTTGGATATGGCTGGTGACAACAGCTTCATGTATGGAAAGATAAATAAAGTTGTAATAATAAATCACCGGTTGCAAAAATGCAGGCTTTGATCGATGTAAGCGGATGATTATTCAGCGGGTGTATTCCTGTTGATTAAACATTATTTTGCCGCCTGTTCATGCAAATAATCTTTTCGTTTCAGTTCAAAATTTCTTCCAAGGTAAAGGCGTCGAACATGTTCATCATTGGCCAGTTCTTCTGCGGTGCCATGTTTGAAAATGCTGCCATCAATTAAGAGGTAGGCCCGGTCGCAAATAGACAATGTTTCATTTACATTGTGATCGGTGATGAGGATGCCGATGTTTTTGTATTTCAGTTTGGCGATGATCTCCTGTATATCTTCCACAGCAATGGGATCAACGCCTGCAAAGGGTTCATCGAGTAAGATAAATTTAGGATCAACAGCCAGCGCCCTTGCTATTTCCGTACGGCGTCTTTCTCCGCCACTGAGTGTGTCGCCGTTGTTTTTTCGTACATGTTGTAAACGGAATTCGTTTAGTAGTGATTCCAGCTTTTCCTTCTGTTCTGCTTTTTTAAGTTTAGTCATTTCCAGCACGGCAATGATATTGTCTTCCACGCTTAATTTTCTGAAAACGCTTGCCTCCTGCGGCAGGTAACCGATGCCCATTTTTGCTCTTTTAAACATGGGTAGTTTGGTAATGTTGATGTCGTTTAAAAAAACTTCACCACTATCCGGTTTTACCAGTCCAACTACCTGGTAAAAGGAAGTCGTTTTCCCGGCACCGTTAGGACCCAGCAAGCCAACAATTTCTCCTTGTTTTACATCGAATGACACGTTGTTAACAACTGTACGGCTTCCGTAAGTTTTGAGGAGGTTTTTAGTATGAATGGTGAGGTTCAATGTGCAGACTTTTTACAAAAATAGGGGATAAATTACAGGCGATGTTGGGTTAATGAAATTTGGTTGACCTCACCTCCAGCCCCTCTCCAAAGGAGAGGGGAGATGATTCAGATAAATGATAAGCGATGCAGGGTTAATGAAATTTGGCTGACATCACCGCTGACTCCGATATGAGAGAGGGATAAAGATCTGAATGTATTAAGGGGCTGAATGAACGGTATAAACAATGTTTAAAGACTTCAATTATTTATCTTTGCCGCTATTTACAGCTTATGAAAGTAATTGATCATATAAACCATTCTGAAAAAACACTTATTTCTTTTGAAATTCTGCCACCGCTAAAAGGCAAAGGCATCCAGTCATTATACCAGCACCTGGATCCATTGATGGAATTCAAACCGGCATTCATAAACGTTACCTACCATCGCAGTGAACATATTTTTAAAAAAAGAGTGGATGGTAGTTTTGAAAAAGTAGTTGTAAGGAAAAGGCCGGGTACGGAATCCATCTGTGCGGCTATCATGAATAAATACAATGTAGATACGGTGCCTCACCTGATCTGTGGAGGATTTAATATTAATGAAACTGAAGATGCCCTTATAAACCTGAATTACCTGGGCATTGATAATGTACTGGTGTTACGCGGCGATGCGGCAAAAAATGAATCTTCTTTTGAGGCTGAACCCGGCGGTCACCAATATGCCATCGACTTACTGAAACAGGTAAAGAATCTGAATTCGGGCATTTACCTGGAAGGTGAACTGAAAAATTCAATGCAAACAAAATTTTGCATCGGCGTAGCGGGTTACCCCGAAAAACATTTTGAAGCGCCTAATATGGAAAGCGACCTGAAGCATCTGAAAGAAAAAGTAGATGCGGGGGCCGATTATATTGTAACACAAATGTTCTTCGATAATTCGAAATACTTCTCATTTGTAAATGCCTGTCGCGAAATCGGGATTACCGTTCCCATCATTCCGGGATTAAAACCCGTGTACACCAAAAAGCAGATCAACATCCTGCCAAAAACATTTCATATTGATCTGCCCACAGAATTATCTAACGAAATGCAGCAATGCGAAACAGACAGTGAGGTAGAAAAGGTAGGTACAGAATGGTTACTGCATCAATCAAAAGAATTGAAAAAAGCAGGCGTACCGGTTTTGCATTATTATACGCTGGGAAGGCCGCATATTGTTGCGGATGTTGTGCGGAAATTAATGTAAGTATTTTTTATCCCGGGATAGTTATATGCTATAAGTTGTTGTATGCAAAATGGAAGTGCGAAACAGCACAGGCATAGCAATACTATTTAATCAGGGTTTTTACTACAGCCTCATTTACTTTAATCGGGTATTTCTTTTTTAGCGCATCCAGCCATTTTTGTTCGAGTACATTCTGGTAATCGTTAATCACCAGTCCGCGAGCCTCTTCAAATGTGCGTTGCATATCTGCATCGTACCGCTTCAGGTATTTGATGAAAGTGGAAGTGCCGTCTGGGTTCTTAACGATAGAAGAATAAGAATCTTTACCGGAGGCGAATGCATTGTTGGTGCCGATTATTTGTGCCAGTTCATAACGGGCACTGTCGATTTGCACCTCGCTGCTTTTTTCTTCTACAATCGTTTTGTAAGATTTGCCTGCCTTAAGTGCATCCATTACTTCATGTGCGGTTTTATCTGATGCTGCATTAATGATGAGTACATCTGCACTCTCTGCCCACTTGTAATTTGTTTTGTGTTCTTTGTAATAAGCTTCCAGTCCAACCGAATCCAAACCTGCTTTCGCCCAAACATTTTTCTCCATTATTTCAAACAACATGTTTCCTTCTTTAAACTCCTGTAATTGAAATTTAAAATCTTCGTTGTATTCTTCTAAATGTTGTTTGTAATATTCCAGGGAAGAAATGGTAATGTATTTATCCCAGAGTTCTTTGTTTGATTCTCCTTTGTATTGTTCAAAATTGCCGCGGTATTCCCTGATGAATTTCAACCAGTCGGAACCTTTCAGGTTATTTTTGGCAAAACCGATGATTGGTTTTTTGCTGATCGGCGTTTCATTGATATACTCCGGTTCTTCATGCAGCATTGCAGAATCAGCAAAGCGCAGAAGGTCTTCGTCTTTCACTCCCGGCAAACGCTTATACCCGATTTTTACTCTTATTTCCTTTGCAAATTTTTCTTTTGCCTCAGCAATTCTTGCATCCTGCATTACTCTTTGTTTGAGCTCGTATTGAACAGAGGGATCAGATTTTTCGGTTGCTGTTGGCGTAAATCCGAGTCTTTTTACAATATGTACGCCATACGCAGTGCTGAATGGTTTGGTGAGATCGCCATCATTTTTAAGATTAAAAACTTCTTTTTCGAATGAGTAATCAAATTTACCCGATCCGAACTCCGGCATTTCACCACCGTTTAAATAAGTGAGCTTATCATTACTGTACGATTTCGCCAATGTTGCAAAATCACTTCCCTGCTGTAACAATGTATAGATTGAATCTGCAAGCCTTTTTGAAGTATTAACAGCGGCATCATCTGCGTCTGGCGGATAGGCTATCAATGTTTGCGCAACCCGCCATCTGCCTGCGTCTTTGCGCTGATCCAGTGATTTAAAAATATGCCATCCTTTTTTTGAACGATAAGGCGTACTTACTTCATTCGATTTCAACCCGTACACAATATTTTCATATTGGTAAGGCAGGGAAAACACGGTGATATAACCGAGGTCGCCAAACCGGGCCATATTGCTTTCCGCCAGCGTTGTATAATTTGTATTTCCGCCTTTCAATGCAGTGTATAAACTCTGGGCTGCTTTAAATGCTTTGATGCTGTCTTCAGCCGAAGCTTCCGGCTCTACCGGGATGGTAAATAATAAAGTGTGAATGTCTAGCTGACTGCGAACAAAAGCCTGGTCGAGTAATGCATCCAGGGCTTTTTCATCACTCATATAATTTTCGTCTACCTGTTTACGAAAGTTATCCATATCCAGTTGCAACTGGGGTAGTGTATCTAAACGCAGATCTTTAGCTGCTCTTACTTTAAGTTTAAAGTTGCTGTACAATTCAACATAATCACGAATGGATTTTTCTTTGTCGGCAACCGGCGTTTTGTTTTTATTGTAAGCTCTTAAAAACTCATCTTTACTTACTGTATAATCGCCATAACTGATGATCGTTTGTGAATGTGCGGCAAAAGCCGACAATCCTATAGCCAGCGCCAGTGTTATCTTCTTCATGCAATAATCTGGATTATATTTTTTTGAATTCCATACCAACAGGGAACCGCAATTAGTGTCATCGATCATCCGGCTTTACCGGAAGGATTAAGATTTTCCTTTAGCGGTCTTCATGTTTATTATATCATTGAGCTGTTCAAGATTCAGTTTTTTGCCAATGATCTTTTTGTCTTTATCCAATAAGAAAATGGTAGGTGTCATGGTTACATCAAACAACTGGCGGAAGCTGGCTCTTTGTGCGGCTTCATCTGCTTTTTCCATTTCTTTTGTCTGGTAAACATTTATCCAGTCGCCCATTTTGTGTTCCTTGATATAATTTACCCAGGCTGGTTTCTGATCTTCCGTAAGTACGCCATACATTTTTACATTCTTTGCTTTCCAGGATGCTTTGAATGCTGAATCGAGTTTCGGAACTTCCTGTTTGCAATGCCCGCAGGTGGGATCCCAGAATACCACTACGGTATAATCTGCCTTCACATCATACAATGAAGTTGTTTTACCGGTACTGTCTACCAGGTCGATGTTTGCGGCGGGTTCACCAACAAGGTTCATCACCACCATGTAATATCTTTTCTTGATCGCCTCATTCTGTTTTTCGTTTAACCATGGTGTTAGCCCCTGGTTATGGTATTTATCAAACAGGTGAACGAATATTTTATCCTGCCCCATGTATTTTGGGTTGATGTATTCGTCGGTAGACCAGTTGAGCAGGAACTTGTACATTTCCGGCGCCGAACGTGCAAGCAGCAATTTATAATCGAGATCTTTAATGATGCTGTCGGGGTCCTGTGGCATTACTTCCCTGTAATATCTTTCCAGTTTCGGCAGGAAAAATGGCGTACGGATAATACGTTCATCCATAAATGTTATCCCATCCCAGTAATGTGATTTGTAATAATAATAGTTGTCGAGCGAATCCTGGTGTGTAACAGCTTTTTTAGTTGGATATGGCGGCTCTTTCATCGCTTTTAATAAAGCAGCCATCATGGATTCGGGATGTTCTGAGGTGATCTTATCGCGATAGTCGTTCAGCTCCTTGTTGTATTTATTGTACAGGTCTTCATACATCGTAGAATCCTGTTTTGTTTTGGCAGTGTTGTAATCCATTTTAGCTTTCTGCATCTGGCTACCCTTAACGGCGATGAATTTCTGGTACTGCTGAAACAGCACATTTTCTTTTGAACCGGTTACAACCATCTCTTCCAGTTTTGTAGTGTCTGCCTTGATCGTAATGTCCTGCTCCTTATCTACAAAAAAATCGGCAGTGAGGTTTTTGCCCGGAAATACAATGGCATAAATGCCGGGCACCAGGTTTTTCTCTCCTTTAAAAACGGCTTTCCCGTCGCTGCTAACGGCGGTTGAATCCTGTATATTCAGATTTTTACCCCAGTGGTAAGTAAGATAGGCGATGCCTGATGAATAACTTGGCGTTATCAGTGTTACTTTATAACCCTGGGCTGAGGCCGACATGCCGGCTACAACTGCAATAAAAAACGTAAATAAAACTTTCTTCATATATAGTTTAAAAAGAAAACAAATTTATCTAAAATACAAGTCAACCGCACAAATTTAAAAATCGTTAACAAATGGCTGAAAGCAGTGTTGTTATGAAAGCACGGGTTTATTTACCGTTATCAGATTGCGGGAATTCAAAACAACCAATGATGCCCGTCAAAAGACTATTTTTGCGCAGTGAAGAAAAAGAAAGAACGGATACAACTTCAAAATATACGGGTAACGGATTATGCAGCCGAAGGAAGGGCGTTGGTTAGACATGAAGGAAAGGTGATTTTTATTTCGGGTGCAATACCCGGCGACACGGTTGACCTGATGCTAACTAAAAATAAAAAAGACTGGGCCGAAGCCAGGGTAACCCGAATGGTTGCGCCTTCGCCAAACCGGCTTGAACCTTTTTGCCGCCATTTTGGAATATGCGGTGGTTGTAAATGGCAGATGCTGCCCTATAATTTCCAGCTACAATATAAGCAGCAGGAAACAGAACAGAACCTGAGGAGAATTGGTAAAGTGGCCCTGCCCCCGATCATGCCGATCATTGGTTCAGATGATACCATTCATTACCGCAACAAGCTGGAATTTACCTTCAGCAATAAACGCTATTTAACTAATGAAGAAATTGGCGACCCGGCCATACAGCAACAACAGGATGCACTGGGTTATCATGCGCCACGCATTTTCGACAAAGTGATTGACATTTCAGAATGTTACCTGATGGACGATGTAAACAACCTGGTGCGTAACACGATAAGAGATTTTGCGAAGGAGCATGGATTTGTTTTCTATGATATTAAAGAACACAGTGGCTGGCTGCGGAATATTATTGTAAGGTATTGCAGCACCGGCGAACTCATGGTAAATATTTGCCTGCATTACGAAGAGGAAAACAACCGCAAATTATTGCTCGATCACCTGTTGCAAAAAGTGCCGGCCATAACTACATTGCTGTACACCATCAATCCAAAATGGAATGATACTATTTACGATCTAACGCCGCAGGTATATTTCGGAAAAGGATATGTAACAGAAAAACTGGAGCAGTTTGAGTTTATCATCAGTCCGAAATCATTTTTTCAAACCAATACCCGGCAGGCTGAAAAATTATATGCAGTTGCCAGGGATTTTGCCGGGCTTACCGGCAATGAAATTGTGTACGATCTTTATTGTGGTACAGGCAGTATCGGCATTTTTGTGAGCCCGGGTGCAAAAAAAATCATTGGTGTGGAAGTGGTGGAAGACGCCATTGAAGATGCAAAGAGAAATGCAGCAATTAATCATATTGCGCATGCTTCCTTTTTTGCCGGAGATGTTATTAAAATCTGCAATGACGAATTTTTTGCAACCCATGGAAAGCCGGATGTGATCATTACCGATCCGCCCCGTGCCGGTATGCATGAAAAGCTGGTTGTGAAATTGCTGGAAATGGCCGCACCAAAAATTGTATATGTAAGTTGTAATACGGCTACACTGGCACGGGATATCGCTTTACTTGCAGAAAAATATACTATAGAAAAAATCCAACCTGTAGATATGTTCCCGCATACGCACCATATAGAATGCGTAGTGCTGCTAACCTTAACAACAACGAATAACTAAATAACTTTACAGAATGGCATACGGAAACAACTATCAACGCACCACCCCAATAGTATTTAACCTTATTATCATTAATGCACTTGTGTTTTTCGCCCAGATCATGTTTGGCGGAACCAGTGAACTGAGCAGGGTAGATGATCTTTTTGCATTGCATCATTATAAATCCGATGAATTCAGACCATACCAGTTGATTACCTATATGTTCATGCACGCCAATTTTCCGCATATCTTATTTAACATGTTTTCATTGTGGATGTTTGGAAGCATGCTGGAAAGAGTATGGGGGCCGAAGCGCTTCCTTATATTTTATTTAATATGTGGTGTGGGCGCAGGGCTGGCACAAATGGGAAATTATGCGGTCGACTTCTGGAAAATTGATCAGCACATTGTAAATGTTGACCCGTCTATGTACCAGGAATTTATGCGTATGAGCGCTACCGTTGGTGCCTCTGGTGCCATTATGGGATTGCTGGCAGCATTTGGCTATTTGTTCCCCAACACCGAATTGTATATCATGTTCATTCCGGTTCCGGTAAAAGCAAAATGGGCTGTACTTGGTTTCATAGCGTTGGATGTATTTGGTGGTTTGTCGAGAGTACCGAACGATAACGTTGCACATTTTGCACACGTAGGCGGCGCACTCATCGGGTTTTTAATTGTACTCTACTGGAATAAAAAAAACAAACAAACTTTCTATTGATCATTAACAACTTTTTGCTGAATACCAACGTAACTTCATAAACAGATTTACAGCATGGGAGAGTCAGAAAGATACCAGGATTATAAAAAGCTGAAACGCCGCAGATTCAGCCTAGGCAGTGACAATAATGCGCTGATGGGCCTGTTTACCATAAATGTTATTTTCTTTATTGTTTTACTAACGTTAAGAGTTGGGTATGCATTTTATGGCGATATGGAATATTACGATTCGCAGGTATTACAATGGTTCCAGTTGCCGGCAAGCCTCACACGCTTAAGCGAACGTCCCTGGACCTTACTCACTTATTTTTTCAGCGATACCATCAGCAACGGTAATATATTCCGTATCATCAGCAACATGCTTTGGTTATGGGCATTTGGTTCCATTCTGCAATCGATGGCAGGCAACGATAAAATTATACCGGTGTATATTTATGGGGGTGTTGTGGGTGGAATATTTTTTATTGCTTCCTCTTATATATTGCCTGGTCATATTGAGCAAAACGGATACGCAGCGCTACTGGGCGCTAATACCGGTACTGTGGCAGTTGCCATGGCTACTACCGCATTGTCTCCAAATCATCGTTTTTTTACACAGATAAGAGGCGGTATTCCAATCTGGGTGTTGATGGCAGTTTATCTCATCATCGATTTTTCTTCAGTAGCCGGTGTAAATGCCGCACATAGTATTGCTCATTTCGGGGGGGCATTGGCCGGGTTTGCTTTTGTTGTATTGTTACGCCGAGGAAAAGACGGCAGTATCTGGATGAACAGGTTTTATACCTGGTTCATGCATTTGTTTACACCCGATAACAGCAAAGCGAAACAACCTTCCGTTAAAGACAAAATATTTTATAACACCGGCAACAGGAGTCCGTATAGTAAAACATCTATTGTAACACAGCAAAGGGTAGATGAGATCCTGGATAAAATTAACCAGAAGGGATATCATTTTTTAACAGAGGAAGAAAAGCAGATTCTTAAAAGAGCTTCGGAAGAAGAAGACCTGTAACCGCTCATCCTGTTTTGATTATCATGATTATGGTTTTGATCCGGGATTCCTATCTTTAGTATCATGTCAAAAGCGATTGTAAGACGGGCAACCAAACTGGTACTGATCACCTGCAATGTGCTGGTTGCTTTGTTAATGCTCCTTGGTTGTTACAATACGTTATTTGATCCGCAACGATTCTGGTACTTTGGTTTGCTAACACTTTCCATTTTTTATTTACTGGTAATTTTAATTGGGTTTATTGTTTTCTGGCTGCTGGTTAAAAAATGGCTGATGCTGATTAGTATTGTTGCGATGGTTATATGCTGGAAACCTTTGCGTGAAGTAGTTGCGGTGAGGTTTACTTCCTTTACAATTCAAAAAGACAGCGCTCAACTGCGTGTGATGAGCTGGAATGTTGAGCATTTTGATATACTCGAACACCGTTCGCATCCTGAACGTAAGTTACAAATGCTCAACATTGTAAAAGAATACCAGCCGGATATTGCCTGTTTCCAGGAAATGGTTGCCAGCGACCAGTATGCATCGGCTATAAATTACCTTCCCGATTTTATGGAGAAGATGGGCATGTCGGATTATTATTACTCCTACAATTCACGACTGGATTTCGATAATAAGCATCATTTCGGCATTATCATGCTGAGCAGGTTCCCGATCATTAACAAACAAACCATAACGAATAACCCCATGGATTACAATTCCACTTTTCAATATGCAGATATTGTAAAAGGATCGGATACATTCAGGGTGTTTAATGTTCATTTGCAATCGTTGAAGTTTTCTGCTGATAACAGGAAGTATATTGATGATCCGTCTATGGAAAGTGAGGATGATATTCAGAAATCTAAAAGTGTGATTGCAAAAATGAAGAAGGGATTTTTAAAAAGGCAACTGCAGAGTGAAAGGATTAAGCAGGAAATGAACAAGAGTCCGTACCCGGTAATTGTTTGCGGCGATTTTAACGATGTGCCCAACAGTTATGCTTACAATACTATTGGTAAAGGATTGAAAAATTGTTTTACCGAAAAAGGCTCAGCCATCGGCAGAACGTATTATAGTATTTCGCCCACCTTACGCATAGATAATATTTTTGTTGATCCAAAATTTGCAGTACAACAATATACCACTGTGAAGAAAAAACTGAGTGATCATTTTCCGGTGATAGCAGACCTGGATGTTGAATTCTGAATGTTGAATTATGAATGCTGAATTATGAATGCTGAATGCTGGATGTTGAATTATAGATGCTAAATTATACGAAGGCACCTGATAATATTTTCGAAGCTCACCGCTCATAGCTCACAGCTTCCCTTCCCTTGCATCTTCCCTTTTTTTACCCTACCTTAGCAAAAATGACCTTCCGCTTTTCATCATATTATTTTATCTCCTGTTGTTGCCCTTGCGGCAATGCTTAATATCTTTGCACCGGTTGGTGCTTTCAATTATCAATCTTATTCTTAAACGGTTTTGGTTCAGCAACCTTTCACCTGTACAAGTGTGCGACGCCACTGAAGTTGGGTATTGTACCAAAGCCCGGACAAAAAATTTACTATGCCTTTAAAAATTTATAATTCATATTCGAGACAGAAGGAAGAATTTAAACCAATAACGCCCGGACATGTGGGAATGTATGTGTGCGGACCAACGGTAAGTGGGGAAAGTCACCTTGGGCATGCCAGGCCCTATATCTTTTTTGATATTGTATTGCGCTATTTAACGCACAAAGGATTTAAGGTGCGTTATGTGCGGAACATTACAGATGCAGGGCATTTTGAAGAGGAAGGCCGTGAGGCGGAAGATAAGATTTCCAAAAAAGCGGTGCTTGAAAAACTGGAACCGATGGAACTGGTGCAGAAGTACACTAATTTATTTCATTGGGCTTTCAGGCAATTCAATTGCATGGAACCGAGCATTGAACCAACGGCCACCGGGCATATTGTTGAACAGATAAACATGATTGAAAAGATCATTAAGGAAGGATATGCGTATGTGTCGAACGGCTCAGTATATTTTGATGTAAAGAAATATGCTGCATCACACGACTATGGAAAACTGAGTGGACGAATTATTGATGATCTGCTGGAAACAACCCGTGAACTGGATGGACAGGAAGAGAAAAGAGACCTGGCAGATTTTGCTTTATGGAAACATGCGGCGCCCGAACATATTATGCGCTGGGCAAGTCCGTGGGGAGAAGGATTTCCCGGCTGGCATATTGAATGCTCGGCAATGGCAACAAAATATTTAGGAGCTGAGTTTGATATTCATGGCGGAGGAATGGATCTGCAGTTTCCGCATCATGAAAGTGAAATTGCACAGAGTACGATTTGCAATCATACAGCGCCGGTAAGATACTGGATGCACAACAATATGATCACGATCAACGGAAGGAAAATGGGGAAGAGTTACAACAACGTGATCAAACTAACGGAGCTGTTTAGTGGCAATCATCCATTGCTTACGCAGGCCTTTCACCCGATGACGGTACGGTTCTTTATTTTGCAGAGTCATTACCGCAGCCCGCTTGATTTCAGCAGTGAAGCACTGGCAGCCAGTGAAAAAGCATTGAAGCGTTTATGGGAAGCACATGAGTTGCTGCAAAAATTGCAACCGGCTGATACGGATACGGCAGGTGATGTGGCACTCGATGAAAAAATAAACAACTGGTTAAACGAGTTTGAGGAATTTATGGATGATGATTTCAGTACACCTAAGGTACTGGCGAATATGTTTGAGCTGGCACCGGTGATCAATTCTGTAAAAGACGGATTGATTGCAGCAGATGCCATCAGCAAGCCAACCTGGCAGCGTTTGAAAAAAATGTTTAAGCTGTACATGGAAGATATATTCGGGTTGCAGGCAGTAACTGCTGCCAATAATGAGATGCTGAAAGCGGTAATGCAGTTGCTGATCGATATTCGCAAAGATGCAAAGGTTAAAAAGGATTATGCAACATCCGACAGGATACGGATACAATTGGCAGAGATGGGTATATTATTAAAAGATGAGAAAGGAGGAGAGATGAGCTGGACGATAGAATAAAACGCTTTCGATAATCTAAAGGGATAAATATTGCATCAGCAGGTTTTAAAATAATAATTTTTCATGCAACACCTGGCGCATTTACATAAAGACAAACGGCTGAAAAAAATAATGGCCACGCAGCAGCCCCATGTTTTGCAACAGAAAAAAAATGTGTATTTGCATCTTTGTTATTCTATTATGAGCCAGCAGTTGAGTACAAAGGTTGCGGATGTATTTCATAAAAGATTTATTGCATTGTACAACGGTAAAGAACCTACACTGAAACAAATTGTGGCAACACCTTTTGAAACATTGCGGGGTATCGGGTTGAGCAATGCAAAAGCAAACTATGTGTTGAACGTTTGCCGATTTTTTATGGAAGAAAAAATTACCGACGCAAAGTTGTATGCAATGAGTGATGAAGAACTGATTCTGTATTTATCCCAAATAAAAGGCGTTGGGCAGTGGACGGTTGAAATGATACTGATGTTTACATTGGGAAGGGAGGATGTTTTTTCTGTTGACGACCTGGGAATTCAGCAATCGCTTTGCAAACTATACAGGATAGAGGCTACAGATAAAAAAGCCATGAAAGCTAAAATGAAAGAGATTGCAGAACGCTGGCGGCCTTACCGTACGTATGCTTGCAGGTATTTGTGGGGCTGGAAAGATGGGGAATGAATTATGAATGCTGAATTATGAATGATGAATGATGAATGCTGAATGCTGAATTGTGGATGCTGAAGGATGAATGTGGGAGCACGATTATTATTAATTGATCAAAGATAAAATGTAAACGGATTCTCCTCCCTCTCCTTTGGAGAGGGTTGGGGTGAGGTGATTAAATGCTGAAAAAAAATAACATTACACCGTGAAATTTACCAATGTACGCATCGTTGTATTTATCGGTTTGATTGCCTTTATCGGTATCATAGCGATACAGGTGTATTGGTTGCGCCAGGCATTTGACCTGGAAGAAAAAAAATTCAGTCAGAATATACAGGTATCGTTATTGGAAGTTGCCAATGAAATAGATACTTATTATGGTTACCAGGCGCCACTGATCAATCCTGTAAAAAAAGTTTCGGAAGATTACTATGTTGTAAATATTCACAACGATTTTGAAGCAAAGCTGCTGGAATTGTACCTGATCAATATTTTTGAGAAGCGGGGCATTAATTCGGATTTTGAGTATGCGATTTATGATTGCGAATCTGATAAAATGGTGTACGGCAGTTACGTGAATATGAACAAGGCCGACAAACAAAAGCCGTCTGCTTATTTCCCGAAAGTTAAAAACCTGATCTATTATTTTGCGGTACGTTTTCCCAATAAAGTAACGTTTGTATTTACATCGTTGAAACTATGGATCATTCTTTCACTCATCATGGTAATTGCACTGGTGATTTATTTATATGCGATCTATGTTATCCTGCAACAAAAGCGTTATGCTGAATTGCAGCGGGATTTTATCAACAACATGACGCATGAATTTAAAACACCGCTTACATCCATATTGATCGCCTCTAATTATCTTTCAAAGCACGAACAACTGGCAGCAGATCCTAAGCTGGAGAAATATGCAAAGATTGTAATTGAACAAAGCCAGAAGTTAAACAACCATGTTGAACATATTCTTAGCCTGGCCAAATCAGATATTACACCAATTACTTTGAACAAAACAACATTCAATGTGATAGATGTGATCAGCAATGTAATTGATACCGTTAAAATAAAACATGAAGATGCAAAGATCAGCCTTGAGCCGGCAACAGGCGATATAAAAATTACTGCAGATGAATTTCATTTTGCCAATATCATTTTTAATTTCCTGGATAACTCTGTAAAGTATTGCGATCAGCAACCTCACATCCAGATAAAAGTTTCCGGTAACGATGGCCGGGTATCTATTGAAATTACTGACAATGGAGTGGGGATCCCGCCTAAACACCTTAAGCATGTATTTGAAAAATTTTACCGGGTGCCCGGCAGCAAGAGTGCTGAAGTAAATGGTTTCGGACTGGGTTTGTATTATGTTCAAAAAATATGTAAAATGCATCAATGGAAATTGTCGGTGCAAAACAATAAAACCGCTGGAATAACTGTAAAACTAACAACCTGAACATGGCACAGAAGGTGAAGATCCTGTATGCAGAAGATGATGAAACCCTGGCTTTTCTTACCAGAGACAGTTTGTTGCAACAGCAATATGATGTAGATCATTATGCAGATGGAAAAGCATGCCTCAAAGCATTTAAGTCGGGCACTTATGATATTTGTGTATTCGATATTATGTTGCCCGGCCTTGATGGATTTGCACTGGCAACAGAAATAAGAAAACTCAACAAACATATTCCCATTATTTTTCTTTCGGCCAAAACATTAAAGGAAGACAGGATCAAAGGATTACGGTTAGGGGCAGACGATTACCTGGTGAAGCCATTCAGCATGGAAGAGCTGGCACTGAAAATTGAAATATTCCTGAACCGTTCACAGAAAAAAGAAATTTTTCAACAGAAATTATACAAGGTTGGCGGCTACGATTTTGAAGTGGAAAATTATACTTTAAAGAATGATAAGGAAGAAATCAAGCTCACCCAGAAGGAAGCAAAGCTCCTGAAATTCTTTCTCGATAATAAAAACAAAGTGTTGAAGCGGGAAGAAATGCTTACGGCTTTATGGGGACAGGATGATTATTTCCTTGGCAGGAGCATGGATGTGTTTGTATCGAGGCTGCGCAAAATATTTTCCAAAGACGACCAGGTACGTTTTGAAAATGTTCATGGTATCGGTTTCCGGTTTGTAGATAAAAGTGAAAGTGAATTGTAAGGTTGAACGTTTGGTTTTACACGCTTATAGCAATCCAGCTAATTATTTCTTCTAAATATTTTTTATCTGTATCATCAAAATCATTAAGTAATACACTGTCGACATCAAGTACCGCTACTACTTCTTCGTTATGTATCACCGGTAGTACAATTTCAGAACGCGATAAACTGCTGCAGGCAATATGGCCGGGAAACTTTTCTACATCAGGTACAACCAGGGTTGCGGCTTTTTCCCATGCTGTTCCGCAAACACCCCTGCCTTTTTTTATTCTTGTACAGGCAACCGGCCCCTGGAATGGCCCCAGTACCAGCTCATTGTTTTTTACAAGATAGAATCCTATCCACAACCAGTTGAATTGTTCTTTCAACGCAGCCGAAATATTCGCAAGGTTGGCAATGGTATCAGGTTCACCTTCTATCAAAGCTTTAATTTGAGGTAGTAATGCCTGGTAGCGTTCTTCTTTTGAACCTTCTGTTATAGTTAAATCTTCTGCCATTCAACAAAATTAGCCATTTTGAAATCACTGTTGTCGGTCAAAATATTTCACCCGTACAATCGCTTATGGAAATAAGATAATTGCTGCATTTACAGCATGAACCTGTGGCCCGACTTTTGGGACTTTTTCGAAAAGCAAAATATATGGATGGACTTAGTCATTATAAAATATGTATAGATGCCTGTATGGAAGCGGCGGGGGTTTGTGAAAACTGTGCGCAATTGTGTTTAAAAGATGCGCATCCGGGAATGATGGTAGATTGTATTCGCCTCACATTGGAATGTGCAAAAATATGTTGCACTACTGCGCAGGTGATGAATATGGATGGAACTAAAATAAAAGAATTGGCCAGGATCTGTGCGGAAATCTGCGATGCCTGTGCGGAAGAATGTGGTAAATACGATTCGGATCATTGCCTGGCCTGCGCAGAATCCTGTACCAGGTGTGCAGATGTATGCGAAGCTGTATTTGTTTAACGGGTTGTGATAGCGCTAACTTCCGTTACGGGAATACCCGTTACTTTTCATTCAGCAATTGGTTTATCAATTCCGGTTCATAACCTTTTTGCAACAGGTAGGATTGAATTTTTCTTTTTTTAATAAAGATATTTTTTTCAGAGGCTACTGTTTTCTTTTTCTGATCGAATAATTTTTTCAGGGTTGCGTTGTAGTCTTCATTGCTGATTGATTGTAATGCTTTTTTAATACAATATTCGCTGATCTTATTTTGTTTTAATTCATACCCGATCTTTATCCTGCCCCATTGTTTAGTTCTGAATTTGCCTCCGGCAAAACTGGTGGCATACCGTTCTTCATTCAGGTAATTCTCTTCAATAAGTTGCGAAAGCAATTGCTCTACCTCTATTTTGTATAAACCCAGGCTGTATAATTTTTCTTTTACTTCAAGGTGATTGCGTTCCTGGTAAGCACAGTAGTGTTTTATTTTCTGCCAGGCTCTTTCCACCCCGATGTTTTTTTGTTTAAAGCTATTTCCGCTCATTTTTTTGTGGATGTTTTTTATGCAGCTATGGTTGAAATCCTGTTCAAATTTAATCTTGGATTCATTCCCTGCATCTTCTATCTTTGGGCACTTATTAAATAAAAGCTATGAAGTTTATCGTTTCGTCTTCGGCACTGCTAAAACAACTGCAGCAGATCAGTGGGGTGATCAATGCCAACACCGTTTTACCAATACTGGAAGATTTTCTTTTTGAAATAGAAAAGAACAAACTTACCGTGGTAGCTACTGACCTTGAAACTGTAATGAAGATCCACATGGATATTGAGGCGAAAGACAGTGGTAAGGTTTGTATTCCTGCCAAGATCCTGATGGATTCTTTAAAGAATATTGCTGAACAGCCGCTCACTTTTAATATCGACAAAAATTTTGGTGTGGAGATCACAACCGATAATGGTAAATATAAAGTGATGGGTGAAAACCCGGATAATTTTCCAAAAGAACCGTCTGCAGATGATGCGAACTCTTTCACCATGACTTCTTCTGCATTGGTTACTGCCATTAACAAAACCATTTTTGCCGTGAGCAGTGATGATCTTCGCCCGGCGATGACAGGCGTTTATTTTGAGTTGGATAAAACCGGGATCACGTTTGTTGCTACAGACGCACACAGGCTGGTACGCTTCACCCGAACAGACGTAAAATGTCCTAAAAAAGATTCATTCATTGTACCCAAAAAGCCCTTAAATCTTTTAAAGAGCGCTTTGCCGGATAATGATGATGAGCTTACCATTTCTTACAACAGCAATCACTTGTTTGTAAAACATGGTGGTACGGAACTGGTGTGCCGGTTGATCGATGCCCGTTTCCCGGATTATAAAGTGGTAATTCCTGCCGACAATCCTTATAAAATGGTAGTTCCCCGTAACGATTTCCAGAGTGCATTGCGCCGGGTAAGCGTATTCAGTAATAAGAGTACCAACCAGGTTGCCTTAACCATCAGCGGAAACCAGTTGCAACTGGCTGCGCAGGATGTTGATTTTAGTTTTGAAGGAAACGAACGTATGCCCTGCCAGTATGATGGAGAAGATCTTCAGATTGCTTTCAATGCAAGATTTTTAATTGAAATGCTCAATGGTGCAGATACTACTGATATCAATATGGAGCTTAGCACATCTACAAAAGCTGGTATTATTAAACCATCGGAGCAGGAAGAAAATGAAGACATCCTGATGCTGGTAATGCCGCTGATGCTGAATAATTAATTTCTTTTTATGTTATTGTAAGCACTTTCTTATTGGAAGTGCTTTTTTTATTTCTATCCGCAATACCTTACTGCAAATAAAAACGGCCTCTTTTCGGGAGGCCGTTTGTGTAAAGTGTATTGATGACTACAGTTTGTTGAATTTCTTTACGATCAGGTCATTGCTCAACTGGATTCTGATAATATAAGTTCCGTGAGCAAGGGAACCGGTATTTACAAAGAGGTCGTTGCTGCCTTCAGAAACGTTGCTGCTGTTGCTATATACTTGTTTGCCGCTCATATCGGTGATAACGATCGTTGCCCTGTCGGCATTGTCGGCATCCAGCCTTATTTTCAATTGTTGCTGAACCGGGTTTGGTGCAATTGAGAAATCTGCAGCGCCGAGGTTTCTTACATTTTTAATATCGCTGTATTTAGCTGTGCTGTTTAAATCAACCATGCGTAACCGGTAGTAGTTGATTCCTTTAACAGGGGCTTTATCTACAAACCTGTAATTACGTTCTGTATTGCTGTTACCGGCAGCAGCTACTTCACCGATATCGCTGAAGTTACGTCCACCATCAGTACTGCGTTCGATAACGAATTTGCTGCTGTTTTGTTCCTGAGATGTTTTCCAGGTTAACAGGTTTGTATTGCCAGCACGTTGTGCATTAAAGCTAACGATGGAAACAGGTAGTGTGGCAGCAATAGTTATATCATCGAGTAAGATGGATTCACCAAACTGGCTCACACCTTCAAAACCAATTTGAATCACACTTCCCAGGTAAGGAGTAAGGTTTACAGATTCCATTCTCCATGCTGGAACATTTGAAGCAGGATCTATCCTGGCATAACCGGCGATCCTGTTCCAGGTTTGTCCGCGATCGGTTGAAACAGATAAATACATACTGTCTCGTAGGTCGAGTGAAACGAAATTGGTATCGTGAGACAACCAAAAGGTTAATAATCCCGCTGTTGCATTGGTAAGATCAATGCAGTTGCTGAACAACCTGCTCTCTGTACCACCAATGAAAGGATCGTCGTAGCTGTCAAACCAGTAAGCAAATTGTCCCGGCGCACGAGCAGGTAAAACAGATCCGTCATCATAAGTATAATCGCCATTAAGGATTCCCCAGATGTTGGTTTGTACTACTGCCTGTGCATAAGGGAATACCGGTAAAGTTGTTTCCACATCTTCAACTAACGGGAAGGTATTCAGCGTTTCCGCTTTTTGGTTACCGGTTACGAGTGTGTCGTAATAGGAAGTACCATCTCCTGCCAGTGTAACCCATGCAGAATCGGTATTGATACCCGGATTATTGAAACTTACACCTGTAAATTCAATAAATTCTGAACCCCCTGAAGGAATAATGGCCGAATTACTGAGGGTTCCTGAGAAAGTGTTTGCTCCACTCACCCGAAGCGTAGCAGCAGCAGCACCTGCAGGAATATCGGTAGTTCCTCCATTTAAAATTTCTACAAATACGCTTTGCGGCGCATTGAAGCAGGAAGTAGTTGGCAGGTAGATATCATTCAGGATCGCATCAATTGCAAACGTATGATTGAAAGCAATGGCCGGGCGGAAATTAGTTGCAGCCAGAGACGATGTGCCGGCAACCGGTGCAGTAGCACTGTTATACCTGCGGGAGGTTAATGCGTTGGGGTCATTCACATTTCCAACAGACGCATCGTAAATAGAGTTGGTGTGAACGGCATTATCCGTTCTTACAATCAGCATCTGCAGGTTGGTTCCTGCAGTTCGAACGAAAGGCGTTGTTAATATAATGGGTTGTAAACCTACAGGCGTTGCGGTAAACGTACCGTTAAATACAAGTGTATACCCTACGGTAGTGTATGTTCCGGTAGCAAGAGTGGTAGTTGCTGCAGGAATATTTTTCAGGTAGATCCTGTAGTTGGCAATGGATGTGTTTAATCCATCCTGTTCAGAAATAAAAAATATCTGTTGAATGGCAGATGCTGCAGTTGTGTAGTTGTTGTGCCCGATCTCCTCGTCGAGGTAAATAGATTCACTGGCATGGTATTGTAACTGGCCAACAACAATGTTGCCGCTTGTTCCTGGATTAACTAAAATTGGAACAAATTGTGCAAATACGCCTGCACTGATCATTGATGCAAAAAGCAGCAGGTAAATTTTCTTCATAATGTAATTTTTTGTTTAACGGTTGAATGGCGGTTAATTGCCGGTTTGAAATAAATCTCATTGCAGTTTTCAGGGGCGGGACAAGTTAACCAAAATTAGTATTAAATGCTCAACTGAAAGCTATTTTTAAAACCATTTATATAAATACAATATTGGTACGGTAACTACCAGTATATCCAATTTTGAACAGCGGTGCAGGTGATGGGATCATTATTCAATATCTTTAATTTATGGAAATGGTAACGGTACGCACTTTTGATAATTATTTTTCGGCAAACATTCTTGCAGGCCGGCTGAGGGAGGCGGGGATATATTGTTACCTTAAAGATGAAAATACGGTAACCATCGATCCCATTCTTACCAATGCAATAGGAGGAATAAAACTCACCGTTAGGAAAGAGGATGAACAATATGTATTATCGGTACTAAAGGAGTTTGATGAAGAATACCTTAAATCGGTTAGCTGCCCTTCATGTAACAGCAATAGTATTCTGCTGGTTCCAAAACAGGGCGCCGGAAATATATTAACGGCCGTACTCACCTGGCTATTTTCAAGCTACGCGGTAGCACCTGAAAATGTGTACCAGTGCCAGCAATGCGGCTTTGAAAGTAAAACACTCCCGGAAAATCCATCTTTGTATAACTAAATTGAAATATCAATTCTCTTGTAATGAAGAAAATAGCCATGATACCGGCAAGATATGCAGCCACCCGTTTCCCGTTTAAATTAATGCAGCCCCTGGGGAATAAAACAGTGATCCGCCAAACCTATGATAATACGGTGGCAACGGGTTTGTTTGATGAAGTGATCGTGGTAACAGATAGCGAGGTAATCTTAAATGAGATACTCGAAAACGGAGGCAAAGCGGTAATGAGTAAACAAACACATGAAAGTGGCAGCGACCGGATTGCGGAAGCCGTTGCAGATATGGATGCTGGCATTGTGTTGAATGTGCAGGGAGACGAACCTTTTGTACACAGGGAAACCCTGCGGCAACTGCTGGCCGCCTTTGAGGATGAAACAGTGATGGTAGCATCGGTAATGAAAAAATTTACAGATCCCGGCCTGGTAAGTAATCCTAATTATGTAAAAGTGGTGGTAGATAAGCACATGAATTCTTTGTATTTCAGCAGATCGGTAATTCCATCTCAACGGGATAGTACTTTTGTGCCTGTTTACTATGAACATATCGGCGTGTATGCGTTCAGGAAAGAAATATTATTGCAGTTTACGCAATGGCCGCCTGCCGAAATGGAACAGGCAGAAAAACTGGAGCAACTGCGGTATCTTGAAAATGGCATACGCATACGCATGGTGGTAACGGAGCATAGCAGTGCGAAGATTGATGTGCCGGAGGATTTGGAGAAGGCGGAGATGTATCTGAGGGCTATGTAGTTTTTTAAACAGGCATTTTTTAACCACAGGTGTACACAGAGTCATGACTCAGAGAAACACCAGGTTTTAATTAGCTGCGGAGCACATTACGCCATCAGCTAATTTTCATTAACCTTTCAACAGCCGCATCCAGCGTACTTTCTTTTTTGGCGAAGCAAAATCTTAATACATTATTGTTCACGCCTTCTTTATAAAATGCAGCAACGGGTATGGTAGCTACACCATATTCTTCGGTTAATCGTATGGCAAATGCAGCTTCAGGTTCGTTGCTTATTTTTTCATAGCTGTACAACTGGAAATAACTTCCATGAGAGGGCAGCGGGGTAAACTTTGTTTGCTGCATGCTATTGTTGAAATAATCTCTTTTTTGCTGGAGAAATTTGCCGAGTTGCAGGTAATTGTTTTTTTCCTGGATAAAAGTTTCCAAAGCAAATTGAACCGGGCTGAAGCAGGTAAAGCAGTTAAACTGGTGAACTTTCCTGAATTCTTTCATCAGCGGTTCGGGAGCAATACAATAACCCATTTTCCACCCGGTGCAATGGTACACTTTCCCAAAAGAGAAACATACAAAACTCCGTTCGTATAAATCAGGGTAGCGCAACATAGATAAATGTGGCTTATCATCAAATATGAGGTGCTCATATACTTCATCACTAATGATAAATATGCCTGTGTTACTAACGATGCTGCGTAGCTGCTCAATATCATTTTCACTAAGTACACTGCCGGTTGGATTGTGCGGTGTATTAATGATGATGGCTTTTGTTTTTATATTGATCTTTTTTCTTACTGTATCCCAGTTGATGGTATAACCGGGAAATTCAAGCGGAATGGTAACAGCCACTCCTCCGTTAATTTCTATATTGGGAATATAACTATCATAAGCCGGTTCAAACAGTATTACTTCATCACCGGGTTGAAGAATGGTGGTGAGTGCGGTATAAAGGGCGTAAGTACCACCAGGAGTGATCGTGATCTCTTTTTCGGCACTGATATTATTATTGTACAATGCCTGCACCTTTTCGGCTAACCTTTCCCGTAAGGCGGGCAATCCGTTCATGTGAACATACTGGTTGTGCCCGTTTTTCATTGCCTGGTACACAAGGGAGATCAGTTCTTCATGCATTGGAAAATCGGGAAACCCCTGGCCAAGGTTAATGGCCGAATGTTTGGCTGCCAGCGAACTCATTACCGTAAAAATGGTGGTGCCAACTGACGGCAGCTTGCTTTTAATGGTTGTTGATGTCAAAAAAAAGGACGGGTTGTTTAATACCCGTTCAAAAATACTGATTAGGCAGAAAATATCGGTCGCAAAGGTGTAATGGTTCTGTTGCGGGGAAAATGATTGATGGGTTTTACCGCATATAAAGTAACCTTCCTGCGTTTACGGGCAAATGCAAAATACAAAGGAACTATCCAGAGGATCTTGCAGAGAATTTTTGTAGTGGTTTGAAATATACCTGCATGTTTTGCCGGCGATTCATTGGTAACACCAACAACGGCTTCCTGGTTATTACCGAATTCCCAGTTTACATTACCATGTTTGGTGTAATATTTTTTTAAGTTGTCGTTGCTGCCGTTCCAGTTTTCGTGCAGGCGTTCTCCTAATGTAATATCAGGTTCCATGTTGGGATCGAAATAGTACCAGTGGTTATCTATTTTAGCTTCCAGTGCATAGTGATGCGGAAAACCTACTTTACGATAATCAATATTTTTCTTTTTTAAGATCGCCATCATCACAATTGCCTGTTGTGAACAGGCTGCATAAGGATGTTCCATTATTTCTTCGGGATATACTTTCGATGCCAGTCCGTAACCAATTGTTTTTTCAGCAACGGCGGCTATCCAGTTTTCGCTCAGTGAATAATGTGAGTACCCATGGTAAAACCTGCAGGAAATTACCCAGGCAAGCAATGCAGCATATTTTTCGGTTCCCGGTGTTATGTGTTTAAGGGCAGCTTCGGCATCAACATATTTTTCCAGCTTATCCATGGAATTGATATTAGCCAGCCTGGGGTCAAAGCGTTCCACCTTGTTATGAACAGGTTTACCGTTAATGTCTATATCGATGAAATTGGGAGCGAGCAGCAATACAGCGAAAGCAATAAGGGTAGTTTTGGCCTTCATGATGTTAAATTAATTGATATCGGATCGCCGTATTGTTCAGGGAAATACAGCCGGTATGAAGGGTAACGAAACAAAACCCGGGTTATTGTGCGGAGGATAAAAAAAAATCCTGGAATGCAGGTTTTTCCCGGTAAATGAACCTGCCGGGCAAAATTTAGTTTTTATGAAGGGGGAATCAGAGAAATTTATCGCCTTTGCTTCTTTTGATTTCCGCCACGTACTGCTTTATTTCCTGTTCTTTTTCTTTTTTGCAGATGAGTAGTACATCTTTGGTATCTACAACTACAAAATCTTCCAATCCCTGCAGTACGAGTAATTTTTTATTATCTGCGTGAATCATGTTTTTAGTGGCATCAATGATCACCACATTATCGCCGGCTACGGCATTATCGAGATAATCTTTTTCAATTGTTTCATAAGCACTTGCCCAGGTACCCAGGTCGCTCCATCCGAATGAAGAAGGAATCACGTACACATTGTCGGCTTTTTCCATAATACCATAGTCGATGGAAATATTAACGCACTGCGGATAAATCTTTTCAATTGCGGTTACTTCATTGGGTGTATTAAAAGCATCTTTTTCAGCATCAAAAACATCATGCATTTCGGGTAATAATTTTTCAAATGCTTTTACAATGTTTTTTACTTCCCAAACAAAGATGCCGGCATTCCATAAAAAATCGCCACTGGCAACGAATGCCCTGGCCAGTTCCTTATCGGGTTTCTCTGTAAATGTTTTTACTTTAAATACATTATCGCTAACGGCATACGGTTCAAACTGGATGTAGCCGTAACCCGTATTCGGATTGGTTGGTTTAATGCCCAGTGTAACCAGTGCCTTTATATGAGAGGTAAAGTGAAGTGCATCACTGCATATTTTAATAAAACTGTTTTCATCCGTTATCAGGTGATCAGCCGGTGCACATATTAAATTTGCCTGTGGATTGAGGCTGTTGAGTTTATAGGAAATATAGGCAATGCAGGGTGCTGTGTTCTTACGGGAGGGTTCACATAAAATATTGGCTACAGCCAGTTCGGGTAATTGCTGCGCTACAATCTCTTTATAACTTTCGGAGGTTACAACATAAATATTTTCCTTCGGAATGAATTTGGCAAAACGGTCGTAGGTAGATTGAATGAGTGTTCTGCCTGTATTTAATATATCAAGGAATTGCTTGGGAAAATCCGTTCTGCTCATTGGCCAGAACCTGCTACCGATACCGCCGGCCATAATGGCAACATAATGATTCTTATTCATAAAGCTATTGGTTTATATAATGCCTTCCCTGATCAGGTCGTGTAAATGAATGATGCCTGCATACTGGTTATTGTCTGTAACCAGTAACTGGCTGATGTTCTTACTCCGCATCAATTCCAGCGCTTCTGCTGCCAAAGCATCTGCAGGGATTGATTTTGGATTTTTGCTCATAATATCTTTTGCCTGTAACACATTAATAGAATCGTTTCTTTCCAGCATTCTTCGTAAATCTCCATCAGTAATTACGCCGATGATGTTGTTGTGTTCATTAACAACAGCCGCTGCACCCAACCGGTTTTTTGTGATTTCAACAATTACTTCTTTTAATGAAGTGGTTTCTTTTACAGAAGGTTTCTGGTTGTGTATCACGAGATCGCTTACACGCAGATACAATTTCTTTCCAAGCGTACCACCCGGATGGTAACGGGCAAAATCGTCACTTTTAAATCCTTTCAGTTCCATCAGGCAAACTGCCAGTGCATCACCCATCACCATTTGCGCCGTGGTGCTGGTAGTAGGTGCAAGGTTATTCGGGCAAGCCTCCTGCAACACCGATGTGTTTAATAAAATATCACAATGGCTGGCGAGGAACGACTGAACATTGCCTGCCATTCCAATTAACGTATTACCGAAGTTTTTTATTAGCGGAATGAGTACTTTAATTTCCGGGCTGTCGCCGCTTTTGCTAATGAGCATGATGATGTCATCCTTTTGTATCATGCCCAGGTCGCCATGAATGGCATCGGCTGCATGCATAAATAAAGCGGCTGTTCCGGTGCTGTTAAGTGTAGCAACAATCTTTTGCGCAATGATGGCACTTTTACCAATGCCGCTGATTACCAGCCTTCCTTTACAATAGGCGATCTGTTCCACGGCTTTTACGAAATCTTCATTTATAAACGCTTTCAAATCAGCAATGGATGACGATTGTAAGTCGAGCGTACGCAAGGCAACCGGTATAATAATGTCGCTGTTCATGTTTGGAGCCGCAAACCTAGTTTAATTCATGCAAAGTGCAAAGAAGGAAAACAGCACGGAATTGGGGTTAAAATTTTGACGACTATCCCGGAATTTTCAATAAAAATAGTTAACTTAAAAAGCGGTAGAAGTACAGAAAAAATTTCTGTTAATATATCCTGATAATGCTGTTATCGTTTTTAATTGCCGCTGCATTGAATTAACTTCGCTGCCCCGTTAAAAAACTAACCGTGTCAGAAAGAAAAACAGCTTAGAGAAAATCCATGTTATGACTACAAAAAAATCAACTTCCAATACAACAAAAAAAGCTGCGGTTAAAAATACCGCTGAAAATAAAAAAAGTAAAATTCCTTCTTCAGAACTAATTGCTTCCTTACAACAATATTTCGGTTTCGATGAATTCAAAGGACCGCAGGAAGAGATCATTCAATCATTACTCAGCGGCCAGGATACATTCGTTATCATGCCTACCGGTGGTGGTAAAAGTTTATGCTACCAGTTACCGGCGATGATGAGCAAGGGTGTTGCGATCATTGTATCTCCGTTAATTGCATTAATGAAAAACCAGGTAGACCTGGTGCGTAGTTACAGCAGTAAAGATGATGTGGCCCATTTTTTAAACAGCAGCCTTAATAAAGGACAACAGAAACTGGTGAAAGATGATTTAACCAGTGGTAAAACAAAAATGCTGTATGTGGCACCGGAAACCTTAACCCGTGAAGACAATATTGAATTTTTTAAAACGATAGCTATTTCATTTTTTGCAGTGGATGAAGCACATTGTATTTCGGAGTGGGGGCATGATTTCAGGCCGGAGTACAGGCGGTTGAAAGAAGTAACCGACCAGATCAACCCGGATGTTCCTATTATCGGGCTAACGGCAACCGCTACCCCAAAAGTGCAGAGTGATATTTTAAAAAATCTTGGCCTGCGTAAACCAGCCATTTTTATTTCTTCATTCAACAGGCCAAACCTGTATTATGAAATTCAACCCAAAATAAACCTGGAGCAAACCAATAAAAGCATTGTTCGGTTTATACAGCAACATAAAAATAAGAGCGGTATTATTTATACGCTTAACCGCAAAACAACAGAAGAACTGGCCAATATGCTGATGGCAAACGGCATTAAAGCAGTTGCTTATCATGCCGGGCTGGATGGCAAGTTAAGAGCCGACAGGCAGGACCAGTTTTTGAACGAAGATGTGCATGTGATCGTGGCTACCATCGCATTTGGAATGGGGATAGATAAGCCGGATGTGCGTTTTGTAATTCATTATAATATTCCAAAATCGATAGAGAACTATTACCAGGAAACCGGCCGGGCCGGCAGGGACGGGATGGAAGGACGTTGCATTTTATATTATTCGCATAAAGATGTGGCCAAGCTGGAGCACCTGATGAGAGATAAACCGTTAAGTGAAAGAGAAGTTGGGGCCCAGTTGATCAACGAAACAGTATCGTATGCAGAAAGCAGCATCTGCAGGCGGAAAACATTGCTGTATTATTTTGGAGAACCATATGACGATGGCAAAAGCTGCGGACACTGCGATAATTGTTTGCAGCCAAAGGAAAAAATTGAAGCAAAAGAGGGTGTTGTTACCGTATTGAATGCCGTTACTGCACTCGGCGAACATTTTACAATTGAATACCTGATACAGATACTAACGGGAAAGGCTACCCCACAAGTGCAGATGTACCGCCATGATGCCCTGGATGTATTTGCCAGCGGCAATGATAAAGAAGCGCATTACTGGAATAGTCTGGTACGGCAAATGTTGCTGCACGGGTTACTGGAAAAGGACATCGTGGAATACGGCGTGCTGAAGCTTACAAAAAAATCTGCGGCATTTTTAAAGAAACCTGTTTCCTTCAAAATCGTATTGAACAATTTATTTGAAGAAGCGAATGCCGATGATGAAGAAAGTGAAACTGCGGAAGCAGCAGGCGGAACGGCTGATGAGAAGTTGCTGGATATGCTGAAAGAGTTGCGCAAGAAAGTATCGAAAGAAAAAAACCTGCCGCCGTTTGTAATATTCCTCGAAAGTTCGCTGGAAGACATGGCTACGATGTTTCCTACCACGATGGAAGAACTGGAGAAGATCAGTGGCGTGAGTAAAGGGAAGGCGATGCGTTATGGGCGGCCGTTCCTGGAAATGATCAAACAGTATGTAGAAGAGAATGATGTGATCAGGCCCGATGATTTTGTAATGAAGAGCGTGGTGAACAGGAACAACAATAAGATATTTATTATCCAGAACGTAGATAAAAAAATTCCGCTCGAAACCATTGCTAAAAATAAAGACCTCCAGATACATGAACTGCTGGAAGAAATGGAAACCATTGTTGCCAGCGGTACCAAGCTCAATTTAAATTATGCCATCAATGATATGGTAGATGAATATGAGCAGGAAGAGATCATTGATTATTTTAAAAGCTGCGAAACCTCATCCTTACAGGTAGCACAGGAAGAACTGGCCGACAGCAATTTTAACTGGGAACAATTGAAACTGATGCGGATTAAGTTTTTGTGTGAATTCGGGAATTAGAAGTTAAAAGTTAAAAGTCAAAAGTAAAAAGTGAAAATAGGAGCACTTCTATAATTGCTACATTCATTAAGCCAAAAAGTAATCTTTGTGTTCCTTGCTGCCTTCGTGCCTTTGTGGCCAATCTCTGTGAACCTCTGTGAACCCTCTGCGTCCATTGTGGTTAAAAAGTCAAAAGCTGTTGAGCGTAAGTGATTATCCGTACCATTAAAAATGGAACAGTACACTTCGTGTTTCTTTCTGCCTTCGCGCCTTTG
>JAFDXE010000041.1 GCA_018268085.1 Bacteroidota bacterium
AACTGCAAAAAATCAGGGTTAATCCGCTACATCCATCTCATCCGCGTTCCGTTCTTCCATTATCGTATCTTGCCCATCAATTACCACATCCCACATTTGAGCATCATTCTTTATATCATTATCGGCTACCTGGTACTGTTAGGTATTTATTATCTCCTGCAGGACCGATTCATTTTCAAACCCGAAAAACTCGAACAGGATTTTGTGTACAAATACGACACACCATTCAAAGAATTATTTTTCGACATTGAGCCCGGCGTTCGCATCAATGGCTTACACTTCACCGTTAAAAATCCAAACGGACTAATATTATATTTTCATGGTAATTCCAGGAGCATCAAAGGCTGGGCAAAATATGCCAGGGATTTTTTCAGGTATAACTATGATGTGGTATTGGTTGATTATCGCGGCTTCGGTAAAAGCACCGGCAAACGTTCGGAACATGATATGCTAAAAGACATGCAGTTTGTGTATGATACACTCGCCGTTCAATATACCGAACATCACATCATTGTATATGGAAGAAGTTTAGGAAGTGGCTTCGCAGCAAAAATTGCCAGTGATAACAAACCACGTTATCTTATTCTTGATGCACCTTATTACAGTTTTAAAAAAGCTGTTGAACGTTTTGTGCCGATCATTCCTGTACGGTATTTGCTGCGTTATCATCTGCGCATCGATAAATGGATAAAGCATGTGAATTGTCATACTTATATTTTACATGGAACAAAAGACTGGTTGATCCCTATCAGCCATAGCGAAAAACTGCAGGCACTCAATCCAAGAAAAATCACACTGATCAGGATCGATGGCGGGGGACATAACAACCTTCCTGCTTTTCCGCAATACCATAACATCATCAGGGACATTTTACAGTATTAATTTAATAAGTAACTATGAGCAGGAAACGAATTTTTTTCTGGATACAAATCATCATCATCATTTATTGCGCAGCAGGAATCGCATTGTATTACCTGCAAACCCGGTTTTTATTTCATCCAACAAAACTGGCAGCAGATCACACCTTTAATATAAAGGTTCCGTTTAAAGAATTTTTAATACCCGTTAATAAAACAGATACGATCAGTGTAGTGAAATTTATTCCTGCCGACAGCATTCCGAAAGGAGTTGTCATTTATTTTCACGGCAATATGCACAACGTTGAATTTTATGCGCCGTTTGCACAACAGTTTACCAAACATGGTTATGAAGTGTGGATGCCCGATTACCCTGGTTTTGGAAAGAGCACCGGGGAATTGTCGGAGAAAAAATTGTATGATGTGGCCTGGCAGGTACAACGACTGGCACTCAGCAACTATACCGGGAGCAATGTGATCATTTATGGAAAATCACTGGGAACCGGCGTAGCTGCTTATGCGGCAACAGTGGCAACATGCAGGGCTTTGGTTTTGGAAACACCCTATTACAGCATCACGGATTTGTTCAATCACTATGCATGGATGTACCCTGTTTCGCTGATGGTAAAATATACAATTCCTACACATACATTCCTGGAAGATGTAAAAGCACCGGTAACAATATTTCATGGAACCGATGATAATGTTATTCCGTACAGTTGTGCAGAAAAATTAAAAGGGAATAGTAAGAAAGGAGATTTGTTTATTACCATTCCCGGCGGTTCACATCGGGATATTGCAGCGCATGCTGAATACATACATGCCATGGATTCATTATTGAAGAATTAATCATCCACTTATTCATTTTATCTTTGAACAAAACCGGCAATTGAATAAAATACTAATTATTGACGACGAAGATAAACTCCGAAACCTGCTGTCTAAAATTATAAGTTTGGAAGGTTTTGAAGTTTTACAGGCATCAGATGCAAAAACCGGATTAAAAAAATTGGAGATTGCTGATATTGATGTGGTTATCTGCGATGTTAAACTACCGGATACCAGTGGGGTTGAACTATCTAAAAGGATTAAAGATAAATACCCATTTGTAGAAATTATATTGCTTACCGCTTATGGAAATATTCCGGATAGTGTACAAGCGATTAAAAACGGGGCCTTTGACTATATTACCAAGGGGGATGACAATAATAAAATCATTCCTTTATTGTATAAGGCAATTGAAAAAGTTTCTTTGTCGAAAAGAGTGTTGCAATTAGAAAAGCAGCTTGCTAAAAAATATTCATTTAACAGTATTGTTGGCAGATCTAAATTTATCAGGGCTGCCATTGATGCGGCTAATAAAGTTGCAGTTACGGATGCAACGGTTTTACTTACGGGGGAAACCGGTACCGGCAAAGAAGTTTTTGCCCAGGCTATTCATGCAGCGAGTAACAGAAACAAAGAAAATTTTGTAGCGGTAAACTGTTCAGCATTCAGCAAAGAATTGTTGGAAAACGAATTATTCGGACATAAGGCCGGCGCTTTTACCGGAGCCATAAAAGATTCAAAAGGAATTTTCGAAGAAGCGAACAACGGTACGGTTTTTTTGGATGAAATAGGTGAGATGCCCTTGGAATTACAAGCCAAATTATTACGTGTTCTGGAATCGGGCGAGTTTTTAAAAGTTGGAGACAGTAAACCAACAAAAGTAAACGTACGGATCATCGCGGCTACCAACCGCGATCTGAAAAAGGAAATGGAAGATGGACATTTCCGGGAAGACCTGTTCTATCGAATTGCCGTATTTCAAATCTCGTTGCCTTCATTAAGAGAAAGAGTTCTTGATATAGAAGATCTTGCTGAAAATTTTTTGATTCAATTTAGCCGTAAAACCAACAAAAAAATTACATCAATTTCAAAGCCTTACCTGGAAGCATTAAAACAACACCCATGGAAAGGCAATATACGGGAACTTAAAAATGTGATCGAGCGGAGCGTTATTCTTAGTGATGGACCTGAACTCGGGATAGATAGTTTACCAGGAGAATTTCTGCAATTAAATGAACCTAACGACAGCGGAAAAATATTATCCGCTTTTGATCTTGCCAGTGCGGAAAAAATACACATACAAAAAGTATTGAACTACACAAACGGAAATAAAACAGAAACCGCCCGTTTATTGAATATCGCCTTAACAACACTCTATCGGAAATTAGACGAGTATCAATTAAAATAACCATTTCAAAATACTAGGGTTGCCCTTTCAAAACGAAAGGGTTTTTTATGCACCGGAATGCTTCATAAAACCCCGGAGTTTTTTTAAATACTGTACCAGCCTGCATTTCAGGCCGTTTCCCTTCAATCTATATTAAAAAGGTATCCTGTTTGGCTATAAGCCTGCATGGAACAACAACCACGTCTAAAAGATTTCATCATTGTATTGTTTGCTATACTGGTGCTGACAGGCTTTTCGTGGCTTGCCTGGTTTGAATTTCATTGGTTTCATTAAATAAATTAAACATGCTCACTTTTATTTTAACTCTTGGCGGATTACTTTGCTTTGCCCTATTTTTTTTATCCATAAAATATTTTGAAAAAATATGACTGCTTTATTCATCATTACCATTGCTGTATTTATATATATGTGCTATGTATTGATCAAACCTGAAAAATTCTAACACATGAACACAGAAATCTTCGGAATTATATTAATGTATGCAACTGTTTTGTTGATTGCAATACCTTTTGGCAGTTATATAGGCAAGGTTTTCAATAACGATAAAACATGGCCGGATATGGTATTTAATCCTCTTGATAATTTATTTTATAAACTCGGAGGTATTAACCCTGGCAAGGATATGAACTGGAAGCAACACTTACTTGCCTTGCTTACCATTAATATTGTGTGGTTCATTATTTCCATGTTTGTACTCACTAATATGAGCTGGCTTCCGCTTAACCCGGATAATAATCCATCAATGAGCGGCGATCTTGCGTTTAACACTGCCGTTAGTTTTGTTACCAACACCAACCTGCAACATTATTCCGGCGAATCCGGATTATCCTATTTTGGTCAATTGATATTGATGCTTTGGCAGTTTATAAGCGCCGGTTGCGGTATTGCCATTGCTGCAGTAGTATTTTTTGCTATGAAAGAAAATTCGATCGATAGGTTGGGAAACTTTTATAGATTATTTGTAAGGAGTTGTACAAGAATTTTGTTTCCTGTTGCACTGGTTGTTGCACTGTTACTTGTTTTTAACGGAACGCCAATGACTTTTGAAGGAAAGCAAACCATCACCAGTTTACAGGGGGATACGGTGCAGGTAAGCCGGGGACCTGTTGCTGCTTTTGTTGCTATCAAACAATTAGGTACAAATGGAGGTGGTTTTTTTGGTCCTAATTCGGCTCACCCATTGGAAAATCCAAGCTATGTTACCAACATCATTGAAACCGTTTCTATTTTCCTGATTCCTATCGCAATGATATTTGCGCTGGGTTATATACTAAAGAGACAAAAATTTGCATGGATAATTTTTGGCGTAATGACGATAGGTTTTTTACTGTTATTAATTCCGACTGTAATAAATGAACTAGGAGGAAATCCCGCTATTGCCAGGATGGGTATTGCTCAACCACTGGGAAGTATGGAAGGAAAAGAAGTCCGTTTCGGTCCGGCCGCATCGGCCTATTGGTCTATCAATACAACTGTTACCAGTAATGGATCTGTAAATGCAATGCATGATAGTCTTACACCACTCTCAGGTATGAATGCATTGTTAGGTATGATGGTAAATTGCTTCTATGGAGGAGTAGGAGTAGGCTTTTTAAATTTTTACATTTTTATCATTCTTGCAGTATTTATCAGCGGGCTGATGGTGGGAAGAACACCGGAATTTCTGGGTAAAAAAATTGAAGCGAGAGAAATGAAGATCGCTATGATCATTGCGCTGCTGCATCCGTTGCTTATACTTGCAGGAACCGCAATTGCCAGTCATATTTATGCAAATGATCCCAAAACTTATGCAGGATGGCTTAATAATCCCGGCTATCATGGCTTCAGCGAAATGCTGTATGAATTTACATCATCAAGTGCTAACAATGGTAGCGGCTTCGAAGGCCTGGGAGATAACACGCCGTTCTGGAATATCGCCTGCGGCATAGTTATGTTACTTGCCAGGTATTTACCAATCATCGGCCCGGTTGCTATTGCTGGTAGTCTCGCTTCCAAAAAATATATACCTGAAAGTGCAGGTACATTAAAAACAGATACGGTAACATTTGGCATACTGGTATTTGCAGTTATTGCCATCGTAGCAGCCTTATCATTTTTCCCTGCATTGGCATTAGGACCCATTGCAGAATATTTTTCACTTTACTAAACAATGAACATGCAACGCAATTCGAAAAATAAACTATTTCAGTCTTCCATGACAAAAGAAGCCTTGAAGCAATCATTCATTAAACTCAGCCCGGCAAAAATGTTTCGCAACCCGGTAATGTTTACTGTGTGGATGGGCACGTTTGTTATGGCTGTGGTGTGTATATGGATTGCAACCGGAGAACAAAGCCAGGGCAGTTTTACCTATAACCTTGTTGTAACCACAGTACTATTCTTCACTTTATTGTTCGCCAATTTTGCAGAAGCCATTGCCGAGGCCAGGGGTAAAGCCCAGGCCGATAGTTTGCGTAAAACGAGGGAAGAAACACCTGCTAAATGGATTCAAACGATTGGCGAAATGTATATGGATGAAATAAAGATAGTGCCATCATCCCAATTGAAAAAAGGCGACATATTTCTTTGTGAGACAGGAGATATTATTCCATCCGACGGAGAAATCATTGAAGGGTTAGCTACCATCGATGAAAGCGCCATAACAGGTGAAAGTGCGCCCGTAATTCGTGAAGCAGGTGGCGATAAAAGCAGTGTTACCGGCGGAACAAAAGTGCTGTCAGATAAAATTAAAGTGGTGGTTACCACCGAAGCAGGTGAAAGCTTTTTAGACAAAATGATTGCGCTGGTAGAAGGTGCATCCAGGCAAAAAACGCCCAATGAAATCGCATTAACGATATTGCTGGCAGGATTTACGTTGGTATTTATTATAGTAACAACTACACTAAAACCATTTGGTGATTATGCACAAACTCCAATTACCATCTCTGCGTTCATATCGCTATTTGTATGTTTGATTCCTACAACAATCGGTGGCCTATTGTCTGCTATCGGTATTGCCGGGATGGACCGGGCATTAAGAGCAAACGTAATTACCAAAAGCGGAAAAGCCGTTGAAACAGCCGGTGATATTGATGTATTGCTGCTGGATAAAACAGGTACAATAACCATTGGCAACCGGAAGGCAACAAACTTTTATCCGGCCAATACTGTAGATGAAAATCATTTCATAAAATCTGTGGTATTGAGTTCAATGGCTGATGATACACCTGAAGGAAAATCTATCATTGAACTGGCAGGTATTAAGCCATCTGCCTATCCTGTTCATAGTCCGCGTTACATAAAATTCACTGCTGAAACAAGAAGTTCGGGAATTGATTTTGAAAATACAAGGATCCGGAAAGGAGCATCGGATGCTATCCGCAAATTAATTGAAAAGGCCGGTAACAGTTTTCCCGTTGACACTGCAGATAAAGTAAACATGATCTCAAGTAATGGCGGAACACCTTTGGTTGTTTGTGAAAACGAAAATGTATTGGGGGTAATTGAATTACAGGATATCATTAAACCCGGTATCCGGGAACGTTTTGAAAGACTTCGCAAAATGGGAATCAAAACAGTTATGGTTACAGGCGATAATCCTTTAACGGCAAAATTCATCGCTGATAAAGCAGGCGTGGATGATTTCATTGCTGAAGCAAAACCTGAAGATAAAATGAACTACATCCGCAAAGAACAAAATGAAGGCAGGCTGGTAGCTATGATAGGCGATGGCACCAACGACGCACCTGCATTAGCGCAGGCAGATGTTGGCGTAGCAATGAACAGTGGAACACAAGCTGCTAAAGAAGCAGGAAATATGGTTGACCTCGACAATGATCCAACCAAATTGATCGAAGTTGTTGAAATCGGCAAGCAATTGTTAATGACCAGGGGTACACTTACTACGTTCAGCATTGCAAATGATGTTGCAAAATATTTTGCGATCGTTCCGGCATTGTTCATTGCATCTATACCTGCATTACAGGGATTAAATATTATGAAATTACATTCGCCCGAAACAGCCATTCTCTCTGCAGTAATTTTCAACGCTATCATAATACCACTTTTGATTCCCCTGGCTTTAAAAGGCGTAGCCTACAAACCCATAGGCGCAAGTGCTTTGTTGAGAAGAAACCTTTTGATTTATGGACTGGGAGGAGTAATCGTTCCATTTATAGGCATAAAGATTATTGACATCCTGGTTACACAATTCATTTAAATAATGCTGATATGAAAGAAAATATTTTTCCGGCCATACGTATTACATTGGTTTGCCTGCTGTTCTTTTCAGGCCTATATAGTTTAATCAATCTGGGAGCGGCACAATTGGCCAGCAATAATGGAAAAGGGGATACCATCATCCAAAATGGGAAAACATATTTTACAAACGTAGGTCAACAATTTACCGATGACCGGTATTTCTACTCACGACCATCGGCAGTTGCTTACAATGCTGCAGGTGCAGGTGGAAGTAATAAAGGTCCGTCAAATGCCGGGTATCTGAAAACAATCCGTGATCGATTGGATACATTTATGGTTCACAATCCCGGTGTAAATAAAAGTGATATTCCTTCTGATTTGATTACAGCCAGCGGCAGTGGACTGGATCCTCATATTTCGGTTCAGGCAGCAAACGTTCAGGTAAAACGTATTGCAAAAATCCGTGGGATTGCCAAAGAAAACATTCAGCAACTAATTCTTTCCCATACAGAAATGCCCTTACTGGGATTGTTTGGAACAGAACGAATAAATGTGCTGAAATTAAATATCGCTTTGGATAAATTAAATTAAACAAGATGAAAAATTTTTTATGTACAATATTGATAATTGCTAACGTAAAAGGATTTGCACAAACAGACAGCACAACATCAGCTTTGTCTTTTAGCGCTTATATAGACATTTACTATTCATACGACTTTGGAAAACCTGCAGATCACAATCGTCCCGCTTTTTATTATTCTTTCAACCGGTCAAATGAAATAAATCTCAATATCGGATTAGCAAAAGTGGCATACAACACAGAAAAACTTAGAGCCAACCTTGCTTTCATGGCAGGTACATATACTAATGCAAATCTCGCAGCAGAAAAGGGCGTATTAAAAAATATTTATGAAGCCAATGCCGGTGTAAAAATATCCCGGAAAAAGAATCTATGGATTGATGCAGGAATATTTCCATCACATATTGGCTTCGAGAGCGCATTAAGTAAGGATTGCTGGAACCTGACCCGGAGTATACTGGCAGATAATTCCCCTTATTATGAAAGCGGAGCCAAGCTATCTTATACCAGCAACAACCGTAAATGGTTTATAAGTGCTTTATTGCTGAACGGATGGCAACGGATACAAAGGGTTGATGGCAACCACACACTTGCATTCGGACACCAACTTATTTTTAAACCGAATGATGCCCTCACGGTAAACAGCAGTTCTTTTATAGGGAATGATAAACCTGATAGCGTTAAGCAGATGCGTTATTTTCATAACCTCTACGGAATTTTTCAAATCACTAAAAAGTTCGGAATTACAACTGGTGTTGATATAGGAGCAGAACAACAAAGCAAAGGTAGTCACCGGTACAATTCATGGTATTCGCCAGTTATGATCGTACAAATAAAGCCTGCAGCCAAACATCAAATTGCTGCGAGGGTTGAATATTACTCCGATAAGTATGGCGTAATGATAAGTACCGGAACGCCAAATGGTTTTAATACCTGGGGATATTCCCTGAACTATGATTATCTTATCAGGGATAATGTAATGTGGAGGATAGAGGGCCGCAGCTTAATCAGTAAGGATAAGATTTTTGAAAAATACGGGAAGCCTGAAAATGATAATTTCTTTCTGACTACTTCACTGTCAATTAATTTCTGATGCCTGACAAAGATCATACAGTACAACATTACCTCAACCTGATCAAAAGATCAAGAAGAGGAAAATTTAAAGTGTACATTGGAATGAGTGCAGGCGTTGGTAAAACTTTCCGGATGTTGCAGGAAGCTCATGCATTGTTAAGGAATGGTATTGATGTAAAAATCGGCTATATTGAAACGCATAACCGTAAAGAAACACATGCATTGTTGGAAGGGCTGCCCATAATTCCCAGAAGAAAATTATTTTACAAAGGCAAAGAACTGGAAGAACTGGACGTACAGGCCGTGATCAGTTTACGTCCTGAAGTAGTGATAATTGATGAACTGGCGCACACAAACATTGAGGGCAGTAAGAATGATAAGCGATGGCAGGACGTAATTGAAATTTTAGAAGCCGGTATCAACGTTATCAGCGCTGTAAATATTCAGCATATTGAAAGTCTTAATGAAGAAATAAAAGCGATTACCGGCGTAGAAGTTAAAGAAAGAATTCCCGATAGTGTAATAGCTCAGGCCGATGAAGTAGTAAATATTGATCTTACGGCAGATGAATTGATCACAAGACTTAAAGAAGGGAAGATATATGAAACTGCAAAAATTGAAACAGCTTTAAAAAATTTCTTTAAAAATGACCACATTCTTCAGTTAAGAGAACTGGCATTGAAAGAAGTAGCATCGCAGGTTGAGCGTAAAGTAGAAACGGAAGTGACCAGGACAAGCGCTAACCGTCATGAAAAATTCCTGGCTTGCATAAGTTCCAATGAGATCACAGCAAAATCGGTTATTCGTAAAGCCGCCAGGCTTGCCAACTATTACAATAGCAGGTGGTATGTTTTATATGTACAAACACCCAGGGAAAGTGCCGACAAAATTCCGCTTGTTAAACAAAGACACCTCATTAATAATTTCAAACTTGCAACTGAACTCGGTGCTGAGATCATAAAGGTAGAAAACAACAATATAGCCAAGGCAATAATTGAGCAATGTGAAGAAAGGAAAATTACCACGATCTGTGTAGGTAAACCGCACCTGAGTTTGATTAAAATTATTCTTGCAACCAATGTATTCAATGAGTTGCTCAAAAAACTTTCAGCAAACGATATTGACCTTGTAATTTTGAGTTAATGAAATAATAATGAAAATTAAAGCAAAACTTTTTTTAGGTGTTGGATTTTTATTCGCAATGATCGCACTACTTACTGTAGTAAGTGTTTTTTATTTCAACAAATTAAGTGCAGATACCAAAAATATTCTTGTTGCAAATTATAACTCGCTGGATTATTTAAGAAAGATGCAGGTTGCGCTTGATAAAAATATTGCAGTTCCGGAAAATCAAACTTTGTTTAAAGATAATCTTTCCTTACAGCAAAATAATATTACAGAAACGGGAGAGCGTGATTTAACCAACAACCTTACTTTGTTATTTAGCGATTTGAAAAGATACCCTGCCGATTCACTGCTCTTATACAAAATCAGAAAAAATATTTCAGATATTATCCTGCTGAATATGCAGGCAATACAAAGAAAGCATGAGGTGGCAAAAACCACTGCAGAATCATCCATCCTTTGGATAACGATTGCAGGAACCATTTGTTTGCTTTTTGCACTTACCATGTTATTTAATTTACCGGGAAATATTGCTAACCCGATAAAAGAGCTTACAGCAAGTATAAAGGAAATTGCCGCTCAGAATTATTCACAAAGAGTGCATTTTGATAAACACAATGAATTTGGACAGTTGTCAATTGCATTTAATACCATGGCTGAAAAACTTGAAGAATACAAGGCTGGGAACCTGGAAAAATTGATGATAGAGAAAAAAAGGATTGAAACACTTATCAACAACATGAATGATCCCGTTATTGGGCTTGATGAAAATAAAAATATTCTATTCATGAATGATGTAGCCTTAAAAATTACGGGATTAAAAGCAGCGCAGGTAACAGGAAAAGCAGTTCAGGATATTTCTATTCACAACGATCTCATCAGGATGCTGGTTAAAGACTTATTCAACGTAAACGAGGAGGATGTTAAAATAAAATCTTTACCGGTTAAAATTTTTGCAGATAATAAAGAGAGTTACTTTGAAAAAGAGATAATTCCTATAAAAATTCTGCCAACGGGAGAAAAGGAAGAAAAACAGATCGGCACGGTGATCCTGTTACAAAATATCACTTCCTACAAGGAACTTGACTTTGCAAAAACGAATTTTATCGCAACAGTATCACATGAATTAAAAACACCGATTTCCGCTATACAAATGAGCCTGCAGTTATTAGAGAATATACAGGTGGGAAAACTAAACAATGAACAGCAAACGCTGATAGAAGGAATTAAGGAAGACGCAGGCAGATTATTAAAAATAACCGGCGAGTTACTGAATATGACACAGGTTGAAACCGGAACGATCCAGATGAATATTTTGCCATCGAATGTAAAAGATATTATTGATGATGCGATCAATGCCAACAGGGCGGCAGCCGATCAAAAACAAATCAGGTTTGAAATAACTGCACCGGATCAGTTGCCTAAAGTACTTGCAGATAATGAAAAAGCATCCTGGGTGCTTACTAACTTAATTTCCAATGCTATTCGTTACTCCTACGACAATTCAGTTATATATGTGGCGGTTAATGTTGAAAAAGACAAAATTAAGTTTTCCGTTTCGGATACCGGCCAGGGAATACCCCCACAATATCTTGGTAAAATATTTGACCGTTATTTTCGAATACCCGGTTCAAAAAAAGAAGGTACGGGACTGGGATTAAGCATTAGCAAAGAATTTATAGAAGCCCAGGGAGGACAGATATCCGTTAAAAGCGATTTTGGTGCTGGCAGTACTTTTTCATTCACACTTAATTATTTACAGAACTGAATGTAGGTGATAACGTAGAACCTGATGCATAATTATTACATCCGCAACTCGATCGAAATTACATTTCAATAAGGTGGCATGTTTTACTACCAACTTTCAACCTGTACCTTACACCCACTTTTAAAGGAACATTTTTTAGGGTGTGACTCACCGGGAAATTAAAACATACCGGGAAAGAATATGCTGCCACTGCATCTTTAATAATTTGTTCGAGCGGTTTGCCGAAAGGTCTTTCTGTGTCCTTCATATCTGTAAAACCGCCAACAACTAAACCGGCGAGTTTTTTCAATTGCCCGCTGCGTTTTAACTGGTATAACATGCGGTCTATCTTGTAATAATATTCACCGATGTCTTCAATAAAAAGAATTTTATTTTTTGTATCTACTTCAGAGCTACTGCCAATAATATTTGATAACAGGGAAAGATTGCCCCCCGTTAGTATTCCGGAAACATCTGCTTTCCTGTTTAACGGATGTGTTTCAAATGTATATTTTGCTTTTCGTCCTTCTATCGCATCTTTCCAGGCCGATAAATAGAATGGTTCCTGCTGCATTTCACTGAATGCCCCGGCCATGGGCGCATGTAAAGAGGCAATACCGTAATTGGTTAAAATGTGGTTATGCAGTACCGTTATATCGCTGTAACCTACCAGCCACTTTGGATATTTACAGAATTTTTTAAAATTCAGTTGATCAATGATTCTTCCAACACCATATCCACCACGGCCAAATACGATCGCATGAATATGTTTATCATCCAGCATGGCCTGTAATTCCTCAGTTCTTTCTTCATCAGTACCGCTGAAATAATTATCGGATATTCCTGTAAGTGTTTTTCCCACCATTACTTCATAGCCCCAGCTTTGCAATATTTGGATGCAGGCTGCCGCTTTTCCAGGTGCCATAAATCCCGCCGGACAAGTTATGCCGATTGTATTGCCTGGTTGTAAGTATGGGGGAATAACGGTCATTTACTTATGGTTTAAACTACTGCATCTAAGTCAAATCTAAAATGATCTTCAAAACAGGAAAGGCTTATAAAGCGTTTTATATTTAAAATGTGTTTTGTAACCTACCAATTAACCCATTAACTAATTACGCAAAGGTTTTCCTGTTTTCAATACACTCTGAATTCTCTCCAGTGTTTTCTTTTCACCTGTTAAACTTAGAAATGCTTCTCTTTCGAGATCGAGTAAATATTGTTCGGTTACTAATGTCTGGTCACTTAAATCGCCACCGCACATTACGTATGCCAGTTTTTTGGCAACAGTTACATCATGGTCGGTTGCATAATTTCCTCTCCACATGCCATTGATGCCGGCATACAATGCACCCAATGCAGATCTGCCCAATACTTTAATGTCATTTCTCTGAACCGGCATTACATAGCCATCCTCATACAAGCTGATCACCGCTTGTTTAGCTTCCGAAATTCTTCTTGAGAGGTTTACACTCACTTCATCCCTGCCTTTCCTGTATATACCCATATCAAATGCTTCATAAGCTGAAGTGGCAACCTTTGCTGTTGCTATATTGATAAACCTGTTTTGTAAGGTTATGGTTTCGGGTTCATTAACATGCATTTCGTCGGATGCTCTTAATACAAATTCTTTTGTGCCGCCGCCGCCCGGTATTACACCAATCCCTACTTCAACCAAACCGGTGTAGGTTTCTGCTGCTGCAATTACTTTATCGGCATGCAAACAAATTTCACAACCTCCTCCCAACGCCAATCCATGCGGGGCCAGTACAACAGGTATAGAAGAATACCGTACACGCATCATGGTATTCTGGAATAAGCGAATGGCCATATCAATCTCATCGTAATCCTGTTCAATTGCCAGCATAAAGATCATACCCACATTGGCACCGGCGCTAAAATTTCCTCCTTCATTGGCAATTACCAATCCCTTATATTTTTCTTCCGCCAGTGCTATGGATTTTTGAATTCCTTCCAGTATATCTCCACCAATGCTGTTCATTTTGCTGTACCATTCCAGGCCCAGAACATCATTGCCTAAATGATAGGTTCTGCAGGAGCTGTTCTTCCAAACCGTTTCATTTTCGAAATTCTTCATCACAATAAATGCCTCGCCACCCGGAAGTGGTTTATATTGTTGGGAGCTAACGTCATAGCATAAACGTTTTCCATTCTCTACTTTGTAAAACGATTTGTTTCCTTTTGCAATCATTTCATCAACCCAGGGTGCAACAGTAAACCCTGCTGCTTTCATTGCCTCAGCAGTGCGTGTTAAGCCCAATGTATCCCAGCTTTCAAATGCTCCAATCTCCCAGCCAAATCCAGCCATCATCGCGTCATCAATCCGGTAAATTTCATCACTGATCTCCGGAATGCGGTGCGATATGTATGAAAATAATGCATAGTGGAACTTCCGGTAAAATTCACCCGCTTTGTCTTGTCCGCTAACCAGTGCTTTCAGGCGTTGATGAAGATCTTCAATGGGTTTGGCTGCTTCAAGCGTTGCAAATTTTGGTTTTTTACGTGGTTCGTATTGTAAAGTCTGCAGGTTAAGTGTTTGAATGTCTTTACTGCCATCTGCCGCTTTTATTTTTTTGAAAAATCCCTGTCCCGATTTATCTCCCAGCCAGTTGTTTTCAATCATCTTATTTAACCAGGAAGGAATGCTGAATTGTGTTCTCGCTTCATCTGAAGGGCAATTATCATACACGCCTTTCGCAACTTTTGCCAGGGTATCTATACCTACTACATCCGCAGTTCTGAATGTGGCAGATTTTGGTCTGCCAATAACCGGTCCCGTTAGTGCATCAATCTCATCTACATTTAACCCAAGCGTTTCCATAGCATTCATAATAGCCATGATGCCGAATACGCCTATCCTGTTTGCGATAAATGCCGGTGTATCCTTACACAATACTGTTGTTTTTCCCAGGTATAAGTCGCCAAAGTGCATCAGGAATTCAACAACCCCGGGATCTGTAAAGGGCGTTGGAATAATTTCTAATAGTCGCAGGTATCTCGGGGGATTAAAGAAATGCGTACCGCAAAAATGTTTTTTAAAATCTTCAGATCTTCCTTCCAACATTAAATGAATGGGAATGCCCGATGTATTGGATGTGATGAGCGTGCCCGGCTTCCTGTATTTTTCAACTTCTGTAAATACGGATTGTTTGATATCCAGCCGCTCTATCACTACCTCTATGATCCAGTCTGCCGTGGCAATATCTTTCATGTTATCCGTGAAGTTGCCGGTGGTAATTTTCTTTATTACATTCTTGTGATAAACCGGAGACGGGTTGGATTTAATAGCCGCTGCTAATGCATCATTTACAATTTTATTCCGCTCGGCCATGCCGGCATTTTCAGGTAAATCTTTTGGCTGAATATCCAGTAATAAAACCGGGATTCCAATACCTGCGAAATGACAGGCGATACGGCTGCCCATAACACCACTACCCAGTACCGCTACTTTTTTAATACTTCTATTAGACATATATTTTAGTTAGTTAAACAACTATTTTACTTCGAAGTTAGTTTTTATGCGTGAAAAAAGCGTATAAATGTGTGCATTATACATACTTAATACATTAAAATCACGTTCACTACATTAAGAAATAAAATGCCGTTGCCAGATTAGCTATTCTGGTAATATCAGTTTGTTGCTAAATGAAATCCAAAACGGTGTTTAAATCCAAGGTCCATATATGAAAGAAGCCAATTCATTGCGTGCTATTGTTTCCGATCCTAAACTCAAGGTGAGCTATAAAGCCACACCTGCGTCCCTGAATAGTTTTCTGAATAACCTTCCCGATGCGGTAATTATAACCGACCCCGAATTTATCATCAAGGCATTTAATCATGCTGCTGAAACATTTTTTGGATTACCTGCATCACATTTTATCGGAACTGTTTTGGAAGAACACATCAATTTCCGTTTCAGGTACACCAGTAAAGAAGAAGCAATGCGTGTATTATTTGAAACAGGGATATGGAATGGTCATATTGTAGTAAACCGGGAAGAAGGAGAGGAGTTTATCTTTCATGCCAATGTTTCGCTGTTGTATGATGAAAGGGCGAAAGTGAGTTCAATTGTTTTTGTAAATCATAATATCACTGAAGAAGAACAGCAGGGGAGGAAATTACAATCTGTTCGCAATAAATATGAGATCGTTGTTGAATCATTGTCGGATGGCGTTATGCTGATAGATGATGCCGGAATTGTAGTGGCAAGTAACAGTAAAGCCCGGATAATTCTGGGAATGGAAGATTGCGATATTAAAGGTGCAAGCCTGGCAAATGCTAACTGGAAAGCCATTAAAGCGGATGGTTCACCCTTTCCCATAGACGAATATCCGGCGATCGTGTCATTGAGAACCGGGGAAGAATTAAATGATGTTATACTCGGACTTAATAAGCCTGGCGGAGAAATGGTTTGGTTGTCTATTAATTCACGACCCATTTTTAAAGACGGCACATCAGTTCCTGATGCTGTAGTAGCTTCATTTAAAGACATCACCAAAGAAAAAACAACGAAAGAGCAGTTATTTGAAAGCGAATTGCTGTTCAGGAGTTTTATGGCTAATAGTCCAACGCTTGGATGGATATATGATGAACGCGGCTACTTAGTGTATGGTAATCCGTTATTCATAGAAAGGGTTGGGTTGCGCAACAATTCACTGGGAAAACATCTGCATGAAATATCATCTCCGGAAACTGCTGCCATGGTATTGGAGCGTAACAGAACTGTGCTGGAAAAAGGAGAAACGGTGATCACGGAAGACGAACTTGTTTTAAAAGATGGTACAAAAAAATATTTTCTTGCCAACTGGTTTTTAATTCCCGGGAAACCGTACCGGCTTATTGGCGGGCAGGCGATCGACATTACGGAAAAAAAGATGGCCCAGGAATACATTGAAAAAATGCATGAACGATTCACGTATGTTGTGAATGCGAGTTCAGATGCGATCTGGGATCTCGACTTACGCACCAATGAAATTTACCGCAGTGATGCCTTTAGTAAAATTTCCGGTTATTCAAAAGAAGAAATTGAACCTACTTTGGAATGGTGGTTCAATAAAATACATCCGGAAGATAAACAACGGGTGCATGATAAAGTAGAGGCAGATCTTGCCAATCATTCAACTACATGGGAAGATGAATACCGTTTCGAACATGCTGATGGAAGTTACCGGTATATTCATGATAAGGGTTTTGCTATTTATGATAACGGTGTTGCGGTAAGGCAGGTAGGATCCATGCAGGATATTACGGAAAGAAAAAAACTGGAGCAGCAACTCATGCAGGAACATGTGCAGAAACAAAAACTGATCAACCAGGCAACTATCAATGCACAGGAAGAGGAACGCAACCGCATCAGCGCCGAATTACATGATAACGTTAATCAGTTACTCATTAGTTCCAGGCTGCATATCGGCGTAGCAAAAAACAATCCTGCCAACCAGGATGAACTGCTGAATAAAGCAACGGAATATTTGCTGATGGCAGTTGAAGAAATCAGGGCACTATCGAAAAAAATGAATTCACATATTGTATCGTCTGTAGGATTGTTTGAAAGTGTTTCAGACATCGGCTTCAATATGAAAAAATTAAACGGCATTGATACCATAACAGAAATTGATAAAGATCTGATCGCTAAACTTTCCACCGAACAGCAATTGATGGTGTTCAGGATTGTACAGGAGCAAACCAATAATATCATCAAGCATTCCGGCGCTACTGAAGCAACCATTTCCCTTCAGCAAAAAGAAGGCAATGCTAACCTGGTTATTACAGATAACGGGAAAGGTTTTGACAAACGGGAACAAAAAAAGAAAGGCCTCGGCTTTGTGAATATGTTCAATCGTATTGATGCCTATAATGGAAAAATGGAAGTGATATCCGCACCAGGAAAAGGATGCAGGATAGAATTGAATTTTCCCTGCGAATGAATAATGATAAACTAAATTGTAATTAAACCTAAAAACGGGAAGCTAATGGCTCCCGTTTTTAGGTTGCTGAATCTCCCGGTTACTCCGTAAAATATTCTTCCCCCGATTTACTCACAAAGCCATCTTTTCCATTTATGGTTTTTACTTTAAGGAATTTCCCCCCGGCCAGTAATTTTATTTCTTTATACTTAGGTTGAATTACACTGTTGTCTGTAAAATAAAATCCTTTTGCATTGCTGTCATTTGAAATGATAAAGCCGCCATCTTTATCATAATCAATTCGGGTATAACCTGTGGCAATAACATCATTGTTGTAAATGTCTTTTACAAATGTTTTTCCCTCTTTCTGAACGATTACATATTCTTTACCCTCCGCAGTTTTTACCACCTGCAGGTTCGTGTATTCGGGAGCGATAGTTACCTTTCCATCAAGCCCGATAATCCCCCATAAACCGGCTTTGTTTACCAACAGAAACTTTTCTCCATTCCGGTTTAGTTCTATCCTGTTATATTCAAATGGAATAATCGCCCGAAACTTACTATCGAAAACGCCATAATTGTTTCCCTTCATTGCGATGTAATAGGTTTCATCATTTCCAGGTATTGAATAGTCATCAATGATCTTATCAAACAACCCGTCATTATTCGGGATAGTGTAATTTTTTTGTTTAACAACAGATTCAATGGGGCTGCTATTTTCCTTTGCTGTATTCTCATTGATAGCAGGACATTTCAGCATTCTGTTCCCTTTGCTGTTTATACAAATTTCAAATCCATCTGTGGATATCGAAGCGCCGGCAAACAATATACTGTCGCCACCCTGTTTTTTTTCATCTGGTAAATATCCTTTACGAAACCTGCCTGCAGACCGGAATTTTGCCGGTATAACCAGCTTGCCCTGCGTATTAATATAGCCATATTTATTATTGATCTTAACGGCCGCCAGTCCTTCTGAAAACCAATCCACTTCATCAAAGCGGGGAGTAATTACAATTGTTTTACCTGTGGTGGAAAATCCCCACTTATTACCGTTCCGATAAGGAATTAATGAATTGTCTAACTGTTGTGCACTGCCATTCAACATCAGCAATACCAATGAAATTGTAGTTATAATTTTTACTTTCATATTCAGGTTGTTTATTTTCTTCATGTAAAAATTATACCATAACCAAAAATGGTGCTTACAAACCAATTGATATTATTATTGGGTTGAAAAGATGAATGCAAAAAAAATTTTAAAAAATAGGGCACCCGTTAACGATACTTTATGATTTTAGTGCTACATTCATGCTCCTAATTCGTAACCTTCTTGTGTAAATTTTATTTTATACGGTGAAAACAAGTATGAAAAAGTTGTGAAATAGAGATTGGTATTGGCTTTTTATTTTCTACGTTTTGGAAAATTCTACCAGGAATTGACCTTCATCATCTCCCGAATTGACACTACTTATTATCTAGTTAAGTGAATTTATGCAACGACGCTGTTGGTTGTTACAGTAAGCTATTGTAATAACCTGAACAGAACCGTATGTATTTTTTATAGTTGTTCATTACGAACGAACTATATATTATATATATCGATTGCAAACAACGCTGATGATTATTATGTATCGAAAAGCACCTGGCAAACAAATGCAAAAAATCAATTTAATCGTTCACAGAAGAGCTGCGTGCGCTGCCATTACTATTCATCAACCTCCGGATCACTGATTATTAATTACATTAAATACAGCACATATTAAAACGCAATTTTTACAACCAAATACGCATACAATGCAAAATTCTACCAGTGCAAACACTAACTGCACAAAAGTTTCAAAGTTTAATGGATTGACTAACCGGCTGATCATTTTACTTACAGTGATCTTAACATCATTGTCGGTAAACGTGTATGCACAGAGCTCAGCCAACTATGCATTCAGTACCGGGAGCAATGGATCGTTGTTGAGTGATCTCAACAGCAATACTATTGATATGAGTTCGGGCACAACATTAATTGTTGGGCCGGGTATTGATGCCAGTTCCGGTATAGGCGTAACCAATATTGGTTTCGATTTCTATTTCTGGGGTACGAGATACTCCCAGTTTTCAACTACAGATGACGGGTTGATACAACTTGGTAGTACTACCGTTAGTAACAATGCATATACAATCAGCGGAGGTACAACATCGGCTCCGAGGTTAGCAGCATTTAACTGCGATATGAGAACCGGAACTACTACTGGTAAAATTCATTATAAAGTATTTGGGACAGCGCCCAATCGTGTGATGGTAATTGAGTATGTGGATATGCAGCTTTTTTATACCAGTACCGGTCAAACTGGTACATCAAAATTCCAGGCAAGGTTATATGAATCAACCGGAGTGATAGAATATGTGTATGGAAACATGAATGTAGTTGATGTTAGCGGTGTAACAGGTGTAGGTGCTGATGGACGCACTGCAGCCATTGGATTCTATACCGGATCTGCAACAAATTCTTTTGCATCCGTTGCCTTTGCTACACATACAGCATCAATAACATCACCTTATTCAGACAATCCTACCATTGATGCTGCTGGTGATATTACAAATTTAACTTCCGCTTCCGATGGAAGCCGCAGGTATTACAGGTTTACGCCTCCCGCTTCACAAGCAAGTCCTTCGGCATTAAATTTTACTGCTGTAACGTCATCAGGTTTAACATTAAACTGGACTGCAGCATCACCAACAACCAATGTATTGAAATATGCAGTATATGTTTCGTCAGATGGGGGAGTTACCTACAGTTTTGTGAATACAGTTAATGTTGGCACCAATACACTGGCCGTAACTTCATTAGTGCCTGGCACTACTTATATGTGGAAAGTGTTTTCAGTAAGCGAAGGAGGTTTAAGCAGTACACCGGCAACAGGAACGCAGGCAACCAATGCTGCCGCAACCTATACCTGGAATGGAAGTGTGAGTACTTCATATGCTGTTGGCGGCAACTGGACACCAACGAGAACCACCCCGGCCACAACAGATATCCTTATAATAGATGGAGCGGTTACACCTGCTCCAACGATAACGGCATTTGCTACACAAACAATCGGAAGATTAGCGCTTACAAATAATGCTGCTGCAATGCTGCAATCATCTGCAGGCGCAACACTTACTATTTCGGGAGCTTTAGGAACCGACCTTGATATACCTTCAGGTTCAAGTCTTACCCTGGGAGGAACGAGCAGTATCGGCATCGCATTTTCCGGAACCCAAACAGCAACAATTGCAGGCACATTAAAAACATCTACAACGGGAACGGGTACACTGAATTTTACTAATTGTACTGCAACCATCAGTGGAACACTTGATTGCTCTTCAACAACCAATTCTTATACAGGTACGGCAACAACAACAACGTTTACAAGTACGGGTACATGCATCATGGGATCAAACTCACTCGTAATTCCTATCGCAACATGGAATGTAGCTTCAAACCTTAATATTACAGGTATTGTTGCGGCCACTTCTGCAACGAATGCTTCGCAGAATTTTGGAAATATAACATACAACTGTGCAGGCGCAACGGGAACAATGAGTCTTTTCACCAGCAGCACAGTAAGCATACAGGGAAATTTAAATATCCAGGCAACCAATTCCGGTAAATTAAGAGCACTTACAAGTGGAACGCTCAATATCGGCGGAAACCTGAACATAAGTGGAGGCACTTTTGAAGTGGCGAGCACATCCGGTATTATTAATGTTACCGGCACCGTAAATCTTTCCGGCGGTACACTGGATGTAACAAGCGGATCAGGTTCCGCAACATTGAACGTACCTGGTACTTTCAATCAAACGGGTGGTACGATCAATGCAACCGGATCGTCTACATCAAACAATATTGTTTTTAATGGTACATCCAATCAAAGCGTTACTATCGGAACAATGGGAACAGGTCCGGTAGGTTTCAGGCTGAACAACATTAATGGCATTACGCTTACTGGTACTATGGTTATAAACAATACAGCCGCTCTTACAATTTCAAATGGAAATATTGGAGGATCCGGTACTGTTACTTACAGTGGAGCAACCAGCAGGTTGATTTATAACAGCACCAACAATTCCCAGGTAGCTAACGCAATTGAATTCCCTTCATCAGGCGGTCCTGCCAGTCTTACAATTAATAATACAAACACATCTCCAAATAATGTTGTGGGTATTCCATTCAACAGGTCATTGGGTTCAGGTGGAGTATTAACGTTAACAGCAGGTTTTCTGGATAATACAGGTAATGTATTAACCATTACAAATACGGCAACCGGCGGTATCAGCGGAGGCTCGTCATCAAGCTATGTAAAAGGAGCTGTGGCAAGAACATTGCCTGCCAGCCTTGTTACCGGAAGCACTTATACGTTCCCGGTAGGTAAAGGATCTTACAATCCTTTTGAAATGGTAAATCCAACTACCAATGCAGGCGGAACAGTATTGGCACAAGCGGAAGTATTTGATGCAAACAGTGGAGGAACTGTGGGTTCAGGCATGGCTTCAATCAATACTTCAAGATATTGGGCAGCTTCACTCAATGGTGCAACTGCAGCAAATTTCACCAATAGCTTAATAAAATTAAATGATACACGTGGTACCCAGGATGGTATTGCTGCAAGCGCAACGCAAACTGGCGCCTTTGATCATATTGGTGGTGGTGTATCCACTGTTGCTACAGGATCAATAACAACAACGGCACCAGCAGTAACTACACTGCCAGGATATTTTGTTATGGGTAACGTGAGTGCGCCGGTTATCAGCAACCTGGTGATTACACCTTCAGGAAATCAATGTACAAACGCTGCCAGAACAGTAACACTAACGGTAACACCTGGAGGCGGAGCTGTTACAACGGTATCATTGAATTACCAGGTTAACGGTGGATCAGTTCAAAGTGTATCAATGACCAATACTTCCGGAAACGACTGGACCGGTATTATTCCTACCGTTACACCATCTAACGGAACTGTAACCTGGAGTGTAAAAGCTACAGACGCCAATACTTTCCAGGTATCACAGAACGGTACTACTTATAAAGATGAACCATTAACAGGATTGATAGCTACTGCAACCGCCAGCGCAACAACTGTGTGCGCAGGATCTCCAGTGGTACTCACCGCGGCTTTAAAGGCTTCTTTAGGTGCAGGAGGAACAAACTCTTCATCTCTGGGAGAATCATTCCTTCCCGGTTCATGGGGCGGTGCTAAAACACAATATATTATCAGGGCTTCAGAATTATCTGCAGCAGGTTTGTCGGCAGGGCAGTTTACATCGATTGCATTTGAACCGACAAATTCTGGTCAGACTTACCAGGGTTTCTCAGTTAGTCTTGCACAAACTTCCAATACTACTGCAGCGTTTCCATTAATAAACACCGGCCTTGTACAGGTATATCAGGGTACAGCCGATGCAAACAATGGATTTACACCTGTTGCCAATACTGTAAATACACTCACATTCGGAAACGGCGGAACGGCAAATAGCTTTACATGGGATGGCATTTCAAACCTCGTTGTTCAGATATGCTGGGCGAGGGTTCCGGTAGCAAGTACATCCAGTTCAACTACAATGAAAGTGGACGTTACTTCATTTACCTGTACTGCGGCTGGTCAGAAAGACAGCCAGCTTCCTTCAGTTGTATGTGGATATACGACTTCAGCAGAATTCGGAAATACAACTACAACTTCAACCCGTCCGAAATTTACTTTCACTCAAAATCCTTCATCGATTACATGGAGTGATGGATCGAATGCGGTGGGAACATCTAATCCACAGACAGTGAATCCTGCCAGCAATGCAACATATACCGGTACAATTATTACATCTGGTTGCCCGATCACAACAAATGGAATTGCCATTACTGTTAATAGTTTGCCGGCTTCACCGGGTGGTAACAATTCAACTCAATGCGGAACGGCTACTCCGGGCGTATTCGTAACCACCGGTGGTGGCGGCGGCGGCTTCAAGTGGTATCTTGTACCAACAGGTGGTACGGCAATATCAGGTCAGTCAGCAGCAACACTTTCATCATACCCTGTAAGTTCAACAACAGATTTCTACGTAGCTGAAATCGGGCCGAACGGATGTGAAAGTCCACGTACGCAGGTAACCGCTACCGTAAGTTCACCGGACCCGGTACAGGCTTCGGTAGATAATAATAATCCTTGTACAAATTCATCTATTCAATTAACAGCAACGGTTTCCTCAGGAACCAATGCTAATAGCTACGCCTATTCCTGGTCGGCTTCTCCTGCTTCAGGTAGTGGAATACCAACAACACAACCTGGTGGAACAGGTACATTTGGTTCACCGGCAAGCACTTCAGTTACACCTACTGCTCCGGGAACATACACCTATACTGTTTCAGGAGTGGATAACAGTTGTACTGCAACAGCTACGGTGGTAGTAACCGTGAAAGCACTTCCGGTAATAACTACTGCTACAGCAAATCCAACAACAACATGTGCAGGATCAAACGTTACTTTAAGTGGAACCTCAACTGTAATCAACCCGGTTACGGGAACCGTAGGAACCGGCTCATTAACTACTGAAAACAGCGGAAATTCCAGCACTACATATAACAGCCCCTTCTCTCATTGGTATGGAGGTTATAAAGCACAGTATATTATAAGGGCTTCCGAACTAACCGCAGCAGGATTAGGAGCTGGCAATTTTACTTCACTTGCATTTGATGTAACAAAAGCTGGAATTACGTACACCGGATTTACAGTGAGTATTGCAAATACTGCATCTACTGTAATGACTTCTACTTTCCTGTCGCCAACCTTTACGCAGGTATACAGTAATAATTTAGCTGTATCAGCTACGGGTATCAATACGCTCACATTCACAACACCATTTACATGGGATGGTACATCAAATATCGTAATTCAGCTTTGCTGGAGTAATAATAACGGTGGAGGCAGTGACGCAGGTTCTGCGGAAGTTAAATACGATAATACATCGTACGTTTCAATGGCTCAATATCACGTAGATTCACAAACTCCTGCAACGGTTTGTGGAACTTCAGGAGCATCCGGTACATTAAGCCAGCGTCCTAAAATGATTATTTCCGAATTATTGAATGTTAATTTAACCAATACATTAAACTGGGTATGGAATCCCGGATCTTCTGTAGGTTCAACCGTGGTGGTTAATCCGGTTAGCACAACAACATATACAGTTACGGCTACCGATCCGTTAACAACCTGTTCGAATACGGCTACAGCTACGGTTACGGTAAATCCATTGCCGGCAGCACCTTCAGGATCAAACGGTACTGACCAGTGTGGCACCGGAATTACAGATGCATCTGTAAGTTCAAACAATGTTGTAGATCCGCAGTCTCCAGCTTATTTTAACTGGTACAGCGCTCCAACCGGTGGTACATTATTACAAAGTGGAACATCCACAACATATAATACTGCAATTAGCGTAACCACAGATTTCTACGTAGCTGAAGTTTCCGCAAATGGTTGTGAAGGGCCGAGGAGCCAGGTAACGACTATTGTATCAGATCCGGATCCGATAACTGTAAATGCATCTTCGGCAACAGTTTGCCTTGGATCATCATTCGATTTGAGTGTAGCGTATGAACCCAACTTTAATGCATATGCAACATTTGATCTTATTGCCACAGGTGGAAACGCAAGTGGTATCACAGGAACTGTTTCATTAACGCCTGGCGGAAACGGAACCGAAGCATTTTCAATAACACCAACGGCTCCGGGTTCATATACTTATACTGTTACAGCAATCGATCCCGATAAAGGATGTACAGCTATTAATACAGTTGAAGTTACAGTAAGTGCTTTGCCACCGGTTAACAGTGCAACGGCTACACCCGCTACTATTTGCGCTGGTGCCAACGTAGAATTGAAAGCTACAGCAGGAACAGTTGCAGCTACAGATATTACCGTAGGTGCAGGAGCCATTACCGTGAGCGGAACAACTACTGGTCAGGGTAATCCATATAATCACTATTACGGAGGTCAGAAAACACAGATCATTTATACAAAGTCAGAATTGAATGCAGCGGGTTTAAGTGGAGGAAATATTACTGCACTCAAATTGTACCTGAGTGCGCTTAACTCCAGCACACTCACCATGTCTAATTTCACAATCAGCATGGGACACACCACACAAACAACAGCAACAAATACGCTTATTACTTCAGGATTAACACAGGTATATTCCAATGCAGCACAAGGTGTAACTGTGGGTACAAATACCTACACGTTAAGTACTCCGTTTAACTGGGATAACACCAATAATATCGTGATCTCGATTTGTTGGAGTAATAATAATTCCGGAAGCTCATCATCATCACCAACATTGATAGCGGATGTTACCGCAGCGTCACAGGTTTCCTATATCTGGGCAGATGCTACCGCAGCTTTAGCATTGTTAGCTGCTTCAGACAATACTTCTTCCGGAATCGGAACTACAAGCCAGACAAATAATACTACCAACAGGCCGAAACTTACTTTCTCAGGCCAGGGTGGTACCGATATCACTGCAAATTATACCTGGACATGGAACCCTGGTAACATCAATGCCGGAACTACAGGTATTGCAAATGTTACACCCGGAACAACCACGACTTATACAGCTACAGCAACTGATGCGTCTGGCTGTAGTGCGAATTCATCACCGGTAACGGTAACAGTGAACCCATTACCGGCAGCGCCGGCTACTAACGACCCTGTAACCAGATGCGGACCGGGTTCAGTAACACTAACGGCTACGGGTAGTGGAGGTTCGCTCAACTGGTACAATGTTGCTACGGGAGGAACTTCATTGCAATCAGGAGGTTCTTATACTACGAATGTTACCGTTGGCAATATTTCATTCTGGGTTGCAGAAACTTCGGTAGCAGGTTGTGAGGGTCCACGTACAGAAGTGCATGTAACTGCAACCGCAGCACCAACACTTGTTATCACACCATCCGGAGCAACCACATTCTGCGCAGGTGGAAATGTAACACTTAACGGTGCAACCGGAAGTGCCTCTTCATATACCAATTTCAACTGGACGATTAATCCATCAACAGGTGGCGGATTGAGTGCCGGTACTGGTACGTCTGTAACAGTTGAGCCAACAATTGCCGGCGCATACACGGTTACATTAACTGCAGATGATGGTAACCCGATCACAGGCTGTTCAAACACAACAACAGTTGTCGTTACCATGAATATGAATCCTGTAATTTCTTCTGTAACGGCTTCCCCCACTACTATTTGCGCAGGAACAACATCAACATTAACGGTGCAAAGCATACTGGGAGCTCCGGGAACAGCGCAGGTAGGCACGGAATCATTTACGGATATTACACCATCGCCATACCGTGGAGGTTCAGGATCAGATTGCCGTAACCAGATGTTGTATACCGCGGCGGAATTAACGGCAGCGGGTTTAACTGCCGGTCCTATTACAAGTATTTCATTCAATAACGTTACTTCACCATCATCTGCTGTAAATCAACTCACGATATCTATCGGAGCAACTTCAGCAACTTCGTTGAGTAGTACGTTCAATACATCACCTACCACAGCAGTATGGGGTCCTGTAAACTTTATACCGGTATTAGGTGTAAACACACATATATTCTCCACACCGTTTGTTTGGGATGGTGTTTCCAGCATTATTGTAAACACCTGTTCACCAGGTGGTGGCGGAACATCCTATAGTGTGTCTATCGGAGGCGTTTCAGGCAGGTCTATTCAAACGGCAACTTCCGGAGCTTGTACAGCAACCACAGGTACGAGCTATAACCAGGTGGTAGCAAAATTTGGAGGCGTTCTTGGATCAGATCTGACCAATACCTACAATTTTACATGGAATCCGGGAAATCTTTCCGGGATTAGTGTAGGCGTTGCTCCATCATCAACTACAACCTATACAGTAACAGCAACCAATCCTACCACATTGTGTACTACTACTGGAACAACAACAGTTACAGTGTTGCCTGTAGGTGCAAATGCGTCAGCTTCACCCGCTACACCAGTGTGTGCAGGAACTTCCGTAACCTTATCGGCAGGGGCAACAGGCGGCGCACCATTCACGTATGCATGGGCATCAACACCTACAGGAACCTATACAGCAAATGCCAATGGAGATATTACCGTATCTCCAACGGTTACCACATCTTATACAGTAACAGTAACGGATAACTGCGGTAACAGTACCACCTCATCAGTAACGGTAACGGTTAATCCTTTACCGGTGGTAAGTATCCAGGAAGGACCTGGGCCGCTTACTATTTGTCAGCCTGCTACGCAAACCTTAACGGCTGTATCAAATGTTGATGGTGCCAATTATCAATGGACGTTGAATGGAAATAATATCGGTTCAGCTAATAACGCTACTTATGTAGTTAGTGTAGCCGGTACTGGTAGTTATGCAGTATTGGTTACTAATCCAACAACAGGATGTTCAAATACAAGTGCTGCAGTTAGTGTAACAATTAATGGACAACCGTCTGCCATCACGATCACACCATCTGCTCCTGTCATTTGTAACGGAAGCAGTCAACTCCTTACTGCCGGTGGTGGAACAGCGCTTGGCTCTGGTACTACGACTATCGGAACTGCGACCACGTTAACTGGCGCAACGGCACAGCCTACCGCTTTCTGTAACAGGTGGCCATCTTACAGGATGCAATCCATTTATACAGCGGCAGAATTACAGGCTGCAGGTATAGGTGCCGGACCGATTACGTCTATGGCTTTCAATATTACTACGCTCGGAGACGCGGCATTCAATAACAACTTTGTTGTTAAGATTTCCAACACCGCACTCAATTCATTTGTAGGCGCTTCTGGTTTTGTTTCAACAGCGTCAGGATTTACAACAGTATTCCCTGCACAAACCTATACACATGCGGTTGGACTAAATACCATTACTTTCAGTACTCCATTTATATGGAATGGTACATCAAATATTGTTATAGATGTACAGCATGATGGCGCAGACATTACCAATAATTCACAGACTTACTATACTGCTACGGCAGTTAACATGGTTGCATACACCATAACATCGGCAACAGGTTCTGCAAACTTCAGTACCAACCGTATGAATGTGGTATTCGGTGCAAATGTTGTACAAAGTCCAACCTGGACCTGGTCTCCGGCAACTGGATTAAGTTCAACAACAGGAGCATCGGTTACTGCATCGCCATCTGAATCTACAACGTATACGGTTACAGCAACTTCTGCGTTTGGTTGTACAAATACAAATACAGTTACTGTAAACGTTAACCCACGTCCAACGGCAACGATTAGCGGCAGTGGAGCGTTCTGCCAGAAT
>JAFDXE010000042.1 GCA_018268085.1 Bacteroidota bacterium
AATAGAAACAATCTGTGTTTCTGTAAATCGTGTTTTTTTCATGTTGACGTGTTTAAAATTAAGATTATAACTCTAATTTTAAACCGTCTGTTTTTTAGGGATACTTACAACTGGAACCTGTTTCCCTTGCAATTTTTTATTTTTACCCTGTCCCCCTTTAGTAGTTATAGCCAGATGACATCTAGATGTCATCTCCATACTAATTGAAAATCAATAATTTATACAAAAAAAACCTATTTCAGAAACTACCGGTAGATATTAAATTGCCGGCAAATAATCAATCCATCTTCCTCGAACTTGCCAGGTATTTCTCCCGTATAATACTACTCATTGGTTTTTCATATACCTTACTTTCCAGCCAGGAAACAATATCGAGGTATGCAAATGCACGTGTTTCAAAACGGCTATGCTCAAATGCTTTTATATTGTCGAGGAACTTGCTGAATTCATTTTTCATTTTTTGTTTATCGCTGGAGAGATGGAATGTGCGGCGAAGGAATTTGAAAGTCTCCTCCTCTATCACGGTAAGATTTTCCATTTTTGCCATGAAACGGTAAACAGATTTTATAAGATGTTCTATGATATCTGCATTACCCAGTTCATAATGTGCAATCAAATGCAATAACCTGGAATAACACTGGAGATCTGTTCTCAAATCAACATGATCATTAATAATTTTTCTTAAGTAATCAATGCATTTATCATATGCGGCAGCACCAAAATATAAAGTAGCAAATTTATAATTGAACACAAGCACGCGGTGCCTGTCGAGATACAATGAATATTCATTCAGCTTCTCTTCTATGGAACGAACCAATGAAATTCCATCGTTGAATGTACCCAATATGATATGTTGATTTAACCTGGCACTATTGATATATACAAATGTTTGCAGCCGGTTATTATCGTGCCTGTTCGCTACTTCTGATGCTGCAAATTTCTGGAACTGCTGTAGCGTAAGGGCAAACTTCTTATAATTACGCAAATCAAAATGTGCATTCAGCAGGTTGTGCATGCCTTTAATATAATGCCCTGTATCTACGGCAATCATTTTCCTATTTTCATGAAACAGGTCAACCCATTTTTGTGTGTACCGGTAGTACATTAAAAAATCCTGGCGTATAAATGCATACCAGCAAAAGCACTGGTAAACATACAGGCGTTCATAAAATCCTTTTTGGTTATACGCATCTGCCGGGAAATGTTCTTTGAAGAAGGAATGAATACCGGCTTCATCTTTTTCATTTCTTGCATGACCATTCCTGATATACCAACTATACAATTGTAAGGCAAGATTTGACAGTCGGGTAATCACCGTACGCTTTTCATTGATGCTGTCTGCCTCCGAACTCAGCCTATCAGCACGATCCTGCATACTCCTGGTGATGTGTAATATTTCAATTTTCTTTTCAAGTGAAATAGCCTGGATGAGGAAACTATCCTGGTTGTGTTCTATGGCCAGTTCTTTGGCTTTCTCAATTATTTTAAGGCTTTGCATGTACAGCCCTTTGTTGTATAAGATGCGGGCATAATCTAATTGTTCATGCAATTGAAGGTCGATGCTCTCCTGGGTTTTAATCAGCCGTAAACTTGCCAGCAATTGTTTGTATAAGTGTGCTTTTGTATTGGAGAGTTGGGGCTTTTTTATTGAAGTCAGCTTTTTGAGTAATTGTTGTTCATCATACTCTTTCATTCTTTCCAGTGCGTCAAACAATTCTATGATCTTAAGGTCTTTATTGCCGGAATTGCGTTGTATATACAATTTAAAATTGCGCTTTTCCGACTTTTCCAGTGAACGGATCAATTGAAATAATATATCTGCTGAACGGTTGGGCATCATGAATTAATATTCGTCAAAACCAAGCCAGTAAAGGGTTTCAGCCATTCACGACCATCTTTAGCATCCTGAAATTACCAATAAGTTGGTTTGAAAAAAGCACTAACTACTTTTATTTTCGTATTGTCGATTAAGAAAAGCAGGTTAGCTCATATAGCAGGCAACCGAAAAGGCAGGCAATCAAAAGGCTGTTTCGATTTATTTGACGCAGCAATTTATATAAAATTAATATTCCGACAGCTTAAAGCTGTAAAAATTTTCATATGGCAAGCAATCGAAAGGCACTCCGTTTCTACGGAGGGCCATTTTTTTTATCAGGCATTATTTTTAAACAATAGCCGCTGTTTTGATTTCCACAAACATCTTTTCCTTTCTTTCTATTGATTTCAACAGCGCTACAAGACTGGCAACCTTACTGGCACAATTCCATATTCTCGTATTCATATCACTTTCCGCCCCTACGAGTAAACATCCCTCTGTGTCGGATGCTGTATTACCCCCATGAATGCTAACTCCTTCAAAGCAACTAACGTTAAGTAATAGCGGCAGATATTTCTGAAACCTGTTGCTGAAACTCAGTATTACTTCGTAAGTTCCAGGATCAATAGCAGTTTGATTTTTCACTTTTTTTCTGCAATCTCCATGAAGATTACGTACCATATCTTCACAGGTGTATGCAAAAAATTTTCCCTTAAGATACAATTTATCAAAAGTTGCATCTGGTTTAAATACAGATCGCTCGAGTAATAATTTCAATGTAACTGGTATTTACAAGATGATTTTTAACTGGTCTGATTCCGGCACATCTGCATCCGGTTCTTCTATCAAAGCCGCTTCTGCAAGTCTGCGTTTACGTAATCCTTCAATATTGGGCCAAAGCCTTACCATTGCGCTGATAATATCCGCAATGCCTTTATCTTCCTCCCTGCTGATTGCAGCAACCAACTGCCGCATTTCTCTTCGCCGTTCTCCAACCAGGCTTGCACCCCTGTTATATACCAGGCCCACAATTACAGATTGCTCCACCGGGTTTAGTTTATCCAGTCCCGGGTAAATTGAAGCTGCTTTTTTTGCAAATTCATAAATCGTGGTATGATAAAACACCTGCAATGCTGCCTCGATGGGCACATCAACCATTTTAACTAACGGTAATGCTGCTACAGCTTTTTGTTTTTTTAAACCGGCCACAGATGCCAGCGCATTCACCATGTATTGTGGTAATACGGATTGCCAGTCGAGTTTAATTTTAACAGGTGAATATTGTCCGCAGTCGTAACCGATGCCAATAGTAATACCGCTGCTGGTAGTATCGGGAAGCGGAACAACCGGTTTCCTGTATTTTTTGTTATACACTGCAAAACCATTTTGCGGCGACCAGCTTACTTCAAACGCCATGATGGCTTTGTTGATCGCTTCTTTACTGAGTGTAAGTTGCATGATGATTAATTTGTAATGAATAAGCGGCAGCTTATTTTAATTGAACACGTTCCTTATTAAAAATGCTATAATTAAGTCCGAGTATGGAAAAAAATCCTGAACCCGAAACAAAAGGCGAATCGAAATCTTTTCCAAGGCTTATATTAACACTAATGGAAGGCGACAAATTATAGGAGCCCTGTAACGCCAGCCGGTAAGTAAATTTTTTCTCAACACGTTGTATAGCCTGGCCGCTTTGATTGATATCCGGTATGTTTGCCCGGTACCAACGCAACATCCCTTCACAGGAAATATTATAAGAAGTATTTTCTTTCAGGTAAGAAAGACCAACATCCACATTTGTGAACGCCGTATCTTTATTCTGGAACATATACCTTCCCGTTAGTGTAAACAAATCTTTAGGGGAAACATAGTTAGAAGCGTTGATCCAGAATCCCATCCGGTCCAGATCATTTCGCTGATCTTCCACAAATGCAGAAGCGCCGGCGAATTCTATAATTAATCCTTTACGTTGATAGGATAATTCTACTACCTTTTTCAATGACTCCTGATTGATGTCTACCCTGTTACTGATTAATTTCTCAAGAAACATTTTAATACCTTCCTCCGAATCTGAATATTTTGTCATGATGTTTCCGGCATCAGTATAAAATGCATCAATGATTGCCTGTTTGCAATCCATTGCCTTCATCGTTTGCGCAATAAAATCAATTGCCTGTTGCCTGGTTGTAATAGTGCGTCCTACCATTGATCGTGCGCCACCAATTGCTGAAATGATCGTTTCTTCCGCCTTCAATGCGTCTTCAGCATCTTTCAGTGAATCTACGGGACGGCCATTCAGAATTTTAAACCTGAGCCCAATACCAAACTTATTTTTTCCAGAGGCGGAATCCTTAACAGTAGCGCCTGAGATACTTAAGCTTTGTAAAAATGTTTGTCCCATTTTCGGATTCAGGTAATCATTTCTTTGCAGGTAAGGCCTGCTTTGCAACCAATAAGGACTCACTTCAAGGCCGAGGTTCATCAGTAATTTGCCGTCTTTATCAAATGAACTCAATACATCTGATGCCAGGTCTTTGTTTGAAGTTGGCTTCATCACAGACGCAGGCTCATAATTAAGAATACTAAATGCCGGTGTTGACGGGATCGTTAGTTTGCCGGCATCATCCTGTGCAAACGAATATTGTATCATTAACAACGACACCAGGCAGGTGAACAATTGTACAGTAATCTTTTTCATCAGTGAATCATTTTAATGGTGTACACTGCAGTATCGAGGTGCTGGGGCACCTGCTTTTGGAAAGGGCCAAATACTGTTTTTTTATTTCCTTCTTTTACCTCAAGGGTTACACTGGTCCAATTGGTTTGCGTAAGTTTATCCATTATCGTTACAACAATAGTGGATATATTACCTGCTACCACCGCCTTGTTTCCGATGTTTGCCGTTTTATTGGCGGCGATAAATTGCTGGCCAAGAAAAACCATGTAACCACCAGACTGCCCATCACCGATAATCACTTTGATTTTGATATCCTCATTTTCTGTAAGAGGCTTGTAGGAAACATCCAGATCGATATAAATTACAGACATGTGTATGTTTTTTAGTTAGGAATGAATTCGTTTGTTAATTACGAGGAATTATACCTCAGCTTTGAAATAGATACATGAAGATTAAAAGAATCAATTGTGTATCCAACAGTATTTTCCCCTTTTATTTCACCGTGTTTTTCACGTATTTATGGCAGAGATTCTTTACATTACATATCACCTGTTTATGTGATTGGAATTTACATTTCTTAACCGGAATTTAGCAGCTTGTAATTTCTTCAATTAAAAGAGTAACTGTATGCCTATTTACATGGATGTACATATTGTTCCTGGTGTTAAAGCGGTAGATGTTGCAGCGGCGCATCGACAGGATCTTTTATTACAACATGAACATGGCTGTAAATGTATGACCTACTGGATTGATGAAGAAAGAGAAAGTATATTCTGCCTGATTGAAGCTCCGGGAAAAGATGAGGTGATAGACATGCACAACAAAGCACACGGACTGATTCCTAACCGGATAATAGAAGTAAACAACAATATTGTTGAATCTTTCCTGGGGCGGATTTACGACCCGGAAAATGCAGTAACCACAGATGATGGATTGAGTGTTTTTCATGATCCGTCTTTTCGTGTACTTGTAATCATTGAGCCTGAAGACCCTGTAATACTGCAACACCGTTATCCTTCAGATGACAAGGAATGCTTCACGGGTTTAATCCGGGAAACAATTAAAAAATTCATACCCGGATCGGGTGGCCGTGAAGCTGAATATAACGGAAACGGATACATCCTTTCCTTTACTTCCGCCGCCAAAGCCATTGTATATGCCGGCAAGGTATGGGAAGAATTAAACGGTAACCCGAGATTGAAATCAAAATTCAAAATCGCCATTCACGGTGGTGAGCCATTGGAAAACAGCAGCTCCCTTTTTGGCGATACTATTCTGTTTGCACAACATCTTTGTTTTATTGCTGATGATAGTAACATACTGCTGTCGAATATCGTTCGTGACCTCGCCCAAACAGATACAAATCTTAAAAAGGAAACAATACATTGCTTTCCACCACCAGATGAAATAATGCTTCAGCAACTCTTTACCATTCTTGAAAACAACTGGCAACTTCCCGCTTTTGATGTGGAAGCTTTGGCAAAAAAAATGGCCATGAGCAACTCACAGTTGTATAGAAAGTTAACATCGCTTACTGGTAAAACGCCTAATGAAGTAATACGCAACTACAGGTTATGTAAGGCAAAAGACCTCTTAAAAAAGCAACGCAATAATATTGCCCAGGTTTCATTTGAAGCGGGATTTACCAGCCCTTCCTATTTTACCAAATGTTTCAAACAAAAATTCGGTTTGCTCCCTGTTCAATACCTTGAACGCCTGAATTAATTTTTCCGGAGAATAATTATTTACATACATAATTTCCTTTCATTACTGATAGGATTTTTTTAGCCACCTACTTATTATTGTATAATTCGCTTTGTATTTTGCCAGGCAACGGTGATTTATTCCTGATTTCTATTTTATTGATTGATTTCTTACAGGATTTGATTAAAATGTGCTATCCCCGTTTACAGCATTTGCATGATTTGTTATATCATTCCTTTTTGTGCGCAGCTAATTTTACATCCTGTTAAAAACAAATTTTTAATTTAAAAAATCAAACATCATGAAGACTTATGTTATCGAAAGAAATTTACCATCTGCCGGAAGTTTAACACCAACACAATTAAAAGGGATATCTCAAACTTCCTGCAAAGTTCTTGATGAATTGGGCCCATCCATTGAATGGATTCACAGTTATGTTACGGGCGACAAGATCTTTTGCATTTACAAAGCAGAAAATGAAGCGCTGATCCGTGAACATGCGGCCAAAGGAGGTTTCCCCTGCAACGAAATTTATGAAGTAGCAAATGTGATCAGTCCGCAAACAGCAGAACTGCAGAATTAATTTCAGACAACGTAGATGAAGGAATAATATCACCGTGACATTTGTCATGCTCATCTGTTGTGAATTGGATATTTTTGCACAGCAGCGTTCGGAAAAATAGCAAATCATCAGGCTGCGTTCCCGAACCTGCTGTTCTTTAATTTATACACTATATGAAAAAGATATTTATCATCAGCTTTGCAATAGCCTTCAGTACATTAACAGGATGCAACAGCGCCGCACAACAACAGAATTTATCGGTTGCTTCTTTTGAAAAAGCACTGAATGGAAATGATGTACAGATCCTGGATGTGCGTACGGCAGAAGAGTATCAATCGGGACATATAGATCATGCGTTACAGGCCGACTGGACCAATGAAAATGAATTCAGGAGCCGCATTCAATCGCTCGACAAATCGAAACCCGTTTATACTTATTGCCTGAGTGGAGGCAGAAGTGGTGCGGCAACCAAGTGGTTAAATGCAAACGGTTATACTGCCTATAATCTTTCAGGGGGTATTAATGCCTGGCGCAACGAAAACAAACCTTTGGCGGTAGACGTACTTACGAAACAGATTTCTGCTGAAGAGTATCAGTCGATGATCCCGTCCGACAAAACTGTATTGGTTGATTTCAGTGCAGTATGGTGTCCTCCCTGTAAAAAAATGGCCCCCCAGGTAGATTCGCTGATGAAAAGCCGACCGGAAATTGTGTTTGTAAAAATTGATGGCGGCGCCCAGGCTGGTTTGTGTAAGCAGCTATCAGTTGAAGAGTTCCCAACTTTTATTGTATATAAACAGGGAAAGATTTCCTGGAGAAAATCCGGATTGATTGACATCAGTGAGTTGGCCAGCGGCCTTCAGTAACTATATTTTTACCTGCTTATCAGCAACAGGACTTCCCCGGCGGAAGTCCTGTTTTATTTTGTGGAATAATCATATTTCCGGGAACGTTTTACATCAAGATTCCACATGCTACCCGTTTCAACAAAGTTTTGGCTAAGTATAAAATAATATATTCAGCCAAGAGGAATGTCCGATATTATGTTCATACATCCGGCGCTGCAAATCTGTACATGCACCAACATAATATTTATCCAGCTTCTTTGAATATAAAATATACATCGCGGCCATACATAAAAAAAGCGCTCACTATTCATGAACGCTTTGTGATCTGGCTGGGACTCGAACCCAGGACCCATACATTAAAAGTGTATTGCTCTACCAACTGAGCTACCAAATCTCCTGTCCTTTTTTAAAAGGAGTGCAAAAATAAGGTAAAATCAATTCGTATCAAATTTTTTTGAAAAAGTTTTATACAGCAATGTGAAAAAGAAGGCATATTTGTTTGTAAACAGTGACTGAACAGGCTAATTTTGCTCAACATTTACCATGAGTGATTATTTTAAAAATAAAGTGGTGGCCATTACCGGCGGAAGCAGCGGTATCGGTAAAGCACTGGTAGAACAATGCCTTGCGCTCGGTGCCAAAGTAGCCACCTGTGCCCGTAACCAGGATAAACTGTACGATCTTCAAATTCAACACTCCTCTTCTCCCCTGCATTGTGTTGTTGCAGATGTTAGTAATTACAACGACTGTAAACTGTTCATCGAATCTACCATACAACAATTCGGCGGAATCGATGTACTTATTAACAATGCAGGTATTTCGATGAGATCTCTATTGAAAGATGCCGACCCGGGCGTTTTTAGAAAAATAATGGATATTAATTTTTTCGGTACAGTGCATTGTACCAAACTGGCACTACAATCTATAATTGAGCGAAAAGGTACCATCGTTGGGGTTTCTTCTATCGCCGGTTACCGCGGTCTGCCGGGAAGAAGCGGTTACTCGGCAAGTAAGTTCGCCGTAAATGGCTGGCTGGAAGCGATCCGCACAGAACTGATGGACGATGGTGTAAACGTAATGTGGGTTTGCCCCGGTTTTACCCGCAGCAACATCCGAAATGCCGCTCTCAATAACAAGGCGGTTGCACAAGGTGAAAGTCCGTTAGATGAAGCAGAACTCATGAGTCCCGAGGAATGTGCCGGCCATATCATTAATGCCATCGAAAAAAGGAAACGTACACTTGTGCTCACATTCAAAGGGAAGCAAACCGTTTTTGTAAATAAATTTTTCCCTGCCTGGGCCGACAAGCTCACCAGGAATTTTTTCTTTAAAAACGGGAAGCTCATAAAATAAACAGGCAACAATTCAGTAATAACGATATACAATAAACGCAAATTAAAACCAACGTAACAACCAAATGCCGCTTCTAACCTTAACCAGCGATATCGGCGACCAGGATTTTTTAGCAGGTGCTATGAAAGGGCAGTTGTTACAGGCAAATAATAGTTTAACGATTGTAGATATCACGCATTCATTATCGCCATTCAATTATCCGCAGGCAGCGTATATCTGCAGAAACGCCATCGCCAGTTTTCCGAAAGGAACATTTCACCTGGTATTGGTGAATATGTTTGATGAAAAACCGGAACACCTGCTATTGGCAGCACACAACGGTCATTATATCGGGTGCGCCGATAATGGATTACTTACCATGATCCTCGAAGAAGTGCCGCAAAAAGTTGTAGCACTGTCTTTAGGCAAAACAGACCAGAAGAATACATTGTATTGCATTAACGTATTTGGTAAAGCTTTCAATGAAATCATTAATGGAAAAACAATTGAAGAAGTTGGCGATTCCTCTGTTTCCATCAATGTAAAGAATCCTTTAAAACCATTATTGGGAAATAACTGGATTGAAGGACAGATCATCTTCATCGACAATTTTGAAAACGTAATCGTAAATATCAGTAAAGATGATTTTGAAGAACAACGTAAAGGAAGAAGTTTTACCATCGTGTTTAAACGGGATGAAGTAATTGATAAGATCAGTGATACCTATGCCGATGTACCGGAAGGGGAAAAACTGGCCCTGTTTAACTCTGCCGGCTATCTCGAAATTGCGATTAATAAAGGAAATGCAGCCGGTTTGTTCGGTTTACAGGGCTTTTCTGAAAAACAAAACCAGTTCGCTCAAAACCAATTCATCAATAACCGGCTTTTTTATCAAACTGTAAAAGTCTTTTTTCAATAAACCTTATATTTTTTTATGAAGAAGTTATGCTTAATCAACCTGTTCCTGTTCGTTTGTGTACTCAGTTTTGCCCAGGTAAAAATGCCTGCGCCCTCTCCCACACAGATTATTAAACAGGATTTTGCCATCGGCAATATCGAATTAAAATATTCCCGTCCGAGTGCCAAGGGAAGAAAAGTTTTTGGAGAACTGGTACAATATAACAAATTATGGCGTACCGGCGCAAATGCGGCTACCGTAATTACTTTTTCCGACCCGGTTGAAATCAACGGAAAGAAATTAGACAGTGGCAGCTATGCTATTTATACCATCCCTAACCTGGAAAGCTGGGAAATTATTTTCAATAAAGGAATAAACAATGCAGGCGTTTCAGGCTATAAAGAATCGGATGACGTCATCAGGGTAAAAGCTGAAACAAAGAATCTTAAAAACAAACTCGAAACATTTACCATCGATTTCGACAATATGAGGCCTGAAAGCTGCGATATGAATTTTATGTGGGAGAAAACATTGGTAACCCTCAACATCAGCACCAATATAAAAGAGAAATTAAAAAGCCAGATTGAAGCCGCCTTACAATCAGATAAAAAACCGTACTGGCAGGCTGCACAGTTTTATACCGAATACGAAAGTAACTCCGCTAAAGCATTGGAGAATGTAACGAAGGCGCTTGCAGAAAACCCGAAAGCTTACTGGATGTGGTTGTATAAAGCAAAAATTCAACAGGAGATGGGCGACTTTGCAGGGGCAAAAGAAAGCTCAAAAAAATCGCTTGAACTGGCAACAGAAGAAAAAAATGATGATTATATAAGAATGAACCAGGCTTTATTAAAGAAGTTGAAATAACATCCCATTAAATTTTTACCAGGTAAGTTCCAAAGTTCACGCAGTTGTTTCTTTGGAACTTTTTGTTTTAACAGGCATTAATACCTGTACCAAATAACCAAGCACAATTACCAGTACAGCGCCAATTACATTCAACCAAAGAAATGAAATTACATCCTGGTTATAAATATAAATGATACAGGCTTCAGAAATAATGGCTGCAATAAATACCGCATTCGCCTGTATCTGTTTAAACCAGAATGCAACTAAAAATATTCCCAGTATCACTCCATAAAAAATAGAGCCGAGAATATTCACAGCTTCAATTAAACTATTGCCTATATTTTGTGCAAACATGGCAATTACAATACAGAAAATACCCCAGCCCAAAGTGTACCATTTAGACAATGCATAATCCTTCGCAGCCGTTTCCTCACGCACAAAAAATTTCTTATGAAAATCAACCATGGTACAGGCCGCTAATGAATTCAATGCTGCCGCAATACTTCCCCAGGCGGCTAAAAAAATAATGGCGAATATCAACCCGATCAATCCCACAGGCAGATTGTCTTTTACAAAATGTAAAAAAATATAATTGTTATCATTTACATCCTCACCAGGTAATGCCTTTTTCAATGTCTTTTTATATTCTCCTCTCCATTTTTCAGCACCGGTATGATCGTTCACAATTAATGCTGATTCATATTTCTTTTCTATAGCCACCAGTGAATCCTTATACATTGTTGCTTCAGCCTGTGTAACCCTTGCTTCATCAAAAAAAACCGGCGCTTTATTAAACTGGTAAAAAGAAAATATCAGGATGCCGATCAGTAAAATAAAAAATTGCATGGGCACTTTTACCAGCCCGTTTAATAACAGGCCTAACCTGCTTTCGGTAGTATTTTTTGCAGTAAGATACCTTCCTACCTGGCTATGATCGGTTCCGAAATAACTCAGTGCAAGAAAAAAACCACCGATCAGCCCGCTCCATATATTGTATTTATCTTTCCAATCAAAACCATGTTCAGTTTGCCCGGTGGTAATGATGTTCATCCTGCCCAGCTTTCCTGCAGTTTTTAAAGCGTCATTGAAGCCAAATCCCTCCGGCAATAATTTTACGGCTAAATACCCTACAAGAAACAACGATATAAAAACGATGATCATCTGGAGCTTTTGTGTATGTGCAACGGCCTTCGCTCCCCCGCTCATTGTGTAGATGATTAACAATCCACCCATAACCAAATTGGTAAAATAAATATTCCAGCCCATTATGGAACTCAACACTAACGAAGGTGCATAGATGCTGATACCCGTACTCAGGCCTCTTGATATTAAAAACAAAGCAGAAGTAAGTGTTCTTGTTTTAAGATCAAACCTGTTTTCGAGAAATTCATACGCTGTAAAAACTTTCAGCTTGTTGTAAACCGGAACAAAAAATATACTGATAACAACCATCGCCAGCGGCAAACCCAGGTAATACTGCACGAAACGCATGCCGTCGCTATACGCCTGCCCGGGCCCTGTAAGAAACGTAATGGCACTGGCCTGTGTTCCCATGATGCTTAACAGAACCAGCCCCCAGGGCATACTGCGGTTGCTCAGGAAATAGCCCTCAAGGTTTTTTGTTGTTTTGCTTTTATATACACCATACAGGATGATAGCACCCAATGTAACAATCAATATGATCCAGTCAATCGTACTCATGCGAAATACCTTGTAATCCATTGAAACAGGATAACCTGTATGATTAAAAATAAAACCACCGCAATGTACCAGCCGATCCAATAAGTACTTTTCTTTTCCATTACAGCATTCTTTTGTTTCGTAGTTTTTATGTTAAAGATTCTACTAACTGAACTCATCCATTCTTTTTTAATGCAATCAGGTTTGCCATTAAACGATAGGCCCCGGGAACACCTGCCGGCAATTGCCTGAAAAATACCAGGCTCGCATACACGAAATTTCCTTTTCCATAAGGTGCAATGGCCAGGCTGCCGGTTGATTGCTTTTCTCCTTTGTCATTCATACCCAGCGGCATTATATAATGAGGATCTGCCTGCACAGCCTGGTATGTACTTCTCTCCTGTATCCAATTTTTAAAATCCTTGTCGGTTATTTTGTTTGGATAATTTAATACCGGATGATCCGGCAATAAAAAACTCACGGCGGCTTCTTCTTCCGTAACCCTCGAAGAAGGATCAACCTGGAAAGGATAAGGCCCTACTTTAACTTTTTTCTGCCCGATGCTATTGCTCTTCAGGTATTGAACGATCATATTACCTCCATTCTCAACATAGCGCATCAGAATATCATTCTTATTGCTTAAATACTCCAGTAAATTATAAGCCCTGATCCCGGTGATAATCGCATCAAACTGGCTAAGGTTTTCATCCGTAATATCATTTTCATTCAACAGCTTCACTTCATAACCCATCGCTTCCAGCGCCTGGGGCACTTTATCGCCTGCTCCTGCAATATAACCGATACGCTTACCCGAAGTACGCAGATCCATCTTTATCACTTTGGTACGGTCGTAAAAATTATAGTAGAGATCCGGAATATGGTCATAGCTGATCTTTCTCAAAGCAAAATACTGGTGTTCGTATAATGATGCTGCACTGAGTTCTGCACCCGCAGCCACTTCGGTATCAGGCTTCAGCCAATCGCTGTTAAAAGGCACATCCACAACCCTTGCTGTGCCCTTTGCATATTGTACTACTGAATCGAATACTACTTTCTCCCTTCCATCATATACATTCTTACATTGAATTTTTTCCTTTAAGTCAATATTCGATTGCACGGTGTAATGAAGTTTCTTTACCTGGTTTTTTGCATCATTGGTAAAGATCAGGATGAACGGGTTGCTCGTGATGGTTACAGGATAGATCATTTGCACAGGCTCATACAATTCTCCTTTAACCGGATCGGTAAATTTGTACAGTATTTTTTTGGTAAAAGAAAATTTCCTGCCTCCAATAGTAACATCGAATTCTGCAGTGTACCCATCATTTTCTGCTTTCCCTATGTCCTGCTGATCTGCCACATCGTATGCTCCGCCTTTTATAGCATTCACCAGCCAATACGGTTGTGTTGCCGGTTCGTCTTTCGGTATCAATACAGCAACCGGTTTACTTACATTTTCATTTTCTTTCAACGGTCCTATATTGTACATTTCATTGCGAAATTTCACTGTTACCTGTTCTATCGGTATACCCAGGCGATTATTTATGTTAATGGAAAATTTTGCTGAATCGCCAATTACATTCAATTGATTTTGCGCAGTCATCTCCATAAAAATTCCACTGCAGGCTTCAATGATGTCTAACAGATCGTGTAATTTTTTATCTCTCCAGGTTCCCTGTGGAAGCGCTGCCAGCTTATCATACAGTTGATATAATGCAGGCAGAGAAAGAGCCGGCTTATCTGTTTTAAAATTATTGACAATGTCATTGATCATATTGCTGATGCCATTACTTCCGGCGATGCGGTTCCATGTTGTATCAACGCCATCCATCAAAGAATACTTCGGCTGCTCGCCACCGGTAGTGGTGAAATATTCATATAACTGTCCACGCCTCCTCGGTCTCCCTTCGCCCTGGCTTTTATGCATGGTTCTGGCTTCAGCGCCAATCTCACCATAACTTTTCCCGATCAGTGGATTGTACAAACCGATGTCAATTTTTAACTGGTCTTCGCTGGTTGTGTTGTTGTTTCCGAAATTGTAGGTATTCCATAAAATGCGTTTTGCCTGCCAGGGTTTAACGCCATATTTAAATTGCTCCGGGAAACGATTGGGGTCTGCTGCTGCAATAAAAGCTTCCTCGGCAATGATAGAAGACGCTGCATGATGGCCATGCCCTGCCCTGGAGTCGGGGGGAAATCTTTTGATGATAATATCCGGCTGATAAAACCGGATCACCCAAACCACATCACTGAGTATTTTTTCTTTATCCCAGATGCGTAAAGCTTCATCTGCACTTTTACTGAAGCCAAATTCATAAGCTCTGCTGAAATATTGTTCACCGCCATCCACTTTTCGGGCAGCAATCAACTCCTGCGTACGGATCAGGCCTAACTCAATTCCCTGTTCATCTCCAATCAGGTTCTGACCACCATCTCCCCTGGTTAAGCTCAGGTAGGCGGTCCGGTACAATTGCTCTTTCGCCAGGTAGGGCAATAATGAATTGTTCTCATCATCCGGATGCGCTGCTATATACAGTACAGAACCGAGCACATTCAGCTTTTTCAATTGCAGTAATAGCTCTGCGCCAGAATATACCTGCGGTGTTTGCGCAATAACAGTAGAACAAAAACAACAAATTACCAGGAAGGAAAACAATGATCGCATAAATAAGGTTTATGCTACTAAATTAATGGATAGATGCCTCGTATAACCGCCGGTTATAAAATAATTCCACATACCGAAACCCGGCAATGGTTTACTTCATGCGGATACATTTATCCTGTTGCCCGATACACCTGGTTTCAGCAGCATCTTTCCGCCTAAAATATTCGCTAAATTGAGCCTGCGGCTTTGCCCGTGCGCCACGAATGGCTATTTTTACAAATAATTATTTATTCTGCGAAAATTCTTTAAAATACTACGAAGAACGTTGCTGTTGCTCATCCTGCTCGTGCTGGTACTGTACGGCTTGCTACATCTTCCCCCGGTGCAAACCTGGCTGGTAAAACAGGTAGCTTCAAGCTTTTCGCAAAAATTACACACAAGAGTTACCATAAAATCGGTCGACTTCAGCTTTTTTGATAAACTCGATGTGCAGGGGATCATGATCGAAGACAAATCTAAAGACACTTTATTGTATGCAGGTGCTGCCAGGGTGCGCATTACAGACTGGTTCTTCTTTAAAGATCATATCACCTTACATTATGTTGGATTGAACGATGCAGTGGTTAACATGAACCGCAGTGATTCGGTTTGGAATTACCAGTTCCTATTGGATTATTTCAGCAGCCCGTCTTCCGGCAAAAAAACCTCCGGTGGCATTGAATTCGATTTTAAGGAAGCAGATTGTAAAAATATCCGCTTTAACAGAAAAGATGGATGGATTGGTCAGAACATGATTGCTTCCATGACTGCTTTGAACGTCACATTCGACAGTGTAGATCTTACTAAACAAAAAATCATCATCAACCAGGTATCCGTAAACGGATTGCATTTTGGCCTGGAGGATTATACCGGTAAAAAACCGCCATCAAACAAAACAACGCCGGTTGCAGGTACTGAAAATGACACACTTCATCCTTCAACTAACGACAAAGGGTGGACGATCGCAGTTAAAAAGATGCGGGTGCAAAACGGATCCTTTTCAAATGAACAGGAAACAACACGTGAGCCATATACCGATCGTTTCGACGGGCAACACATGCTGATCAGTGCTATCAATGGTGAAATTGAGAATGTATTGCTTAAGGATGATACACTCACCGCCAATATTTCACTTGCGGCAAAAGAAAAAAGCGGGTTTGAAATAAAGAAAATAAATGCGGCAGTGAAATTTACTGCTGAGATCATGGAGTTTAAAGACCTCGACCTGGTTACGAATAATAGTCACCTCCGGAATTATTATTCCATGCGTTACGAGAACTTTAATGAAGACATGCAGAACTTCCTGCACAACGTACGCCTGGAAGGTCGGTTTATTGACAGTGAGCTGAGTAGCGATGATCTTGCCTATTTTGCACCCGAACTGGCTTCGTGGAAACGTACACTGTATTTTAGTGGCAATGCCAAAGGATCAATCGACAACCTTACTGCAAGGGATATGCGCATTAAGAGCGGGAATACTTTTGTAGATGGCGATATCTCATTACGTGGACTACCGGATATTACCGGAACATTTATCGATTTCAAAGGAAATATGCTACACACGACCTATAACGATCTTGTGTCTTTCATTCCTTCCTTAAAAAATATCCGGCAACCCAACCTCGCCAGACTCGGCAATATTTATTACAAAGGAAATTTCACAGGGTTCATCAACGACTTTGTAACGTATGGAACCCTGCGTTCCGACCTTGGCACAGCTACTACGGATATCAACATGAAATTACCTGAGAACAGACCACCTGCATATTCCGGTAGATTGAATACAGAAAATTTCAGGCTTGGCGCTTTCATGGGAACAGATGAACTGGGAAACATTTCGCTCAGCGGTGCCGTAAAAGGAAGCGGTTTTACACTGAAAGATCTGAATGCAAATTTCAACGGATCTATTAAACAGATAGAATTCAACGACTATAATTTCAGGAATATAGAACTCAATGGAAAATTTGAAAAGAAACAATTTAACGGGCATCTCACCATTGACGATCCGAACCTGAAAATTAACAGCCTTGATGGTATGCTGAGCCTTGCAGGAAAAAAGGAAATTGCTTTTAACCTTAATGCAGACCTGGCTTATGCCCATTTAAAAAATATTCGTTTCACCAAAGATGATTTTACACTTTCAGGATTATTTGCATTGAATTTTACGGGCAACAATATTGATAACTTCCTCGGTACTGCCAAACTGTACAACGCATCGCTCACACACGACAGTACGAGGTTATCGCTCGATTCGCTTACACTGAGTTCATTCATCAGGGACGAGAAAAAGTATTTATCACTGCAGTCGAATGAAATTGATGCCGAACTGATGGGGCAATTCAAAATCCTGGAATTACCTGATGCATTTAAATTATTCCTGAACAGGTATTATCCTGCCTATATCCCGAAACCAACGTATGCATTAAGTGATCAGCATTTTAATTTCGACATCAGGACAAGACAAGTGGATGAATACATACGGCTGCTGGATAAAAGACTCAGCGGCTTTAACTATTCAACGGTGAACGGGCATCTTAACCTGGCCAATTCAGAATTAATCATAAATGCCGACGTTCCGGATTTTGCTTACGATGGCAAAACGTTTACAAACACCCGGCTCAAAGGTTACGGCAACGGCGACACGCTTAAGGCAGATGTTTCAATGGATGATATCGGCATTAACGACAGCCTCCATTTTCCGGGCGCCAACCTGCAGCTCAGTGCCAACAATGATATTTCTGAGATTCACCTGAAAACAAGCGCCGGTAAAACACTGAACGATGCGGAACTGAATGCAACCGTTCAAACCTATGCAGATGGCGTAAAGATCCACTTCTCTCCTTCATCCTTTATCATTAATGATAAAAAATGGCTACTTGAAAATGACGGGGAATTAACCATACGTAAAAATTACCTGGATGCAAATGAGATTAAATTCATCAACGACAGGCAGCAGATTTCCATTTCGACAGAACTCGATGATGTTACCGATAAAACACATATTGTTGCCAAACTAACAAACGTAAATGTTGGTGATTTCACACCGTTTGCCTTTAAAGACCCTTCAGTAAAAGGACTACTAACGGGAACGGCTATTGTAAGAGACCCGTTCGGTAAAACAGCAATCGAATTCAAAGGCAGAGGCGATAGTTTATATTTAAACGATAAATATATCGGCAATTCCAGCTTGGAAGCATCCGCCAATACGGTTACAGGACTGATAAAATACAAGGCTTCTTCTGATGACAGCAGTAATTTGTTCGTAGCTGAGGGAACGTATGATTACCTCGACTCCACTGGAAATGCACTCAACCTCGATTTCATGGGAAAGAGAGTGAACATCAATATCCTCGAACCCTACATGGAATCTATCTTCAGCAAAATGAATGGATGGGCGCAAACACATCTTAAGATTTACAGCAAAAACGGGAAAGAGTATATAACGGGAAAAGCTACATTACTGGAAGATACCATCACGGTTAACTATACCAAATGCCGGTACACCTTATCCAACCAGGAGATAAATTTCAATGAAGATGAGATTGACCTGGGACACCTGCTGATTAAAGACAGCCTGAAAAATGACGGTGCACTAACCGGGAAAATTTCACATCATTTTTTCAGCGACCTGTCCTTTAAAAATGTAAACCTGCAAACGGGCAAACTGGTTTTACTGAATACAACAAAACTTGATAATGCCGATTTTTACGGATATGTAATCGGGCGTGCGAATGTAGATATCAGCGGCCCTACTACAAACCTGGTTATGGATATTGAAGGACAACCCAGCGCACTGGATAGTAGTCATATTTATCTGCCAACAGGATCTTCTTCTAAAGAAGCAGGAACGGTTGACTATATAGAATTTGTTCAGTTTGGATCGGAAATGCAGGATGTGAAATCGGTAAACAGCACCAACATCGTTGTAAACCTTAACCTAAAGGCAACGCCTACCTGCAAAATAGACGTGATACTCGATGAAGAAACCAAAGACATTATTAAAGGCCAGGGAAATGGCAATATCAATATCCGGGTGGGCAATAAAGAGCCGCTTACCATCCGTGGAAAATATGAATTAACAAAGGGAGAATACACTTTTAACTTCCAGACGTTTTTAAAGAAACCCTTTACACTCGACAATGGCTCCATCACCTGGAACGGCGATCCTTACCTGGCCAATATAGATATTGAAGCACAGTACCTGGCGAAGAATGTTGACATCAGCCCGCTAACAACAACCGGCAAACTGGTTCAAAAAGAAGACATCATCATTAAAGCCAATCTTACAGGCAATTTGAAAGAACCCCAGGTTAAATTCCATTTTGAAATTCCCGGAACTAGAGAAGCATCCAAAGACCTGATCGTTGTAAAAAGACTTACTGATTTTGAAAATGATCAGAATGAAATGAATAAACAGGTAGCCAGCCTCTTGTTGTTCAATACATTCATTATCGGTGATCAGAATTTCCTCTCCGGTGGCAATACACTGGCAGCCGTAACTACCAGCATCGGGGGGATGATCAGCAATTGGTTAACAGGTGTGTTCAACAAACAACTGGAAAAAGCAACCAACGGAAAACTATCAACCTACATCGATATCGATCCTACTCTTGACTTGCAGAAAAATGCCAGCCAGTTACAGGCAAGTGTAAGAGCAGGTTTAAGGGTATTGTTCAGCAGCAGGCTGGTGTTACTGATCGGCGGCAACCTCGACTATAACAATTCCGCCTATACGCAGCAATTGGAAAAGAAAGGATTGGTTACACCAGACATCAGCATCGAGTGGTTATTAAACAAAGAAGGAACCGTACGGGTTGTAGGTTTTAACCGCAGCAGTGTAGATTTCACCCTCAACCAGCGCAACCGCTCCGGTGTGCAGTTAACCTACAGAAAAGATGTAAATAAAGTAGGAGATCTTTTTAAAAGTAAAAAAAGACTGGCAGCAGAAGAGGCGAAGAAACAAAAGAGATGAGTGATGAATGCTGAATTATGAATTATGAATGCTGAATTATTAATTATGAATTAATAATGGTGAATGCTGGATTATAAATATTGGATGCGAATTGATTTTTTTATTTTCTTGAAAAAAGTCCTGTTTTATTTTGGTTACATATCTTTTACAGCAAACCGGCCTGTGAAAAAAGCGCAAATTTTCTGATGATTTCCCCTTGAGATGAATATAGTCTCTTCATTAATTTTACCATGAAATTAAAAGGATGCCAATATTATCCAACAATATCATTTTGAAAAAATCTTATGCTTTTGCACTCGCTACAATTGAACTTTACAAAAACCTAAAAGAAAAAAAGGAATTCATACTATCAAAACAAGTATTGCGATCAGGCACAGCTATAGGTGCAAATATCCAGGAGGCCATGTCCGGACAATCAAAGAAAGATTTTATACATAAATTGGAGATTGCTCAAAAGGAAATCAGAGAAACATGGTACTGGCTTCACTTATTATTTGATAGCGGGTATATACAAATAGATACATTTCAATGTTTGGCAAAAGATTGCGAAGAATTAAATAGAATTTTAAGCAGTATCATTATTACCACAAAACAAAGATATTTTAGGCAGCAAAACGCTTAAATGCAGAAAACACCCATTAATCTTTTTTCCAGTATTCTGCCCAACTTCAATTCCACCATTCATCATTCATCATTCAGCATTCATCATTCAGCATTCAGCATTCATAATTCATAATTCATCATTTATAATTCTGAATTCTTCAAAATCTCATGCCCCAGTTTATCCCGCTTTGTAAACAAATACCTTTCATTGTGTGGATTGGGTTTCATTTCTATCTGTACCGTTTCAGTTACTTCCAGTCCGTACCCCAATAAGCCCGCACGTTTTTTCGGGTTGTTGGTCATCAGTTTCATTTTAGTGATTCCCATTTCCCGGAGGATCTGGGCGCCTACGCCATAATCTCTTTCATCCATACCAAAACCAAGATGAAGATTGGCTTCTACGGTATCCATTCCCTGTTCCTGTAATTTGTATGCTTTAAGCTTATTGATTAATCCGATGCCGCGGCCTTCCTGGTTCATATACAACAATAGTCCTTTACCGGCAGCTTCAATTTGTTTGAGGGAGTGATGCAATTGTTCACCGCAATCGCAGCGCAGCGACCCAAGAATATCTCCCGTCATACAACTGCTGTGAACCCTAACCAAAACCGGTTCATCTTTTTGCCAGTTCCCTTTTTTTAATGCCAGGTGAACTTCACCCGAATTCAATTGCCTGAAAGCAATCAATTCAAATGTTCCGTATTTAGTGGGCATTTCCACTCTTGCTTCTTCTTTAATGAGTGTTTCTTTCTTCAGTCTGTATTCGATCAGGTCTTTGATAGAAATTATTTTAAGGTTGAACTTTTTGGCAATTTCGAGGAGTTGCGGCAAACGTGCCATACTTCCATCTTCATTCATAATTTCTACCAATACACCTGCCGGCGCAAATCCCGCAAGCCTTGCCAGGTCGGTAGTGGCTTCGGTATGACCAGATCTTCTTAACACACCGCCGTTTTTAGCACGGAGGGGAAATATATGTCCGGGGCGACCGAGATCAGTGGGCTTTGTAGCCGGATCAATCAACGCCTGTATTGTTTTTGCCCGGTCGTGTGCAGAAATTCCGGTAGTACACCCGTGTCCTAATAAATCAACACTAACGGTAAAGGCTGTTTCATGAAGGGCGGTATTTTCAACAACCATGGGTTGAAGATTCAGTTCCACGCAACGATCTTCCAGTAATGGAGCACAGATCAATCCCCTGCCATGCGTACTCATAAAATTGATCACTTCCGGTGTAACGTTTTGTGCTGCGGTAATAAAATCACCTTCATTTTCACGGTCTTCATCATCTACCACAATTACAAGTTTTCCATTTTTTATCTCTTCAATTGCATCTTCAATACGATCGAGCATAATTGTGCATTTATTTCCGCAAAGTTAATAAGGTTTAGGGGTTTGCTGAGCCGATGTTTCGCTTTTCGAAAAGATGGAAATAGCCGGAAAGAAAGCTAACAGATTTCAGATTTACGGTAATGGAAAAACCAGTTTAGTACTCCTGTATTAACCAGGCTTACCTCGAAAATCCCCATAGTAAAAACTCGGGAAATGCTTTGGCCCAGGTGGGCACATCGTGTTTGCCGTCTTTTAGTTCAAGGTATTGAATATCACGGGGTTCGTTGTAACCTTTTTTAATGAGTTCGGTGATCAAACTCCGGGTATCATCAATTGAATCGATAATGCCATTATTATTTCGGTCGGCGGTTTCATCATGCGTTCCCACTTCGAAGAAAAATTTCAGCCAGGGATAATATTGTCCTTCCCTGATCTGGCGGTGCATGATGCGGTCTTTGTCTTCATCAAAATCTGGATCTTCATGATCCTTATCCCGCCACCACAGGGAACCACTGAAAACGGCGGCCATGCTGAATTCCTGCGGATAGTTCCATACGATATCGAGTGCACTCAATGCGCCCAGTGAAAAACCTGCGAATGATTTTTCCTTAAAGGAAAGTACATTATAGGTTTTACGGATATACGGCAGAAGTTCTTCCATGATAAAACGAGTGTAGAGATATGCTTTTGCCCCCCTGCCCTTGTAATCGAGCATGTTGGCCGTTCCGTATTCATTTTTCCGATCGGTTGAGCAGTGCATCCCTACACAAAATACAGGCTGAATAAGGTTATCGGCAAGTAAGTCGTCTAAAATATCTTCAAAATGCATGGTGCGAAGATCCTGCCCGTCGTTAATGAGCAACAGGTGCATATCCGACCAATTTCCAATTTCAGTGGGAAGGTAGCAATCTACTTTTACGTCACGGTTTAAGTGTATCGAAGTAAGCTGGTGTTGTTCTACCGTTACACAGTTCGTTTTATTTCCAGACATGGTACCAAAAATAACGAAATCCTCTGCATTTTCGTGTATGAAGGTGATGAAAGCTGCAGGTTAACAGCTTCCTGCTATAAGCAATAATAATTTTATTTTAATGTAGAAACATTTATTCTGCGACAGGCAGGCATTAACTTGCCAATCCAAAATCCTTCACAGCTCACAGCTCACAGCTCACAGCTCACAGCCCACAGCTTTTTTTGTTTTATTCCCTCCTTAAAAATATATTTGAATACATTTAATATACCCACACCAAAAAACAGAAGCATGAAAAAGATTGGCGTATTGCATGGTAAGGAAAGAAGTTTTCCTGAAGCATTAGTTGCTCGAATTAACAGTAAAAAAATTGATGGTATCTGGGCAGAGCCTGTTCGCATAGACAAAGTGATGCAGGGTGAACCCAGCGGATACGCAGTGATCTTTGATCGCATTTCGCAGGACGTTCCTTTTTACCGGGCGTTTTTAAAAAATGCAGCACTGTGTGGAACAGCCGTGATCAACAACCCATTCTGGTGGAGTGCGGATGAGAAATTTTTCAATAATTGTCTCGCTACCAAAATTGATGTTCCGGTTCCAAAAACGGTGATCCTTCCTTCACGTGATTTACCACCGGATACTTCTGCAGAATCATTTTCCAATCTTGCTTATCCTTTAGACTGGGATGGCATCTTTAAATACATTGGCTTCCCTGCCTACATGAAACCATTTGCCGGCGGCGGATGGAAAAGCGTTTACCAGTTAAACAGCATGGATGAGTTTTTTGAGAAACATGCTGAAACAGGTGAACTGGTAATGATGTTGCAGGAAGAAATTAAGTTTGAAGAATATTATCGTTGCTATTGCATCGGCGGAAAATATGTACGCATCATGCCGTACGAACCACGCAATCCGCATCACCTGCGCTATGTAGCCGATTTCAAACCTTCTGCAGAAAGATATAAGCTGATGGAAGATATTGTACTGCGAATCTGCCGTTACCTCGGCTATGATTTTAATACCGTTGAACTGGCGGTGCGTGACGGTGTACCGTATGCGATCGACTTCTGCAATCCGGCGCCGGATGCGGATGTAAAAAGTGTAGGCCAGGAAAATTTCGACTGGGTGGTGGAAACGGCTGCAGTGTATGCTATTGAAAGAGCTATGGAACAAAAACCGGGCAAAGACAATTTAACCTGGGGTGAATATTTAAAAAGAAGTACAAGCGGAAGAGAGTTGTATTAAGCAGTAAACCGTGTTTGAAACAATACCTTCCCTTGATTGTTATTTTCGAAAAAGGCGCAGGCTGTACACACTCAACTTATTACCTAAAACAGTAGACTGCATTTAAAAAATATGGCAAATTTATCTTACAAACATTTCACCATTGGTGTAGAGGAAGAATACATGGTGATTGACCCGACAACGAAAGAGTTGAAAAGTCATGAACAGAAAATTGTTCATGAAGGTCAGAAAGTAATAAAAGACAAAGTAAAAGCAGAAATGCACCAGGCTGTGGTGGAAGTAGGTACGGATATCTGTGCCGATGTTGATGAAGCATTCATTGATGTAGGCACATTGCGTAAAACGATCAGTGGCATTGCCGGTGAACTGGGATTATGGATGGGCGCCAGTGGTACGCATCCATTCAGTCATTGGGAAAAACAACTGATCACCGAACATATACGCTATAACGAGATCGTAAATGAATTGCAGGAAGCAGCACGCAGCAATCTTATTTTCGGCCTGCACGTGCATGTGGGAATGGAAACCAGGGAGATGGCCATTCATATTGCGAATTCTGCCCGTTATTTTTTACCGCATATTTATGCACTCAGTACCAACTCTCCTTTCTGGGAAGGTAGGATGACGGGATATAAATCTTTCCGGACAAAGATCTTTGATAAGTTCCCACGTACAGGCATACCCGATTATTTTGAGAGCATCGAAGCGTATGATAATTACATCAAGCTGCTGGTAAAAACAAATTGTATCGACAATGCGAAAAAGATCTGGTGGGATTTAAGAGTTCATCCTTTTTTCAACACTGTAGAATTCCGCATTTGCGATATCCCGTTAACGGTACAGGAAACGATTGCCATAACGGGATTATTCCAGGCGATTTGTGCGAAGTTGTATAAACTCAGGAGCCAGAACCTGAACTTCATGATGTACAGCAGGGCATTGCTCAATGAAAATAAATGGCGGGCGAGCCGTTATGGCATTGAGAATAATATGATCGATTTCGGTAAAGAAGCGGAAGTGAACACACGGGTATTGATTTATGAATTGCTCGATTTTGTAGATGATGTAATTCCGCACCTGGGCAGCAGGCATGCCATCAACCATGTACATAAGATGCTGGATGAAGGTACCGGTGCCGACAGGCAATTGAAGGTATTTGAAGAAACAAAGAGCCTTGAAAAGGTGGTGGATTATATTCATGCCAGCTTTTTACAAGGATTGTAGGTATATATTATCTTCAAAATCGCTTTGCCTGAATGGTAGAATGACCTATATTTGCAACCCGATTCAAAAATGCTGTTTTACAGCCGGATGAATTGAATAACAGGCTGCGTAGCTCAACTGAATAGAGCATCTGACTACGGATCAGAAGGTTTTAGGTTTGAATCCTAACGCGGTCACACTTACTACAACTGGGTTCTATCGAAATGATGGAACCTTTTTTTATTCCCTATGCAACAGAAAGTGCAACAAATCAGCCTTTTTAATGGCTATTAAAAGGTGTACTTCCGGTTGAATGTATGGGACAGGGCTGAAATATGCAGCAAATCGTCACTATTCACCTATTAGGTACGATTTAACCAAGGGCGATATGGCACTATTTCATCAATAGGTTTCCTTCTTTTCAATCGTTCAAAGGATGATATCCTGCCCGATTGTGCAGTGTTCAAACTTGATACCCTGTTATTAGAAGGTGATACCCTGCCTTTATTATCTGATACCCTAGTAGTGGAATGTGATACCCTGTCCTTCATATCTGATACCCTGTTATCCTTTGATTCATTAAGAACTGATACCCTTGAAGGAATAACACAATCAGTGCAGACATCAACGCCCTTATCTTTTAATTGCTGTACAAGGTCATTCAATACCATTTCATGAATGATGCAGTGCTTCCAATTCCTTTTGATTGTTGCAATAGATAATCCTGTTTCAACTTGTACGTTCTTTTGTGTTGGTGCTATTCCTTTTGTAGTTAAGGTTTCAATCGCTTTATTTATAGCAGCAATAGATGTTGATTTCGTTTTGTTCATTAAACTTTAAATATGATACCCTGCTAAAAACTGATACCCTATTTATACTTATGTTCAATCAACCTTCCGTTTGCATCCCTTACAGGATTAAAGGCATAACAGCATGCACATTCACCCTGCCTGATACATTCCTTATAAGGCAATGGTCTTGTGTCTAATAATTTTTCCATTGATATTTCCTTACCGTCTATTTTATCACAGGCAGCACAACAATTTTTTGCAATGAATGATACAGTCATTTTCAACCCTGTTTCAATAGCGTTCTTTATATCCCGTTCAAGGAAGTCAATGTGCTGTTGCCTAGTCATTTTATTTTTTAACGTAAATGTCTTTATTAATATCAGTGATTGGGTTTAGTGTGTAGATAAATAAAGTATAACGGCCATTTTGCGGCTGATGGAATAAGATTCCAGGATAATTTCCTTTTGTCAATCCTTTGTATGTATTATTTACTCCGCTTACCCCTGCATCAAAGTAAATCACATCTTTTCGTACAACTGCCATGAAAAGTTGGTTCTTTGCAACGTTTGCGAAATAATCGAGTGACAATTGTGTTTTGTAAAATGTTACGGATGCATCAGGCTGCTGAACGTTCCTTAATGTATCTTCAATAAAACCTAGAAACCTAATTTTATGTGTAGGAATATTTAAACTATCAATTTTCATTTCTACTGTTGGTTCAGGCAATGCTACTGTTGGTGTTATCACTGTATTGTTCCCGCCTGACTGTCCATTGGTAACAATCAATGCATGGTCTGCGTTTATTACGGTTGATTGCTTAGGTGTAGTGTCTTGTTTAACTGGTTCCGGCTTTTCCTTATACACCACCCTTGTTACGGTTGGCTGTTTAGGCTCAACCGGCACTGTCTTTTCAGGTGCAGCGTAATAATTAATGTTCTGCGTTTGAATATCGTTTGCAATAGGACTATTCTTTACTTCCTTTGCATTGACCTGATTTGTTTTTGTAACAGTAGGTTTGTCGGAGCCTTTTGTAAAGTAATAAGTGACAGGCGTACCTATTAAAATGACCAATAACGCTGTTAGGATTTGATACCTGCCTTTGATGTGTTCAACCTTTGTGTTGTCTGTTTTAAGTAATTTTTTAGTCATAGTATATAGTGATTTTAATACCGTAAAATTACTATATGTGCAGCAATCCGCCTACTAATATTTTTAGCTTTCAACGGTAATCTATTCACACACTGTGGACAGAAATTGTTAATTTTTTAGACCCAACTAAATAAAAAAAGCAGCCCATTCATCTGGACTGCCTTGTTCATGAACTGTAAACGTTTACAGGTTCAAAGATAGATTGCCTTATCGTTTTCGGTCTTCGCCTCCGTTGGTATCCCCGAATATAACGCATCGCTTTCCTCCCGTGAGCGCCGCCGTCTGGTCTCCTGACC
>JAFDXE010000043.1 GCA_018268085.1 Bacteroidota bacterium
TGAACGTGTAGGTTGTTGTAGTGGTATTGTTTAAAGCAGGTGCCCAGGTTCCATTGATACCGTTAGTCGAAGTTGTCGGTAAAGGCGCAAGTGCATCACCTGAACAAATCGCTGCTACGGCTGCAAATGTTGGCGTCGTATTATTATTTACTGTTACTGTTAAACTGGTTTGTGCGGCACATTGCCCGGGGTCGGGTGTAAATGTATAAGAAGCGGAAACAAGGTTATTTACTGTAGCCGGGCTCCAGGTACCTGTAATACCATTCGTAGATGTAGTTGGCAAAACTGGTGCAGTAGCTCCACTGCATATAGGTGCAATTGCATTAAAGGTTGGAGTTACTGTAGGGTTTACGGTAACAGTTAAAGTTGTATTAACAGCGCATTGCCCCGCCGCTGGCGTAAACGTATAGGTGGCAGTTGCGGTATTACTTACCGTAGCCGGACTCCAGGTTCCCGTAATACCATTAGTGGATGTTGTTGGTAAAACAGGTGCGGTTGAGCCACTGCAGATCGGACCTACCGTATTGAATGTAGGCGTAATACTGCTGCTAACCGTTACCGTTGTTGTGGCAGTGGTCTGGCATCCGCAGGAATTTGTAACTGTTAAGGAGTAGGTTGTTGTGGCTGCCGGACAAGCAGTAGGATTTAATATATTGGTTGCAGATAATCCTGTAGCCGGCGTCCAGCTATAAGTATAGGTATTCTCATTGGCAAAAGTTATCGACCAGCTATTCAGTGTTCCTCCATCTAATGCTACATCATCAGCAACCCATAAAGTCCAGTTGCCATTAATAGGTGTGCCGTTTAAACCGGCAAAAGTTCCGGCTCCCCCTTGTGGAATGTAACTTCCACTAAAAGGTGCCGTTCCCGCTGTGATATTTGTTGCTGCAGTAGCGGAGAAACAGGTTCCATTATAGTTAACGCCAGCACCGCCATTATCCTGGCTTAATAAATAATAACTACCATTGGGCGCCTGCAGGTAAATATTCAGATCCGCATCATAGGTATGACTGATATTTAAACAAACGGTAATCAATTCCCCTGTATTCCAGGCAGGTGCACAAACGCCTGCCACGTTAATACTTGTATGTGCCCAGTTTCCACCAACCGCCGTGGGATTTCCATTGGCAGATCCAATTCCACCATCTGGTATAACGGCACATTGGTTGCTGGTGAAAGTAAGATTGCCACTTCCTACTCCGGATGTAACAGTCGCATTTAAATTCACACATCCACCCGTACATACCGTAGCTGATGAGGGGTTTATATTTACAACCGGTGGCCCGCTGTACACACCACTATAGGTGGATGAACAACCATTTCCATCATTCACACTGATCGAATAAGTCTGGCCTGGTGTTAAACCTGAAACTGTTACCGTTCCTCCCGAAGTTGCAGTAGTACTGCTCAAAGAACCGGCTCCTGTGTTTGTAACAGTGTATAGTGCAGGGAAAAACTGCGGATATCCGCCAGTGATAGTAATGTCAACAGAGCCACTGCAATTAGGCGTTGTTTGGTAGCTGATCGGGTTTAAGAAGGTGATGGCGATGGGGCTGCCAATATCAAAACACCCATCATCATTTGCGTCATGATTGGGAAGATCTGTCGCATCTGCTGTAATCGGTACAAAAATCAATGTGTTATTGGGCGAACTCGGAGATGCATATCCTGCAATTGGAGGCAATGTAAGTAGTGGTGAACATGCACCGGAAGAGTTTGTATTATATCCTCCGGAATTTGCCGTAGTAAAATCTTCTCCTGTCCAGTAATAGCCTGTCCAGTTCGGATCAAGATCAGGATCAGGAACGGTTGGTCCGGGTGTTGCGTAAATTCCATACATCAATCCGGGAACACAACCTGCGCAACCGGAAGTTGGTAAACTGTAGTTGTTATTGGAAACAAGGTTCACTGTTCCATTCGGACAAAGTACAACCTGTGTTGTTCCGTTCGGTAAAGTTGTTTGCGTACCATTCACCTGCGTGGTGGTAATGGTTCCGGCATCCGTACCGCAACAGGAAGGTTCTGTGAATGTAAAGGGTGTAATGATCGGTGCACCTGCAGCAGAATATACCGCAGTTACCGTGCAACTCCCTCCGTTTCCATTGGAAGGAGGTAATGTCCATGATAGCGGACTGGTGAAAGGTGCATTAAACACAACCGAGCCGCCACAGGAACTGCTGATCGTTAACGTTCCGCTCACAGGCAGGCAACCCGTAGTTAATGTGCCCGACAGTGTGTATTGTCCAACCGTACATGATCCTGGCGTAGCGGTTAACGTATTACAACTTGGCGCAGTATAAGTTGTGGGTAAAATTGTGGGGGCACCTCCGGCAGAAAATACTGCTGAAACCGTACAGTTGTTTCCATTTCCGCAAATATTAGGAATGGAATAGTTAATAGGGCTTGTGAATGGTGCATTGATCACCTGGCTGCCTCCGCAGCTATTCGTTACCGTAAGTGTACCACTTGCCGGGGGAGAAGGAACAGTTACAGAGCCTGTTAAAGTATAGAAACCACCCGAACAGGTTCCCGGCGTTGCAGTTACGATGTTACAATTCGTTGCACCTGCTCCGGGGGTATTGGAATTGGTCTGGTTAAAATTAATTACACCGCCCTGGTCAGAATAGTTGGTGATGAGCATCATATACCATTCACCAACCTGCGCATTGGGTATAGTTGCCGTTTCCACAGCCGCTGTTGAATAACTGCAATCTACAATGTTACCTGCTGCAATAGAAGAACACATGGCTCCCTGTGATGCGAATGGTCCCCACAATACAAAATCCACATCAATAGCTACACCGCCAAATGTTTGCTGTGAGATATTAAACGTAACCGGTCCGGCTGTTTGAATATTCATGAAATAAAATGCAGGATTCGGTGCTGTCAGCAAACAACCATAAATGCCACTTCCTCCAATAGAAGGCACTCCCGTTGTGTTGCAATAGTCGTATGAAACGCCTGTACAGAAAGGATTGGCTGAAGCACAGGTTGCGTTGCCACTGGATCCATTACAGGAAGGGCCGGCCTGTGCACAAATGGAAAATGTTCCCTGGTTGTCGTTCCCGTATTCCCATACCCGGATAAAAATGGTGGCGCCGGGTGTTAGTCCTGTTTCAGTTAATGAAGGCATAAGTCCATTAGCACTACCATCGTCATTACAACCCAGTAAGGTCAATGCATTACAGGTGCCGGTATATATCGCCATACCACCGTCTGTCATACCACCGGTATTGGTATCAAATGTTATAGATCCGCTGGCAGGTACAACAGCACTGAACCATACATCGCCGCCCTGGTAGTTTGCACAGCCTGGCGCAGGTACACCGGGGCTGGCTGTTGCATTTACCGTTGTGTATTGCGAAAATGTGCAGGAAGATCCAACAGCCAGGGGTGTAGCGTTACATGGATTGTCGTTTGCCGGCTGTGCAAATACCGTAATGCTAAACGCAACCAGGCAGGTACACAGTAGTAAGAATTTTCTGAGTAGTAAATGGGACATAATCAGTTTTTCAGTAAATACAGTCTGTTTAGGAAATTGCAAGGGATATTTTTAGAAGCCATCAGGTCTTTAAGCAATGCGGAATCAAATGAGGGCTCTACGATTAGTTGTACGATTCCGTCTGAAATAAACTCCGAACGGATGAAATTCTTTTCTTTCTTCATGAATGAGAAGATCCTTTTCTGATCAGCTACAGTATGGCAGCTTTTTACTTCAATGGTAAAAGCCTTGGCAATACCTTCCATCAATGGTTTCCCCTGTAATTTGTTCTGGTTGATCTTCGATTGCACGGCTGGCGTCATTTTACCAAAATCCTTCCGCATGATTTCACCGGTTGCCTGGTCGGGTGCAGGAATTATTCGGGGAGCAGTTGAAACAGGCGGTGTCGGAACTGTTGGGGATGTGGCCGGATTAGTTGCTGTTTTTTTCCGGGGATTTTCCCTTGATTTTCCTTGTTGTTTAAAAGCCGGACCCGAAGTTGGTGAATCAGGCGATGTTTTTGACTGTTGCGCCTGTAATGGATAATAGGCACACATCAGCACGAATGCGAGTAAAATTCTTGTCATAAGCTTGTTCTGGTTCTTGAGTGATTGGGTTCAATCAAGAGGGTTTAGGAAAGTTTCTTCTGGCCGGAGTAGGTTATTTATAAATTCAATAGCCGTGGCCGCGGGGGTGGTTAGTTTCAACGGACCTATTGGAAATATACTAAACGAAAGATAATAATTTTTTTGCGCTAAAAGAAAATCAATGGATAAAATGTGATAAAGTCGGGATGAAACTGATTGATTTTGTAATATTTATACTACAATCCTCCAATTTTTAAAGCATATCCAAATCATTACTGATTTATTGCAGTTTTCAATAAAAAGAAAGCCTTTTTTAGGATCGTTTTTTTTACACTATTGTTTTTATCGTTTATTAATTTTATTTTAGAGCATTACATGAAATCAACGGTAAAAAATAACGCTTTACTTCCTATAGCCAACCCGGCTTACCGTACGTTCACTACTACCGGCACAACCCGTTAGGGTTGTACATTTTCATATTATCCAGGGGCTTTCGCTTACAAAAGGAACACTTTCCTTCTGTCTCTTTCTACACTTATCATAAAAACTCATTGCATGCAGGTATTAAAATTCGGGGGTACATCAGTTGCCAATGCGGCCAACATCAGTAAAGTAATCTCTATCGTTCAAAACAAAAGTAAAACGGGAAATACCATTGTAGTGGTATCGGCATTGAGCGGCATCACGGATCTGTTACTCGATGCAGCATCGCTGGCAGCATCTGCAAATACGGATTACAAAGAAAAATTGAAGATCATCGAACAACGTCACAACACTTGTGTGGAAGAATTAATTCCTACTGCAACACAACCTGCTTTATTTTCTATAGTAGCTGCAGCCTGTAATGAAATCCAGGAAATATGTAACGGCATATTCTTATTGGGGGAATGTTCTCCCAGATCAAAAGACCGCATCAGCAGTTATGGTGAATGGTTGTCGTCACGGATCATTACCGAAGCCTGCATGTCAATAGGATTGAAAGCCGTATGGAAAGATTCCCGTGAACTGATTCAAACCAACTCGGCATTTACAGCAGCCGAAGTAGATTTTACTGCCAGTAATCATCAAATCAGGTCTTTTTTCGACAAAGCACATGCACAGGTTTTCATACTTCCGGGTTTTATTGCAGCAGATAAAAACGGTATCACTACCACATTGGGAAGAGGGGGCTCTGATTATACTGCTGCTATCATCGCAGCAGCCATTGATGCAGCCGAGTTGGAAATTTGGACAGATGTAAGTGGCATGATGACGGCTGATCCCAGGTTAACTGCCAATGCTAAAATTATCCCGGCAATCTCTTATCACGAAGCAATGGAATTATCTCATTTCGGTGCAAAGGTGATCTATCCGCCAACCATACAACCCGTAATGACGAAAAATATTCCGGTATGGATTAAAAATACTTTCGCACCAGGCGATCATGGAACGGTAATCGCCGGAAAAGACCATCCCGGTATCGATATGAATCACGATAACAGCAGTATCGTAAGAGGCATTTCCAGCATCAATAATATTGTACTGATCAGTCTCGAAGGCAGTGGCATGATCGGCATTCCCGGTTTTTCAAAAAGATTGTTTGAAGCATTGAGTAACGAAAGAATAAATGTTATTCTCATTACTCAAAGTTCTTCGGAACATTCCATCACCGTTGCCATCAATGGAAATGAAATGATAAAAGCCAAACAGGCAGTAGACCTGGCATTTGCCAATGAAATTGCCCTGCAGAAAGTAGAACCACTTAAAGTGGAAACTGAATTATCGATCGTTGCCCTTGTGGGAGAAAATATGAAAAATCACACCGGCGTAAGCGGCAGAATGTTTAGTGCCATGGGACGAAACGGCGTAAACATCCGGGCCATCGCCCAGGGATCTTCAGAAAAAAATATATCTGCCGTAATCGGAACAAAAGACGTACGCAAAGCGATCAATATATTGCACGAAGAATTTTTTGAAACCAGTTACAAACAGGTAAATATTTTTCTATGCGGAACAGGAAACGTTGGCAACAAATTCCTGGCGCAACTGAATAAACAACTTTCATTCCTGCTTACACACATGCGTTTGCAGGTACGCCTTGCCGGTATATGCAACAGCCGCACCATGGTTATCCGGGAAGAAGGAATTGCATTGGACGAATGGCCTGAAAAATTACAAGCCGGCAATAAAACAGATCTGCAGCAGTTTGTAGATAATGTTGTTACCCTAAACCTGCGCAATTCTGTATTCATAGATATTACAGCCAATGAACAGGTAGCAGCGCTGTACAATCAGCTCCTGCGAAAAAGTATTTCTGTAGTTGCATGTAATAAGATTGCGGCATCTTCGGCTTACCATCAGTATAAACAGCTCAAAGAATTAGCTGCCGAATACAATGCTCCCTTTTTATTTGAAACAAATGTTGGTGCAGGCTTACCCGTGATCGGAACTTTGAACGACCTGATGAAAAGCGGCGATCGTGTTCACCGCATAGAAGCTGTACTGAGCGGTACATTGAATTTTGTTTTTAATAACTATGATGGAAAAAGAAAATTTGCCGATGTGGTAAAGCAGGCCCAGGCGGAAGGATATACCGAACCTGATCCAAGACTCGATCTTGGCGGAACCGACGTAATGCGCAAGATCATGATTCTTGCAAGAGAGGCAGGCGAACGAATTGAAATGGAAGACATCATCAACCATTCGTTTATGCCGGCATCCTGTATGACGGGAACAGTTGATGAATTTTACAAAGCAATGGAACAACAGGAAGCGCACTTCAAATCTTTGTTTGATGATGCAACCGCTGCAGGTTGTACATTAAAATTCGTAGCCTCATTCAACGAGGGAAAAGCATCAGTAGGTTTGCAACACATCGATCCCAAACATGATCTGTATCATCTTTATGGGAAAGACAATGTGGTGTTGTTTTATACAGAACGGTACAAAGACCAGCCGCTCGTAATTAAAGGAGCAGGAGCCGGTGCCGACGTTACAGCCAGTGGTGTTTTTGCCGATATGCTCAGGGCAGTTAAATAAAAAAACAGGGTTGTAGTACATTCACCTGTACCAACCCATTCAGATTTGCAACCAGTAAATTTTAAAATGATGATTACCGTTTCTTCACCAGCATCGCTTTCCAACCTTTGTTGTGGCTTTGATATTTTAGGGATGGCACTTAATGAACCTTTTGATACCATACAATTAGCAGTAAAAGATGAACCAGGGATTGTTATCCGTCATACCGATAACTACCAGTTACCCGTAAACGCAAAGGAAAATATTGCCGGGGTGGCATTGCAGGCGATCATTGATGCAATGGATTTTAAGAAAGGTTTTAACGTGGTAATCAATAAACAGATAAAACCCGGAAGCGGTATCGGTTCCAGCGCAGCCAGTGCAGCAGGTATTGTTGTGGCCGCCAATGAACTGCTGGGTAAACCGTTTTCAAAAAAGCAACTGGTATCTTTTGCAATGGAAGGGGAAGTGATAGCCAGTGGTTCGAGACATGCAGACAATATTGCTCCCTGTATTTACGGAGGTTTGGTGCTCATCAGGGATACTGCATCCCTGGATATCATTCAACTGGATGCACCGGAGTTATTTGTAACGATCGTTCATCCGCAGATTGAAATAAAAACTTCCTATGCAAGATCCATTCTGCCAAAAGAAATTCCATTGAAGAGCGCTGTTATACAATGGGCAAATGTTGCAGGTCTGGTTACGGGTTTTCTTCAAAAAGATTACGGGCTTATTGGCCGTTCGCTTGAAGACGTCATCATTGAACCGGTAAGAAGTAAACTGATACCGGGTTTTGATGAAGTGAAACAAAAATGTTTGGCGGCAGGGGCATTGGGTGGAGGCATTTCAGGCAGCGGGCCATCGTTGTTCATGCTAAGTACTTCGGCAATGGTTGCAACAGAAATTGAAAACTGCATGAAAGCCGTTTACGAAAAACTCGGTATCGAACACAAAACCTATATAACCGGAATCAATAACGAAGGCATAAAAATAATCAGTTAAGAAATCAGCATGAAATTTTACAGCTTACATAAACAATCACCGGTAGTTAATTTTAAAGAAGCAACCATATTAGGCCAGGCGCCCGATAAAGGATTATATTTTCCTGAATTTGTGCCGCAACTGGATAAACAATGGCTGCACCATATTGAAAATCATTCTAACGAAGACATCGCATTCCGCTTGATGTACCCTTATGTAAAAGAAGATATTCCTGAAGAAAAATTATTTGAGATTGTAACTGCCTCAGTGAATTTCTCGTTACCACTGGTACGAATACACGAAGATATCTTCACGCTTGAATTATTCCACGGCAACACGCTTGCGTTTAAAGATACAGGCGCCAGGTTTATGAGCAGGTGCCTCGGGTATTTTGTACGCAACGCCGATAAAAAAGTAACCGTTCTCGTAGCTACTTCAGGCGATACCGGCGGTGCAGTTGCCGACGGATTTTTTGATGTAGAAGCAGTAGATGTTGTTATCTTATATCCTTCGGGTAAAGTGAGTAGTGTGCAGGAGCAACAGCTCACCACTTTTGGAAAAAATATCACCGCCATTGAAGTTAACGGCTCATTCGATGATTGCCAGCAATTGGTGAAACAGGCATTTGCGGATGAAGAATTGAAAAAACGTTTATTCCTTACATCTGCTAATTCTATCAATGTAGCCCGTTGGTTACCGCAACAGTTTTTTTATGCATTTGCCTGGAAGCAATGGAACCACAAAGCAACGCCCCCGGTAATAAGTGTGCCCAGCGGAAATTTCGGAAATATCTGCGCAGGATTACTGGCCATGAAATCGGGGATCCCTTTTAATCATTTTATTGCAGCGTGTAATGCCAATGATGTAGTGCCTAAGTATTTTCAACAGCAAACGTACAAAGCCCAGGCGCCGGTGGCTACCCTTTCAAATGCAATGGATGTAGGCGATCCAAGTAATTTTACCAGGATCCTCGAATTGTTTAAACACGATTTCAATGAACTGAAAAAATCGGTAACCGCATACAGCATCAGTGATGAAGAAACGAAACAGAGCATTGAAGAGCTGTTTACCAAATACCGCTACACGGCCGATCCGCACGGTGCTGTTGGCTATGCATCACTAATCCGCTACCTGGCAAAACATCCAAATGAAAAAGGCATTTTTATGGAAACAGCTCACCCGGTTAAATTTTATGATGTTGTAGAACCAATCCTGGGCAATCGCATTAAATTACCTGCAGCCGTACAGGCATTAATGCAGAAGCAAAAAGTTTCAACAAAGATGAACGTATGTTTTGATGACCTGAAATCATATCTTATCAGCAAAAGATGATATGTGTAACTTTTTTATTGGGATAAAATAATTTCCTTCCATTAACGTTAATAAGTTTTTGAATTTGATTAACAAACTAATTGCTTTTCATCCGTTGAAATAGGGTAATTTTGCTGCCATAACTGGATGAAAAACCCATTTTTTTAGTTGCGCAATCCTTTCACTTTCGTTTAAACTTTACGCTGTTAAAATCTGGTTTGTACATTTAAACTGTGAACGACAATTATGAAAAACACCCGGCACGCAAAGTTGCACCTCTTCTTTTCTTCGGTGCTCATTTGTATGATACATCTTCCTTTTTCTTTTGCACGTTTTAAAGATAAGGAACCGAAAACTGTACCGGCATCAAGTATGGCCGTTGCTGTAACCACATCAAATCTCAAAGCAGAACGTATTCTTATTTATGATAGCCTGCAACTGAATCTTCTTGGCTTATCTGAAAAAGCGTATCAATATGCTATTGATGGTTTGGAAAAACTAAAAAGTTCGGGCAGAATTTCAAACGATAAATTAATTTCAATTGTAGATTTTACGAAGTCATCTGCAGAAAAAAGGTTATTTGTAATCGATCTTGAGAACCACCGCCTCCTGTTCAACACCTATGTAGCTCATGGTCAGAATTCGGGAAAAGAATATGCAAAAAAGTTTTCCAATTCCCCCCAGAGTTTTCAAAGCAGCCTCGGTTTTTATGAAACATCTGAAACCTATACCGGCAAAAACGGTTATTCATTGCATTTAACCGGTTTGGAAAGAGGGGTAAACGACAAAGCTGATAAGCGTGCTATTGTTGTACATGGTGCACCCTATGTTAGCGAGTCGCTCATCCGTGAGCAGGGTTACATCGGCAGAAGTTGGGGATGCCCGGCAGTTCCGGAAAAACTGGCAAAGCCCATCATTGATAAAATAAAAGATGGAACCTGCCTGTTTATCTATAGTAATAACAATAAATACCTCAAACGTTCGAAAGTATTGAATAGCTGATCAAATTCTATATTCTTATATAAAGGCCAGTCCCCGTCCGAGTAATCCGGCGGGGACAGTTATTTGGTGTAATTCTGTTCTCTATTCTTAAACGGGTTTATTACCTTCACAAAAATTTTTTGAATGAACCTGAAGATGATCTTACGGGGAACAGGCGTAGCCATTGTTACTCCTTTTAAAACCGACTTATCGGTTGATTTTGATGCCCTCGCCAAACTAATAGATTTTATCATTAACGGTGGCGTTGAGTATATTGTAACGCTGGGCACAACCGGGGAAACACCGGTATTGAGTAAAGAAGAAAAGCTGCGCATCATTGATTTTACGATTAATCATATAAATAATCGTGTACCCGTAGTAGTGGGTATTGGTGGAAATGATACGGCTGCAGTTATTAAAGACCTTGAAACATATCCGCTCGAAAAAGCAACGGCTATATTAAGTGCCAGTCCGTATTACAACAAACCTTCACAGGAAGGGTTATTGCAGCATTATCAATTGCTGGCAAAAGCATCTCCCAAACCATTGATATTGTACAATGTGCCCGGGCGTACCGGAAGAAATGTTACAGCGGCAACAACCATCCGCCTGGCCAATGAGGTAGAAAATATTGCCGGTATCAAAGAAGCCAGCGGTGATCTTATTCAATGCATGCAGATATTAAAGGATTGTCCGGATGATTTCATGGTTGTAAGCGGTGATGATGCATTGGCCCTCCCACAAATGGCCTGTGGTATGAATGGTGTGATCAGTGTAGCCGCAAATAGTTTCCCGCTACAGTTTTCCGAGATGATCAGGCTTTGCCTGCAACAGGAATTTGCCAAAGCAAAACAAATTAACGATGCATTGATAGAAGCATATACAATCATGTTTGAAGAAAACAACCCCGCAGGTGTAAAGGCATTTTTATACGAAATGGGGATCATTGATAATGTAATGCGTTTACCGGTTACTCCATTGAGCGAACGCCTGCATCAACAGGTTAAACAATACCTGGGGAAATAAAAGCTGGTTTCACAAGGTTGAAATAAACAGAAATAGTTAATCCACAATAATCGACAATGAAAATCCAAAATAGGTTATATGTTAACTTTTGTTTTGCAGCGCTTCTTGTCATCACAGGCATAACTACTCACGCACAGGTATATACGCTATCCATCCGGGCTAAAGTAATCCGCAGTTATGAACATACAAACGATAGTATTTTTATAGCAGGAAATTTCAATGAGTGGAATCCCGGCAACCCGGAATATATACTTATTAAAACAGGAGATGTATATAGCATTACCATTCCCAACCTCAAAGAAGATGTGTACCAGTTTAAATTTACAAGAGGCGATTGGTCGAAAGCAGAAGTAAGTTATACCGGCGATATGATTGAAAACCACCTGGTAAAACTCAGCAGCGACAGCACCCTGGAATATACCATCGGCGCCTGGCAAGACGATTATCCTGCGAAAGAAAAGCTCCATACGGCATCTGCCCATGTAAGCATCATTGATACCGCTTTTTTCATGCCGCAACTGAACCGCACCCGCCGGGTATGGATCTACCTGCCCGAAGGATATGCCAAAGCAAAAAATAAAAAGCGCTATCCCGTAATGTATATGCATGATGGCCAGAATGTATTCGACAACTACACTTCCGGTTATGGAGAGTGGGGAGTTGATGAATGTTTGGATACACTGCTGGCAAATGGAGAACCACCCTGTATTGTAGTTGGGATTGACTGTGGCCCGAAACGCTTTAACGAATACAACCCGTTTTATTTTGAAAAATTCGGCGAAGGGGAAGGGGATAAATATGTGGCTTTCCTGGCTAACACGCTAAAGCCTTTCATAGATAAACATTACAGAACACTAAAGGATAAAGACAATACCATTATTGCAGGTAGTTCTATGGGCGGATTGATTTCTTATTATGCTATGCTTACCTATCCCAATGTATTTGGAAAAGCAGGCGTTTTTTCACCGGCATTCTGGACGGCACCGGGTATTGACCAGGTTACGGATTCACTTGCTTCCAAAACAAATGGGAAAATATTTTTCTATATGGGAGAACTGGAAGGCGGAACCTATGTAGCAGACATGCAACGGGTGGCTGATAATATCGGTAGAAGATCCGATGCCATTATCTATACAGTGATAGATCCGCTCAGCCGCCACAACGAACAGGCATGGAGAAAATGGTTTGCTGAATTTTACCGCTGGACGATGGGTGAAAACTTCAACAAACAGGTGAAGCTTGAGAAATAAAGCAATATAAATTCATTACTGTACTTACACTTTGTAACACGCACCTTCCAGCGCCAGTTCCGTTTCTTCAAAAACTTCTTTTGCCTCTGTTAAGAATTCATCCAGTACTTCATACTTCGAGGAAAAATGCCCGATGATCAGTTTTTGCACAGCGCCTTTTTTGGCAATATCTGCCGCCTGCACGGTAGTACAATGAAACCTTGCAGCAGCTCTTTCTTCATGTTCTTTTAAATACGTTGTTTCGTGGTACAGCAGGTCAACACCTTTTACTTTATCAACAAGACTGGTATCATAAACCGTATCTGCACAATATGCATAACTCTTAGGCTTAGGGGCAGGATGCGTAACATCAGCATTGGCAACCACTGTTCCTTTTTTGGTAATGTAATCCTCACCTTTTTGCAACTGCTCATAAAAAGCAGCCGGAATTTCATAAGCCCTCGCTTTGTCGGGGTCAATGCTTCTTGGTTTCTTTTTCTCCCTGAATAAAAAACCCCAGCAATCAATTCGGTGCTTCACCCGAAATGATTCCACACTCATTCTTTTGGTATTGGCAATATGGCCGTCTTCTCCCAGCGAATGAAAAAATACTTTATAACAAAGTTCCGTATCGGCCGCATCCAGTTGAATATTGATGATACTTTCCAGTTTTGGCGGTCCGAAAATATGCAGGTCCTGCGTTCTGCTCAGCAGGCTCATGCTCGTGAGCAATCCTATCAGTCCAAAATAATGATCCCCATGTAAATGAGAAATAAACACATGACTGATCTTGCTTTTCTTGATCTTGTATTTCGATAACTGCAACTGTGTGCCCTCTCCGCAATCGATCAAAAAGGCCTCATCGTCGTTTTGGAGTAATTGTGCAGTTGGATTTCTCCCGAATGCGGGTATAGCAGAATTGTTTCCTAAAATAGTTAATGCAAGCAAAGATTATGTATTTTGTTTATATAGCTTGATGCTAAGACTTTAATCAGTTACGAAAAGCTGCATCAACTTTCCCCGGGTTCATCAAAATCATTCATCATCTCTCTTTCAATTTCTTCCATTTGAACAATGTCCCAGGCCTCACTTTCTGTTGGCGTTGTATTTAAACAGTCGGCCAGTTCGGATTGCTCCAGCATATTTTTAACATCCGGATGCAACTCACACAAAACAAATGAACTGTTTTTTTCGTAAAATTGTTGTTGTAGTTCCGCCAACTTCCCGCCGGCTTCCACATCTGCTGTTGCTACATTCTTCATGTTAAGGATAACATGCGGAATGGCACGATCAAGGTACGGGAGCAACAAATCAGCCAGTTCCTCTGTCATATTAGCAGAGATATTGCTTACTATCGGTGTTATAACAGTAAATTTCTCTTTGGTATCTGTTTTGACATCCATCAATAGTTCTTTTAGTAGTATGTAAAATAAATTAAATTTTGAAGCAATAAAGTTTTTCTGCAACTGTTTTATAAAATAAAAAGTCGTGTAAGGGTTGCTGTTGCTTCAGTTGAAATGTTTAATCGTTTTAATCATTTTAATTTCTACTTTTCAACATATCAACATTTGTTTTTCAGTCTAAACTAATCGAATAAAATAATCGTTATTATTGTTAATAATTAAAACTAAGAGAATGGACAATAATTTCTCAACGCAGGTAAAAGAAATCATTTCCTACAGCCGCGAAGAAGCGTTAAGGCTTGGAAACGATTTTATAGGAACAGAGCATTTGGTATTGGGCCTTATCCGTGACGGTGAAAACACAGCCATCAAGATATTGAAATCACTGAACGTAGACTTATATGAGCTGCGTAAGGAAATAGAAATGGCAGTGAAAGATAAAACAGGTAAGAACATTGCCAACATCAATTCACTCCCTTTAACCAAGCAGGCCGAAAAGGTAATTCGCATTACGGTACTGGAAGCCAAAGCACTGAAAAGTACGTTGGTGGAGAGCGAACACCTTATGCTTTCCATTTTAAAAAATAAGGAAAACATTGCTACGCAGATACTGGGTCAGTTTGATGTGGACTATGACGTTTTTAAAAATGAATTGGGTTTTGTAACCAGCAATCCGCCACAGGCCGAGTTTAATGAAGAAGATGATTTTGATGAAGAAAGGAAACAATACGGTCAGCAGCCACGTTCACAAAAAGGTGGGGCAGCTACAGGTGCGGCTAAAACAAAAACGCCGGTACTCGATAATTTCGGAAGAGACATCACCCGACTTGCAGAAACAGGTTCATTGGATCCAATCGTTGGTCGTGAAAACGAAATTGAAAGGGTTTCCCAGATATTATCCCGTCGTAAAAAGAACAACCCGATTTTGATCGGTGAACCGGGAGTGGGTAAAACTGCCATTGTTGAGGGCCTGGCATTACGCATCGTTCAAAGAAAAGTATCGAGAGTATTATTTGATAAGAGAGTGGTTAGTCTTGATCTTGCTGCATTGGTTGCCGGTACAAAATACCGCGGCCAGTTTGAAGAAAGGATGAAGGCGATCATGAATGAACTTGAAAAGAACAGGGATGTGATTTTGTTTATTGATGAAATTCATACCATCGTTGGTGCAGGTGGCGCTTCAGGTTCATTGGATGCATCTAATATATTTAAACCAGCGCTCGCCAGGGGTGAGTTGCAATGCATTGGCGCTTCTACATTGGATGAATATCGCATGCACATCGAAAAAGATGGTGCACTCGACAGGCGTTTCCAGAAAGTAATTGTTGAACAACCTTCAGTAGATGAGGCCATCGAAATTTTAACCAACATCAAAAGTAAATACGAAGACTATCACAATGTGAGCTACAGCAGGGAAGCTATTGAAGCCTGTGTGAAACTGAGTGATCGTTATATGACCGACAGGTTATTGCCGGATAAAGCTATTGATGTACTGGATGAAGTGGGTGCAAGAAAACACATCAAAAATATTAATGTACCCGAAGCTATCCTGGATCTGGAAAAGAAGATCGAGGACATAAAGCTCGAGAAGAATAAAGTGGTAAAGAGCCAGAAATTTGAGGAAGCAGCTTCATTAAGAGATACAGAGAAACGTTTGCAGGAAGATCTTGAAAAAGCAAAAACAGCCTGGGAAGAAGAAAGTAAGAACAAACGTTACCCGATCGAAGAAGAAGATATTGCAGAAGTGGTACACATGATGACCGGCATCCCGGTGAAACGAATGGTGCAGGCGGAAACCGACAAACTGCGTCGTATGGGCGATGATCTGAAAGGAGCGGTTATCGGCCAGGAAGATGCAATCGTTAAAGTGGTAAAATCAATTCAGCGTAACAGGGTAGGATTGAAAGATCCTAAGAAACCCATCGGTACGTTCATATTCCTCGGACCAACCGGTGTGGGTAAAACAGAATTGGCCCGCTCACTGGCCAGGCACATGTTTGATAGTGAAGATGCGCTGATCAGAATTGACATGAGTGAATACATGGAAAAATTCACCGTAAGCCGTTTAATAGGAGCGCCTCCGGGATATGTAGGATATGAAGAAGGTGGTCAGTTAACGGAAAGGGTTAGACGCAAACCTTACAGCGTGATCCTGCTCGATGAAATTGAAAAAGCGCATCCGGATATTTATAATATTTTATTGCAGGTACTGGATGACGGGCAGTTAACAGACGGACTGGGAAGAAAAGTTGATTTTAAAAATACAATGATCATCATGACTTCTAATATCGGTGCCCGCCAGTTAAAAGATTTTGGTGATGGTGTGGGATTCGCCACACAGGCACGCCAGAACAGCATGGATGAAAACAATAAGGCTGTAATTGAAAAGGCACTCAAGCGCACCTTCAGCCCCGAATTCCTGAACAGGATCGACGATGTGATCATCTTTAATTCACTTACCAAAGAGAATATTTTTGAGATCATTGATATCCTGATGAAAGGGGTGATGGCAAGGTTGAGCAATTTAGGCTTCTCCCTTGAACTGACACCGGAAGCAAAAGACTTCATCGCTGATAAAGGGTACGATAGCCAGTTTGGTGCCCGTCCATTGCACAGGGCCATTCAAAAATACATTGAAGACCCGCTGGCAGAAGAAATCCTGAATACCACCATAAAGCAGGGTGATACCATGCTTGCTGAACTGGATAAGGAAAATGAAAAGCTCAAATTCCGGTTAAAGGAAGAGCCGAAGAAAAAAGAAAAAAAATCGGAAGCTTAAGTAATATTTAATTAAAATTCATGAATAGCCTGCTCTTTTGAGCGGGCTGTTTTATTAGGGAAAAAAGTAAAATAAACATCGCTCAAATTATTTTGCCATCGCAATTATTTCTCCCATTTTTGCATAAGCAAATGAGTAGGAAAATTATCATAACAATTGATGGCTGGTCGTCCTGCGGGAAAAGCACCCTTGCAAAGCAGATGGCAAAGAAACTGGGTTATGTGTATATCGACAGTGGCGCCATGTACAGGGCAATTACCTTATTTTTTCTACGTAATCATGTCGACTGGACAGATACCCAGGCCGTAAAAGCTGCGCTGAAACAAATTAATCTTTCATTTGAGTTCAATGAGAAGTCGCAACAATCTGAAATGGTACTCAACGATGAAAATGTGGAATACGTAATCCGCGACCTTATCATTGCAGAAAAAGTGAGCGAAGTATCCAGTATTGCAGAAGTGAGAAAATTTGCCGTAAAGCAGCAGCAGGAAATGGGCCGGAAAAAAGGCATAGTAATGGATGGCCGCGATATTGGTACAACTGTATTCCCTTCTGCAGAATTGAAAATTTTCATGACTGCCGACATCGCTGTAAGGGTTGAACGACGCTTTAAAGAAATGTTTGATAAAAATCCGAACGTTACCATTGAAGAAGTAAAGAACAACCTGGAAATGAGGGATTATATCGATTCCAATCGTGAAGTTAGTCCGCTAAGAAAAGCTGCTGACGCCATTCTCCTCGATAATACAAATTTAACCATGCAGGAGCAACTGGATTTTGCACTCAAACTTGCTAAATCTAAAAAAGTTGAACCTAACCCAATGCAGGATGTATAAAAAACTACCGGTGTTTTTCGGCTAAACTGCCCCGTTAGTTATTAATATGTATGTAATTCTTGTTTTTTAATTCCCTTGGTAATACTCCAAAATATTTTTTAAAAGCAATAGAGAAATTATTTATTTTATAGAAGCCCAGGTGGGTAGCTATTTCGCTGATCGTTGTATTTCCCTTCTCAAGCTGGGCCTTACCCCATTCCATACGTTTCTCCTGGTAGTACTGATAAATGTTCTTACCATACACAATTTTAAAATGTCGTTTCAGTGTACTTAAGCTCAGGTTAAATTCTGCCGCAAACTGGTCGAGATTGGGTAGTTTCTGGTTAATAGACTGGTTGATCCTTTCTTCCACTTTCAGCATCGTATAATAATGCAATGTCTGGTCGGATAAAATTTCCTGCCAGTTGCGCTGAACAATCTTATTCAGAAAATCATTAAGCAAAATAAAACAGGCTGTTTTTATGTGAATCTGGGGATAAGAATTTTTATCCAGTTCATTGGCCAGTTGTGTGGCAACAAACCGGCTTTGCGTATCCATATTTTCAGATACGATGGTAGATTTATTTTTGGTAGCCAGATCAGTAATGAGGTTTTCCATTTTTACGCTGGCTTCTGCATAATTTTCCAGCAACCACTTTGTAGTGAATATGATCTGTAACCTTCGCACACTCATGTTCTTGCTGAATACTCCTTTTTTTTCTACACCGGATGAATAAAGTAAAATGGTAGAACGGCTGGAATTGAAATCATTTTTTGACGCATCAGGCGCATCTTTCGGATCAATGTTGAACAACAATTCATAATTGGATTCGTCTGCCGGATAGGTAGCAAATAAATCCAACGAAATATCCTGCTTACAGGTAAAATTATAATACCGCAAACAAAAATCCGGCTCTAACAAAATACTTTTAATAAATCCGGTACCCGTTTCCGCAGGGAAGTGAATAGTATCGTCTGTTATGGCAGAATTTAATATTTCCGCCAGTTTTTCGAAATATGCCTGATATGAATTATCGGCATGCTTGTGTAACAACATGGGTGTTCAGGTTTAGGGCTGAAAGAAGATTGGTAACAAGTACTTATTAAAATTAATTAAGCTATTGTTAAATCTAATTTAGGTTAAATACTTGTAAAGTTTAAACAAATTAACGGTTTTTTCGTGAGTTAAAACACCCTATTTGTACGTGGAAACCACCCTATTAATCAAAACATTGAAAGAATAATTGGAGATTGATTTTTTTTGGAGTTTTTTTGACTGATTTAGGGATGTGTTCAGTTCCTGAAGATCGTTTTATACATTGTCAGATCAACGCACAATATTTTGAACATTTCTTTAAGGCATTGATGTTCAAAAAAAATGTTCTGTAGTATTACCAGGTAGCCCTTTCCGGGGCTACTTTTTTTTAGTCAAATTTCATGGAAAGATGAACCGGGTTACATCATTCAGTACCGGCTGAAATCCATAGCAAGTGCTTCAATGCTGCGTTCACATTGGAAAAATGAGGCAAGTTTGCTTATCACTTCTTCTACTAATGCGTCCGGGCAACTGGCACCGCTGGTAATTAATATCCTAACGGGCACTTTGCCGGGTAAAAAATCAATCGTCTCTATTTCTTTCTTGCGATGAAAGTCGAAATGTAAAACGGACCTGTTCAATTGAATTTTATCTGCATTATTGATAAAATAAGTGGGCAGGGCATTTTCGCATAGTTCTACCAGGTGCGATGTATTACTGCTGTTATAACCACCTACAACGATAGCAAGATCGGCTGGCTGTTGTAAAAGTCCATAAACGGCCGTCTGGTTATCGTTCGTTGCATAACAGAGTGTATCCCGTGTATCTGCAAATCGCTCCTCCGAATTACTGTCGGATAAATTGTATTTGTCCATCATCACCTTCTTCAGGTAATCGGCAATAGCCTGTGTATCGCTCGCCAGCATGGTGGTTTGATTTACTACGCCAATGCGACCGAGGTGTTTTTCCGCATCAAAATTTTCAGAATACCTGCCGGCAAATTCAACATAAAAATCAGATGCTGGTTTTTCTCCCGTAATATATTTTGCCAGTTGTATCGTTTCATTCATATCGTTCACCACTACCGTAGCAGTATTGGCAGCAGCATGAGAAAAAGTGGCTCTCGTTTCTTCATGCACAGGCTTACCATGCACCACTACCGTATAATTTTTCTGTGCGATCTGTTCACTTCGGTTCCATACTTTTTCTACAAACGGACAGGTAGTATTATATTTTTCGATGGCAATACCAATGGCAGATAATTTATTTTCAATATCCAATGTGGTACCGAAGGCCGGAATTAGAACGATATCATTTTTTGTGAGTGTTTCAAAAGGAATCAGTTGTTTACCATAAGTATCCTGTAAAAACTGTATGCCTCTTTTTTGCAGGTCTGCATTTACCTGTGGATTGTGAATCATTTCACTCAACAGGAATATTTTTTTACCCGGGTTTTCGTCAATCGTTCTGAAGGCAATTTCGATCGCATTTTCAACGCCGTAACAAAACCCGAAATGCCTGGCCAGGTATATCTGCAAGGGTCCGAAATTCAGCAACGTTGGCGTGAAGTCTTTTTTCATCTTATCCAACTGCTTTCTTTTTTCTTTAATCGCCGTTATTAGCGGACTTCGGTATGTAAAGGGAATACTGAACTGTTTCATTGCTGCAAAGGTAATTATTGAATGCAGAAAAGCCCGTTAAACACAGGTAGTAAATCAAATATTCCTGTTGAACAATTTTCTAAATTACCTTTACCTATTTACTACCTCTTATGACAAAATTTTCTCGCCCCGAATGCTTATCCAACAGCAATATTTATGAAGTGAACCTTCGCCAGTTTACGCCTGAAGGTACAATTCACGCTTTTTCAATACATCTGCCCCGACTGCAAGATATGGGCGTGGATATTCTATGGATGATGCCCATTCATCCTATCGGGAAATTAAAAAGAAAAGGTAGCCTCGGCAGCTATTATTCGATCAGCGATTACCTGGATATTAATCCTGAATTTGGTTCCAAAGAAGATTTCAGAAAACTGGTAACGGCAGCACACGGTTATGGTATGAAAATAATTATCGATTGGGTGGCGAATCACACCGCATGGGATAATGTTTGGACCAGGTCAAACCCGGAATTTTTTGTTAAGGATGCCGATGGAAATTTTAAACCTCCCTTTGATTGGGACGACGTGTTGCAGATAGATCATACCAGTATTGCGGAACAACAAGCGATGATGAATGCAATGGAATATTGGATAACGGAATTCGATATAGACGGATTCCGGGCCGACCTTGCGCATCTTACCCCGTTACCATTCTGGATACAGGCAAGAGAGCGGCTGGATCGATTGAAAAAAAACCTGGTTTGGCTGGCAGAAACCGAAGACATCAGTTACTACCAGGCATTTGATATTATGTATGCCTGGAAGTGGATGCACACTACAGCGCATTTTGTAAAACATAACGGTAATGTTCAGATGCTGACAGATCTTTTAAAAGTTCAGCAGCATGAACTTCCGGAAGGGGCGATGCAATTGTACTTTACCAGCAATCATGACGAGAATAGCTGGAATGGTACAGAATATGAAAAGTATGGTATATATGCCAAAGCACTGGCGGTATTTAATTATACGTATGCTAACAGTGTACCCCTGGTCTATTCGGGCCAGGAGAACCCGGTGTTAAAACGGTTGAAATTTTTCGATAAAGATCCGATAGAATGGAATGAGCAACCTGAATTGCATCATTTCTACAAAACGCTGAATCAATTTCACAGGGATAGTTTTTCAGGAGGTGAAATAAATTTCCTGCACCTGCATAACAATGTACTATCATTCAGCAGAAAGAAAGATGAGCAGGAGATACTGGTGTTTCTGAACCTGGATAGAATTCGGGTAACCGTTACCGTTCATGATGGCGATCATTCACAATACCGGAATATTTTTAGTGGCCAGGTATTATCGGTGGCTGCCCATTCTTCCATAGAATTAGATCCCGGCGGTTACCTGGTACTATCGAAATTATTGTAACGCCCGTATTAATACAAAACATACGTAACGCCATCAATGTTGCGGATTTCTTTATCGGGTCCTTCAACTTTGATATTATCAAACGACACTACCGTTCCGGGAATACACCTGTTCATGAAAGCTTTTATAGGATTCAGGCTTGAGCTGTTGATTGTTGCAACCATCACATCTTTGAAATTAGCGCCCGAAAAGTAAACGGTGGCGCTAACTATGCGAAATTTTGCATCGAAATCAAAATCTTTCAATTCGAGCCGGCAAAAATCCTGGGCTTTAAATTCTGCAGCACGTAACCGGGTTTTTTGGGGAACGGAAACTAAAGGTGCAGGCTGCTGAAAATAGGCAGACTTCGCTGTTGTGTTAGCTGTGTAATTTGTTTTTTCGCTGAATTTGTTTTGTTGGTTGGAACTTAGCAATGCAAGAGCGGATAGAGAAAAAATGAGCAGGGATTTCATAACAATAGTTTTATGGGGTGAATGATGAATAAATGTAATCATCGGTAAGTGAAAGGAATGTTAGAATTTTGATTCGTAATTAAAAATGCACTTCATACTGTGTTCCATTTATCAATTGAGTGCTTAGTAATACCAGTTTGTATTCATGTAAGATAGCCGGTAGAATTAAAAATATGCTGGTTGAATTGTTGTGTTTCAGTTCCTGCTGTTCATCCATTACAACGCTAAAGCCATTTGTTGTAACCGGGAAATGGTATGATAAGAGCGTTGTTGTTAAAAAGATACAACGACAATTGCCATAAAGAGGATATGATTGCAAATGGTGATTTCAGTTATGCTGAAGAATCTTAGGTTTAACTAAATAATCATTATTTGTAGTCAACAGGGTAAGTGCTAATTTTTCGGCTTCAAATAATGTAACGTGAAGCAGAAAATTATTGAGCTCGCAATTATACTCCATCGTGGAGAACGCAGGATAAGTATGCAATATGAACCCGATTCCGAAATAAAAAAATTGCTCAGTAAAATACCCGGTATTCGCTGGAGCCGGACAAAGAAAATGTGGCATATTCCGTACAGCAAATCTGCATACGAGCAAATAAGAAAACTATTACCCGGTGATTGCCTGGTTAATATTGAAACGGTAAACCGGCAGAAAGTCATCAGCCAGATTGTTGTTCCGGTGAAGGAAACGCTGCCGGTGATTACAAAGGAAAAAAAGCCTCCCGGGATTCACCCCGGATTTTTCATCTGTAAGGAAAATATGCAGGCGATGGAGGAGTTGGTAGAGCAGCTTACATTAAAGGGATACAGCAGTAATACCATTCGAACGTACCGGATGGAATTTCATGCGTTGCTGGTATTATTGAGATCGGTACCGGTGTATGAATTAACTGCAGATCACTTGAAACGGTACATCCTGTATTGCACGCAACGGTTACGGTTAAGTGAAAATACGATTCACAGCAGGCTGAATGCACTTAAATTTTATTTTGAACAGGTATTGAAGCGTGAAAAAATATTTGTGGAGATACCCAGGCCAAAAAAGCACCTGATATTGCCGAAAGTGTTGAGTGAAACCGAATTGGGTAATTTATTTAAGGCGCTTGAAAATAAGAAGCACAAAGCAATGTTGTTTACTGCTTATAGTGCCGGCCTGCGGGTAAGTGAAGTGGTGAAGTTGAAACTGAAGGATATTGATGCCGACCGGATGCAGATATTTGTTGAAAAGTCGAAGGGAAAGAAAGACCGTTATGTAATGCTGAGCCCGGTATTGCTTGATATTCTGCGAGACTATTTAAGAACCAGCCGTCCCCGGCCTGCTGAGTATTTATTTGAGCATTCAGTTACAGGGGAGCCGTTGAGTAGGCGTACGGCGCAGGCTATATTTTTAGATGCGAAGCATAAGGCGGGTATTGCGAAGCAGGTGGGATTTCACAGTTTGCGGCATAGTTTTGCCACGCATTTATTGGAGAATGGGGTAGACATAAGGTATATCCAGGATTTGCTGGGGCATTTCAATATTGCCACTACAAATCGTTATTTGCATGTAAAGCGGGAGATGCTGGTAAATATCAACAGTCCGCTCGACAAACTATACAGTTCCGGGAAAATAAATTTATAATTCACTTTTATTCCCTAAATTTCATTGGCGCAATTAAATCTTTCCGACAGAAAATTTTATAAACATTTCGTTTTCAATCGCCTCTAATTTTTTCCGTCATGGTTGGACTGCGTCTAAATAAGAGTTACAGGCAAGCGTAAAGAACGACCGTGCTAACATCAAACTTTCGGACTGAAAGACAATCCAACTAAAACATATTGACTAACTTTGCAGGAGTAAAAATATAATGGGAAATTTTTACTAACTTGCGGTTTGCAAATTGAAAGTGAGATAAAGAATTTTAAAATGGATTTAAAAGAAAAAATATCTTTGGAAACGTTTGAAAACAAACAGTTTAGAATAAAGCTGATTGAACCCGAGAACAACCAAGAGGCTGTTCTAACTCACTATTTGCACAATTCAAAAAACGGAGTTTCACAGTTTTATAAGAAAGGGGCTGTTGATTTTACCAAAGAAATTTTGGAATACAAATATCCAGAAGAAAAAATCACTACCAAAGTTGCCGAAGAAGCTCTACAATATGGAATTTTCGACACTTTTCAAGTTCCGTTTCCGCCATTGGAAAATCCAAAATTCAAATTTATTGACCTTTTTGCGGGAATTGGCGGTTTTAGACTTGCGTTACAAAATTTAGGCGGAAAGTGTGTGTTTACAAGTGAATGGGATAAAGAAGCAAAACGAACCTACAAAGCAAATTTTGGAGAAACACCATTTGGAGATATTACAAAAGAAGAAACAAAAAAATATATTCCGGACGGCTTTGACTTGCTTTGTGCAGGTTTTCCTTGCCAAGCATTTTCCATAGCTGGAAAACGCGGAGGATTTGAAGACACAAGAGGGACATTGTTTTTTGACGTTGCGGAAATCATCAAAAGAAAACAGCCAAAGGCTGTTTTTCTTGAAAACGTAAAAGGTTTGAGAAACCACAACGGAGGAAAAACATTAGCGACAATCTTAAACGTATTAAGGAACGATTTAGGCTACTTCGTTCCCGAACCTCAAATTGTTAATGCAAAAGATTTTGGAGTTCCACAAAACAGGGAAAGAATTTATATTGTTGGCTTTCATCCAAACACAGGTATAAACGAGTTTACATATCCGACACCATTAGATAAGAAAGTAACTTTTGCAGACATCAAAGAAAAAGAAGTTCCTGCAACAAAGTATTTTCTTTCAACTCAATATGTACAGACTTTGGAAAACCACAAAGCAAGACACGAAAGTAAAGGAAACGGTTTTGGCTTTCAGATAATCAAGGACAATGAAATTTCCAATGCTGTCGTTTGTGGAGGAATGGGCAGAGAAAGAAATTTGGTTTTAGACCACAGAATTACAGATTTTACGCCAACAACTCATATTAAAGGAACAGTAAATCGTGAAGGAATTAGAAAAATGACACCACGAGAATGGGCAAGATTACAAGGATTTCCCGATAGCTATATAATTCCAGTTGCTGACGCTTCCGCTTATAAACAGTTCGGCAACTCTGTTGCCGTACCTGCAATACAAGCAACCGCAAAAGAAATTTTAAAATTAATCAACATCATCAAATAATGGGGAAATTAAACGAATTAAGCATAACGATTGGAAAAGATAATAAAGCCGAATTGGTTTTTGACAGTTTATTTCCCAATTTTTTAGAAGTTGAATACTCAAAACCAACCGAATATATTCAAAAGTATTGGAACGCATATTCCAAACATCCGGAAAGAAACAATAACCTAAACGGAAAAGTGTTTGAATACATTTTGGCTACGCTTTGCGTTCGTGAAAATATTTTACCGATTTATATGAGTGCAAAAGTTGCTTTTGTACCGAATGTAATTTACGACTTAATGTTTTACACAACAGAAAGAGGTCCAATTTGTTGGAGTGTAAAAACAAGTTTACGAGAAAGATATAAACAAGCAGATTTAGAAGCAATCGCTTTAAAATATGTTCACAGAAAAGCATTGAGTTACTTAATCACACTTGAAGAAAACGAAGCAAGAAGTGTAAAAGCGAAAATCAAAAGTGGCGATGTAATCGGACTTGATAATGTGATTGTGGCGACAAATGAAGAGTTTAATGAACTGATTACCGAATTGAAATCATTTGAATTTTCAGAACCACCGACAGTAAAAGTAATCGAGAGTAACCAAATTATAACAGAAGACAAAGTAAAAGCGTTAAAATAGAACGCCTGCCTGTAACAAGGTATTGCCAAAATCGGGGCTGAACGGCTTCGATTGGACATTTGTGCAAGGTTCAACAGTAGTAATTCTATTGAACTTTTCTGCAAAAAATCCCCGCCTTCGGCAATACCCGAACCGTTGGCGGTAATTTTACCAAACAGAATGTTGAAAATAAAAAAGTATAATCCGATGAAGCTATAAGTAACTGTCCAAAATAAACAACGTAAAACTTTTTCATTGCTTTCAAAAAGTAGTGAAAATTTCTATTATCAACATTTAAAAATTAGAAAAATGACACAGTTACAAATGATTGACAAAACAAAATATATAGCTCAACAAGACGAAAATGTTTCCGCCGTTTTTATGTATGGTTCATTTACCAAAAACGAAGGAGACAAATATTCTGACATCGAATTTTACATCTTCTTGAAAAATAAAGAAAATTTCTCGACAGAAAAATGGGTAAATCAAATTCATCCTTTGG
>JAFDXE010000044.1 GCA_018268085.1 Bacteroidota bacterium
TATGTGGCCCTTCGCCAACAGCAGAGGGTGGATTTGTGCCCACACCAAAATCCCATGTATATACAGGATTACTTACACCCGACCCGGGGAAAGTTGCTGCAAACATACCGGTACATGCAGGATTCAATACTTCTATATTGGCAAAAGGCACAGGCTTAACATTGATCGTTACCGAGGAGAATGCCGCACAGGAACCAATAGTTGCAGCAACAGTGTACACATAATTTCCCGGATTGTTTACACCCTGGAAAACAGGTTGTGCTGTAGAGGCGCCACTTAGCATAGCAGTGGGGCTCCAGCTATACGACACACCGGGTGTAGCCGGAGAACCTATTGCAAAAGCTGTTGCACTTCCCTGGCAAAAACTACTGTTCGGGCCAGCATCTACGGAAGTAACCGGCGGATCTACTGTTACCTGGATATCATCACTGTTCTGTGTACACGAAGCAACTGCAGTTAGTGTCCAGCGAAATACGTAAACACCTGGCTCAAGGCCATTCACCGCACTTGAAGGATTATGCGTATCTGAGAAGATCACAGATGAAGCAGGTAATGGTCCGCTGATATATGACCAGGTTCCCTGCCCGGTAAGGGGAACATTCGCATTCAGATTTATAGATGCAGCATTACAAATCCGGAAATCGGCCTGGGCATTTGCACGGGCTTGTTTAATTACCTGTATGTTATCTGTTGATGCCGGGCAAACTGCGTTTGTGCTTACCCGGTATTGAAATGTATATATACCAGCTACGAGGTTATTCAACACAGTATCGAATGAGGTACTATTCATTACACCGGCTACAGGAACATTCGGGCCGCTCTGCCAAACCCAGCTTCCCCTTCCTGATACCGGCACATTTCCTGAAAGCGTAACGGAATTTTCATTGTGGCATACCAGTCTGTCGCCTCCGGCATTAGCAGTAGATGGCAACGGATAATTGGTAATGGTTACATCATCGAAAGATCCGCGGCAAGCACCCGCATCTGGCAATGTGTACCTGAAAACATATTGAACCGGTGCTGCGCCGGTAGTTAAACCATTAACTATTGCCGTATTCCCTGAATTTGTTGTAATGGTTACCGGAGGAAAAGCGGATACTACAGACCAGTTTCCAATGGTATTGGCATTACCGGTTAGTTGAATCGTATTTGTATTGCAAACATTTACATTGCTGCCGGCATTGGCTTGTGCATTTACATAGATATCCATCTCATCTGCTTTTGCAGAACAATTATTCCCGTTTGCAATAACCCATTGCAATTTGTACTCACCATTGGTAAGATTTGTAATGGTAGAAACAGGGGAAGTTATATCAGAAAAAACCGGCGTTGGACTCCCCGGAGGACTGCTAACCAATTGCCAGTGGCCACTTCCATAAACCGGAAAGTTAGCCGATAGATTTACAACAGTATGTACAGAGGCATTACAGATAGATTGATCAGGACCGGCAACTGCGTCTGATGGTTCCCGTGAGATATTCACCTGCATGGTATCAGAAATGTATTCGCAATCGTTATAGGGCACAGTGCTCAACTCGAATGTGTACATGCCTTCCTGTAATCCTGCGATCTCTGTTTGCAGATCATTGGGTGAAGCAATAATTGTATTAGACGGGCCTGTTAACTGCGACCACTGAACAGGATATGTACCTGAACGGGATGAAATACTTCCGCTCATTGTAACGGTATAAGGAAATGCGTCAGTACATATACTTCTGTCAGATCCTGCATTTACTGTTGTATTCGATTTTACGGTTACACTTACTGTGTCTCTGTATGTAGCACAACCTGTTGTTCCCAGTGCATATTCAAACAGATATACGCCACTTCCACTCAAAAGACTTACATCTGTTTGCTGTTGGGTTGGAGTAGAAATGGAAGCGCCCGGTGTAATAGCAGTCCATAAAACATTTGCATCGCCGGGATCACTACCAGATAATGTGGTAGTGAAAGTTCCCTGTGCTGCACAGATATTTTCACCTGCATACGGAACGGGAGCAGAATAATAAGAACCTGTTGTAACCAGTTGCGTTGCCGATAAACTTCCGCAAACATTGCTCACAGTCCATGTAAATGTATAATTGCTATTTGGATTCAGACCTGTTGCATACGCATTCGGTGCATGTTCATCCGGGTAAAAGCTTATAGAATCCGCAGGCTCCACAGTCCATGTACCCGTTTCCGTTATGTCGGGAATATTTCCCTGCAATAAATAAGTTCCGGCGCATATCGCAGTATCCGGAGCTGTGGTTGCCAGTAATGGGGGCAATTGTGTTACAGTGATTGTCATATCATCCGTTTTTACCGGGCAGGCATCTCCTGCCCAATTGGTAAGCCTGATGGTGTAGATTCCCTGTATTAGTCCATCAATAGAAGGTATGAGCGTTTCTTCTCCTGTAATATTTGCAGCATTTGGACCATTAAGTTGTGACCATGTGAATACTCCCGGTGCATTAACAGATCCAATAGGGGAAACACTTAAACCATGACAAGGCAGAATGATATCACTTCCGGCATTTACTGTACCAGGCATACGGGAAACTGTAAACGAAATATCCCGAAATAAACTTCCGCAGGCATTGCTATATTCAACACGGTAGATATAAGTTCCCGGTACAACGAGATTACTAACGTTCCATGTATCCGTTCTTGTATTGCCAGACAATGCTGAATTTATAAATTCTATTCTCCCGGTATCCATCGGGCCTGAAATAAACAATGCCCTCCTGGTAACACTGTTACTGATAGTACTTAACCTGTTATAGGAAATATTAAATGAACTGGCTGTTACATCACAGGGCAGCACCTGATTCTGAGGTGTTGTCAGGCCGGTTATCGGCTGCGATCTGTACACAGTATGAGTAGTTACTATCGTACATCCCGAAGCGCTGGTATGCGTGTACGTAAACTTATATGGGAAGGGCCCTGTAAGATTTCCCACAGTAACAGAAGAGTGATGATTGTCGGGAGAAAAAGTTGCTACTGATCCTCCTGAAATTTGTGTCCACGTAACCGTATCACCTGGTGAAAGCGGTGCTCCTGCAAGAACTTCACTGGTAACAAGGGGTGTTTCACAAAAATTATTATAGTTCTGATCGCCGAGTGATGGCGGTGGTGTATTCGTATTCAGTACAGTGATTACAACATCATCTGAATCGTTTACACATGGGCCGGTAACCTTCCATCGTAAATGATAAACACCCGGAACAAGGTTACACATTTTGGTAGAATGATCTGCAGGATCAGCAAATGTTGGTGTATTCGGTGCAGATATAACAGACCATAAACCATGTTGAGGTACATAGCCGGGATAAGAACCTTTTAAGCCAACACATTTTCCTTTACAGGTTAACATTGTATCTGGTCCGGCAGTTACAGGAAGTGCAGGTTCAAGGAATGTTATATTCACCACATCCGTTTTCTGACAAGATCCGTTGGAAGAAGTCCAGGTAAATTTTCTTGTTCCCACACGCATTGGTCCGGTGTACACAGCGTTCGGATCATTTGCATTGGGTGAAAAAGTTCCACCAGCAGGCGTTACCGTCCATGTTCCCGTATTTGGAGCAGCTATTGTATTTGCTGAAAGTTGAACAGGGCCATTAAAACAAATCGTTCTGTCGTTACCTGCCAGTGCTGTTGGTGGCTCCGGTAATACCGTAATGGTTATGATGTCTCTTGCATATAACCCGTCGATACATTTGTTAGACAATTCAAACACATAATTTCCGGGCGTGATGCCGGTTACATTTGTTGTTAATGAATTGGGCGAAACAATTGTTGCCGCAGGCCCGGAGAGTTTAGTCCAGGTATGTTCCGGTGGCGTTGATTGAGAGGATCCGACAGATCCGGTTAATACAAGTGGCTGTGTAATGCAAATGTTTTTGTCTACCCCTGCATTCACACTGCAAATTTGTGCCTTTACATTAGAGAATGAAATCAGCAAGACAACATTAATAGCTGCTTTAAATAATAATTTTCTGCAGTCAGGTTTCATGGGATGTTTGGATTTAAAATGAAACTTATTGGATTAAAAACAAATGTATAGCGGGAATTTTTCCTTACGGGTAGCGTTATAGCCAACAATGAATGGACAAAGAATGATTATGTGTAGTAAATTTTCTAAAAGGTAAAAAATAAAAAAAGCCCTTCCGGGAACGGAAAGGCTGCAGTGACTGGTAATTCTATGCAAACCAATCACCAATACCCTTGCACATTAAAAAAGTGCAAGGGTCATAAATGATGTATAGTAATGTTGTTCTTTCATGCTTGCAAAAACTGTGAACACAAATATAGATGGACGTTTTATGTTGCTTTATAGCGTTATTATCAATTAATGATCATAAAAAAATGATATACCGTAGTAAAATTTCTACTAATAGTTATTTCAACCAGCCTGTGCCAACTGGTTAATAGCCAGAATTTCTTTATTAATAAAATCAACTTTCAATTCACATCCTTTTCCGGGATGAGAAATGATTTCTACTTTGCCATTGAATAATTCAGCCCGGTGTATTATATTTTGTATTCCTACACCTTGTCTTCTTATGCTGCTATCGAATCCTGATCCATCATCCAGTAAACTTAATTGTAAGCGCTCACCATGCTGATGTAATTTTATTTTTACTTTGCTTGCTCCTGAATGTTTCAATACATTATTTATTTGTTCCTGAACGATTCTGTACACGGTTAACTGCAATTTGTTGCATAACTCGTTTTCATGAACATTTTCCCAATGCGTTTCAAACGCAAGCTTGTGTACGTTTTCAATGTTTGCAACAAGATCATTGAGAGAATTGATAAGACCTACTTCACCAAGCGAAGGCGGTAAAACTGACTTTGACAAATTCCTGATCTCGTTCATGGCCGTTGTAACATATCCTCTTGCATCTCCGATCAGTTCCAGCCTGCGCTTTTCATCCGATACCGCACAGTCGAGGTATAATTTTACAGTGGCCAGTATAGGATTGATATTGTCGTGTAACTCTTCCCCCATAAAAGAACGTTCCTCTTCCTGTGCAGAAACAGCAGCATCCGTTATTGCCTTTTGTTTATGAAGTATTTCTTTTGCCAGTTTATTTTCGAGCAGTGTTTTTTCAGTTATATCCTGTTTAAAACCGGTAATTGTTTTTACCTGTTCGCTTTCATCTCTTTCTAAAATGAATTCCGCCTGTATGTATTTTAATTTTCCATTGCGATCTATGATACGGAAGTTTGACTTTTGAAAATGCAGGTGTTCCCAGGCATGTTGTAATATTTCTTTAACCTTATCAACATCTTCGGGGTGAACATGCTCAAGAAATAATTCGTAAGATGCCTGTATTTCTCCAGCGGCATATCCATATAATTGAAACGCACCGTCTGACCAGTTAACAGCACTTGTTGATACATCAAGTTGCCAGCTTCCGAATTTTGCAAGTTTCTCAGCCGTTTTCATCAGGCGTTCGCTAATGATTCGTTTGGCGCTGCTTTCTCTAAGGGTTTCCTCTGCCAATTTCCTTTCAGATATATCTTTAATGATACCGTCTTTTCTAATGAAGTTACCATTTCGATCAAAAGTTGGAATTACCTTGGCTTCTACCCAACCGATAGTTTTATCTTTTTTTATAATCCTGTATTGATCGATAACTGTTCTTCCATCAACCAATCGTTTGTAATTGTCGTTCACTCTTTGTTTGTCGGAAGGATGTATTACAGATTGCCATAGATTTGAATAGGTCATAAAAAAAGAGGGCGGATATCCGTATATTTTTTCGCATGCAGGTGAAATGTGGAGTAGTTTGTTTGTTTTCATGTCAACCGAAAACAACACTTCATCGATGGTATTAAAAATATTCGCCAACTCGTCTAATGTTGTTTTCAGTTTCTTGTTGCTTGCCCTAAGGCTTTCACTCATAGAGATCATCATTTTTTTCTGATGCTGATCTTCCTGGAGCATACCGATCTCAAAACGTTGCTGCAACTGTTTTTTTATTGACAGGTTGAAATAGTAGGACCAGAAGCCGCACAGCGAAAACACAGCAAGTGACAAACAAATATCTAACAATAGCATTCCCTCGTTTGCCGGACGTGCATTGGCGAAATAAATACTATTACCCTCACGTAACTGCAGGTAATAAAAAAGCAGGTGATGGAAAGTTATTACAATTGCAAGTGGTACCTGTAATTTCCAGTTACGAAAAGTAATTAATATAGTACTTGCGAAAAAAGCAAAATAATGCATTTCGGGTAAGCCATGCATCTGGTACGTGAACTGTATCATAAACATCGCCGAAATTGCAGACAGCAGATAATGTTGTATGATTTCATCCAGGTAATTTCTGGCAACAGCATAAATTAAAACAAGGCACCCGCCAGCATAAATTGCCAACGACCAGGTATAGTAGCAGTTTGCCAGTAATAATCCGGTAATAAATAATCCTGCAATAAACTTATTGATGAATGTTTCAGAAACTGATTTTAATTCATTTGAAAAAATCAGCAGTTGGTTATCTTTCATAGGTGGATTTGAATCTGGTCACCCTTACAGTACAGTTACTCAGAATCATTGTGTAAGCCATTAGCAGGCTTACACAAGTTCATCCGGATTCAGGGTTTTAAACGTAAGCAGGGCCTTTCATTAAACAATTACGAATGTTATTTTGTATTGGATTTCGTATCATTTATCTGGATACAAATATCAAACAGTTTAATTCTTTTATACTAGTGAAAACGGTTGGCGTTGTGTAGAAAAATTCCTACTTTTAAACGTGTTCAACTAACACAAAACTTTCTACTCGCATGAAAAAATTTTTATTGATTGATGATCATACGGTTGTGAGATCAGGCATCAAAGGTTTGCTTACTGAAATATTTACTCCCTGTGAAATACAGGAAGCCGGCAATGGCGATGAAGCCGTTGAAAAACTAAAACAATCCAAATATGACTTTGTGATGATGGATATACAGATGCCGAATACAGATTCATTAGGACTCATGGAGTTTATCAATATCAAGTACCCGGAAACGAAAGTCCTGATTTTTTCTATGAGTCCCGAAAAGATTTACGCCAAAAGATTTTTAAAAGCTGGTGCAAAAGGATTTTTATCAAAAGAGTCGTCGCTTGATGAAGTGAAGAAAGCCATCAACCTTGTTTTAAACAACCGTACATATATAAGTGAGACGCTTGCCAGTACGCTGGTTGAAGATGCTTATTCTCCATCTCCGTCTAACCCTTTTGAAAAATTATCTGCAAGAGAATTTGAAATTGCATCATTATTATTGTCTGGTCATACGATCAGTGATATATCCAAATCACTTAACCTCCAGGTATCCACTATTGGTACACATAAGGCAAGGATTTTTGAAAAGTTGAACGTAACCAACCTGCTTGAATTAAAAGAACTTTCCGTTTCTTACAATATGTAAATAAATTTCCTGAACTATCCCAACCGCTTTACTTCCTGCAATTTTTCATTTACAACCGGCAGTTCTTTTGGGTCCTGATTAAAGATGTCGGAGAAGTGAACATTCAATTCGGTTCCCAATCCGGGTGCAGAAACAACATTTACCGTTCCATTAAACAGGCTGGCCCTGCTGAGAATATTTTTAATGCCAACTCCGTTACGTTTAATGCCCGTATCGAAACCAATGCCATCATCTTTAATGGAAAGTTGTATGCTGTTTCGGTTTTGTTTCAATTTTATCCATACAGTTTTCGCCCGAGAATGTTTCAATACATTATTTAATTGTTCCTGGAAGATCCGGAAAATACTAAGCCTGAATTTATCGCTTATTTTATGTTCATCGGTTAAAATGCAGTCGCATTGAAAACTGATGTTCCTTACCTGCTGAATATTTTTCACCAGGTCTAAAAGTGCTTCATGTAAAGTCATTTCGCCCAGGGATGGTGCAATCAGGGTTTTAGACAGTTTCCTGATTTCTTCCATTGCACTCAATATATAATTCCTTGCTGTTTGTAACATATCCTTCCTGTTGTCATCGGAAGTAACAGAAAAATCGAGGTAGAGCTTTGATGTTGCCAATAGTTGGTTGATATTATCATGTAATTCCTGCCCGAGGAAAGCCCGTTCCTGTTCCTGCGCAAACAATATAGCATCTGTAACTTCAACCTGGCTTCTTGTTTTTTCTTCTATTAATTTCCTTTCCAGGGTAACCCTTCTTGTTATGTCGAGTAAACTTGCACGTATTTGCGGTGGTTCATGGTTATTTAAAATATTCAAACGTACTTCGCATGGTATTGTTTTTCCTTTTACATCCTGTATCACGAGGTCGAATACAGGATGTTTGCCTGCGGAAACTGTATGGTCTTTTTCCTTCAGGAAATCAGTTGTTTTAATGCCATTGGGCTGATATTCCGGACAAAAGCTGATCGGCAATTTACCTTTTAATTGTTCTGCTTTACAGTTAAGTAATTTCAGGGCATTATCATTATAGTCAACAATTACACCTGAAACAGGATCGAGTACAAACAGCGCTTCGGGAGCAGTTTCAAAAAATTCACGGATACGAAGTTGATTTTTGGCCAGCATTGCCTCTGCCTGTTTGCGTTCCGTAATATCCTGCACCAGCGACATAATTGTTTTCACATTTCCCTGTTCATCTTTTAAAACAGAGTTAAACCATTCGCACCAGATTACCGTTCCGTCTTTCCGGTAATTCCGGTTAATCACTGAATTTCTTTCATCCGTTCCGCTTAAAAGTTTTTGAGCAACGGCTGTTACCAATACCTGCTCATCTCCATCATAAATCAAATCATACGCTTTCAGTTTACCATTTATGCATTCCTTCATCGTCCACCCAAATATTTCTTCCGCATGTTTCGACCAACTGGTAACCTGCAATTGATCATCCCATTCAATATAGGCAAGTGGAGAGTTTTCCAAATGAAATAACAATCGCTCGTTGGTTTTCCTTAACGCTTCTTCTGCTTTACGTTTGGCGGCACGGTCTTCATACTTTTCGAATACATGTTGTATGGCACTGTTCAGCCTGCTCATATTGTCTTTCAGGATATAATCATTGGCGCCCATTTTTAAAATGGTAACAGCAAATTCTTCCGACACAGTTGACGTTACCAGGATGAATGGAATTTTCAAACCGGCTTCCTTAATAATTTTCAGCGCTTCAATTGAGTTGAAAGAAGGTAATGAGTGATCCGACAAAATGATATCGGGTTTAAATTCGGTAAGCGCCTGCAAAAATTTCTGACCGGTATCTACAACAAGTTTCTCATAACTCCTTTCTGCTTTATCCAGTTCACGTTCTACCAGTGCCGCATCAGAAGCAAGATCCTCAAGATGAAGAATTTTCAATGTAGTTTTCATTGTGTTGAATTTTAGACAGGTTTTTGGTTAAGAAGTATCCAATAGAATCCAAGTTGCGAAATTGATCTGCTGAAAGAATCAAAATCAACAGGTTTCACGATATAACTATTTGCACCGAGAGCGTAACATTCTTTTATATCCGGATTTTCATTGGATGAGGTTAGTACAACCACCGGAATTTTACGGGTAAGTTCAGACGCTTTAAGTTTTTTAAGCACATCAATGCCGTTTACCTTTGGCATTTTCAGGTCGAGCAAAATCAGGTGCGGTTGAACACTAGTGTCCCGATCACTGTAAGAACCGGTACCAAATAAAAAATCTATTGCCTCTTCACCGTCTTTTACATGCATGAGCGGATTGAGGATATTATTTTTAGTAAGGGAGCGAATGGTCATTTCCGCATCATTCATGTTGTCTTCTATCAACAATATTTCAACTTCGTTCATTTGCATAGCATGTTAATTTTCCTGTTGTTCAGGGATGGAAAAATAGAACTGTGCACCTTTATTCAATTCGGCATTAGCCCAAACATTTCCTCCATGTTTTGTAATGATTCGCTGTACTATCGCTAATCCCACACCCGTTCCCGGGAATTCGCTTTCACTGTGCAGCCGTTGAAATACACCAAAGAGTTTATCAGCATATTTCATATCAAATCCCACACCGTTATCTTTCACAGAAAATATCCAGGAGCTGTCTTTTTTTTCAGAATTGATTTCTACCATTGGGTGATTTGCTTTGTCGGAGTATTTAACAGCATTTGAAATAAGATTGAAGAGCACATGGTGCATCAGTGTTTTATCAACGGGTACGGTATGTAATTTTCCTATATTGATTTGTACAGTAGTGGGATTACCATAGTTCATTTCCCTGATCACTTCGGTTACCAGTTCATTCATATTTACCCATGAGCGGTTTAATGCTTTACGACCCAGTTTTGAAAAGCGCAACAACTCGTCTATTAATGCGCCCATTTTTGTAGCATTGTCTTTAATGACTTTCAATAATCGTTTTCCTTCATCGTTTATTATTGTATGATAATCTTCTTCTACAATTTTTGCATAGCCGTTGATGGCTCTTAAAGGTGCCCTGAGATCATGAGAAACAGAATAGGTAAATGCTTCGAGTTCTTTGTTTACGGCTTCCAATTGTGCGGTTCGCTCTGCTACTTTTGTTTCCAGGCTTGTGTTCAACTCCATTATTTTTTCTTCTGCCAGCTTCAGGTGGGTAACGTCGATGAGTACAATCATGGCAGCATAAATTTGCTCTGATTCATCTTTTAACGGTACATACCTGTTCAGCACGTACCTGTTATTTCTTTTGCTATCGAAAGAAAACGATTCACCATTAAAAACACGGCGAAGATTTGGCAATACTTCATTAAATCTTTCTGAGGGAATTACCGCTGAAGCTTTATTGCCCACAAGCTCATCTCTTGTGTAACCGAAACCTTCCAGCATATCCCCTTCAATTAAAAGGTAACGGTAGTCGGTATCCATAATGCAAATGAGTGAACCAGGAATACTGGAGGCAATTGTTTTATATATCTTTTCGCTTTTGGCGATTTTCTCTTCGGCTCTTTTCTGTTCAGAAATATCCCGGATAAAAATTGAAAGTTTATCGCCACCAGGATAAACCCTGTTCTCCTGCCATAAACCAAGTGGCGGATAATAATCTACACTACTTCCAAATTGCTGCGTATCCCTTGCGTTGATAATTGTGTAATAGGTAGGTGAGCCAATAGCTTCAGGAAATTCTTCCCAAACGATTTTTCCTATAAGATCCTCAGGCCTTCTATTAACCATTTTGCATATTTCCTTATTCACAAATACATACCTGAAATCATTATCGAGAATAATGAAGCCATCAGTAATTCGCTCGAGTATTCCCGTTAGTTCTTCGTTTTGCAGGCGGATCTTTTCCTGGAGTTGCACCCGTTCTGTAATGTCCCTCGAAATTTTGGCAGCACCTACGATATTTCCTTTTGAATCTTTTACCGGTGAAATTGTAACTGAAACTGATATGGAATTCCCGTTTCTTGTTACTCGCCTGGTTTCATAGTTTTGAACCTGTTCGCCCAACATTATTCTTTTGAATATTTGCTCATCTTCATAACGAAGATCGCCTGGTATGAGCACTGCATTTTTCTTACCTATTATTTCATTTGCTGTATAGCCATATATCTTTTCAGCACCCTTATTCCATGTAATGATCGTGCCGTCTGTGGTTTTTGAAAAAATAGCATCTTCAGAAAGATTTACGATGGAAGCAAGTATCTCCTGTTGCTGTTTGAGTTCCTTAAGGTTTAATCTTCGTTTGCTTTTTTGTTTCGACAATCCAATAAACAGCACGATGATAGATGCTGATGTAACAACGATAAAAAAAAGTATGCCCCATCTTAACCACAAAATCTCTTTATGAATTTGTTGCTTATTATTGTGTACAAGCAATAATGACCTGCTGATGCCCTGATGTAATAAGGAATCAATTAATGCATCATTCTGTGAAACTTCAGCATTAGTCAAACTATTCCTTTCGGAAGATTCATTCAATTGTGTTTGAATCCTGCTTTTGAGTTGATTAAAAGTATGTTGTAATTGTTCATCTTTTACGATTGAATGAAGTGTATCCAGGTCGGCAATGATGGTATTTTTATATTCTTCAAACAATTGATTCATCTCATCAGATGATCCCTCCCGGATAAATGATCTACGAAAAAACCTTTCTTTATTTTCATATTTGGCGAGATCCAGAAAAACGTTGTGTACCCGATAATTTTCATCAGATATATCAGCGTACAGCGACAGTACCTGGTATTCCTTGTTAAAAATCAAAAGAATTCCAAGCATCACAACAATAGCAATAATATAAACGATTCTGTTTTTACGCATTACACTATTAAAAAATCTATTTTGTACAGATTAAAAACGGGTAATCAACAATGTATTTATAAGGATCTACCTGGCTTGGGTAATTGGAAATTTGGGAGCCAATGAATTACACCGGGTATTTTATTCTATCATTTATCGAAGTCATATTGCATATATCCGGCACCGGTAGCGAGCTCGTGATTTCCGCAATATGTTCAAAGTCAGTGGCAATAGTTTCAGTACACTTCAGCAGCATGAACACATAATAAGCTTATCAAAATTTGCAATAAATTGTTACACCTCGAAATAAATTACCCGAAAAATAAAAAAATAGAACTTTTACGGTGTATTGAACTTTTTACTAAACTTATATATCAGAACATCATTCGTACTCATTATTAAAATCGCATTATCAATTTTCTGTTATTTCCATTAAACTAATTCTGAAAAATAAATTTACTGATGCTTATCAATAAATCACACCGTGAAAACACCTTATTTGTGTAACAATTATGTAAAAACTTCGCAGTACCGTTACCGTTATTTTAATCTGACTTTACAGAATACTCAAAAAAGATCATTATGCTTTAATAGTGGCATGATAAAAAATAAAGAAGGCTGTTCTTTCAAACAGCCCCCTCAGGTTTACACCCGTATCATAGCAATTTTAATTACTTTATTCTATAATGATCTTTTGCAGGATGTATATGTTACTTCGGAATATTAACGCTGGTTACCCGAATACATAAAACGGAATATTCATTAACAAAAGGTAAATGGCAATTGCAGAAAGAATGCATTCGAATAGGTACATACAGGCCTTTTGCCGGTTAGGGTACCGGCCACGAATTTTGGTTTGACAAAATTGATTTTTCATAATGGTAGATTGGATTAAATTACTTTCACAAAGCTGCGAAAGAAAAACAGTGACGATTGTAGCAGAATCATGAGAGATCTGTAGAAATTTTTCTAATCTTATTCAACCTTTGATCAGTAATACCGGACTAGAAGGTCCTTTTCCCTGGAAGTTTCCGTTGGCTTTACAGCTTCCCGGGAAAGTTGTTTGAATTCAACTTGTTTAGATACATAGTTGATTAAAAAAAAGGTTTTAAATCAACTGTTGAAAGAGCGGGCTTTCATCATTGCCTGTTCGTTTTGTTGAGAAAGTGTGAGATCTTCAACGGCAGCGGGTAACCAATGTTTACGTTCTTTTTTAAATACTTTAATCGGCAATCCAAATTGATGATAAAATAATTCTTCCAGATAATTGGCCTTATCATCCTGGCGGATATTGATTTCAGCTTGCCGGATATTATTATTTATTTCGCCAAGGAAACGGTTGTGCAGTATATTCACGCTGAACTTATTTTCCATTTTTTGTTCAGGACTATCGGTTTTAATAAATTCAATTTTCAAATACGGAAATATTTTATTGAAAGCCTGTTTTACAGTTCCGGTTTTGGTAGAATAATGTACAGTGATTTTCATGCCGATAAAATTTAAATGAGATGCATCACAGATCAGGGAGCAAAGTTGACGAGATTTAATGCTGTAGATGTAGTAATATTTCGAATAAAGATGCCGGAAGTGTGTTGAATGATTACGATTGCTGATAATCAACTACTCATCTTTGAAATAAATAGGGTACCACTGGAAAGAATGCCCTGCAGCAGCAGCATTAATTTACATATTTTCATTTTTTTACCCGGTAAAATATAGTGGATGTCAAAATTCTTTATTTTCTTTTCTATCATACTGATATCTGTTACTCACAATATCCAGGCACAACGTACTCCTATTCAAACCGACCGGCCGGATCAAACGGAAAGCCCTTCTATTGTGCCTGTAAATTACTTTCAGGCAGAAAATGGATTTACATACGAACAGGTTCACGGTGATGAAAAAAATATTGTAGCGCCTTCCATTTTATGGAAATATGGAATGAATGACAGATTTGAGTTAAGGGTAATTACAGAACATGCGATCGAAAAGGATAAGACCGGATCAGTGAACGGAATTGTTCCGATAACTGTTGGATGTAAAGCAAACCTATGCTCCGAAAAAAAATGGATTCCTATGATTTCATTTATTGGTCATGTAACAAGCAGGAATTGGGGAAGTAAAAAATACCAGACAACTTACGCTGCACCTTCTTTTCGGTTTACCTGCCAGCATACACTTTCAGATCAATTCAGCCTGGGATATAATATTGGTGCAGAATGGAATGGAGAAACTGCGCTACCTACTTACATATATACGCTTACAACAGGATGCTCACTAACAGATAAATTTGGAGGTTATGTTGAAGTGTATGGATTTATTGCACGGCACAATACTGCCGACCACAGGGTTGATGGTGGCTTCACCTGGTTATTAAGCAACGATTTCATGATCGATATTTCCGGCGGCGCCGGTATATCAAAAATATCCCCTGCATTTTATGTGGCGCTTGGTTTTTCCTACCGCATAGCAATGAAACATAAGTAATCAATGCCCATTCCGATTGCTTCACATTTAACTGACAGCAATCAGGTGTTTTTTGAACCGTACTTTCGGCTGAATGAGTACCTTAGCCATTAAATATATAAACATGGTTACCTATTCAGTAAGGGATGAAATCATTGAAACCGTAAATAAACTTTTTGTTTATACCGATCAACAGGATTGGGAAAAGTTGCAGGTTGAAGTTTTTACCCATGAAGTATTTTTTGACATGACATCGTTAGGTGGCGTAAAAGAAGAGAAAACATCCAGATCCATTTGTGAAGAATGGAAAAAAGAATTTACCGGCATTGATGCAGTTAATCATCTTGCAGGAAATTACCTGGTACATATCCATGATACTACTGCTACTGTTTTTGCCTATGCAACCGCAACACATTATAAATCATCCGCAACAAAAGGTACAACAAGAGATTTTGCCGGAACTTATGATATTGGCCTCTTAAAACAAAGCAATGGCTGGCGCATCTATGAATTTAAATATAAGGTGAAATATATTACAGGTAATGTTGAGTTGATATAATAAAAGTCAATATTTAATCACTTTCAGATAACTACCGTAATGTAATACAGCACAATTTTCCGGAAGTGCGGACTTCAGTTTTTTGACAAATACTTAATCTAACTACTACGATTACCCGAAAATCAGCGCTGCATTCCGGCTGGTTACTTCAGCTACCTCAGCTACCGGAACATTTTTTATTTCTGCAATTTTATTGGCTATATACTGTAAATAACTGCTCTCATTTCTTTTACCCCGAAAAGGTACCGGGGTTAGATAAGGGGCATCCGTTTCCAATACCAGGTGTTTTAAGGAAACCTGTGCAAGCACTTCCGCCAAACCCGATTTTTTATAGGTGACCACACCGCCTATTCCAAGGTAAAAGCCCGCTTCAATGATCTGATTTGCTTCTTCGATGGTTCCACCAAAACAATGAAAAATGCCTTTAATACCCCGGCTGCTATATTTTTTTACCACATCTATGGTCTCCTGCATGGCATCTCTTGTATGTAATATGATCGGGATATTATACTGCAGGGCCAGGTTCAACTGGATGTTCAATGCTTCATATTGCTGCTGAACAAATGTTTTGTCCCAGTAAAAATCCAGCCCCGTTTCACCAATGGCAACAAACGGCCGTTGCTTCAGCAGTGCTTCAATAATGTCTATTTCTTTCCTGAAATCTTCTTTAACGGAACAGGGGTGCAAGCCGATCATCGCATAACATTTTCCGGGGTAGGCAGATTCAAGCGCCAGCATGGCCGGATGCGTTTCACTATCTATAGCCGGTAAGTAAAATTTATCTACGCCCGCTTCGGTTGCCCTCCGGATCACCGATTCAATATCGGTATCAAATTCCTTAACGTATAGATGGCAATGTGTATCGACCATGATTTTACCAGTTTTCTATGTTTAACGCAAATAAACCCGGAATTAAACAGCACTTGTAAGCAGCGCCTTTACTCCATTGATTTTTTTATAAAAAAATATTAGTTGTGTAATTAAAAACAACTTTGTAAATTGGGCACAGTTTTCATAGGGTACGGATTAAAAACGGGCCAGGGTTTCTACCCCGGCCCATTTTTTTTTACTGATGTCAGCTATTTATTACTATTTTTTTGAACACATACCCTTTCTTAGAAAAATATTCCAACGTTGCAGGTAATGCATATTGCATTCTTTCAAATGCCTTTTCGCTGTCGTGGAATACAACGATGGAACCATTCCCGGTATTATTTATTACGTTCGCCAGGCACCGTTCTTTTGTTATGGCTGTATCAAAATCACCACTCAATACCGACCACATTACGGTATGCAACTGAAACCTAGGCAGGCCAAGTTGTGATAATTGAAACCTGCTGATACGGCCATAAGGTGGCCTGTATAAATTGCTGTCGATGTATTTTTTTGCTTCCGCAATATCATCAAGGTACACATCATCTTTTGTTTTCCAACCGTTGAGGTGCTGTTGGGTATGATTACCCACGGTATGTCCTTCTTCGATAATCCTCCTATACACTTCAGGGTAGGCAACCACGTTTTTGCCAATGCAAAAAAAACTGGCGCCGGCATTGTATTTCTTTAGCTCATCGAGTACAAAAGTTGTTATAGCAGGATGTGGCCCGTCATCAAATGTGAGGTAAATATTTTTTTCGGCAGCATTCATTTGCCAGGTACAGTTCTTATACCATTGTTTAATAAACCAGGAAGATTTTACCAGGTAAAACATGTTGCAATTTAATCTATAATAACAGCAGAACCATATAAGCTGTGCTGGTAATCATTCTATCCGTAATAAAAAAAATTGCCCTGCAATGCAAGGCAATTTCAGCATATTTTTACTGTACAATTAATACGGGTAAATCGCCGTGTAAGTGTTACCGTTATTTCCAGTCCACACTGCTTTGAAATAATACGTTCCCGAAACCGGGCAACTGGTTGGCGTTCCGTTCGCATCCAAACCAAATGTTGCTACCAATGTTCCCAATCCGCCCCTGTGTGTTATTTCGCCTTCAGTTATCCTGAAATTGCAATCCTGGCGAATGATCATGGGGTTGCTGGTGGCAGAAGTGAATGCACTTCCAAATCGGTTGGTTCCCCATTCTGAAATGTTTGAAATGCCGCCTTCAGTATGCGTTCCTACTGTTGAGATTACAATGCCATTATCGTAAGTGAAAGTTCTTCTTTTTGCTACCTGCCAGATCCGCTGACTTCCATTGTCGAAAGTAACGGTAATACCAGAACTATTGATGTCATGAATGATGGTTCCTAAACCGGAAAGCTGGGCTAAATGACCACCGGAAACATTGGTATAAGTTTGTGTACCATTGATCGTGATGCTTTTGTTATCGCTTAACCTGGTGATGCGAAGATCTGAAGTCTGTGCGGTCATCACTGCACCTGCATCTCCCCAACGCTGGTTCAAAGGCATGGTAAGCACTACAGTTCCGGTACGACTACGAGTGTTCTGACAATTATTTCCATTAAAAGTAAGTGTAAGCCTTCTCAGGGTTGGAGTAGAATCCAGCACTGAACTTACATTACAGGCATTATATAGATTAGCCGTGCTGTAAGTTCTGCCATTAAACTGGGGCACAGCATCTACAACTGCATTTACATCATTTGCCATATCATCTACGCTGTTGGAAACCCTCGACTGGTCGTCGGAATGAGTTGCTATACTGGTGTCAGTACTGTTGTTGTTATTGTTGTCCTTGTCTTTTTTACAACTTGTAAGAAACAAGGAAAAAGCAAGAGCGGTTGCAAGTGCAAAACGAAGGTTAATTTTCATACTTTTTATTTTTTGGTAAATTATTACGTAATAGATGAAATCTTTGGCCGAAGGTTTAAAATAATGCAAATTTTATTTTGTGCTATAGTGAATATAACGCCCGGCGGATAATTCTGGTATAGTTCGCAGTACTTATTAAGCTATTCTTAACTTTGCGCCATGAATAAAAAAGTGAGAGTACGTTTTGCCCCCAGCCCAACCGGCGGATTACACCTGGGCGGCGTACGTACCGTATTGTACAATTACCTGTTTGCCAAACAAAATGGCGGCGATTTCATCGTTAGAATTGAAGATACCGACCAAACCCGGTTTGTGCCCGGTGCGGAAGAATACATATTTAATTGCCTTGCCTGGTGTGGATTACAGCCGGATGAAAGTCCGCTGCACGGTGGCGAATACGGCCCTTATCGCCAGAGTGAGCGGAAGCCGCTTTACCGCAAATATGCTGAACAACTGGTAAATGAGGGATTTGCGTATTATGCTTTCGATACGCCTGCCGAACTGGAAGAAATGAGAAATTCATTGAAGACAGCAGAAAATCCTTCCCCACAATATGATGCAACGACAAGAATGGGTATGAAAAACTCATTGTCGATGCCGGCGGAAGAGGTAACGGCTAAACTGGCTAATGGCGACAACCATGTGGTAAGGATAAAAATGCCTTCCAATGAGAAGATTTCTTTTACCGACCTCATTCATGGAGAAGTTGAATTTGACAGTTCTGTGGTAGACGATAAAGTATTACTGAAGGCTGATGGAATGCCAACTTATCACCTGGCCGTTGTGGTAGATGATTATTTGATGAAGATAACCCATGCCTTTCGTGGCGAAGAATGGCTGAGCAGCGCTCCGGTGCATGTTCTGCTTTGGAAATATTTATTTGGAATAGAACAAATGCCGCAATGGGCGCATCTGCCCTTAATATTAGGCCCGAGTGGTAAGCTCAGTAAAAGAGACGGCGCTAAATATGGCTTCCCGGTATTTGCCATGAACTGGACAGATCCCAAAACCAATGAACTGGTTGAAGGTTTTAAAGAGAGAGGATTTTTACCGGAAGCCTTTATTAATATGCTGGCTTTCCTGGGTTGGAATGATGGTAGCGGACAGGAACTTTTTTCAATTGAGGAACTGGTGTCAAAATTTTCCATCGGCAGGGTACATAAGGCCGGGGCTAAATTTGATTTCGAGAAAGCGAAGTGGTACAATCATGAATGGATAAAGAAATTACCGGCATCGCATATTGCGGAAAATATTAAAGAGCTCTTTGCTGCTAAAAATATTGCAGTTACAAGCGATGAATATTTTATTAAAGTGCTGGACCTGGTAAAAGACCGTTGCACATTGCTAACCGATTTTTACGAACAGTCTGTTTACTTCTTTCAATCACCGCAGCAACTAGATACCGCAGCCGTTTTGCCGAAATGGAATGCAGAAAAATCAGCCTTCTTTGAAAGTTATTGTGAGCTGTTACACAACATCAGCAGTTGGGAATTAAGCTTTATTGAAAATGAATTTAAGCAACTGGCAGCAGCAAAGAATATAAAACCAGGCGAGCTGCAATTACCCATGCGAATTATGCTGGTTGGAGGAAAATTTGGCCCGGCTGTTTTTGAAATAGCATCAATGATCGGTAAAGAAGAAACAATCTCAAGAATTAAAAAAGCATTGACTATTTTTAACCAATGAATATGAACAGACCTATCAGAGTACTTGTTGCAAAAGTTGGATTAGATGGGCACGACCGCGGCGCAAAAGTTGTAGCTACGGCTTTGCGTGATGCAGGCATGGAAGTAATATATACCGGCCTTCGCCAAACACCCGAGATGGTGGTTAATACTGCCTTGCAGGAAGATGTGGATGCCATTGGCGTAAGTATTTTAAGTGGTGCGCACATGACGGTATTCCCAAAATTACTGTCGCTCATGAAAGAAAAGAAAATGGATGATGTATTGTTAACCGGTGGAGGCATCATACCGGAAGATGATATCAGGGAATTGAATCAATCGGGCGTTGCAAAATTATTTGCCCCCGGAACCAGCACAACGGAAATAGCAGGTTATATCCGGGACTGGGTGAAGGAACACAGGAATTTTTAATTGTACTTTCATAGAATGAAAAAGGTTTAAGAACACTTATTCTTAAACCTTTTTCATTTAACCGATAACAGGGCTGTATTATTGGCGGGGTAAGTAAAATTTGCCTTCCGTAAGATTAACTACCTGCGATACATCTGTGGATTTATACGTAGTTGCAGAAAAATTTCCTTTTACATAGGTTGATGTTACTTCAGTGATGGTTGCTTTTGCATCGGCAACAGCGTGTTCAAAATAACCGCCGGGCTGGCCTGTAAGATCACTGAACAATCCCAGCGATTGATAACCATCAGTATTGCCTTGTTCAAGGTATGTGATCACTACCTGTGGTTCCCGCACACCAGCATTCGTTACTGCCTTGTCGGGATCCTGGTAAACAGCGGGATCCGTACAGGGATTCCTCGACATCAATATCAGTGACAATTGTGGTTCACCGGATCCCACAACATCGTAGTATGCACCAAGTATACCGGTGTAAATACCGCTTGTATCCTGTGGTCCGAAAAATGTTACTCCATTTGAGCTGTATTCTTTTTGAACGCCATTAGCCTTAAAGCTGATGTAATAATGATCGTCCGGATTGGCATTGCCTGCTTTCTCTTTTGAGCAACTGCCCAGGAGTAAGATGAAAGCCAGTATTATGAAAGAATAGCTGTTGTTATTACTTATCTTTTTCATGATGTACATTTTAGTTATTCATTAAAAATTCACATTTAATCCGCAGCGGAAAAATGAAATGTCGTATCCCGCTTCAACAAACGCACCTATAAATTTTGAGAAGTTGTACTTGGCCCCGATGAACACACCTTTTTCCAAATAAGCGCTGTTATAATTGTACGGGTTGTAACCATAAGATGAATAATAAGAATCTTTATACTTATATATTCTTACACCGATAAGAATTCCTGCATAAGGATCAAACTTATTGTTCTTGTCTTTTAAAATAGTTAAATGGTAGGTTGCCCTCGCACCGATGATATAGTTATTCCAGGTGGCTTTGTATTTGCTATTTGAATATTTGTAGGATGCCGTTTTAATTCCCACAATACCACCGATACCGATATTTCCCGGGCCGATATTTTCAAAAAATCCCTGGTCGTAAGTAATGGCAAATGCTGGCAGTGCATTATAATCACCATAATAATCGTAGGTGAGACCGAAGCCGGCAGAGAAACCAATTGTTTTTGAACCCTTTTTAAATGCCGCTTCGTTTTCTTTAGATTGTGCGCTTGCATGAATGGTAAAAAAAGCAGCAACACAAACCACAGCGAGTTTTAAGATTGAAACTGAAAATGACTTTTTCATATCCGTATGTTTTTAGTTTAGGTGAATAATTACCAAACAAACTTAGCAGAAAGGCAGGCTAAACATAACCGCCATTTATTTTCTGTTGATGCCTGGTTATTTTCTGAGCATAAAAGGGTTAGAACACTATTTTCTATCGTTGCAATTACTCCCGATCGATATAGACTGAATGCTTATTTTTGCAAAAAAATATATGTATTCAACCCTTCTTACTTCACTGGAAAATAATACCCTGATTGTAACCATTAACCGCCCCGATAAATTAAATGCATTGAATGCGCAGGTTTTTACAGACCTGGATGCGGTGGCAGATGAGATTTATGCTAATCCTGAAATTAAATCGGCGATCATTACCGGTGCAGGCGCCAAAGCATTTGTTGCCGGTGCAGATATTTCCGAATTCAGTTCAATGAATAAAGAGCAGGCAATGGCAATGGCAAAACGTGGCCAGGATGTGTTCTTTAAAATTGAGAACAGCCGTAAACCAATTATTGCGGCGGTAAATGGTTTTGCATTGGGTGGTGGTTGTGAACTGGCAATGGCTTGCCATTTCAGGGTATGCAGCGATAATGCAAAATTTGGTCAGCCGGAAGTTAACCTCGGATTGATTCCGGGATATGGCGGCACACAACGTTTAACGCAACTCATCGGCAAAGGAAAAAGTATGGAGTTCCAGATGACGGCACAAACCATTGATGCTGCTGAAGCGTTGCGGTTAAACCTGGTAAATTATGTTACCGCACCTGATAAATTACTGGAAACTGCAAAAGCATTGCTTCAAACGATTCATACAAAAGCGCCTGTTGCTATTGGAAAGATCATTGAGTGTATAAACGTAGCCATCGTGAGCGACAGCGCTTATACAAATGGTAAATCGGGATACGACCGCGAGATTGAATGTTTCGGAGAATGTTTTGAAACAAAAGATATGAGAGAAGGTGCTGCTGCATTTATGGAAAAAAGAAAAGCAAATTTTATTGGTGAATAATTAAAAGAAAAAAATATGGAATACAGAATTGAAAAAGATACAATGGGTGAAGTAAAGGTTCCGGTAAATGCATATTACGGAGCCCAAACGCAAAGAAGTATCGACAACTTCAAAATTGCGCAGGACATCAACAAAATGCCCAAAGAAATCATTAAAGCATTTGCTTACCTTAAAAAAGCAGCAGCGCTTACTAATTTTGATGCAGGTGTTTTGCCTAAGGAAAAATGTGAGATGATCGGTCGTGTATGCGATGAGATACTCGAAGGAAAACTGGATGCGTATTTTCCATTGGTTGTTTGGCAAACCGGTAGTGGTACTCAAAGCAATATGAATGTAAACGAAGTAATTGCATACCGTGGACATGTATTGAACGGCGGAAAACTGGAAGACAAAGAGAAATTTTTACACCCGAATGATGATATTAATAAATCACAGTCGAGTAACGATACTTTTCCAACAGCTATGCACATTGCTGCGTATAAAATGCTGATGGAAACTACCATCCCGGGAATTGAAAAATTAAGAAATACCCTGGCGGCAAAAAGCAAAGCTTTCATGAACGTGGTAAAGATCGGAAGAACACATTGCATGGATGCAACACCTTTAACGGTAGGACAGGAATTCAGCGGCTACGTATCACAATTAGATCATGGATTAAAAGCCATAAAAAATACACTGGATCATTTAAGTGAACTGGCATTGGGTGGAACGGCTGTTGGAACGGGTATCAATACACCTGCAGGTTATGCTGAAAATGTAGCTAAGCATATTGCAGCACTCACGGGTTTGCCTTTCAGAACTGCAGAAAATAAATTTGAAGCACTTGCTGCGCATGATGCGATCGTTGAAAGTCATGGTGCTTTAAAAATGGTAGCCGTAAGCCTTATGAAAATTGCCAATGATATCCGGTTATTATCGTCAGGACCACGTAGCGGTATCGGTGAAATATTTATCCCGGATAATGAACCCGGTTCTTCGATCATGCCGGGCAAAGTAAACCCAACCCAATGTGAAGCGCTTACGATGATTGCGGCGCAGGTAATGGGCAATGATGTTGCCATTACAGTTGGTGGAAGCAACGGACATTTTGAACTGAATGTATTTAAACCTGTGATGATATACAATTTCCTTCATAGCGCCAGGTTAATCGGCGATGGATGTGTTTCATTTAACGACAAGTGTGCAGAAGGAATTGAGCCGATTGAAATCAACATTAAAAAACATGTAGATAACTCATTGATGCTGGTAACTGCATTAAATACAAAGATTGGTTATTACAAGGCGGCTGAAATTGCACAGAAGGCCCATAAAGAAGGCACAACGTTAAAAGAGATGGCAGTTAAACTCGGTTATGTAACACCCGAAGATTTTGATGCGTGGGTAGTTCCGGCAAATATGGTAGGAAAATTAAACTAGAAACCTGACCTTATCCCAATAAAAAAACCTTCTCATTGTATGGGAAGGTTTTTTAGTATCAGGAACTGATTAAGTTTAATTGATAGGCAAATTAAATTCACCTTCTGAAATGGTTACTGTATTTCCACCAGTACCAAACTGATCGTGCAGCGGACCGCTGAATGTACCCTGAACGTTTGTTGGCGTAAGGTTCGTAATGGTGATGGTAAATGCATCTACCGGTGCGGTAACAGCAGGAGACCAGGACATGCTGTTGATGTCTGTGTACAATCCACTGATGATATTTCCCTGGGCAATCGTTGCAAGGTCGTTAATAAATGTTCCTGCTGCAATGGTTTGACCAGTTCCGGCAAGACTGATTCCGCAAACGAAAGTAATACCGCCGATGTTATTTCCTGTCATGGTTAATTCAGTATCCGGTGTTATATATGAAGCAGAAGCTGCATTTCCAAAATTGTAATACACGCCATTCACTTTGCAATGGAAAATTCCGGTAGGCGCCGCATCAAAAGTTAATGGGAATGTACAGGTGCTGCTTCCCCCGGTTACGGTGAAACTAAACGGCCCTGAAGCTACCGGTGTACCGGTTGCAGTTAATACAACCTGTTGCGGACCTGTTGTAGAAAATATTCCGGAACCATTGAAGGTGATTCCATTTGTTGTTGTGGTTGATATCGAGTAAGCGCCAACGGTAGTAACATCTACTGTAATGGTTGCTGTATTTTGAGCAATTACGGCTATGCCTGCCTGGTAGGTTCCTACGATGGTTGGCGTTGTACAGGCATTTGGACTTCCGCCTAATGTAAATACAGCAGGTGGTGCTGCAGGTAAAGCAGTAACTGAAAAGGCACATCCTAAATTTGTTCCGCCGGAAACAGGGTAATTAAAACTTCCATCAGCGAGCGGTGTACCTGTAGCGGTTAACACAACTGTTTGAGGGCCGAGCGTTGTAAACGTACCTGTTCCGTTGAATGTAACACCGTTAACTTCACCTGTAGTAATAGAATAACTACCCAGTGCAATTACATCAACTGAAATAGTAGATGTGTTAGAAGAAGTTGCCGCAGTGCCAACCATATAAGTACCGGCTACTGATCCACCTGTACAGGTTCCACCCGAACCGGCAAAAGTATATTCTGCAGCACCGGCAGCAGCGATAACATCTACATCAATTATACAAAATGTGCTATCATAACGAATGATAAATGAATTAGGGCCGGGAAGTTCCGGTGTACCCGAACCATACAATCGAACAGTATTTAAACCGGTTGAATTAAAGTTGCCGGTACCCCTGAAATAATATCCGTTTACAGTATCAGATTGAATCGTATAGTTACCGGAAAGTGTTGTATTAACCTGAACTTCTATATAGTTGGTATCGGTTAAAACAGAATTTTCTGTGTATATACCATGAACGGAGCTAGGCAGGCAATCAAAACTGGCATCGGATTTCAGACTTCCGGCAGATTCAAAATTTCCAAAATCGAGTTCTTTCTGACATGAAGTAACAAAAAAAGCAGACAGAATAAAAACTACCAGGGCATTTACGAGTTTCATATTTTTTGTAGAGTTAATTTTTATATATCAGGATACTTGTGAAACGTCATCAACCAAAGCGCCTGTTTCAACAGTATGATTTTCATTTCCGGAATTCCGTTGCCTGAAAAACCGCTTTTGAAACACAAGTATTGTAATTACGCCGGTACTAATTGCAGCATCAGCCAGGTTAAATATCGGACGGAAAAACTCAAAGGACTCTCCTCCCCATCCGGGAAACCAGGATGGAAAGTTTCCTTTTATGATGGGAAAATACAACATATCAACAACATTGCCATGCAAAAAGGAAGAATACCCGTG
>JAFDXE010000045.1 GCA_018268085.1 Bacteroidota bacterium
GCAAAGGTATGGCGCAATACATGCGGACTTTTTTTATCGATCGTAGTAACGAGGGCCAGGTACTTCTTTACAACATTGTACACGTATTTGGGGTAGAGCTTTTTGCCATTTTCCTTCACCAGCAGGTATACCGAATCTGCGTGTTCAATCATGTTCTGTTTTTTCTGAATATAGCCTTTCAGCATATTCATCAATTGAGCACTTACCGGGATAATGCGTTCTTTACTTCCCTTTCCAAGTACTTTCAGCGAACAATTAGACACATCTACCTGTGATTCTTTCAGGTTAATGAGTTCGGCCTGGCGTATTCCTGTATTATACAAAATTTGCATTATAATTCTTTCTGTATAGCCGGTCCAGTCGTCCGGAAATTCAACATGATCAAATAGCGTGGAGATATCTTTTTTTTCAACGAATTGGGGCAACCGCTTATTTACTCTTGGTGCTGTTATGGTTGCCATCGGGCTAACCTCGATATTACCTTCTTTCAACTGGTTTTTAAAAAAAGACCGTAATGAAGAAATTTTCCTGTTAATTGTTTTTGAACTCATGCCGGCTTCTTTTACTTCTGCCAGCCAGCTCCTGATATAAGCGGGACGGGTATTTTCAATTGCAGATTCCTGGTATTGCTTTTCCATATAGTCGAAAAAAGCAACAAGGTCTGTTTCGTATGATATAATAGTATGACGGGAATACCGCTTCTGGTATTTCAAAAAATCCAGGAAAGATTGAATTGCTTTTTGTGGACTGAGGGGCATAAAAAAACTGATAACCAAAGTTAATGGTTACCAGTTTAATATATTTTGCCGGCTTAAATATTCTTACTTATCAAATAATCCGTTGGTCAATTGTTGCTTGTACACAGCTTTAAGCACTTCAGTACGACGTCTAACAGACGGTTTGGTGAAAGACTGTCTTTCTCTTAACTGAAGTAACACGCGGCTCTTTTCGAATTTCTTTTTGTACTTCTTGAGGGCCTTGTCGATGTTTTCGCAATCTTTTGAATCAATAATTAACATGTTGTATATACCTCCTTTGGTGAAAAATACTGCCCTATTGGACAGGGGTCGCAAAGATAGAAGATTTATTTGAACGAAAAAATATATGGAACAAAAAAACCTTAAAAAATTAGTGTAATGAACGGGAAACTAAAGGTTGCGAACAGCATAAAACTCGAAGTTTCAGGTAATAAGTTATGGATAGTAAGAGACTGATCGCTATCAGCAGATTAGGCTCAAGCTAATGATTAACAGCTTACAGCCCGCCGCTACCCACCAAATCACAATTTGTAATCCGTATTTATTCTCCGAAATTTGGCGCATGTTTACAGGAATCGTAGAACAAACAGGTATTGTAAAAAAAGTAATAGAAAAAGGAAGCAACCGCAGTTTCTGGATCAAATCCAAACTGGCCAAAGCATTAAAACCCGACCAGAGCGTGAGCCATAATGGTGTTTGCCTCACTGTTGAAGAAATAAAAGGCAACAGTTACCGGATCACGGCTATTGATGAAACGCTAAAAAAAACCAACCTGGGGCAATGGGAGGAGCATACGCTGGTTAACCTGGAAAGGTGCCTGCAAATGAATGGAAGAATCGACGGGCATATTGTACAGGGACACGTAGACACAGTAGCTACCTGCACAAACATTGTTCAGAAAGAAGGTAGCTGGGAACTGGACTTCCGTATTGATCCGCAATTTGCGAACCTGATCATCGAAAAAGGGTCTATTACGCTCAACGGAATAAGTCTTACCATTTTTAATGTGGGCAGGGATTCGTTCACCGTAGCCATCATTCCTTACACCTATGAACATACGAATATCGGGATGGTTACCATGGGAGACCAGGTGAATATAGAGTTTGATATGATTGGTAAATATGTGAACAGGATAAATCAACTTCGTTAATAAGAGAGCGGGAATGATGTTTAAAAAAATTTACACAAATCCATTTATTATATTCCCGCTCGCCGCCATCATTGTTTTCTGGCCATTGAGCTTTTTACTTTTCAGCGTTAAAAATGATGCCCTCACGTATTACTATCCTATCCGGACATTAATCAGTGACGCCTTACACAACGGTGAATTGCCATTGTGGACCCCGTTCATTAACATGGGTTACCCATTGCATGCAGATATGCAAAGTGGCGCATGGAATCCTATTGTTTGGTTGTTCTCTTTTGTTAGCGATTATTCACTTGCCGGATTTCATTACGAGTTGATTTTTTATGTAGCTTTTTCCGGCATTGGATTTTATTACCTGTGTAAACAATCAGGATGCAGTATGATTACGGCTGTATCCATTTCATTGGCATACCAGTTCAGTGGATTTATCATTGACAGTGTACAGTTCTTTCCCTGCATCAGCGCCGCCTGTTATTTGCCCTGGATAATTTTATTTGCAAAAAAAACACTCACTTGTTTCCGGTTAAAATACGCGGTTGCGCTTTCCATTTTCATGTATTTATTATTTACAGGCAGCTACCCTTTCTTTATCATAATTACGGGTTATCTTTTAGCAGCCCTGTTTTTATATTACTTTTTTGCGGCCAATAATAAACCTGTTTTCACTAAGAAATCACTGCCTGTGATCTTCATTTCAGTACTATTATTTATTGCAATAAGCCTGCCCGCAATTATTTCATTTGTACAACACCTGCCGTTCATCGAAAGGGGGAAACAACAGTCGCTTTCCATTGTACTTGAAAACTCAATGAACCCCTTTACGATGTTTTCAGCTATCAGTCCGTTTTCGGTAACGGCTGATCATGTTTTTACAGATTCGAATGTACTGATGCGAAACATGTACATGGGCATTATACCGTTGCTGTTTTTATTGATTGCATTTTCAAATGGAAGTTTTCGAAAAAACAGGCGAATGCTATTATTGCTACTGTGTGGCATATTGTTACTGGGTATGGCCTGGGGGAAATTTTTCTTCCTTCGACAAATTGCCTATTATGTACTTCCATTCATGAATAGCTTTCGGCATCCTGCCTTGTTCCGGTTATATGCCATTTTCTTTTTCCTGCTGATTGCAGCAAGCGCTATGGAAAAATGGAGAAATGAAGCTCAGTTGCAACAAAGTAAAACGGGGAAGATCATAATAAGCGCCGGTTTAGTTTTCCTGTTCACGGGTTTGATTTGTATATTTTTCATTAACGCCTTTCATCCTGCTGTTTCATTCCGGCCCTTGCATATTAAAAATATTTTGAGTGCGCTCAATTTCCAGCAGCGATACATCATTCAACTTCCCTTCATCATTTCCATAACAATAGCTGCCTGTTATATTATTACGAAAAGAAAATACACCTGGCTGTTACCTGTGATTGTATTTGCTGATTTATTTTGCGCAAGTCAGCTTAACCTACCCGTAACCGTTATTGGGGCAAAAAAATTCGGTGAAGTACAGCAACTGGTTAACAGGAATAGTGTTCGCTTTCCTATACCCGACACATTTTCAATTGCAACACATTCGGTTAATTCCCACTCTGAAAATACGATTACAGGAAGTACATTGCCTTTTATTAAAAAGATTGGAAGAAATGATTATTATATTACTCCCGGTAATTTATCTGCGCAGGACAAGTTTTATGAATCCGCTTCAAGAGAAGCCGTATTTAAAAACCCTGTGCTCTACCTGAGCAAAGTGCAGGCAACCCAAAGTGGAGATAAATTATATATGCAATCTGCCTCATCAGGTAATGTGTACATACAATCCATTTCGGCAAACAGTATGAAAGCGAATGTTCGTTCAAAAGAACAGGCTATGCTAGTTTATCTTCAGAATGCTTATCCGGGCTGGAAAGTATTTATTGATGGAGAATCCAGGGCTATTGAAACGGTAAACACAGCATTTATAGGTGTACAACTGGCTCCGGGAAATCACAGCATTTTATTCGAGTATAAACCGCAAAGTATTATTTGGTCGTGGTATTTATCCGTTACGATCTTTTTGTGTTCACTTCTATATCTTTCCTTTATTCTTTTTCATCAACGCAAGCAGCGATACGCCGAAGGGAAACTGAACTGGTGGAACTAAAACGGTTTCTACACTAAATATTGACTTCAGTAAAAAATCTACGATTGCCGGAGTTTTATACATTTCAAAATCAGATTTTCCCGGATTTTTTCTACCCGTCAAAGCTGATAATTTCCTTACCATTAATATCGGTAAAAACAGAAGGCTGTTAAAGTAGCTGCACTTGATAATTTTCAAAGGAGCATGATTAACAAGGTTTGCAAACCCTGATTTTGTGTACCGCCTGTAATGATGATTAACAACATCGTGATTACTCCACAGCATTTGAAATGCCGGCACCGTAATACAAACATAGCCGTTTTCTTTGCATACTCTTGTCATTTCGTTTATTGCCAATGCATCATTTTCAACATGTTCCAATACATCAAATGCACATACCAGATCGAAAGTATTTTGAGAAAAAGGTAATTCAGTAACCGATGCTTTTGTTACATTAAAGTTATTCTCCACCAGGTATTGAATGAAAAAGTCATCGGATTCAACTGATGTAACCTCACCGAATGCAGATAAAAATGTGGAAGTTGCACCGCCTGCTGCACCGATATTAAGGATATGAAGTTTATTTTCCTGCTTGCCATTTAAATACCGTTGGAGGAACCTGCGTATAATTTTCTGACGCACTACAAACCACCAGTGCTTTTTTTCTAGTAAAACATATTGTTGTACAAAGACCTTATTCATTGTTTATTTTACCGTTGGTGATTTTGGATTTAACGATAAAAAGCGGCCGTTGTTTTACCTGGAAAAAAATGCGAAGGATATATTCTCCTATAATGCCTAACGATAAGAGTTGTACGCCGCTGAATAAAACAATGGCAAAGATGAGTGTGGTAAAACCTTCGGGAACGGTTCCAAAAACAAGTTTCTTGTATATAACCACACCGATATAAACCAATGACAATAGTATCGTTGCAAAGCCAACCATACCAATAAAACGAATGGGAAATTCACTAAAATTAAATATACCGTTGAATGCAAGTTTGAATAAAGACCGGAGGGAGTATTTACTTGATCCGCTTTTTCTTTCGTCGCGGTTATAGTCAATTCCGGCTTGTTTAAATCCCACCCAACTGCGTAATCCCCGCAGGTAGCGGCTTTCCTCGGGAAGATTGTTTAATTCTTTTACAACCCTTTTGCTGATCAGCGAAAAATCACCAGCGTCGAGCGGCATGTGAATATTGGAGAATTTCTTTTGTAGCCTGTAATAAAAACGGTAACATATTTTTTTCAGCAATCCTTCTTTCCTGTTTTTGCGAATACCATATACTACATCAAATCCTTCTTCCATTTTTGCAACAAACTGCGGAAGTAGTTCCGGCGGATCCTGCAAATCGGCATCAATGATAAATGCTGCATCTGCATCGGAATCTATATTTGAAATGCCGGCACTTAACGCTATCGCATGTCCGAAGTTCCGGGAAAGAAATATTGCAGAACAAGCAGGCTTGCCGGTTACATATCGTTCAATGAGGTGGGCTGAATCATCGGTACTTCCATCATCTACCAATACCACTTTCAAATTCATACCGTTCGGCAGCATTAATTTATCTAACCTGCTGAACAGCGCCGGCAGCGATGCTGATTCATTAAATACAGGAATGATAATGCTGATATTTTTAAGCTCACTCATGGGTTTGAAGATACAACTTATTGAAAAAGGACCGGAGGTTATAAATGAATAACTATTGCGAAGCATTACACTTTACCTCAACTCAAACCTGCTTTCCTTTCATTGCCTGCGATATGGCTGTATCCATTATGCGTTCTGCATAAGGCCTCGATATTTCGTTCAGCTCTTCAATTTTTTTATGCACCAGGTCTTTATCTTCCATTGTTATCGAAAGCTGCAAAGCCTGCATTGCGTTGGCGGTATCTATTAATTCCTGTTTTGAAAGTTCGGCAGCATTTTTTTGCAGGAAACGTTCTGTTGTTTTTAACAATTGCTCTCCTTCTGTTTTCGCTTCCGTAAGTGCACGAACAGCAATATCATCTTTTGCATGTGTGATGGATTCCATCAGCATTTGTTCTACTTCTGCATCCGTTAAACCATATTGCGGTTTCACTTCGATGCTTTGTTCAACGCCGCTTCTTAATTCTTTTGCACTAACGGTAAGAATACCATCTGCATTTATCAGGAAACTCACTTCTACTTTGGGTAAACCTGCCGGCATTCCCGGAATATTGGTGAGGTTAAATTCTGCCAGTTTGCGATTGTCTTTTACCAAATCCCGTTCACCCTGGAACACACTCACACGCATCCCGGATTGCCCGTCTACCTGCGTTGTGTATTGGCGTGCAGCTTTTGAAGGAATTTTTGCATTTCGTGGGATAAGCACATCCATTAATCCTCCTGCCGTTTCTATTCCGAGGCTGAGTGGAGTAATATCGAGCAATAAAAACTCTTTGTTTCCTCCGGCCAGTATATCAGCCTGGATGGCAGCACCCAACGCTACTACTTCATCCGGATTCACCTGGTCGTTCACTTCCTTTCCAAAATATTTACTCACCGATTCCTTCACCAATGGAACTCTTGTGCTACCACCTACCATTACAATTGTATCAATATCCGTTGCTTTTAAACCGGCATCTTTTACGGCGTTGCGGCAACATTGTAAGGTTTTATCAACCAGCGGGCGGATAAGCGATTCAAATTTTTCTTTACTTAACGAAAAAGTGTACTCACCTAACTGATCATCAAAACTATCGTTTGCGGATAAGTGCTTTTTGGCCTGCTCTGCCTTAAGCCGGATTGCCTGGGCAAATGAAGTATCATTTTCCAGCTTTGCTGTATCAATATTACATTGCTGTATCCAGTATTGAACAATGGCATTATCCAGGTCATCGCCGCCAAGATACGTGTCGCCATTTGTTGACAACACTTCGAATATACCACCCGTGATCCTCAATATAGAAATATCAAATGTTCCTCCTCCCAGGTCGTACACCGCAATTATTTTATGTTCGTTTTTATCCAAACCAACACCGTAAGCAAGGCTGGCAGCCGTTGGCTCATTGATGATGCGTAACACATCCAGCCCGGCCAGCTTTCCGGCATCACGGGTTGCCTGTCGTTGAGCATCGTTGAAATAAGCAGGCACTGTAATCACTGCTTTGTTTACCGGCGTTTTTAAAATATGTTCCGCTCTTTGTTTTAATTCCTTCAAAATAAAAGAAGACAGATCTACAGGGCTGTAAAACTTATCGCCTACCTGAACTTTTACCAGGCTTTCTGTATTATCGTCTATAATCTTATAAGAGAAAAAGGAAGCGTTGTTACGGATATCATTATAGCTTTTACCCATTAATCTTTTTGCAGAGAAAATAGTTCTTTCCGGAGAATCTATTAAATGTTGTTTGGCCAGGTCGCCAACTACGATACTTCCTGTTTCATCAAAATAAATTACCGAGGGAACAAGTGAGGAGCTATCATGTTCTTTTAACGCAACCGGCTGTTTCGTTTCGGGGTGAATAATCGCCACAAGACTATTGGTTGTACCCAGGTCGATGCCCACAATGATCTCTTCCTGTTGTAAACTACCTGTCGCTATATTAATTGGAATCTTTGCCATTGTATCTTTTCGTTAATCTGCAAAGCTAATAAATGCGGTTTATGATATATGGAAATTTTAATGGCCGCATTGCATCAAAAAAATAAGGCTGCCTTACAGACAGCCTTATAAAATTTCAAATGCAAACCGATTACCGCATGAGGTACATTTTACCGTAACCTTTGTTGAACAATTTATCGGTATTGTTGCCATTATTGTAGAATGTTTTATACTTATCCATTTTTTTACCATTGAGCGATGAAATCACCCTGTACAGGTAAACACCATTGGCCAGTTTTTGTCCGTACATATCGGTTCCGTCCCATTTATATTCTGTTATATTATTACCAATATGAATCGGGCCTAACTCACTACCCGGAATTTCCTTAACTACCTTACCCGTAATCGTTAGTATCTGTATCCTCATGTTCGGAATTTCACTTCCGGTTACGGTAAATACAAATGCTGTGGATGTTGTAAACGGATTAGGATAATTGAACAGGTTTGAGATCATTGGCTTATTGATCACTTTAAATATTACATGATAATCTAGGTCGCCGGCTTTATTACCCATGGCATCTTTACCCGTTACGATCAATTCATATTCTTCCCCTTCTTCCGATTGATCCTGGGTAAGGAAGCTGGGTGAAAAATCAATAGATGCCGTGTTTTGGCCACTGGTGAGGTTGGCAGGTGTAAACCGCATCGTATCACCGAAATAATAAGTATGCAAACTCTGGTCGGGATACCTTACCTGTAACTTAATAGAAGAGGTATCTTTTAATGCCAGGAATTTGCTTTCATCTTTCAGCTTAATCAGGATATGCGGTTTTGCAGAAACTATGTCCCGGTTAAGAATGTGCACACCGTCGAACGTTACATCAAGTAACGGATTAAAACGATCTTCCTGCACAAAGAAATCTTTAAACAATACATTGTTGTAATGATATTGTTCCAACTGATCGTTGTCGGGATTGAACTCTATTCCCAATGTATTCAGACCCGGCAAATCCTCTGTATTGAAAGTGTAATTCAACACTAAGGTATCTCCGGCAACCAATAGCTTTTGTTTTGGAACCGGGAGAACATGATCCGTATTGTTCCTGTCTTTTACATACAACTTTACTTTCATCATGCTATCGAATGGCACCTGGCTGATATTCTTAAATGCCAGCCTGATGTTATTAGGTTCTCCCTGCAACACTGTATCCTTAATACTAAACGTCAAACCCGGGGCAACTGCACCTTCAGGAACCAGGTCGGCATTCACCCTCAGGTATCTCAACTGGTGAGGCGTGATGTTTACTTTATCGGTATTCATCATTACCAAACGCAGGTAAGGATAAACGTTAGCATCTACATAATCAAGGGTTGAATCCACAGCAGTGAATACTGTTTTCAGTGAATCTGCTGTTCCATTACTTCTTACGCCCCACACCTGTATAGCCACGCTGTCTGTTTGCGGATCGCTGTCAACCGTAAATCCACGCCAATGCATAGAGGTCCATGATCTTGCAGGGCCATAGGTTGCCGACTGGATTGCACCGTTGGTACTGATTGTTTTGAGCGTAAAAGTTTCATCTATGTGTACCGTATCCGTTTCACCCATTACCTGGCGTGGGGTAAATGAAGGAATTCCTTTTTGGTAAAAGAACAGGAATGGCAGGTTGTGGTAGAAACTATCGATTTGTGAAAACCCGATATCCTTAAATGTATGATACAATGAATGCCCCGTACCAAGTGTTGCCTGGTCGGCCTGCCATTGGGTTATAAATGATGTGTTGGTTGTTATGCCCAGGTTGGTAATGGCAACATACATTCCCACAGGGATGGAATCTGTAATGAAATCAATTGCCGCTTTCCGGTGTGTAGCATCTGTGTAAGGGAATTCAAAGAATGCTCTTGAGGGATCATTTGGTGTGGCACTATTCTGGCAAACATGCCAGCTTCCATAAGAACCCGGTGCACTGCTTCCCGGACCTGTATTGTAATTACGCCAGGGTGTTAGCGTAGTTGAATCAAATACGTACACCTGGATACTGTTGTATTTGCAACCATACAATTCGAGCTGTGTTGCATCAAGGTTTACGTTGATCGCATCATAATCGAAATAAGGCGCCAGGCCGGTACGGATGATCAGGTTCCTGGGCAATTCCGCAAAACGGAACTTCCTGTCGGCATCAAGATTAATATTGGTATAGGTTGAATGTAAATGCTGGAAATAATGCGACTGGTTAAACCCTGTTGAACTGTTGGGCAGGTACACAAATGAAAATCCATTCCAGATGATAGAGGAACTGCTGGGCTGCATGGCTACTCTCCAATAATAAACCGTGCTGTCTGTAAAGGTTATATTGGTGGGTGTAAATTCAACGATACCACCCGCTCCTGTTTGATTGTAAGTTTTCTTCCAGGGAGAATTAAACAATTCTGTTGTATCAATCTCCATTAAATATTGCCGTTGCCCGCTCAATGGATTGGCGGTATTGGCAACGTAGGTAATGTTCTGCTGGTTAACGATAGAGAAATTATAAGGAGATGTTGGTCTCAATTCGTCTTCAAAAATGTAAAAATCTTTTGTAAGGTTATTGTTCGTTTCAAACAATTCATCTACCCTGTTCGTGGCATCAAGTGTGATCATCAGTTGATTCAGCCCTTTATCCGTTGTAGGAACAATAGGTACAAGCAGGTGCAATGAATCTGTATTTCTTGGAGCGGGCATTAATGAATCTACCAGTACACGAATGGTATCGTTCGGCAATTTTCTTTTTACCCAAACACGTATGGAATCATTGCTTGCCCTTCCGATATTTCTTAGTTTGATATCGATAGTAAAGTTTGCATCAGCAACTGAAATAATACTCGGACTTATTTTCACATCCGGATCTTCAATTACATAATCAGGCTTTTCAAATGTATTTACCTTGATGGCAGGATCTCCATGCAGTGTTAATTCCTCGAGGTGAATTCTTGTATAGAAATTAAGGTTATGATCTGCACCTCCCATATTGGTAATGGTGCGAACGATCTGGTTACCGATCGTGTTTCCATACATCGTTCTGCAAACTGTTTTGTACAGGTTTACATTATAAGGATCCAATATCTGCGGTATTCCAAAATGTGTATCAGCCAAAAACCCGATACTTCCCCGTTGATTGGCCAACACATATTTCTCCGACAAAGACATGTTACCACTTAACCTCAACGGATCATATACAAAGAAATTTCCGGCGCTGCAACCACTCACATTGAAAAACGGGTATTTACCAGCGTTAGTGTAGATATCCGGATTGCTGAGGTTGAATTCAAATGTATTGGCAGAAGAGTGACCGAAATAACCGATCCAGCCAAGTCCGCTATCGAAAAGCTGTTCAATGCGATCGCTGTTTGCCTGTTGCACTGCACCTGTTGAACTTTTGGTAAACGTTTCCGTGTAACCACCCATCAAAGTATCCCGTACAATTGCAGCATAGTTACTGGTATAGGTTTCAAATTGTCCGTTCTCTGCACTGTCTTTTCCGCCAACAATAAACATGAAATTTTTCATCCACAACCTGTCGTTTATTGAGGTTGAAGTTGATTGCTGTTGTTGTTCATATTCTATCACTTTCTGCAGGTAATAATTTACTTCTCCACCTTTCACAACCCCTAACCTTCCGATAGGAACGGTAGGTAAAAAAGTTCCGGGAGTAGATACAAGCATACCATCAGACGGAGGCCATCCGAAAGTAGGAACCAGGTTGAGCTGGCTGGCAGCCGGATTTGCCTCATACACTTTCTGATCTATATAATCCAATCCTCTTCCGATAAGGAATACATATTTTGGCGGCACTGCAAAAATTGCATTTGCGTAACGAACAAAATCACGGATTGATCCGGGGTGATGCGAAATACCAAAAGCAAACTGGTCTGTAAGATCATTGATATCATAAACTTTGGCATTAAAACTTCCACCTTGCACAGAACTGCGGTACTGGCGGTATTGTTCTACATAATTATTGCCGCTGCCATCATTGTATAATGAAGGATGGCTTATGATGATATAGTCTGCCTGGTTTGCGGTGTTGGTATAATCAACAAAATTTTTTGTGCTGAAAGAATTGATCGGCTGATAGTTCTCTTCATTCACCAGCAGAAATTTACGCTCAGGTGCTGCAGAGGCCGGTAAAACAAAACGAACTTTACCCGGGTTGGAACTGATATCGCCCGTGTATCGTACACCGTTAGTAAGGTCGTATAAAACCGGGGCCACCGTTCCGTAATTAAAATTGGTTATCTCCAGGTAATTGCCGGTGGCAGAAGGTGCAAGGTTGAATGAAAAATTCCTTTGTGCGTTAAAATTAAATGTTGCCGGATAAGTAATTCCTAATGAAGCAACGATCATCCTGTCGGTTGCAACGGGTGGTGTTGCCGTGGAAACATCGCCCACATTCATAATTAAATAATTGGGATTGGATGCCAGCAATGATATGGGCAGGTTGGTAAGGTTCACTTTCCTGTATTCGAACAACGACATATCAATGGGAGATCCATAAGGTGCTGCGGTGATATCCGTATTAAACAGTTTGATACGGATGTTGCGGAGATTGGGTGCAACACCTGCAGCATTTACACGTACGGATAACCCGTTTGCCGGACCGGCCATGTATGCATTGAGATTGAAAAATTCTTTTGTAAGATCGTAGTTGTATGCTACCGTGTTACTCGACCAACCTTCGCCCTTATCGAAAGATGATGAATAAATATATTCCCCCACCACTTCTGCACGGCCACGATTGATCTGGTTGTTGTAGTACACATCTATATTCCGCATAAAATATGCATCCGGTGTACCCGATCCCGGAGATGGATTTGCTGCGTCATTGAATCTCAGGTTCCCCCCTGCCGGGTTTACGGTAAGAAAATAGGAAACGGTATCGGTCATGAGGCTATACCTGTCGGCAAGCTGGTAATCTGATTCCAGGTAAAGCTGGTTGTCGGGTTTACCATCGTTCATTTTTCCCCAGAATTCAATGTAGCCCGTTCCGCCAAGCGGACCCGAGCTAACGGAAGTATATAAACGCACTTCTTCACCGTTTCTCCAAAGCTGGAATTGTTCAGCCGGGATATTATCCAAACCGATATTAGCCAGTGCAGATTGAGGTATGCGGCACAAAGTATCTTTCGCCAACCGGAACTTGTAATAGGTTTTGGTATAATCAATCCATTGATTATTTAACTGGGCATGTGAAGAAGTTGCCAGCAGCAGTAAAAAAGGTATCAGTAACTTTTTAAACATTTGATCTTGATATTAATGCTTGTTTTTCTTGTTGTTTACAATATTAAAACGGATAGAAAAAACATGCGTATATAAAGGATTGTTTTGGTTGGCGAGATTGGTAAATGCGTAATCGAGCATGAAATTTTTAATTTTCACACCGGCGCCTAGACTTGGCTGATAGATCCATACTTTTTTCTGGTTCAGCGTATCATCATCTGCCAGTGCCCGCTGGAAATTGGTAATCCCGGCACGTACAAAGAATACGTCTTTAATTCCTGCTTCCAGGCCAATATGCGGATCAATACTTACCGCACTGCTGCTCACAATTGTATTTCGTTTACCATCGAACGTTAGATCGGCGCTTGCTTCAGCCATCAGGCTAAAAGATTTACTGATGGGAAAATTATAACCACCACCGATAACCAAACGAGGTGCTGTTAATTCTGTAGAGCGTACGGGAATATCGTTGTTCGTTAAATACAATACCTGCTTTTCTCTTTCGGTAAATTTAAAAGTCCAGGCATTGAATGTACTCGTAAGATCGCGGGCAACAATACCTGCATGCCATTTATCGCCATGCATTTGCAATCCGGCATCAATACCAAAACCCCAGGCTGTTGCAAAATGCCCCACTTTCCGGTAAATCACTTTTGCATTGATACCAAAGCTTATTTTCTTTTTTTCGGTATCCTTAATGTTTTGCGCAAATGAAAGCAGGAAAGCATAGTCGGCAGAGGAAAAGGTTTCAATGTTGTTGTAGTTAACACTGCCGTCCGGCTGAACAAGGTATAAGGTGTTTGGTATATCATCTACTGCAAATCGCAGGAAAGAAAATCCGAGTGTCCTTTTATTATCCTGCACCGGGGCAGCGATGGCAGCATATTCATATTTGCCAATGCCGGCAAAATATTCTGCGTGCATGGCCGCAACATTGAGGTTATCTTTTACACCAACAAGTCCGGCAGGATTCCAGTAACCGGCTGTGGCATCTTTTACGGATGCTACCTGCGCACTACCCATGGCTAATCCCCGGGCACCGGCACCGATGTTTAAAAATTCGTTTGAATATTTTCTGAATTGAGAGAAACCCTTAGAAGCGAAAACGCACAAAAACAGTAAGGAGGCAGCGAGATTTTGTCTCATATGTTTGGATTGATAAGCCTGAATTTTGGATCAATTAATACATGAAAACGGATTTTCACCTCATTAATTGTGTAAAATTCTCATTTACAGAGTTTATAAACAGTTTCAAATTTACAACTAAATAGCGCTGAAAAGCCTAATAACTTATTCACTTATATACCTGATAAGAAGCCGTTGAAATTAAATTTGCTGCATGTACCGTAATTAAAAACCAGAACAGCCTAGAGGCGGAAAAACAACACCTCATTTAGCCAGTAACAACAGACTATCCCATAAATTAAATTTTTCAAAGTATTTTGCGGCCCTTTAAAGCGATAAAATAATGAAGAACCTTATACAGGAACTCAGTTGGAGAGGCATGGTGCAGGATATTATGCCGGGCACTGAAGATCAATTAATGAAAGAGATGACAACGGCCTATATCGGGTTTGATCCTACCAGCGACAGCCTGCATATCGGCAGCCTGGTTCCCATTTTGTTATTACTGCATTTGCAAAAATGCGGACATAAGCCCATCGCCCTCGTGGGAGGCGCTACCGGGATGGTTGGCGATCCCAGCGGGAAAAGCGAAGAGCGGAATTTATTGAGTGAGGAAATATTGCAGCAGAATGTTGCCGGCGTAAAAGCGCAATTGGAAAAATTTCTCGATTTCAATCCTGCATTACCCAATGCAGCAGAGCTGGTAAACAACTACGACTGGTTTAAGAGAATAAGTTTCCTCGATTTTATACGGGATACCGGTAAGCATATTACCGTAAATTATATGATGGCGAAAGACAGTGTAAAGAAAAGACTGGAAGGAGAAAACGGGATGTCGTTCACTGAATTCACTTACCAGTTGGTACAGGGATATGATTACTACTGGTTGTACCAGCACAGGAATTGCAAATTGCAGATGGGTGGAAGCGATCAATGGGGAAATATAGTTACGGGTACAGAGCTGATCAGGAGAAAACTTGGAAGCGAAGCATCGGCATTTGCGTTTACCTGCCCGCTCATTAAAAAAGCCGATGGCGGAAAATTCGGTAAAACCGAGAAAGGAAATATCTGGCTGGATGCAGAAAAAACAACTCCCTACCAGTTTTACCAGTTCTGGTTAAATGCATCGGATAGTGATGCCGCCAACTGGATTAAAATATTTACTTTTTTAACACAGGAAGAGGTTGCGGCAATTATGGATGAACAGGCGAAAGATCCGGGTGCAAGACCTTTGCAAAAACGACTGGCGCAGGAAGTAACGTTATTTGTTCATGGCAAAGAAGAACTTGATAAAGCAATTGAAACCACGCAAAAATTATTTGCCAACCAACATGCGCCTGCAGAGGCAATGAGTGAGGCCGACCTGGAAGCCATTGAAGGTGTGGTAAAAATAGATTTTCCGCTACAGTTGTTCAATGAAGGAATTGATATGGTGAATTTTTTATCCGGTACGGCTGTATTCCCAAGCAAAGGCGAGGCAAGGAAAATGATCCAGGGCGGTGGTGTAAGCATCAACAGGAATAAAATAAATGACCCCCAGTTGAAACTGGATAATTCAATGTTATTGCACAATAAATACCTGCTTATCCAAAAAGGAAAAAAGAATTATTACCTCGTAAAAGTTTGTTGATTGCCCATGATCAGTGCATGCATTACGGCATAGTTGTTCAAATATATTTACCGTTTTGCCGGAAATGCCTGAACAGGCTTTTCGTTACAGGCCCTGTATTTGCAGTAAGCGCAATACATTAACAGTTTATTACAAAGCCTGTTGATATAAAGCATTGAAAAATAGGTCTAATACCTATCTTTGCCCCGCCAAAATAAATAAGGAAAAAACAACCAAAATGAAAAAAATTTTCTGTAGCCTGGTCGTATTACTAAGCCTGAATGCAGCATTGATGGCACAAGCTCCGAAAGGAATGGGCAGCAGCGATCCGGAAGCTAAAAAAGTACTGGATGCGGTAAGTACAAAATTCAAATCCTATAAATCCGTGCAGGCGAAATTCTCTTTAAAAATTGAAAACGCTTCAGGCAAATCACTTGGTAATAAAAACGGTACCGTTTATATGAAGGGAAACAAATACAGGGTTTCCATTCCCGGACAGGAAATATTTTCGGATGGCAGCAATACCTGGACTTATGATAAATCAGCCAATGAAGTAACCATCAATAAAATTGATCCTACGGCAAATTCCATCACACCTCAGAAATTATTTACCAATTTTTACGATAAGGATTTCCTGTATAAATTGAATGATGATGTAAAATTGAACGGCAAAACCATGCAGGAAATTGAACTCACTCCTATCGATAAAACAAAAGCTTTTCATAAAGTGCTTTTGTACATCAGCAATGCTACCATCAACACCACGAAGGTTTTTGAAAAAACCGGCAACCGCTATACTTACAGTGTAAGCAGCATGAATACAAACGGGAATATTCCGGATGCAACATTTATTTTTGATGCATCAAAATACCCGGGAGTAGAAACGGTTGATTTGAGGTAACAGCAATCGAATGCAAAAAAATAATTGAATGCTCCCTAAACCGGGGCATTTTTATTTGCCAGGTTGTTCATTTCCCCACCTGAAAGTATGGAGTGGCAATCCTGCAAGATCAATAACCCTGTCTACTACAGTTGCCGCTACTTCTTCTATTGTTGTTGGCCGGCTGTAAAATGAAGGAGTAGCCGGGCAAATAATTCCACCGGCGAGGGTAACGGTTTCCATGTTCCGGATATGAATGAGGTTATAGGGTGTATCTCTTATTACACACAAAAGTTTTCTTCTTTCTTTTAAGATTACATCTGCAGCCCGGGTAATCAGGTCATTTGAAATACCCCCGGCAATCCTACCCAAAGTGCCCATACTACAGGGAATAATGATCATCGTATTAAACTGGCCCGAGCCCGAAGCAAACGGGGCATTAAAATCCTGCTGGCTGTAAAATTTCAGACCCGGTATGTTCCAATCCTCATTTCCCAGTTCTGTTTGCCAAACCTGCTTTGCATTTTCCGTCATTACTACTGCCAACTCGCTATAATGATCCTTCAAAGCCACGAGTTTCTTCAACAGCACATTTGCATATACTGCACCACTGGCACCTGTTACTGCTACAACAATTTTTTGCATTAATTTCCCGTTTAGTTATCTAAGCTACTAAACAATTAACGATGCAAAAAGTTACCAGGATATTCATTTTATTATTCATATCCGTTTCTTTCCTTTCTTTTATTACCGTAAACAAAGAAAAAATAAACTGGATCAGTGTGGCACAACTCAATGAAATGTACTACAGCAATCCAAAACCAATTGTAATAGATGTGTACACCGACTGGTGCGGCTGGTGTAAAAAAATGGACAAGACCACTTATGAAGACAACAAGCTGGTTGCTTATGTAAACGAACATTATTATGCAGTAAGATTTAATGCCGAATCGCAGGAGGAGCTCCAGTTCAACAAAAAAACATACTCATATAATGCAGCCCGCCGTTCCAATGCACTGGCAGATTACCTGCTTTTCGGTCAACTGGAATTTCCCACAACCGTTTTTCTTCCCACGATTGACGCACAACCGGCACCGTTAGCCGGTTATATGAAAGCAAAAGAAATGGAAGCCCCATTGAAATATTTCGGTGATGGTGAGTATAAGAACCAAACCTTTACAGAGTATAACAAGAAGATGAAAGGAAAATGGTAAGTAATTAAGGATAAAGAAATTTCAGATAAGGAATCATAAATGGCACGCATAGCAACTTCTGATCAATAAAAGCATCACAAACAAGCATCTCATTTCGTAAGTTAGTTTCCCGGCCTGCACTTAACTTTACAGCATGTCAACTGCTGCTTCACTCCAGCGTCGCCTGGGGCTTTTTCAATCTACGGTTCTGAATATGATTGATATGGTGGGCATTGGTCCATTCATCACTCTTCCATTTGTAATGGGATTGGTTGGTGGTATGTACCTGTATGCATGGATAGCAGGTGCGGTTTTATCATTGGTGGATGCTATGATCTGGAGTGAACTCGGTGCATCCTATCCGCTTGCAGGGGGCAGCTATAATTTTTTAAAAGAAGCGTATGGCAAAAACAAGGCAGGCAGGATGATGAGCTTTTTATATGTATGGCAAACGATTATACAGGCGCCATTGGTTGCAGCTTCAGCAGCGATCGGGTTTGCTTCCTACTTCGTTTACCTGGTGCCGTTAGCTGAATGGCAGCAAAAGGTTTTGTCGGGCTCAGTGATTATTTTCATTACATTTTTATTGTACCGTAAAATTGATGATATCGGCAAAATCGGGGTTTTGCTCTGGGGCGGCGTAATTGCTTTATTGGGCTGGATCATTTTTGCAGGTATTTCCAACGGCAACATGATGCAACCTTTACAGGCACTTCCCGGCGCATTCAGTTGGAACCTGTTATTTTCATTTGTATTTGGCCAGGCCTGTGTAAAAACGATTTATAGTTATCTCGGATATTACAATGTTTGTCATTTAGGAGGTGAAATTAAAAATCCGGCTGTAAATATTCCCCGCAGTATGTTTATTTCTGTTTTCGGTATTGCCATTCTTTATCTTTTAATGAATATCAGTGTAGGCAGTGTAATACCCTGGCAGGATATCAAAGCCTGGCAGGTTGGCGGGAAGAATGATTATGTTGTTAGCCTGTTCATTGAAAAATTATATGGTCATGGCGCTGCCATCGTTGCTACCATTATGATCTTATGGGTAGCCCTTGCTTCTTTGTTTGCGGTAATGCTTGGTTATTCCCGGGTTCCGTATGCGGCAGCCATTGATGGTGCCTTCTTCAAAGTATTCAGTAAACTTCATCCAACTAAAAATTTCCCTTACGTATCCTTACTTGTTTTATCCGTGCTGGCATTTGTATTCAGCCTGCTGTTTAAGATGGCCGACATCATTAGTGGCATTCTTGCCATGCGGATCATGGTGCAATTTATCGGGCAGGCCATTGGGGTAACGCTGTTGCGCAAACGAAACGGGAATGCATCGCTTCCCTGGAAAATGCCGCTATATCCGCTACCCGTTATTCTTGCCATCATCATGTGGTTGTTCATTTTTTACGCAACAGGTACTACCATTATTGGTTCGTTTTTAATTGTTTTTGGCAGTGGACTGGTTGTGTATTTTATAAAAGCAAAAATAAAAAGTGAATGGCCTTTCCCGCCCCTGTCATAAAGCCTTCTTTGGATTTTAGCTATATTCGTTTTTTAAAAAATTCAGATGGGAAAAATATTTCGTCTTCTCCTGGTTATTATTGTTTTTGCATCCTGTTCCAAGAACAACGGAAGTGATAGCAGCTCTGATACAGTTGTATTACCAGACACTTTAACCACCGGATGGACAAAGATCACCAGCCTCCCTAATGAAAATTTCAGGGATATTGTTTTCACAGATAACCAGAACGGCTATACAGTAAGTAATAATGGCGTGTATAAAACAACCGATGCTGGCGATACCTGGACAAAACTTGCTTCCACCAATTCAACCAACCTGTTAAATATTGATGCAGTTAATAACAATGCCTGTTTTACCAATGCAGGTTATTCGGTGTATGTTACCCAGGATGCTGGCAATACTGTAGCAAACGCCAACTATACTTATCCCGGCAGTGGCCCGCTTCATTTTTATGACTGCTTTTTTTCAGATGCCAATACACTTTACCTGAGCAGCAAACAACATATCTGGAAATCTACAGACGCAGGAATTACCATTGATACGGTACATACTTTTTCAACCGTATCAGAAACGAGCTATCTTTTTTTCCTTGACAATAATAACGGATGGGTTGTAAGGCAGGATGGTATTTATTCAACTACAGATGCCGGCGATAACTGGAACCTGGATACAGCATTTACAAAATTGTATGGAAGTATCCAGTTCATTGATAACAACAACGGCTTTTTTTCCGACTACGGAAACGTAAATAAAACAACCGATGGAGGGATTAGCTGGACAAATATTTTTGAATCTGAATTCAATGTTTTTACGGGCATTGATTTTATAGATATCAATGAAGGTTACATCAGCATCAACAACAGGATATACAAAACAACTGATGCCGGCGCCAACTGGACCAAAGTTGTAGCACTCGGTAATGAAGTCATCGGAAGAATATGTTTTACCGATGTAAACCATGGATGGGCTTGTACTTCTGATGGCGTTATCGTTAAATATGTACAATAAAAAATATCTGCTAAAGTTCTCCTAATTGATCAGGATCAATTTTCATGAATGGTGATTTGCCTAAATTTGTACGCAAATCTGGTTCATGAAACTCCTTTTTATTCTTTTCTCCCTGCTGGTAACTACTCAGGAAAATCACTGGCTTACAAATTTTGATGAGGCAAAAAAAACAGCCGCCGACAAACATGAAATGATCTTATTGAATTTTTCCGGTTCAGACTGGTGCGGTCCTTGTATGCGTATGCGCAGGGAAATTTTTCAATCCTCGGCGTTTATCTCATTCTCAAATGATCACATTGTTTTATTGAATGCTGATTTTCCAAGATCAAAAAAAAACAAGCTGAGTAAAGAACAGGAAGCAATGAACGACCAGTTGGCAGAAAAATACAACCCTGAAGGAAAATTTCCTTTCACACTTTTATTAACTGCCGAAGGAAAAATTGTAAAAAGCTGGGAAGGTTTCCCGGATGCATCCCCTTCAGCATTTGTTGACCAGATCAAATCCATTACAGACAGTGGTAAGTGAACCGTCCATAGTAAACAAACAAATCTTTAAACGGGAACTCAAATTAATGGGCAATCGTTTTGAGATCAGTGTTGTGTTGGAAAAAGAACAGGAAGCCACGGCCAACGAATATATAGATATCGCTATTGAAGAGATAAGGCGAATTGAACGATTGCTCACTACCTACAACGACAGCAGCCAGGCAAATCTTATCAATGCGGCTGCAGGAATACAACCGGTGCCGGTGAACCAGGAAGTATTTGATTTGATTGCACGTTCTATTCGTATTGCTGAAATAACACAAGGTGCATTTGATATTACGTATGGTTCTATTGATAAAAGCCTGTGGAATTTTGATCAGCACATGACTTCGCTGCCGGATAAAGACACTGCAAAAAAAATGGTTCGCCTTATCAATTACCAGAACATTATATTGGATCATGAAAACAAAACCGTGTTCCTGAAAGAAAAAGGAATGCGTATTGGCTTTGGAGGAATCGGGAAAGGGTATGCTGCCGAGCGGGCTAAATTTGTTTTGAAACAACTGGGTGTTGGCAGCGGAATTGTAAATGCTGCAGGCGATCTCACTACCTGGGGATTACAACCTAACGGTAAGCCATGGACGATCGGTATTGCCAGCCCGGATAAATCCCACCACCCTTTTTCCTACATGGAAATTACGGATATGGCCATTGCCACTTCGGGGAATTATGAAAAATTTGCCATCGTAAACGGGAAAAAATATTCTCATACCATTGATCCCAAAACCGGCTTACCCGTTGAAGGAATAAAAAGTGTGACCATCATCAGTCCGAACGCAGAAATAGCAGACGCTATGGCTACACCGGTAATGGTAATGGGAATAAAAGTTGGATTGGATATGATCAACCAGATTAAGAATATTGGCTGCATCATAATTGATGACCATGACCATATATATACATCCCGAAACATAAATCTTCATTCATGAAAAACAGAACACGTATTGGAACGCCGATAGTTATGCTGGTCATTGTAGCATGCAGTTGCACTTCAGTAAAAGAATACCAGAAGAGCAGGATCAATGACGCCGAGATGGAACTCAGCGCCCGTAAAATCCAGAAAACGGAATTGAGTTTTCAAACCTACCGTGAAGGAGGCTCCGGGGCGAATGGAGGGAAAACGGGTGGAGGCTGTGGGTGTAATTAATAGATGTGATAATGAGTACATGAGTGGACGGAAGATGCAGGAATCATTTATTGTATTCATTGCAATGCGTTGACCGTTGTAGCAAACCAGCGTTCATCTTCTGAGTCTGTGATATCTGCGTTCCTTTAAAAAAAAATTAAATGAAAAAATTTTGTCTTTTTACTGCAGGTCTTTTCTTACAAATCGTTGCTGCTTTTTCACAGCAGGCAGATTCAAGCGCTTATAAAAGCAGGAAATTAAAAATAGATGAGATCAATCTCGTAAGTAGTTATTACCGCCAGGATGGAAATAATGCGGCAGTGGAAGGTGGCAAAGGTTCTGAAAAATTAACCGATCTCGCCAATGTACTCGACGTTAAGCTGATCACCTACGATAAACGCAATCGCAAACATAGTTTCACAGGTGAAGTTGGTATTGATCACTACACTTCTGCCTCTTCCGATAAAATAGATCTCAAAGCAAACTCATCTGCTTCTTCAGCAGACACCAGGATTTACCCTTCACTGTCGTGGAGCGTTGAAAATGAAAAAACAGGAAACAATTTCGGATTCAATATATCTGCTTCTACAGAATTTGATTATAAGTCTTATGGTATTGGAGGGCATTTCAGCAAATTATCAAAAGACAAAAACAGGGAGCTTTCCGTAAAAGCCCAGGCTTATTTCGACCAGGTAACGCTCGTTTACCCGGTAGAGTTAAGAACAAATCCCGGTAGTGGAAACGGGGAGCATGAGGGCTATGGAACTTCGTCACGGAATTCATACAGTGGTTCCCTTACTTTGTCGCAGGTGATCAACAAACGCCTGCAGGTAATGCTGATTGCTGAACTGGTGAAACAGGATGGATTCCTCGCTTTGCCTTTTCACCGGGTGTATTTGAGTGATGGAACGGTTCGCTCCGAATTGCTACCCTCTTCCCGTTTAAAGATCCCATTGGGAATAAGAGCCAATTATTTCCTGGGAGATAAAATTGTGCTGCGTTCCTTTTATCGTTTTTATACCGATGATTGGGGACTCACTGCACATACCGCCGACATAGAAGCTGCTTATAAAATTACACCGTTCTTATCTGTTGTGCCTTTTTACCGGTATTATCACCAATCGGCCATTGATTATTTTGCGCCATTGTATGCACACAAAACAACGGATCAATATTATACCAGCAACTATGATCTTTCTGCATTCAACAGTAATTTCTTCGGCGCCGGCCTGCGGTTTGCCCCGCCAAAAGGTGTTTTCGGAATTGAACACTGGCACATGATAGAAATCAGGTATGGACATTACAACAGATCAACAGGATTAAACTCAGACATTATTAGTTTACATTTGAAGCTGAAATAATGCTGCTTCATGAGAAGAATCTGCCTTGTTGTTATTGGCCTGTACCTTCAGCTACTACACAGTTTTGCACAAACGACAGATACATCTCAATACAAAAAGCGAAAGCTTAGCATCGATGAAATAAATTTTGTAGGAAGTTATTATCACCAGAACGGAAATAATTCTGCCGTTACCGGAGGCATTGGAACAGAAAAACTTACAGACTATTCTGCTTATTTCGAATGCAAGCTGATCAAATACAATAAACATTCCCGTAAGATTGATATCAACGCAAACGTTGGCATCGATTATTACACCTCTGCTTCATCCGATAAAATAAATCCATATACCATTTCGTCGGCATCGCATGAAGATGTACGTATTTATCCATCCTTTACCTATGCTGTTTCAAATGAAAAAAAGGGAAGCAGTATGAATGGCGGCATTTCCTGGTCGCATGAATCAGATTATGAATCATTCGGGATGGCAGCCGGGCTTTCGCAAAAAACGGCCAACCGTAACAGTGAGTTTACCGCAAAATTGCAGGTGTACCTCGACAAAGTGAAGATGATCTTACCCGTTGAACTTCGTACTGCTGCTACCGGTGGATTGTATGGATATCCCAATGAATTCAAATACCCGAGGAAGCAAAGAAATACTTTAAGTGGCAGCTTCACTTTTTCGCATGTGTTTAACCAGCGTTTACAAATGTTATGGCTGCTGGATGTTACCGCTCAAAACGGTTTCCTGGGATTGCCTTTTCACCGGGTATATTTCAATAACGGGAAACTGGCGAACGAAAAACTTCCTTCAACAAGATTTAAAATTCCCATGGCCGTAAGAGGCAGTTATTTTTCAGGAGACAGGCTGATCTTCCGGGGTATGTATCGTTTTTATTCCGATGACTGGGGACTCACGGCACATACTGCAGATATTGAATTGGCCTGTAAGATCACACCGTTTTTTTCAGTAAGTCCTTTTTATCGTTTTTATCACCAGGAAGCCGCCGATTATTTTGCGCCATACCAACAACACCTGTTAACGGACGAATACTATACCAGCAATTATGATCTCTCCGCATTCAGCAGTAATTTTCTGGGAGCCGGAATAAGACTTGCTCCACCAAAGGGCATTCTGGGTATCCGCCAATGGCGTATGATTGAACTGAGGTATGGTTATTACCGGCGAACAAACGGGCTGCATGCAAACATTGTTAGCATCCAGGTTAAAATGAAATAAGCAAGATGGAGATATGAAGCGAATTTTCGCAAAAAAACATTGTCACTGATTCACTGATTCTGAAATATGTTGTATCCTAAAAAAAGTGAACCCCAATATGTATGCAGCTTTTTTATTACCAACTTTTACGATAAAAATTACCAGTTTAAAAAATCAGCGAATTTTTCGCAAAAAACATTGCCACTGATTCACTGATGCTGAAATATGTTGTATCCTAAAAAAAAGAACAGCAATATGTATGCTGTTTTTTACACGCTATCAACTTTTGCGACAAAAATTCCCAGGTTTAAAAAATCAGTAAATCAGTGGCA
>JAFDXE010000046.1 GCA_018268085.1 Bacteroidota bacterium
ATGCCACTGATTCAAACTTAGTGTCCCTTCCTGCCTTTGCGCCTTAGTGGCAACTCTCTGTGCAACACTGTGAAATTACCCTGTGTCCTCTGTGGTTAAAAAATTCAGAATTCAAAAGTGAAAATTCAAAAATAGGAAGAGCATAATAAATCAACACTAATCAAACATCCTGCCTTTGCGCCTTTTTTGGCAAAAAAAAAATTCAACATTTACCGCAACGCCCCTTATCATCCGCGTCTTTAAAAATAAAATATGGAACGCGGATTTAACGAATGAAACGGATGTTCACAATTTACTTTACCAAACGATCAAAATCTGCCCAACCCCATTTTCCCTGCACTACAGGCCCATTCATCAGGTAAATGGTAGGTGTGGCACGTGCCGCCGTTTTAATGGAAGTAACATCGCATCCGAATAAACCATCGTAACTGATGTTATTACCTGCAAGGAAATTTGCCACTGCCGTTCTCTGACCCGTAACAACAAACAATTTTCTATTGGCTTTTTCTTTGGTTATCGCCTGGATTTGCTTTGTCCATTTTTGGGTATTGCCCGGTAATTCCTTTATGAACAACAAATAATATTCTCCGGGAGTATTTAAAACTGTTTCTGTTGAATCCGAACCGTCTGCTCCGGATAATGTAAAATCATTAATCAGCGGAATATTGTTTCTTCCTTTTTCAACAAGGATCTGTTTTCTTTCTACAAATTTCCATGTACTGTCGGGTAAAGCCGATACCGCAAAATCTTTTTTACTTCCATCTTTTTCATATACAAACACATAATCAAATTTATCCTGAACCGCATCTGCCGGCATTTTTCTTAATTCAATAATATTGTTTCCTTTTTTATAAGGCAGGCAATCTACCAATGGTAAATGACTCATAACCCTGAACTGCAGTATCAAAGTGAGTATAGCCGCTACCGTTACATAAGAAGAATTGATCCAGGGTTTTGCCAGCGGTTGAATGTACCGGGTATTCAGCAGGAGGAAAAAAGCAAAAGCCAGCAACACTATATCTTTTGTAAACGTTTGCACCGGTGTTAACGGAATACAATCTCCGAAACAGCCGCAGGCCCGTATCTTGCCGGTAAACAAAACAAAGCTGGTAAGGAAAGTAAAAAACAGCATGAGCAGCAATATTATCCAGGCCGTTAATTTTTTCTGCCATCCCAGTAGTAACGCTACACCCACTACCACTTCCAGCGTGATCATGATAATCGAAAATGCAACAGCATACTGATCCAGTACATTCATCAATCCATGAAGCGATTTGCTTTGTCCCCACACTTCAAAAAACTCCTGCATTTTATAGGCAAGCCCGAGTGGATCAATGGCTTTCACCAATCCTGAAAAAATGAACAATAAACCTGTCAGTATTCTTATGATCGTTACAACTGCTTTCATTTGTTATTTGTTTTGTTTTCCTTCGCTGATAAGTATCAGTGCAAACACAGCGTAATTTAATATGTCGTAATAATTGGCGTCAATTCCTTCACTGATGATGGTTACACCTTCGTTTGAAATGATCTGTTTTATTCTTAAGAGTTTTGCCAGTATCAGGTCAGTAAAACTTTCCTGGCTCATTTCCCTCCATGCTTCACCGTAATCATGATTTTTATCCTGCATTAATTTTTTTGCAGCGGCAATAGTGGTATCATAATATCTTTCTACATCGGCTACAGCCAGTTGCTCAGGTGCATTTTCTGCAAGCGACAATTGAATAAGCCCGATCACAGAATAATTCAATATTCCTTCAAATTCGCTCTTAATGCCATCCCCTATTTTTTGTTGCTTTTTTTCCTGGATGGTACGAATGCGTTTTGCTTTGATATATATCTGGTCGGCAATGGAAATCACCCGGTACACTCTCCAGGATGTTCCGTAATCCTTTGTTTTTTTAAGAAAGGTGCTTTTACATTCATCAATAATTACATCGTATTGCTCGTTTGTGGTCATGTATATTTTATCGTTAGCTCATGAATAATCTGCACATTTGCGTATTCTTCAAAAATACAATTACTATGGCAATGTTCACCATTAACTGCAGGGGAAAAATAATTGTAACCGAACCAGCATTGGTAATGGGCATCATCAATGCAACACCGGATTCGTTTTACGAAGGGCATGCATCTTTTTCGGAAAAGGATTTGCTGGCGCTTGCACAAAAGATGGTGGAAGATGGCGCAACGATCATTGATATTGGCGGTCAGAGCACCAGGCCCGGCAGCGAACGTGTTCAGGCAGCAGAAGAAATTCAACGATTGATCCCGGTTATTCAACTTATCCGTTCTCATTTTCCAGGCATCATTATTTCTGCGGATACCTATCACAGTAAAGTGGCTGTTGCAGCCGTGGAAGCAGGCGCTGATATCATCAACGACATCAGTGCAGGTGAAATGGACAAAGCCATGATCTCAACCGTTGCCCAATTGGGTGTTCCTTATATCTGCATGCACATGAAAGGCACACCTGCTGATATGCAACTGCACCCGGTTTATGATGATGTTGTTAAGGAAGTACTCGATTTTTTTACCTGGAAAATAAAAGAATGTACGGATGCAGGTATAAAAGACATAATCATTGACCCGGGCTTTGGCTTTGGTAAAACCATTGCTCATAATTTCGAATTACTGCGCAACCTCCATGTGTTCCGTATGCTGGATAAACCTATTCTTGCCGGCCTATCCCGGAAAAGTACCGTATATAAAACCTTACATACAACTGCTGCACATGCTTTAAACGGCACAACCGTTTTACATACCATTGCCATACAAAATGGCGCCGACCTGTTAAGGGTGCATGATGTGAAGGAAGCTGTTGAAGTGATTACCTTAATGGAGCATATTGTATAGTCTGTTTTTCAGTTGTATAGTTTATTTGTAAAACTTCAGATTGATAAGGAATCAGCTAAGTTTTTATCATCCTCCACATTAAGGATTGCTGTTAAATACACAAACCGTATTATCCCATAGTTCAATTGCGGTAATATTTTCCTGGCGAAATAATGTTGCATCCCAGGATCCATCAGGTAAAGTTTTGTATGGATTTAGGTGTTGAAACCGTTTAACATAAATCATAAATCCTCTTCCATTACCATAATATATATTTATTCTGCATGGCAATTTTATATTACCACATGAATAAACTTTGCCTATTTTAAATCCGGGGAAATCCGTATCCAGAAATGACAACAGTGTATCTATTGGTTTTCCTACATAATTGATCCATTGCGGAGAACTAAGTCTTTCAATCGGGTAGGTTGTAGTATCAGGGCGGGAAATAAAGTATTGATCATTGCAGGATTTTAAGTTTGTTGGCCATGTATTGTTGCTACCGTTAGCAAAACCTGTAAATGAACCAACAATAATTAATGTGATTAAAACTATCTTTTTCATATTAATTAAATTAAAAGAAGTTTTTACCAGTCTGGTTATCTGCTATATACATACTTATTCCATTTGTTGCGGAACTACCAATTAAAGATATGGTTTTGGTAAACACCGCGATGAACGAAAAAGCCGCTTCCTTTAATGAAAGCGGCTTTTATTATACTATGCTTTAGTATTATTTCTTTTTAGTAGTATCCATCTTTGCCTTGGCTTTTGAAATGCTGTCGGCATATACTTTTTGCATCGCTTTTACTTTTTCCATTCTTTCTTTACGTAGTGCTCTTTCCTGTTCTTTGGTAAAGATGTCTGAAATTTCCACGTCAAAAACCAATATGGAGTTTGAAGGAATTTTACCATTATCTCTTGAACCATACGCAAGGTTAGAAGGAATATAGAATCTTGCTTTTGCGCCTTTGTTGAGTAAGGTAAGTCCGTCCATCCAGCCTTTGATTACTGAAATACCCAGTGTACGATCGTTTGTCATGTTCACTTTCAGTGGTTCCAGCGTGCTGCCATGGCCGTTAGTGGTATCCACATTGCTGTCGAAAATCTCGTTATTGGAAAAAAGTTTACCGGTATATTTTACCGCAACGATCACACTCGTATCAATCATAGCGCCGGTTCCGGGTTGCAGTATTTCCACGAATGTTCCTTGCGGACCTTTTACTGTTTTGATATTGTTTTTGCTGAAATAGGCTTCCAGTGTTTTATTGTCTTTCGCCTGCATTTCCAACCCTTTAATAGAATCTCTCACCTGGATGATACGCATTTCAGCCGTTCTTGCGCTGTCTGCTGATTGTATATTGTTGAAAATGTTGATCACTTTCACCGTAGTGGTAAGGAAGTTTCCTTTTTTCATCCAAGGCGGCATATTCATTGGCGATTTTGCAAAGGCAGAATCAATGGGGATTCTCAATACAAGACTGTCTCCTTTTTTTAACTGGCTCAATATTTCATAATACTGTGGAGGTGTGCTGGCAGAATCCAGTGCTTCCATGTACGGGCCACCGGTAGTTCTTGTGTCAGACAATAAAGAATCCCTTCTTTGTGTAGAGTAATACTGCCCTACATGTAACTGCATAAACTCTCCCGGTTTTACTTTCTCCGATCCGTTGCCAGAAATGATTTTATATTCAATTCCCTGTTTTCCTTTCTTAAAGCTCTTGTTGTCCTGGCACGATGTGAATACTACTGCTGCCAGTAACGATAAGTAACAAATTTTACGCATTTGGTTTTTTATTTAAAATTTATAAGTGCTGAGTTGTTCCCTGTTTTCTTTCATTGCCCGTTTAAATTCTTCCACTACTTTTTCAAGTGGCTCCTTGCTTTGGCCACCGGCAGCATTGAAATGTCCGCCTCCGCCAAAATATTTTCGGGCAAAAGTATTTACATCAAAATTCCCTTTACTCCTGAATGAACATTTACGTTCTTCGCCCCTGTCGATGATAATGGCCGCCAGTTTAATTCCTTCTATACTCAATGGATAATTTACCAGCCCTTCCGTATCGCCTGTTTTAATATCATACTTCACCAGGTCCTGCGCCGGTACGGCAATCAGCGCCGTATTGTACTCATAAAAAATTTCCATCCGGTTTAGTAACACATTGCCAATGAACCGGAAACGGTTCTCTGAAAAATTATCAAACAACGCTTCGTGTACCGGGCTATGTTGTAAACCACGGTCTTTCAACTCTGCAATCAGGCGATGCACACTTGCGGTAGTAGAAGGGAAACGGAAAGAACCGGTGTCTGTCATCACCCCTGCATATATACATTGTGCAACTTCATCTGTTATTTTTTCGCTATACCCCGATGCCAGGATAAAGTCGAACACCATTTCAGCAGTTGAGCTTTTCCCCGTATTGCTGATACCATAGGCAAATACTTCAACCTGGGGTTCCTGGTGGTGATCAATCAATATTTTTTCGCCGCTAACGGAAGCCAGCTTTTCTGCCATTCGTTTCGTACGGGACAGCGTATTAAAGTCTAAACAAAAGATCCAGTCTGCAGCATCCAGCCACTCATTTGCGTTTTCAGTTTCTCTTTCATAATCCAGCACCTGTTTGGTACCGGGCATCCAGTTTAAAAAATTAGCCCAGTTGGTGGGGGAAATCACCACGGCATCGTGGCCAAATTGTTTCAGGAAATGAAATAGTCCGAGTGTAGATCCCATGGCGTCCGCATCCGGTTTCTGATGCATGGTTATTACGATCTTCTTTTTTTCAGACAGCCGGGGGTATATATTGTCAATTGATTGCATAAAGGCGGCGCAAAAGTAATTGGAAAATTCCAAAAAGCATTTATTGTCAGCAGGTATGAATGGCCGTTAACATTTTTTTTAACAAAAAACTTTCCGGATAAGCCTTTTATTTTCTGACGGGAACAGGTTAGCTTTGCGGCCAAAAACTGAAAATGACGAACAGAACATTTACCATGATCAAGCCCGATGCAACGGAGAAAGGTCACACCGGCGGTATTTTACAAATGATCAATGAAGCGGGTTTCCGTATCGTTGCCATGAAAATGACGCACCTGAGTAAGGAGAAAGCCGGACAATTTTATGAAGTGCATAAAGAACGCCCTTTCTATGGAGAACTGGTTGAATTCATGAGCCGTGGCCCGATTACAGCAGCCATCCTCGAAAAAGAAAATGCAGTGGAAGAATTCCGTAAGCTGATTGGCGCTACCAACCCGGCACAGGCGGCTGAAGGAACGATCCGTAAAAAATATGCAAGTTCTATTGGCGAAAATGCTGTTCATGGAAGCGATAGCGATGAAAATGCAGCTATTGAAGGCGCATTCTTTTTCAGCAGGCTGGAACAATTCTAATTAATAAATTTTCACTTGTAACCGTAAAGGTTTCGGGTAATTTTTAAGCAACCCCGGCAGGGTATTTCCCGGTTGGGGTTATTTTTTTTATTCCTAAACCTTTACGATATTGCCATTCCTCCTGTACCGGTGATGGTTGCCCATCACCCTTTGCTAATAATCAATAATTATAAAGATGAAAAATATAAAGCTTATTGAAGTACCCTCAGAAATTGGCGCCGGAACCCGCGGGGCCAGCCTGGGTGTTGATGCGATTAAGATTGCCGCTCTTGATTTTATGAGCAATTTTTTCGTTCATTTTCCATCCGAAAAAATTGAAACCCAGAATAACCTTTTATTTGAACCGATACAATCTCCATACGCCAAAAGAATCCAGGGCGTGGTGAGTATTTATGAAAGATTGAGCAAGGCTGTTTGTGATAGCATCAAAAACAATTTCTTTCCTGTAATTCTCAGTGGCGATCATAGTTCTGCAGGTGGTACTATCGCCGGAATTAAAATGGCTAAACCAAAGGGCAAACTGGGTGTGATATGGATTGATGCCCACGCCGATCTGCACACACCTCTTACCACTCCATCGGGCAACATGCATGGTATGCCGCTGGCTACCGCCATTGATGAAAACAATGAAGAAATGCGGGTACATGAACCGGACGAAAAAACAATGAAGATGTGGGATCAGTTAAAAACCATTGGTAAAATTCATCCTAAAGTACTGCCGGAGGATATCGTGTTTATTTCCCTGCGTGATTTTGAAAAAGAAGAAAAAGCACTGATAGAAAAATATGGCATGAAAGTGATCCCTACAAGCGAAGTGCGACGCAACGGTGCTGAAAACGTTAGCAGGAAAGTATTGCGCTACCTCAGCGATTGTACAGATATTTATGTGAGTTTTGATGTTGATAGTCTTGACTCCTCGATTTCCCGGGGCACCGGTACGCCTGTAAGCAACGGGTTAAGGGAAAGAGAAGCTGAAGATCTGATCAGCAAATTCATGCAAAACCGGAAAGTATGCTGCTTTGAGATCACAGAAGTAAATCCCACGCTGGATAAAGAAAACCTGATGGCTGAAATTGCTTTCAATATTTTACAACGCAGTGTGAATGTACTGATGATGAATTGATGTATGAAACAATTGATGTCCATCTTTATTCTTATTGCATTTTCTCTTTTCGCAACTGCACAACGGCTAACCTATACCGATAGCCTGTTGCAATTCCGGAACAATTACGTACAAACACATGAAGTGGTAAAAGGAAATGACAGTATGTATTTCCGTTTTTTCCCGGTAGATGAAAAATACAGGGTAAATGCTTCATTCGAAAAACTAAACGATCCTACCGGTTTTATTATGAAAACATCCGGGCCGCGTAGTTCCAGGTATTTCAGGTATGGTGTATTACATTTTAAGCTGGATGGTAAAGATTGTACGGTGACGGTTTATCAAAGTGAAAGACTGATGAGCGATACCAGCTACAAAGATTATTTGTTCATACCATTTACGGATAGCAGCAGCGGTGAGCAGAGTTATGGTGGCGGCAGGTACATCGATTGTACGATAAGCGACATTATCAATAATCATCTCCTCCTCGATTTTAATAAAGCCTACAACCCGTATTGCGCCTATGCAAATGGTTTTAGTTGCCCGATCCCCCCGGCAGAAAACGATATACCTGTGAACATTGCCGCAGGTGAAAAAGCATTTGCCAAACAATCACATTGACAACTATGGTAACGTCAGCAGTATTGATGATCCGGCCGGTGAATTTTAATTTTAACCCGGAAACGGCAGTGAACAATAGTTTCCAGAAAAAAATGAACGGCAACATAAAAGAAAAGGCGTTAGCGGAATTCAACGGACTTTATTCCCTGCTTATTCAAAATAAAATTGCTGTTACGGTAATTGAAGACACAGATCTTCCGGCAACGCCTGATGCAGTTTTTCCCAACAACTGGATTTCCTTTCATGAAGACAATAGCATTTTCATGTATCCCATGTTTGCCTTAAACCGGCGTATGGAAAGAAAGGAACATGTGCTTCGCAAGTTGCAGGAACAATTTATCATCAGTAAATCATACGATCTCAGCAGCTTTGAGCAACAGTCGGCTTTCCTCGAAGGAACCGGAAGCATGGTACTCGACCGTGATTATAAAATCGCCTATGCATCGGTTTCACAACGTACCGATGAAAGGGTATTGTATGAATTTTGCCGGTTATCGGGATACAGACCCATGCTGTTTACTTCGCATGATGATACGGGTAAAGAAATTTACCATACCAATGTAATGATGGCTGTAGGTGAACATGAGGTACTGATCTGTATGGATGCCATTGCAGGCGATGAAAATAAAGAAAGACTACAATTTATTATTAAAAAAACCGGGAAAAAAATAGTTCCAATCAGTATAAAACAGTTGCATCATTTTGCTGGTAACATGCTGCAGTTAAAGAACAGTGATGGAGACTTGTTGTGGGTAATGTCAGAAACTGCTTTCCGTTCACTTACAGAAACCCAGGTTCAGTTGCTCGAAGAAAACAGCCGGTTATTGTATGCGCCCCTCAATATCATTGAAACCTGTGGTGGCGGAAGCGCCCGTTGTATGCTGGCAGAAATTTTCAATGATCCACGCTAAAAAAATACCGGGAGCAAAAAAACTCCCGGCTCTGTCCTGTAATCATCAATCGTCAAACAAAACTATCGTAGAAGCTTAAAGCCCGGGAATTTCTTTTTTGGTTCTTAAACTTGCGAGTGAAGGATCAATGTCGATGGCTTTATCGCACATCTTTTGTCCACGATCTTTCTCTCCCTTCTTCTGAAAAGCAAGGCCTGCCTGGTAAAGTGCCTTTCCGTCTTTATCATCTATTTCAAGTAATTTCTGGCAATAGTCGAGTGATTTGTCATATTGCCGCTGTGCATAAAATGCCGAAGCCATATCTCTTAATAAGTCTTTATTGCCCGGTTTTTTGGCGTATATATCTAACAATAATTTTTCTCCTTTTTCATAATCACCGCTGTACAGGGAAGCAAAGCCCATGTTCTCTTTAAAATCGAGCGATTGTACATAACCGTTATCTGCCGCCATGTTAAATGCATTGGATGCATTTTTATAATCACTTTGATTGTAATACAACAATCCCAGTTCATACATCCATGTATTTTTTGCGTTGGGTTGTTTTATTGCTTTTTCAAACCAGGGAATGGCTTTATTGTATTCTTCCATATCCAGGTAGGTACGGGCTAATGTGTAGATGGCTTCTGCATCTTCCGGGTGTTTGGCAACGGCAGCCTTCAATGATTTTTCCGCAGCGGGATAATCTTCCTGCTGGTAAGCACTCATCCCGATAATACGCAATGAATTTTCACATTCTTTGCATTGTTGCGCCAGTTCAGTTGCTTTTGCAAATTGCCGGTAACTATAGGTTAATTCCATCAGTTGGTTGATGGCCTTCAAATTTTTAGGATTGAGTTCATATACCCTGGTGAAATAATTTTTGGCAGCATCCAGTTTCTTCATTTCAAGATTCACAAAAGCATTTGCCAGTAGCGCTTCTTCATTTGCCGGGTTAAATTTGATGGATTTATCGAATGCCTGTGCGGCTACCATGTATCTTTTGGCGGACTGCTCTTTCAGTCCTGTTTCATAATAATACCGTGAACTGTCGCTGTTTTGTGCAAGTGCAGGAAGGCATGCCCATACGGGCAGGATAAATAAAAGCTGTTTCATAATGGTTATTTTCAGTAGGTAGCAGATTCCTTATCGGAATATCATTGCAGATAACGCCGGAATATCTACAATTATTTCACAGATCTTCTTTTTTTTATCTATCGGATTTATACGTAGCTGTTCATTCGTATTTTCACCTGTACCCCAGTAGGCGATATTGTTGCTGTTGAAGATCTCTCTCCAGTGATTTTTTCCTTTTACCTGCATCTTCCAATCTGTAAAAACCTGGTTCGATAAATTTAATATGACCAGCAGGTCATCATCGCGGTGTTTCCCTTTTCTTTTGTACATCACCACGCCTTCTTCTCTTTTGTTGAGTTCAATCCATTCAAATCCTCTTTGTTCAAACTGGTATTCATACATTGCCGGTTCGTTCCGGTAAATATGATTCAGGTCTTTAACGCACAACTGCATTTTATGATGCGAATCGTGTTGTAATAATTCCCAATCGAGTTCCGATTTATCATTCCATTCTGTTGTTTGTGCAAATTCATTTCCCATGAACAACAGCTTGGCTCCCGGGTGCGTGTACATGTAGGTGTACAAGAGGCGCAGGTTCGAAAATTTTTCCGCTTCATACCCGGGCATTTTGTAGATCATCGGGCTTTTGCCGTGAACCACTTCATCATGACTTAACGGGAGCATAAATTTTTCATCATAGAAATACATGATGCTGAAGGTAAAGGTATCCTGTTCTTCGGGGCGCAGGTTATGGGGCAGTTTAAAATAGCGGAATGTGTCGTGCATCCAGCCCATCATCCATTTCATTCCAAAACCAAAACCGCCTTTTCTTATCGGTTTGGTAATGCCCGGCCAGTCGGAAGCTTCTTCAGCAATTGTTTGTATATCCGGAAAATCGCGGTATAAGATCTTATTCAGGTCTTTAAGAAAGGCAATGGCTTCCAGGTTTTCATTGGTACCGTGAATGTTCTTTTCCCATTCACCTTCTTTTCTGGAAAAATCGAGGCGGATGATTGAGTTCACTGCATCAACCCGGATGCCGTCTGCATGATATTTATTCATCCAGAAATGAGCACTGCTGATCAAAAATGATCTCACTTCTGCCCTGCTGTAATTGAAAATATAACTGTTCCAATCGGGATGATAACCTTTGCGCATATCCGCATATTCGTAGGTATGCGTTCCGTCGAATTTATATAATCCATGTGCATCGCCCGGAAAGTGTGACGGAACCCAATCAAGGATAACGCCGATTCCATGCTGGTGCATGGTTTCAATAAGATACATGAGTTCTTCGGGTGGCCCAAACCGTGAGGTTGCGGCAAAATACCCGGTTCCCTGGTAGCCCCAGCTTCCGTCGTAAGGATATTCCATCACCGGCATCAGTTCCACATGTGTGAATCCCATGGCTTTCACATACGGAACGAGCCGTTCCGTAATTTGTGCATAGGTATTAAAACTACTCTCCTTATTCTTTTCAGGGCGCATCCAACTGGCGAGATGCACTTCATATACGCTCCATGGTGCATTGAGTGCATTGTTTCGTTTGCGATGCTCCATCCATTCCTGGTCGTTCCAGTGCTTTTCAAAATACCACGCAATGGAAGCAGTGCCGGGACGTAATTCAGCAAACAACGCATACGGGTCCGACTTTTCAGATTCTATATCATTGAATCCCCGGATGTGGTATTTGTACAGATCTCCCTTTTTTATTCTTGGAATGAATCCTTCCCATATTCCGGAATTATCCTGGCGAACATACAACGGATGTAATTGTTTTTTCCAACCGTTAAAATCACCAATCACCGAAACATACGTTGCGTTGGGTGCCCATACAGCGAAATAGAATCCTTCGGTATCTAATACACGCAAATGATGGCTTCCGAATTTTTCATAACCGGTAGATAAAATTCCTTTTTGAAACAGTTTGATATCATCATCTGTAAAAAAAGAATAGTTCCAAACAAGTTTCGCCGTGTCTATAAAATGTTCGTCTTCGTAAGCCATTACAAATTGTTTATTGCCGCCTGTGTAAATCCTTTTAACGTAAAATTAAGTATATGTAAGTTTGTATTTGAATTATAAAACAGCAATTTTATCAAACACCCGTCAAAACTAATACATGCATAAATTAACCGGATTTTTAGTTCTATTCCTGTTTTCTTTTTCTTTTTCAAATGCGCAGGTTACAAAAGTAATGGGGTCGGTGAAAGACACCACCTCCAATCTTTCCGTGAGCAATGCCGTAGTAGCACTCATCTCTCCTAAAGATTCTGTACTGAAATCGTTTACAAGAACGGCGCCCGACGGAACCTATACACTTAGCAATGTTTCCCAGGGTAATTACATTTTGATGGTAATGCACCCGATGTTTGGCGACTATGTAGATAATATTGAGATCAAAAGCAATGAGGAAACATTACCGCTGATTCCGCTTACTTCAAAAAGTAAATTGCTAACCAATATCATTATTAAAAGTGGCAGCCCGATTAAAATCAAAGGTGATACTACCATTTATACCGCCGATAGTTTTAAAGTGAGTGCCAATGCCAACGTGGAGGAATTGCTGAAGAAACTTCCGGGTATCCAGGTTGATAAGAATGGAGAAATTAAAGCCATGGGCGAAAAAGTAGAAAAAGTATTGGTAGACGGAGAAGAATTTTTCGGAGACGATCCCGGAATGGCTGTGAAAAACCTGCGTGCAGATGCAGTGAAAGAAGTGCAGGTGTTTGACAAGAAAAGTGAACAGGCAGAATTTACCGGCATCGACGATGGTAAAACGCAAAAAACAATTAACCTGAAGCTGAAGGAAGATAAAAAGAAAGGACATTTTGGAAAGATAGATGTATCAGGTGGTTTGATGAAGGACATAGATGATCGGTATAACAACAACCTGTTGTATAGTTCATTTAAAGGCAAACGGAAATTTTCTGCATTTTTCCTGAATGGCAATACCGGCCAGGATGGATTGAGCTGGCAGGACGGTGATAAATACGGTATCAGTAACGACAATGTAAATACAACCATGGATGAAGACGGTGGATTTATGTATTCCTGGAATGGAGGCTCTGTAGATGATGAACCGTATGTAAATACCGAAAACGGGTTTATTAAAAACATCAATGCAGGTATCAACTATAACAACAAATGGAACGATAAACAAACATTAAGCTTTACACCCAAGTATAACGACCAGGATTATACGAATACAACCCGTACCTTAACTCAACAGCAAATCGACAATAGTATTCTTACAACCAATGCCATAGATACCAACAACATCCGCAGGCATAATTTTAAGAACAGGCTGGTGTATGATGTGAAGATTGATTCGGCAAATAGTTTGAAGATAACGGCAAATGCTAATTTCTATCACACCGAAAGTGAAACACTCAGTAAGTCGAGCACAGGCAATACAACCGGTTTTATTATTAACAGCAGGGATGCGGTAACGAGAAACAACAGCGATAAAAATGCACTCAATGCAAATGTTGTGTTCAAGCATAAATTTAAAAAAGCGAGACGCACTTTAACCTTCACTACCGATTGGAATCATTTAAATACCGACGGGTTGAAATTCAACGAATCTTATAACCTGAGTTTTGAACAAGGGTTACCTTCCATTCAGTTGATAGACCAGATGATTGATAACAATAAATCTACTGATAAGCTTACGGGTAAATTAGTGTACACGGAACCATTAACAAAAAAATACTCCCTTGAACTGGGTTACCAGTTGAGTTATGATTATGGAAAGAACAACCAGGTAACCTACACAGAATCGGTGCCCGGCAAATATGATGTACAGGTAGATACACTTACCAACAAGTTCACTTCTAAGATCTGGGTAAACACACCTTCTGCAAAAATCAGCTACAGCAATAAAAAGATCAAATACAATTTTGGTATGGGTGTTGGGTTTACAAATTATGATCTCATTGATGAAACCTTTAACAAAGATTACCTGAGAAATTACACGAACTTCTTTCCTGCTGCAGGATTTACCTATAACTATAAATCCAATCACAGCTTAAAAATAAACTACAACGGTAGTACTACGCAGCCTACCATTAACCAGTTGCAGCCGTTGAGAAATAACAATGATAAATTTAACCAGTACATCGGTAACCCCGATTTAAAACCTTCTTTCCAGAATTCGGTAAACCTGCAGCACAATGGGTATAATTTTATAAAAGATCTGTGGACGTACCAGTCGCTGAATATTAGTTTTACAAGCAATTCATTTACCAACAATATTGTAATTGATACTGCCAGTGGTGTAAAAACAACACAGCCTGTGAATACAGATGGTAACATCAATATGTTCCTGTGGGCAGGTGCCGGTAAACAAAAGATCAAGAAATTAAACATGGGTATTTTCCTTGGTGTAAATGTTAACTACAATCGCTTCTCAAACTATCTCAACAACAGGAAGAGCACTTCCAATACAACGGGCGCTGGTTTGTCGATAGGTTTAAATAAATCGAAGGACAAAAAATATGAATTGTCGCTGAACAATGATCTGAACTACAACATCAATACCACAACTGAGAACAGCAACAACAACCACTACCTCACCAATACCGTTTCAGCAAATGCGACAGTGTATTATAAAAAGGTTTGGTCTATCAGTTCCGATTACCAATATTATGTAAGAGGAAAAACTTCCCAGAACGATAAGGGAATTAATAACTCGTTGTGGAATGCAAAATTGCAGCGTACTTTCAAAAACAATGAGTTTACGGTATATGTAAAAGTGAGAGATATCCTTAACCAGAATATTGGTGTAGACCGTAATTTTTATGGAAATACATTTACGGAAGTACGTAACGACAGGCTGAAAAGATATTTCATGGTTGGATTTGCGTGGGATTTTAAAAACAAGAACAAATCATCAGACAGTAAAAAGTAATCAACTTTAAACACCAGAAATGAAAACAAAACTATCAATATCTATCCTGCTGATGTTTGTTATGATGCAAACAAAAGCGCAGCAATTCATCAGCAAAGCTGTGATCGAATACGAGGTAAAACAAAGTATCAAGAAAACACTGGGCGGCGGTAACTGGGCGGAGATGATGAAGGATAATATCTCAACATTCAAAACATCTTACTGTAAACTCAATTTTGCGAACAACAAGAGTATTTACAAATTTGACCGCTGGGATGAAAGTACCAAACTCCCGGATTGGTTTAAAAAAGATGATGAAGGCACTGTTTGGTATCTTGATCACAATACGAACAGGATGAGCATGCAGAAGAATATTTTCGGGTCGGATTTTTTTATTGAAGACAGTATTCCCAATATTGAATGGCGTTTATCTAATGAGAACAGGATCATTGCAGGTTACAATTGCAGGAAGGCAATTGGTAAAATTATGGACAGTGTATATGTATTTGTATTCTACACAGATGAAATTACAATACCAGGCGGTCCTTGTTCAATCAGCGGATTGCCCGGAACAATTTTAGGTATGACCATTCCGCGTATGTACACTTCGTGGATTGCTACAAAAGTTGATATTGATAAAGCTGATGAAAAATTAATCGTTCCGGTTAATGCAAAAAAAACATATACCAAAGCAGCATTTAATACCATGTTGAAAGAAAGAACGAAAGACTGGTTTAGTGATGACGACCCGGATTCTCAAAAATGGATTGAACAATTCAGGTGGAGAGCAGGATTATAAAATAAGCGTGCCTACACATAAAAAAATGCCGGAATATTGCTTCCGGCATTTTTGTTGAACGAATGTTTTATTTTTCTTTACTGTTAGGCTCTACTTACCTCCACAACTGGAATTAACGCAGGAAAATTCAGTTACTTATTTATTCTATTACAAATCCATCAGGAATAATCGCACCTTTCTTTATTACCACAATTCCATCTTTCACTGCATACAATGAATGATCTGAATCTTTCAGGTGATTGCCTCCGGTGATCCTAACGTTATTGCCTACCCTGCAATCTTTATCTACAATTACATTTGTGAGCTGGCAGTTGTCGCCCACGCCGAGTTTGGGAATTCCTCTTTCATAATTGTAAGCGATCTCTTCAATGGTTTCATAGAAATCATTTCCCATGATATAACAACTGGTGATGGTGCTGCCGGTTCCTATCCGGCTCCTGATACCAATAACAGAATTGGAAATTTTTAAAGCATGTATAATACCGCCTTCTGCAAGAATGGTTTGTTCCATGGTTGTACCACTGATTTTGGAAGGAGGCAACATGCGGGCACGGGTATATACCATTTTATCGTTGTCGAATAAATTGAAAGGCGGAATATCCAACGTAAGTGCAAGGTTCGCCTCAAAGAAGGAATAGATATTCCCGATATCCGTCCAATATCCATCGTATTGAAAACTTACTACTTTGTATTTATTAATTGAATCAGGAATGATCTCTTTCCCAAAATCTGTTGAGCTTCTTTTTTCTGTTTCCAGTAAGCTGAATAATAATTCCCTGTCGAAAATATAAATACCCATTGATGCCAGGTATATCCTTCCATGCATCTGCATTTCGGCACCTGTGTTGCTTGTCCACTCCGGCAATAATTCCTTTTTTGGTTTCTCTATAAATGAAGTGATCACATTGTCTTCATTCGTTTTCAAAATTCCGAATTCAGGCGCTTCCCTTTCGCCTACCGGAATGGTTGCTATGGAAATTCCGGCGCCGCTTTTTTTATGGTTCTCGATCATGGAAGCGAAATCCATCTGGTACAACTGATCACCACTTAGAATGAGTACATATTCAAAATCATTTTTCTCGATGTGTTTCAGCGATTGACGAACAGCGTCTGCAGTGCCCTGGAACCAGTCGCGGCTATCCGGTGTTTGTTCCGCAGCAAGTATGTCTACAAAACCGTTACTGAATCCACTGAACTGGTATGTATTTTTGATATGCTTGTTGAGCGATGCAGAATTGTATTGTGTTAATACAAACATCCTGTTGATGCTGCTGTTAATGCAATTTGAAATGGGGATGTCAACCAGCCTGTACTTACCTGCAATAGGTACGGCAGGTTTACTTCTCGTTGCTGTGAGCGGATACAACCTGCTGCCTGCACCTCCGCCCAATATTACCGCAATCACCTCTTTACTTAATGACATAAAATAAAATTTATTTGTAAATAGAATTATAGAGATCAATGTATTTTCCGGCACTGGTTTCCCAACTGTTGTTGATACCCATCATTGTATGCCTCACTTCATCCAGTTTTTTTGCATTTTTAAATAACTCAATAGCCCGTCCGATCGAATACACAATGTCTTCTACCGTTGCATTATTGAAACAGATACCATAACCATCCTTTTCGCCATAGTCTTTTACCGTGTCTTTCAATCCGCCTGTTCTTCGTACAACCGGTACCGTGCCATACCGCATGGCATACATCTGGTTCAAACCACAGGGTTCTACCCTGCTGGGCATCAGGAGAAAATCGCCACCGGCATACATCTGGTGACTTAGTTTTTCATTGTATTCAATCTGTGAATGGTAATAGCCAAACCAGCGGAACTTCATTTCCTCCAATGCTTTTTCTACTGCAGTTTCACCGCTTCCCAATATCAGGCAATTGAATTTACTTTCGGAATTTTCGAAAGCCTGCTGTATAGCCTCCGGTAAAAGATCAGCGGCTTTTTCACCAACCAATCGCCCGATGAAAATGATCAATGGATATTTGATATCGAAACCAAAATCATCACATAATTTTTTCTTGTTGAGCGCTTTTCCTTTTTTTACATCTTTCAAAGAAAAGTTATCGAGTATGTAAGTGTCCCATTCCGGATCCCAAACGGCGTAATCGATCCCGTTCAGGATACCGGTACATTTATCCTTTTCGTAGTTAAAAAGGCTTTCAAGTCCGTTGGCAGCATACATGAGTTCTTCCATATAACCCGGACTAACGGTATTTACTTTATCGGCGCACTTGATACCGCAGGCTAAAGGATTAATGGTATTGTCCCAATCGAGCAAACCCCATTTCCATGTATCCCATGCCGGCAGGTAGGGCGACTTATCCCAGCTCATCCAACCCTGGTATTGAGCATTGTGAATGGTTAGCACGGTTCGGATGCCCGATAAATGTTTGTAAGCATAACAATGTTGCAGCATAAATGGAATGAGCGCTGTGTGGTGATCGTGAACATGAATCACATCAGGGCGATGTTCCCATTTGCTCAACCATTCGGTAACGGATAGCTGAAAAGCCATGAATCGTTCGGCATCGTCGTCGTAGCTGTAAATTTTTTCACGATCGAGTAAACCGTATATATCTACGCAATACAAATCAAAACCAAGCTTATTTGTTTTTTCTTTGATGATGGTGAAGTCGAAATTCATTGCCCCCATGGAGAAGTTGCCTTTGTGAACGGTTTCCCACTCATTGTTGTACAGGAATTTTGTGCGGTGCATGGGCATCACCACTTTGGCAATATGTCCGAGTTGCTGCTGGTATTTTGGTAAGGCGCCAACCACATCTGCGAGGCCACCTGCTTTTGCCACGGGATAACATTCGGCGCTAACGTGAATAATTTCCATTCTGCTTATTTAATAATAATTGAATTTAAGAAGGTTATCCTTAACTGCAAATTTTACATTTTAATCAATGAAATTGAATGCGTTCAAACAAATTTTACAATGATTAAAATTCTTGGTATTTTCATCGAATAAACTTACTGATTATGGCAATGGCTCAAAGCAACACCTCATCCACTACTCAACAATCAACGGGAATTCCAACCAACTATGGTGCACTGAGTACCTTGGTTACCGTTTTCTTCTTCTGGGGATTTATCGCTGCAGGAAACAGTGTATTTATTCCTTTTTGCAAACATTATTTTCACCTCGATCAATTTCAAAGTCAGTTAATCGATTTCGCTTTTTATACTGCTTACTATATCGGTGCACTTGCTTTGTTTGCTTATGGATCATTTGGAGGAAAAGATCTGGTTGGAAAGTGGGGCTATAAAAAGAGCATCGTTTATGGGTTGTTGTTTTCCGCATTAGGTGCGGCAGCAATGATTATTGCAGTAAATGCGAACACTTTTGCAGGCATGCTTGCGGGTTTATTTATTGTGGCTTTAGGATTTTCGCTTCAGCAAACGGCAGCCCAGCCTTTCGCAATTTCACTTGGCGACCCTGCAACCGGTACGAGCCGGGTAAATCTGGGAGGCGGTATTAATTCTTTCGGCACAACGATCGGTCCAATTGTGGTTGCCCTTGCGCTGTTTGGCACTACGGCTGCTGTTACTGATGAACAGATAGCGGCTTTGAGTTTAGGTAAAGTAATTACATTATATACCTGTGTAGGATCATTGTTTATCGGGGCCGCAGCGTTATTTTATTTTTCCAAAAAAGTTCCTGCGGGTATTATGGTAGAAAAAGTTGAAAAGGCAAATAAGGCTTTATACACTTTACTCATCATGACCGGTTTGTTGATAATCATGTTTGCACCTGTATTCAACAGTTATAAAACAGATCTTACCAATGCTCCGGAATCTGAAGTGCATGCGATGAATATTTATAGAATGAAATGGCTGTTGGGCGCACTTGCTATTGTAGTTATCGGCTTACTGGGATCTAATATCAGTGCCAGGCGTAAGCCCGAAGGATGGGGTGCAATGAAATATCCTCAGTTGGTGTTGGGCATGCTGGCAATTTTTGTATATGTGGGCGTAGAAGTTGCCATAGGCAGTAACCTGAGCGAATTAATGAAGCAGCAGGATTTTGGCGGTTTGCAATCTTCAGAAGCGGCGCCTTATATTTCTATGTACTGGGGAAGTTTAATGATCGGAAGATGGGCTGGTGCGGTAAATGCATTTAATCTTTCTAAAAATACTAAGGTATTGTTGCAGGTTATTGTGCCGTTAGTTGCATTTGGAATTATCATTGGTGTGAATTCGATTGCAAAATATGATATGAGTAAATTGTATTACTACGTGATCTGTGTGCTTGTTCAAATTGTGGCATTTTACATAAGCAATAATAAACCTGCAAGAACATTGATGATATTTGGATTTCTTGGAGTGCTGGCAATGGTCATCGGTACACAAACAACCGGCACTGTTGCCATATATGCTTTTCTAAGCGGTGGACTTTTTTGTTCCATTATGTGGCCCAGTATTTTCTCATTGTCAATCGCGGGTTTAGGAAAGTACACAACAGAAGGTTCAGCATTTTTAATTATGATGATACTTGGGGGCGGTATTATTCCTCCTATCCAGGGAAAAATTGCAGACGTTATTGGCATTCATCAATCGTATTGGATACCGGTTATATGCTTTGCCTATCTTACCTTTTTTGCCATTGCGGTGAAAGGGATCTTGAAAAAGCAGGGAATTGATTACGATGTTGCCGATGATAGTGCAGGCCATTAATCTCCCATTCTCGAAAAACAAATCAACTAAAGATGAAAGAAAAATATGCCATTGGTGTAGATATAGGAGGCACAACTACCAAATTCGGAACTGTTGACAGGAAAGGCCGCATACTTGAACAGGATCGCATGAGCAGCAACAATCATGATGCGGTGGAAGATTTTATTGAAGAATTGCACAGCAAGTTATCGCCGATGATTAAGAACGTTGGCGGTGTTGGCAATATAACGGGCATCGGTATGGGCGCACCGAATGCGAATTATTACCGGGGAACGATAGAATATGCACCCAATCTTAAATGGAAAGGAATTATCCCCATTGCAGATCTTATTTATAAAAAATTCGGGCTGGTAACCAAACTCACCAACGATGCCAATGCTGCAGCCATGGGCGAAATGATGTATGGCTGTACCAAAAATATCAAACACTTTATTACCATCACACTCGGCACCGGCGTTGGAAGCGGGATTGTTATTGATGGTAAAATTGTGTTGGGTCATGATGGATTTGCCGGTGAACTGGGGCATACCATTATTCGTCCGGGCGGAAGGTTACACAAGAGTACAGGTATGCATGGCAGCCTGGAATCGTATGCTTCGGCTACGGGTGTACGTGATACTGCCATTGAGCTGCTAACAAAATTTCCGGAAGAGCACAGTTTGCTTCGTGATTACAGTATCAATGAGCTCACCAGTGAAACCGTATTTCAATGTGCCATGCAGGGCGATAAGGTGGCGAATGAAATTTTTGAATTCACCGGGCAGATATTAGGAGAATCACTTGCCAACTTTGTAATGTTTTCTTCACCGGAAGTAATTGTATTATTCGGCGGATTAACCAAGGCCGGAAACTTACTGATGAATCCAACTAAAAAACACATGGAAGCCAACCTGCTTCCTATATTCCAGAATAAGGTCCGTTTAATTTTCAGCGAACTGAAAGAATCTGATGCTGCGATTTTGGGGGCGAGTGCGCTGGTGTGGGAGTGAATTGTGAATGCTGAATTATTAATGCGGAATTGTGAATGCTGAATTATTAATGCTGAATTGTAAATGGAGAATATCTGAAACATTAAAGTACAGCTTTGTGCCTTAGTGGCTAAAAATTCAAAATTCAAAAATCAAAATTCAAAAATGGGAAGAGTATAAAAATTTACCAGGGATTCAAACTTTGTGTTTCTTCCTGTCTTTGCGCCTTAGTGGCTACTCTCCGTGCAACACTGTGAAAAAACTCTGTAAACGCTGTGGTTCAAAAATCAAAATTCAAAAATGGGAAGAGTATAAAAATTTACCACTGAATTAAACTTTGTGTTTCTTCCTGCCTTTGTGCCTTAGTGGCTACTCTCCGTGTAACTCTGTGAAAAAACTCGGTAAACTCTGTGGTTAAAAAATCAAAATTCAAAAATGGGAAAAGTATAAAATTGCCACTGAATCACTGATTAAATCTTTGTGTTTCTTCCTGCCTTTGCGCCTTCGTGGCAACTCTCTGTGCAACACTGTGAAATCACTCTGTAAACGCTGTGGTTAATAAAATCCAAATTCAAAAGTCAATACAAAAACTCCCTTATTTATTATTTCTCTCTTCCATCCACCGTTCCCTTCCCCATCCCGGAATTACGTGTTTTTCACTATGATAAGATGATCGTACCAACGGCCCGCTTTCTACATAATCAAAACCAAGTTCATAACCAATTTCCCTGTACTCCGCAAATTCATCGGGATGAATAAATCGGTCTACCCGCAAATGATTTTTTGTAGGCTGCAAATATTGCCCGATGGTTACCACATCTACTCCGCTGTTATTAAGATCCTTCAATGTTTGAATTACTTCTTCCTTCGTTTCTCCCAATCCAAGCATGATACCGCTTTTCGTACGCATGCCCCCTTCTTTTAAAATTTTTAAGGTTTCCATGCTTTGCCAGTATTTGGCCTGGATACGTACCTGGCGTGTAAGCCTTTCCGTTGTTTCAATATTATGACTTACCACATCCGGAGCTGCATCAATAACCCGCTGTATATTTTCTTTATCAGCTTTAAAATCCGGGATCAATGTTTCTAGTGTTGTTTCAGGATTGAGGGCATACACCGCTTTAATGGTATTGTACCAGATAATGCTGCCGCCATCTTTCAGTTCATCCCTGTCTACAGAAGTAATAACCGCATGTTTTACTTTCATCAGGTGAATGGCTTCGGCTACCCGTTGAGGTTCATCCCAATCCACCGCATCCGGTTTTCCGGTAGCCACGGCGCAAAATCCGCAACTCCGTGTGCAGATATTACCGAGAATCATAAATGTTGCCGTACCAGCGCCCCAGCATTCGCCCATATTCGGGCAATTACCACTTTCGCAGATTGTATGCAGTTTATGCGTATCAACCAGGTTGCGTACATGTTTGTATTCTTCACCAATAGGAAGTTTAACACGCAGCCAGTTGGGTTTTTTTACTGAAGGAGCCTGTTCATCTGTAGTTCCACATGCCATACGTAAAGATTAAATGAGTGGCAAAGATAAAACTATATCGGCAACGTTGAAAGCAGGTAAATCAAAAAGCGGCCCGTTGGAACCGCTTCTGAAAGTTGTATGAATAATTATTTATCTGTGTCATTTTCGTTTACCAAAAATGAAAGAAACGTAACCATTGAAGAAAAACTGCCGCTCACTATTGAACGCCATCTGTGGAATTTTTTTAAAATAATATTCTGCTGATACACCTACTTCGATGGCCGTTACCATTTCATTGTATTTACCAAAATCGAAACGAACACCTGTTTTTGCATACAATCCGGGAGTCATCTTCAACTTATTCCAACCGGTTGCCAGGTCCGGGCCGCTAAGGATGCGGTTGAAATCCAGGAATGCAAAAGTAGTATCGTTAGGATCATAGGTTATATACCGGTGATTGCGTGAACTATCAGCATCAAGTACATCAACCATATACGGCCTCAGCAGCGCAAGGCTGATACCACCGCCGGCATTTAAGGTAATGGCTGTTCCGTTTTTATTCCCTTTGTTACCAAGCAAATATTGTTTTTGAACGCCCAGTTTTACAGGGTAGAAATAATTTACTTTCCCATATATCAATGGGTTTACCGTACTTCCGTAAATATCTGCACCCTGGAGTTTTGTTTCTTTAGGATGTTTGCGTTCTGCAATGTCTAACTGGAACAGCAAAGCTTTTTTTACCGACTGGGCACGGGCTACTTCCACAAAAATACCGTAACCATCATTAGTGAGCTTAACACCTGCCGCAGTATGTTTTTTATATTTGATAACGCCCTCTTCTTCCTGTTTTATGATAGCACTGATCCGCAACTTGCGTTCTTCCTTCCTGCTTCTTTTTACCTCGCCTGTTTCCTGAGCAAATGCAGGAGCAATGCACACTGCAGCGATAAAAAGCAACAATAGTTTCTTCATGTAAACTGTTTTCGAAAGTAAATTTATGTAAAAATATCCTGTAATAATTAAGTTAGATTCAAATATAGAATGAACCGCTGCACAGATTAACTTTACATACTAAAAACAAAAACTGAATATGACTGCAACTGTTGTTTACAAAGGCGACTTACGCTGTGAGTGTACCCATCTGCAAAGCGGTACTGTTATTGAAACCGATGCTCCAACGGATAACCGGGGTAAAGGTGAACGTTTCAGTCCTACCGATACTTTATGTGTTTCTCTTGCCACCTGCATGATCACCACGATGGGCATCAGGGCTGCTGATATGAAATTGGATTTAAGCGGAACCAAAATTGATATAACCAAACACATGTTAAGTGATCCGAGAAGGATCGGTAAGATTGAGATCAGTTTACAGCTTCCGGCCACTGTTACTGAAGAGAAAGACAGGTTCCTGCTTCAGAAAATAGGCGACAATTGCCCGGTGATGAAAAGTCTGCATCCTGATTTGTTGGTTGTAGCCGAATACCATTGGGCTTAAGGTGGATCAGCCAGTATTTTATTTCCCACGGCACATTGAAGGCATCTTTTTTTATTGCAATAAAAATTTTTAAGGTGAAGGAGTGCCTGTGAATCGTATGCTGAACTATTGGTAATTCCCAACAACCGGAA
>JAFDXE010000047.1 GCA_018268085.1 Bacteroidota bacterium
TGTTAGTTGTTAGTTGTTAGTTGTTAGTTGTTAGTTGTTAGTTGTTAGTTGTTAGAAAGAGTTTTGGGCAGTAACTTATGTTGCTTCTAATTCGTGAAATTCGTGTAAAAGATTCGTGTACTTACATCCTAAAAAACCAATTACTGAATTCCTTCCAGAAAGAGAATGTATAAAAGTTCATCACTGCATAATGATAACCGAGGTGCATCAGTAATGCCAGTGGAAAAACATCAAACCTTTTGTGAGAACGCCAGTCCCATACCGATAAAACCAACAACAAAATATCTCCCAACAACAATCCAAATGGCTGCACTACCCTTTCGTTACCAATTGCCGGAAACAAATACAGTTTACTTTGAAAATAATTGTTGATGATCCTGTCGAAAACCGCCGTAAACATCGGGAATATGGTACATAGCATGAAGCGGGCATGTACTGCCGCATTTTTTCTGAAATAAACGGCCAGTCCATAATAAAGTAAAAACAGGGCTAGGGCAATGAGCACTGAAGCTGTAAAAAAAATATCTGTTTCGCTTAATACCGGCAACTTATTTTCCTGGTATTTAAAAAGATCAACAGTAGAGATGGCCATCAACGGAACAAGGAAGTAAGATAATTTTCCCAGCAGTTGATGCGTCTTCTTTTTTTTAATGCGGATAAGATACGGTTGCACAACCAGCAACATGCACCAGGCGATCATCAGCAAACCATGAATATGCATGCGAAAGTTCTCCTGCTTAAGTATCACTGTAAAATAACTCAGCCAGAAAGCAAGTACAACGAATAGACAAAAAATCAAAAAAACAAAATGACTTTTCCTGAATAAAAACAGGTTTAATTTCATTGCAGATGATTAATACTGATTGTATATATTCTGAAGTTAAGCATTAATGCTTATCGGTATAATTCAATCCTGCAAAAAATCATTTTTCAAACCCTTCTCTACTACAAATCTCCTGAAGTAAATAACATTGGAAGTATCTTTTAATTTATTGTCCGCTTCTTCTTTTAATTCTTCGGTAGTGTATTGCGTTACATAACAATTCATAGCAGCAATGGCCGCTTTTTCATCTTCAGCAGAAAAGTTGATTTTTACGTTATAATATTGTTTATCTACATAGCCTCCGGGATCTACTGATGTCATTCCTTTTTCCCAGGCAAAATGGTACAACGGATATTTTTCCACCCAGCCTTCTGCCAGCAGCAATTCCGTAACGGTAGCGCCAACAACAATGTGTTCTGAGTGATGGGTATCGCCATCCGGACCTGCTGTAATGATCACATCCGGATCAATCAATGGTATTCGTATCCTTAATGAATCCATAAACCGCTGGTGTTCTCTGAAATATTTACCCGTGCCGATTTTTGTATCCAGTCTTTCTATTTCAAGAAAAATCGGGGGTTCTATTCCTAAAGTTCTGCAGCCACAGGTTGATTCAGCTTTTCTCAACATACCCAATGAATCGCCTGCCGGAATTTTGGTCACCCTTGTACCGTCTTTTCCGTTAGTGGCAATAATCACAACTACTTTATTTCCCAATCTTGCATACTTATGAAGCACTTCGCTGATCGCAGTTTCATCATCGGGATGCGCCCCTACAAAAAGTATTGTCCTTTTACCTTGCGGAGTTTGTGCTGCAGAAAATGCAAAGGCGATGATCAACAGGAAAGTCAACAGTTTCTTCAACATACAACGAGGTTTTATACAATCAACCGGAGCTGCGTGTTTGCAGGCATTTACCAGATAAATATATACATTTCGCCCTGTAATTTTTACGGCGCTTTAATTCGATCTAATAATAGCTGATAAGGAAATTCCTGTGATGGTTGTACGGGAATAAACAATCTTCACCCGGAAAGCTGATTGTTGAAACAAAAAATATTTACCTATTTAACTAAAATATTTATTGTTTATCAATAAATATTTATTACATTTGAGCTGTCATCAATATTAACCAGTTATGTCAGCAACAAACAATGTAGTATTCAACAGCTTAAAAATCATATCGTGGATTATTTTCGTTGGGCTTTGTATTGAAGCCGGCGGGTTGGTCGTTAATTTCTTTTTTAGTATTTATAACCCTTCCGTAGTTCCGAAGTTGTATCAAAAACTGGATCTGGGTGCATTGCGTGCGCAGGACAACCGTGCGTTTTTGTATGTGTATAGTTTTATACTCAGCATCTCCATTTTAAAAGCGGTGCTTTTTTATGTAGTAGCCATGCTCGCCACTAAAATTGACATATCCCGTCCTTTCAGTGATTATGCTTATGGTAAAATTGCACAGATCAGTTATTGCACTTTATCCATTGGCTTACTGAGTTATATTGCCCGGCAGTGGGTAAGAACCATTTCTTTTAACGAACAGGCAACAGAACTCAACCAATTCTGGGCCGATAGCCAGGCCTATATTTTAATGGCTGCTGTTATCTATGTTATTGCAACCATCTTTAAGAAAGGCCTTGAAATGCAGCATGAAAACGATCTAACTGTTTAAACTATGTCAATCATTGTAAACCTCGACGTAATGATGGCCAGGCGGAAAATGTCATTGAATGAACTTTCTGAAAAAGTTGACCTGACGCTGTCTAATTTATCCATCCTCAAAACAGGCAAAGCGAAAGCCATCCGGTTCAGTACACTGGAAGCTATTTGTAAAGTACTGGATTGCCAGCCCGGAGATATTTTGGAATATACCAACGACAAAAAAAAATCGGCAAACCAGTAAAGAAGTTTGCTATCACCGGTTATTGTACTAAAGAGGTTTGTCCGCTCAACAATTTCCAACCATCTTTTCTTTTTATTACAACGCCGGATTCTACCAGGTGAAAAGTATCCGACCTCCCTGTTGTATCCTTTATGATCGATTGCAGCCTGGCAGTATACGTTGCCAGTTCTTTTGTAAGCGGAATAATCCTGAGCGTATCCATCGCATTGATCACGGAAGTGAAGCGGGAAGCATTTTGAGTAAGAATTGTAAGTACGCTGTCGTACGTTAAAGCTTCGCTATATCCCGGTGGAACCCAGAAAAAAGCGGTAGAAGAATCGAGATAAGAACGTTCGGCCAACAGCCCGTAATTTTTTACATCTTCATAATATTGTTCAAAGCGGTTGCTGACCTCTCTTTCAATTACTGCATTTTCCTGCTGCGTTAAAGTTGCAGGCTGGCTGCAGGAAATAAACGTTGATAAAAGAAAAGCAGGAACGCAACGAACGCAGGTGAAACGTTGATGGGAAAGAAAGCGGATCATGGTAATTGGTTTAAACATATTTAAACATACGCAACGTCAACAAGTGAGCCGTTGCGGAGAAAGCGCAACATGCTACCAGTTTAAACATGCACTTTCAAATGTACGATGATTGCAATATTCGTTCATACAGGATGATACCCCGCCCCCGTTGCCCTCGTTCCTGCATTACGAACCATGTAAGAAAAACGTTAGCGTAGGTAATATTGTGTGAAGCGCAACGATTACGAATAAAACCTGGATGAGCATAGCTTAAAAAAATGACGCCTGTTGCTGAAGGCGTCATTTGATTTCACACATATCCTGCTAAAAAAGGTTTAGTCATCATCCTTCTCTCCTGCTTTTTCCGATCCATTGATTGGTTGCCCCACCTGTTGGCTATTGGTGATTTCTGTGTGACGTATTTGTCCGCCAAAGTGTGCTGTCTGAACCAATATTCCACTGGTTACACATCCAATAATTATCAATACCGGTTTAAACATTCGTGCCTTTTCATACCTGCTCAGTAGTAAAGCTGCTAAAGCAACCAGGCCGGCAATGGAAATAGAAACCATAGCAGCCTTTGCCCATTTTTCGTGCGTTTCAATGAGGTTTTCAGCTACACCGGGAAGATGTTCTACCGCTTCCTCTGCACCTTCACCGGTAAGAAAAACGGGGATTGCAGCAATTGCGGCAATTACTATTATTATGAGGGCAGCCATGCTGTTGGAATTGTTTTTCCGGATGAAAGCAATGCTGAGCATTACCAATCCAACCATTGATAATAGTACAGGCACATGCGTGAGCGCTAAGTGCATTTGAACACTAGTCATGATATCATTTTTTAGTTTAAATAATTTTAATCCAGGTTTTGAGACGAATTGATTGTAAATGATATCCTGGGAGGATGGAAAATACCGGACAGGTGTTGTTGTTTTGAATTTGTATCAGAGAACACAAATTGTTTCTCTTTGATCAAAGCCGGGGCCGTTTGCAGTGGATAAAAGAAATGGGAATGAGCGTAGCAAATATTGAAAATGGTATTTTGCTTAAAAGGCAATTGCTGATCTTCAGGAAAATCGCCATCATTTTGCTCTGTTATATAGTGTTCAACGAGAAATGCAATTACCGAAATTTCCTTTCTGCGTTCGTGTTGTAAATAATGTTCGATGAGGATGGGCAATTTCAGCAATTGTCCTAATGGCGTTTGGGTTGAAACCATGATCACAAAAAGAAATATCGCCAGTGAGTATTTCATGGAGCAAGTTTAACGCATTCATGGAAGCTGCTTCATGATTTTTGTCATGCTGCTGATAATGTTTTGCAAAAATTAAAAAACATACGGAATGAAATTAAAGACAGGCTTCACATCATGATTGTTCGTATTGAATGTAAGATTGCATGTCCGCAACAAACATTCAATAAAAAATTATCCCCGGAAAAAATTCATGCTTACTCCTATTGGCTAATCAAAGCAACAACCTCCATAAATTATTTTACATCATAATCGTACCGGGAATAAACACTGAAGATAACTTCACCGCTATTCCCGGCCATTGCAACGCATTATTGATCTACCGGATCTTCAGTAACTTTTTAATGATCAACTGATTTCCCTGCCTGATTTGTATTATATAATTTCCCGAATACCAATCTGATCCTATTGTATAGGTTTGATTGGGAAGGATCGTTTTTTTACTCCTTGTCATTCCATTTATATCTATCACACGGTAAGTAATACTTCTTGGTTCGCTTGATTGAACCCTGATGTAAAACTGATCCTGGCTTGGATTGGGATATATATCTGCAGAAAATGTTTCAACCTGTATATGCTCATTCCGGTTTTGTATTGCTGCATTATTTCCTGCAAAACCAGCGTTGCAGGCAGGATATACCACCCATATTCTTTTTATACTGCTGCTTCCGCAACTGCTTACGGCTGTTGCAGAAACTTTACTATTAAATGACCTTTCCGGATAAGCTACATCAATACTCAATGTGCCTTGTCCGCTCAATAAAGTGGCTCCGGGCGGAATCGTCCATAAAATGGAATCTGCATATGCCGGCATTTCGGGTATGCTATACCGGTATATTCTAGCAGGGCATGGCTGCAACAGGGTTGTGTTAATGATATCAGGCCTTTCAGGTAATAATTTACTTACGCTTATTGTTCGGGGCGTTCCGGTACCACAGCTATTGGAAGTAGCCACCGAAATGCTTCCTCCTGTAAAACCAGGTGGATATATCAGCGTAATGGCATTGGTGCCCTGGCCCGACAAAATACTTACCGCAGGAGGCACCGTCCAGATATAATTGTTAACCTGCCCTGCTACCGGTATGGAAAAACCAACGGGAGTTCCGCCAGGAAGCTCGTGACCACATACATCAACGATTCCCGTAATGGCTCCCGGGGCTGAGGGCAACAATTTTCCGATTCGCAATGTCCTGGTGTCACTTTCACTGCAGTTATTGATGGCACGTACAGCAATCATCCCGCCTGCAAAGTTGCTGCTGAACTGAACCTGTATGATATCTTCTGTAATTGTGCTGCTGTGTTGAATAATATTGATTCCTGCTGTTGCACTCCAGTTATAGGAACTCGCACCCTGCGATACAGCAACACTATAAACAGCAGTTAATCCATTCGGATAGGCTGTTGAAGGCATGAATAAGCAGGCGTTCGTTGGTCCGCTGATGAGTCCCGGAGCGGAAACAGGCAAACTTTGTACATTAAAACTCCTGGCATTACTGATGCCACAAGCATTGAAAGACCTTACTGAAATGATGCCTGAAGTAAAACTACTGCTGAATAACACCGTAATACTGCTGTCCTGCTGTTGTTGGATACTGCATCCGGCTGGAACCGTCCAGTTATACCCTGCTGCAGCCTGCACCGTAGGTATCCGGTAAATAACCGTTTGTGCGGTGCCCGTAAAAGCGCAAACATTGCCGGGCCCGTCAATGAATGCCGGTGTGCCCGGTGCCTGGGCATGGAGGTAGTAAATTTTCCAGTTGCTGATACCACAGGAGCCAATACTTCTTACACGAATTTGTTTGTTGGCATTTGCTGCAAATCCTGCTCCTACTGTAACCACTAAACTACCATTCCCCTGCCCGGATATGATATTGATTGTTGGCGGAACCTGCCATTCATATGTGCTCACGGTGGCATCGTAAGGAACAGTATACAATACGGTTTGATTGGTGCCGGCAATAGTACAAACATTGGATGGGCCAACAACAGTTAAAGGAATGGCAGGTCCCCCGGGCTGACCGGTAATTTCGATCATATCCGTAGCGCTGCAGCCTGCAGCATTGGTAACGGTAACCACATAGATCCCTGCCTGCGTAATGGTGGCAGTTGCCTGGTTGCCCAGTCCTCCCGACCAACTATACGTTTCTCCACCGGTAGCCATTACCTGGATAGATGAATTATTGCAACTGAGTGTATTGGTGCCTGTCAGGTTGGTAATAGAAGCCGTGAGTACTGGTAACACCTCAATGTGTATGGTTACAGGCTGGTTACATTCAAGATACTGGCCTCCCGGATGGAAAGTATAGTCCCCCGAAGTTGTATTGCTAACGATGGCGGGCGTCCAGGTGCCTTCAACATTGTTATTAGAAACGGCTGGTAAAACCGGAGCTGGAGAACCATAGCAGATAGGTGCAATGGAATCGAATGTGGGATAATACGGGGCATAAACCTGAACCCAGGCTGGGTTCCTGGTTGTGCTGGCAGTACAAATACTATCCTGCATATAAAAGTAATAATCAGTTTCAAATCCAGTTCCCGGGATATAGTATAATGGAGCTGTATGAAAGATATAACCACTTCCAAGATAATTTCCTCCAACAGGTGCATCATACCAGCTAATGGTTCCTTCATTTGTACCATAAGCTACTATCGAAGCTGATTCTCCATTACAGATTATATTATTAAAAGCATACGGAGCCGGGGGCGGCTGATCAGATTTTAACGTGACTTGTATAGCTTTTCGGGTTGTACTGGCTGCACAGGTACTGTCCTGTACATAATATGTTTTGATGGATGTAATGGGCGGAGTGGTAAAACTATTACCTCCTCCCAACCAGGTTCCGCCTCCCGGCGCATCATACCAACCCAGTACACCCGTGCCGGTTGCGGTTAATACAGCATTGCTGCCGGAGCAAACGGAAGTAGTGTTTACAGCGATGGGTTCCGGCGGCGGAATACAATTACTGTTATTGGCATTTGAGACACAGTTAAACTGTGTAGTATCATTAAAACTTCCATACCCCAATTCACCATGCTGATTCCGGCCGGTACCGCAGTATTCTTCCCTGCTTGCCTTTAATAATAAACTGTGTTCTCCGCCTGCAATAACGGCAACGGTTAGCTGATTTAATGTATTAATCAATAACGGAGTGGTTACACTTGTTGTATTGCCTGTACCCAGTTGACCGGCAGCATTATAACCCCAGTCCCAGGAACTGCCATTGCCCTGCAAGGCAAGATTATGATTGCCGCCGGAGGAAATACTGATCCAGTTATTGGCATTTCCAATGCGTACCGGGAGTAATACATTCTGTGTGCTTCCGTTTCCAACATAACCTGCCGTTCCATTTAACCCCCAGCCCCATAAACTACCATCGGATTGAAGGGCATGGCTGAAACTTCCCCCCGCTTCGCAGGATCTCCAGGTATTTGCATTGCCTACCTGCACTGGTGAAGATTGTATTTGTGTATTTCCGATACCCAGTTCTCCATATAAGTTTCTTCCCCAGGCCCACAATGTACCATCTGATTTCAACGCAAGGGTATGAAATACTCCTGCGGATACCATTACCCAGTTATTGGAACTGCCGATTCGGGTGGGTATGGCATACATGTTCCCGGTTTGCCCGGTTCCTAACTGCCCGTACGTGTTTCTACCCCAGGCCCAGAGCGACCCATCTGATTTCAATCCAAAACTTGAATTGGAAAATGCTTCTACGCTCACCCAGTCATGGTCATTGCCTATTTGTACCGGCGTATTTTTATTTGTAGTTGTACCATCTCCTAATTCACCATCTGCATTGTATCCCCAGGCCCATAAAGTACCATCGGCACGAAGGGCTAAACTATGGCTACCGGCACAGATGCTGGTCCAGTTGCGGGATGATCCTATTTGCACGGGCAGGTTTTTATCCGCATTGGTTCCATCTCCCAAAGATCCATTTACATTGGCACCCCAGGCCCAGAGTGAACCATCCGTTTTGATGGCCAATGTATGAGCGGCCCCACCTGCCATGGTGAGCCAATGGTAGTTTAACTGATCAATCAGGGTTTTATTACCATTCCCATCTACATACCATAAACTACCGTCTGCTTTGGCAAATATGCCGTTTGATGAAACAGATACCCAGTCGGTTTCGGTGCCTACCTGGTTGGTGGTTCCCCCACTGCCCATATCCCATAATGTGCCATCTGATTTTAAACAGTAAGCATTGCCAGAAGCGCCATTAACATTTACCCAATGACGGTCGGTACCAACCTGAATGGGGCTTGCAGAACCGTTAATGTCGCCCCATGCCCATAAACTGCCATCGGATTTTATGGCAACCGTAAAGTAATAACCGCCCGACACCTGTGCCCAATCGTGATCCGTACCAACTTGTACCGGTTGAGACTGGCCGGTGGTAGTGCCATCTCCCAGTTGTCCAAATTCATTATCGCCCCATGCCCATAATGTGCCATCCGATTTTATAGCCAGGCTGGATATGCCGCCTGCTGCAATAGAAGTCCAATGGTTATCTGTACCGATTTGTTCAGGCCGACTTGCACCGTTCAAATCGCCCCAGGCCCAAATGGTGCCATCCGCTTTTAAGGCCAGGGTATGGCTATCGCCACATACCACACTCGTCCAGTTATTTTCTGTTCCGATCTGCAATGGCCCGGAAAGATAAGCGCCTGTACCATTGTACGCATTGTCGCCCCATCCCCATAAAGTGCCATCCGATTTAATACCGATGGAAAAGCTTACGCCTGTTGCCACTGAAATCCAGTTTTGATCTGTACCAATTTGTATGGGAACAGATTGATCCTCTGTAGTGCCATCTCCCAGTTGACCCATAAAATTGGAACCCCAGCCCCAGAGCTCACCATGCCTGATCTCAAAAACGTGCATGGAAGCACAGTTTGATGAAATCCGCTGGTAATTCGCCCTGTATGGGACTGATTTTTTTAAATTAAAACGATTGATTTGGGCAAAAACGCCATTTCCTGAACATTGAATCATGATCAGAAACAAAAAAGCCGTTGTGTATTTATACATTTTACTTTAATTGAAATTTCATTGAATCAGGTAAATACCCGTTTAGCGATGTTACAGCTAAAACCTTTCATGATGCATGATTGTAATTTCAGTAAAGTATGACGGTTATCAGTAACCAGCATGGTTGCTGTTTTCACCAACCGGATTTGCAGTGAAAAAAGAAAGTATATCGTTCGTAAATTGTTAGAAGTTCAAACTGCAGCAGTAATGAGTACATTAAAAAAATAGTCAGCTTGATTTAGCTGTTTACATAGTGTTGGATGGGATCCAGGGGCTGGCATTAAGGTGGCCAGTGGTTTATGGAGGAAAGGATTACCTACAGAAGCGAAATCCAATATACAACTGCATAACGCACGAAATATAGTTTGTCATTGTCCTTACATTTATATTTTCTGCTCAACAATTTTTTATAAATATATTTCTTTATAAAAATAAAGTTCAGGTATATTAAACCTTATTGTATGATATTTTAACGTAGAGTGGTTGCATATTGAATCAAGGCTCAAGTACGCCATGCTCATGAACAGCCCTGCATACTAGCGCCAGTTAGGGGTCGGAGCCAGGTTAAGCTTATTTACTGGAGATGATAAGATAACTGATGTATAAGGTAAATTGCCAAACCCTGCTTTTGTAAAAAGCTTTGTCGGCGGTAGTGCTTTCTAAGCTTAGTAAGAAACACCAAAAAGCAAAACTTCATTATTTCCTTCGTCTACGAAATGCGAAGAATCTTGCTCTTGAATTTGCAGTCGTTTGTAGGTTATCTGTGTCAAGTCCGGTTTCTTTTCAGTATACTTTCCTTCTTGAGTATCGGTAATGAAGTTTAAAAGAGCTTGAGTTGTTTCGCTATCAAAATCAACTTTTATTTTTATTGGCTCTGTCATGAAGTGGTTATTTGAAAGTTACTTTCCGTTTTGTTTGTGATTCAACCTGATTCTTAATTGGCTTCAAATCTAATGCAAAGTTACAATTATCGCAAATAAGAATGTCATTATCTTTAATATTGGGATTGGTAGGCAATTTTCTTTCTTTTATTTGTTGGCTATCAATATCCATGTAGCCATTTACCTTGTGTCTTTTCCCACACTTCGGGCATTGTATATCTAACTCTGCTGCATCAATCTGATTCTGCTGTCCCTTAGCTTGAGGAATTGGTGAAGGAATTGGCAAATTACCGTCTGGGCTTACTGTGAAAGTTTTAGATATTTTTAAATCATCAATAAAAAACATTTTGTAAACTGTAGAGCCATCCAAAATTAGTTTCACAACCGTTTTAATCCGATAAACAATATCTGCAAGTTTTGGGTCGTCATCTATGCGTTCTATTAATAAAACATCTTTTAAATCATCAATCTTTAATGACCGCCCATGTGTACGCCATGTTGTATGATTGCAAAACATTTCAGCAACTTCGTGTGCTCTTTGCTTTCTCATTTCTGGAGTAACAGGATTCTTATTTGTTTTGGTTTCTGTCCAATTTTTAAACTTATGTTCTTCTAACCAAACTTTTACTAAGTCTTTGGCAAATTCCAAAGAGTTAATTACGCCAAATAATTCACCTGGTGAAATTTGAGCAACCATCACCGCATCAAATGGATTTAAGCTTCCGTTTTTTGCTGCTTCATCTCTTTTTAAGTCAACCCATTCTTTATAATCATGTGCCGAAACAACAGAACGTCCGATTCTTACTTGAGCATCAATTGGTCCTAAACTTCCAGTATCAGCCATATAAATATTGTCGCCTGACAACGCTAATATTGTACCCGCACTTTTTGATTCTCCTGCTATTACGAAGTTGACTTCGTCAAACTTTTTTCTGAGGAACTTGGCAATTTCTTCCGCAGCTTCGCCACTACCACCCGGAGTTTCTATATAAAAGTCAATTTTCTTTTCATTTGATTCTCTGAGGATGTCTTGAATATTATAAAAATCGTCTTGAACCATGCTAACATCAATACCTCGATTTCTGCCTTTGTTTATATCTGCCGCATAAATGAACATATACCTGCCCGTTTGCTTATTGTATAGTTTAATAAGTCTTTGTAATTCATTTTGCAGTTCTATAAGTCCTAATCTTTTATTAATGTACTCATTAAGGATACTTGCCATAAATTAAGGTAGTTAATATGTAAATATAAGTTTTGTTGATTAATAAGTTCTGTCACGCATTATCGCAAACGTTCTAGACTTGCCGCATGGCTAGGATTGTTGCTTTTTGTGCCCGGCAACTGAAGTCGATTAAAAAAACTGAAGTTGAAGTTATCAACTAAAAGCCAAACTACTAATATCCTGCCAAAACTGAAGCTGATAGCGACCCCCAGCCGATAACAACAAAGTCAAGCCCTGCTTTTGCAAATACTTTTATTGGCGATTCGTTGTTCTCCTCTTTTTGATTTATTTTATCAATGCTTTTTTAGTTGCTTAATTCTGTTATCCATTTTTCTTTTTTTGCTATCCAACTTGATTTTGTTTTGGCTGTATTTTGTTTATCAATAGCTCTTTCTAATATGTCAATACAAGATTTATCCTTCTTCATAAACAATATTTCAGCTTTATCATTCAGAAAAGCAGCTATATAAAATTCAGCAACGTCTTTGCCATTAATTAATGCTTGGTCAATAGCTTTTAATGCTTCCTCTAAATTATTTTTCCCACGTAATATTTTGCTCATATTTTGTAAGAAGAATGACTCATTTTTATCTTCAAACTTCTCTGCGAAGTTTAAAGCTTTGTCGTATTGTTCAGAATTTATATAAAGGTCAAGTTGTTGCTTTCTTTCGAAATCGTTTTCAAAGTCAATCGAGTTAAAATATTTTTCAGCAACACTTAATACTACTTCCATATTGTCCTTCGATAATTGGTCAGAATATTTCAACATTTTATATTGACTAAGTTTTATTTTGGCAAATGCTAACCTTAACCTTTTATTGCCTTCAATATTCGAGGGAAAGGGCAAAGCTTCACAAATTTCATTGAATGACTCTTTTTGTAAATAACCTAAATGACTTGATAATTTTTCAAGAACCATGTATGGTTGTTCAAAATTTGAGTCGATTGAGTTGAGTATTACTTTTATAAATGTTTCAATTCTATCATCGAGGAACTTAGTTCGCTCATTTTTTAAGTCGTTACGAAATAAAAGCTCATAGAATGAAAGCAAAATGGACAAAGATTGAGTTTTGAAGTCTACCTCTTTAGAAAAAACTTTTTCAATTTGAACTTTTGCGTTTTCAAAATCCTTTTTATTTAAATAAAGTCTTGCCAACTGCAATCTGCTATAGTCCGCATTTTCGTCCTCTACTATTACTTTATTGAAATAAGCAATTGCTTTCTTTTCATCTTTAAGTCTTGAGAAGAATTTGCCAATATGATGATTCAAAACAATTATAAAGTTTGATTCTTCTACATCATTCAATATTTCTGTTAATTCATCAATAATTTCTTGACATTTCTTCCGATAACCATCAGATGATTTATCAACTTGAAATAACTCGATTTCTGATTTTTCTATGAGTAATAATAAGTCGTAATACTTTGTTTTAGGCTCGTAATTAATTTGACTTAATTCGTTTAAAAACCATTTAGAAGAATTGAAAGAATCGGTTGCTTGTATTAGTGCATAGAGAATGGTTTTTTTTAAGTTTTCTGCAAACGAAATCCTTGAATATGTATCTCGAACAAAACCGTTGTGATTTAACAAGAAGTGGAAATAATCAATATTTTTTATTTCATTGTGCTTGGCTAAATAATTTTCCAAACCTTCTAAAATAAATTTATTATCGCTGATTGTGATTTCGGATTTAATGGAATCAAGAATCAACTGATGCGTATCAAAAAAGAAAGAATCCTGAATTCTAATTAATGACCTTTTTTCGAGTTCAGAAACGCTTTTTTTGCTTAAGACTTCGGATAAAAAGTGTCTGCTAATTTTTCTATTATTTATCTGTTTTAACCATTGTAATTCAATATTTATAACACTTTTGAATTTCCCAATAATCCTTTCAGATAATTTTATATTCTTGGAATCAGGAAAGTCTTTAAGGTTTGCTATTTCGTTTATTATATCGTCCCAAGAAAAGTCGTCAACTTCAATTGCAGAGACAATTAAATTTAGCACCAACGGATAGCCTGAAACTTCATTTATAATGGTTTTTAATTGGTCGTCGCTTGGTTGTATTTTTGAATTTAAAAGGATTTTCTTCGCTATCTCACTTTCTATGAATAAAAGATTGTAAGAGTTTGCTGTTTCTATATTACGTTGAAGTGAGGTAATAATACATTTGGAATTATGCTTGTTAGATGTAGTAAAAAGTGAAACAAACTCATTTACGTTTGCATTTAAATTGTCAACAATTAGTAAAATCTTGAACTCTTGAAGAAAATAATCAAGATTTAAAGTGTTGTTGAATTTGCTTATTTGAACAGAAGATAAATTATGAAGTCCAGTTTCAAATGAATCTCCGTCAAGCCAGATTACGCTATCAAATTTTTCTTGTAATGTTTTGGCAACGCTAATTGATATTTCCGTTTTGCCAATGCCGCTGATGCCAAATATTTGAAGATAATTTTGTTCATTTAGCCTGTCTATAATTTCGGATTCTTCTTTTCTGTCAAAATATTTTGTTTTAAAAGAAGGCAATTTGTTTGTTTGAGGAAGGATTCTATAATACTCGTATGTTTTAGGTAGATATTGTAAAGCTTCTTCAACTTTGGGTGTATTATGGATATTTGTTAAGATAATATTAGCAATCCTTTCAGAATCATATGTATCAGCAAGTAAAGTTTGCCACTTTGAAATAATCTCGATTTTGAGCTGTGAAATTTGTCCACCTGTTGCCCTTCTATTTGCAAACAAGAGTATTTTATCGCACTTTTTATGGTTTTCTAAGCTTCTTTCTATATCATGAACTGGCTTATCAAGATTTGTGAAATAGTCTGGGTCAGTTCCACATTGTCCAAATATTTTTAAATCGAAAGAAATAAAATCAGCTGTATAACCCACGGGTTTTGTGTCAAGATTGTGTCCCTTGTGTAAAACTTCCTGATTAGTAATTAATGAAAATATGGGTTTACATAAGTATTCAAAATCAGTTCCATTTAAATTTGAAACTTCTGATGCAAACGAATTGATGAATTGTTCTTTTAATTTTGACATTATATTTTCTTCTGTCTAAATAATATGTTTTACATCTTGTCAAAAGACTTTCCAACTTAACGTTAGTCTATTAAAGTTTGGGGGTCGCTTTACAATGACCGCAAACTTCTAAATATACGCAATTACACACCACAGTTAATTTCCGTACCATTTGAATTCAACAAATATAATTCAAAACAATTCCCCCTGCGCCAATGCGGCAACTTAAATTCAATCTTATAACCTCACTCATTCTATACACAAGCAAACGTTTTCTTGACTCCTGGCCCTTTCAATTAAAAAACCAACATAAGCAAATAAACTTCACAGGTTGCATGAACTTTCCATTACCATTTCATTTCCCCAATAAACAAATACCCAAATCCCCTATCTTTAATCACATAATCACACATGAAAAAATTAGAAGTCATCGGTTTCAATATCCAGTCCTGCATCATGGCACAACGTGCCGGGGCATACCGCATAGAATTGTGCGACAGCCCGGGCGAAGGCGGCACCACGCCCTCTGCCGGATTGATCCGTGAAGCCCGAAAAAAGTTATCCATCGAATTGTTTCCCATCATTCGCCCACGCGGCGGCGATTTTTTATACAGCGATGATGAATTTGAGATCATGAAAACAGATGTACTGCTCTGCAAAAACGCAGGTTGCGATGGCGTAGTGATCGGCATGCTGAAAGCGGATGGTTCCGTGGATACCCATCGCTGCAGTCAGCTCGTTGAACTTGCTTATCCCCTGGGCGTTACTTTTCACCGGGCATTCGACAGATCAGCAAATGCTTTTGAAGCAATGGAACACATCATCAGCATCGGCTGCGAACGCATCCTCACCAGCGGCCAACGTTCCTCCATTAACGAAGGCGCCGGGCTGGTGGCAGAACTGGTAGCAAAAGCCGATAACCGCATCATCATCATGCCCGGCAGCGGCGTAAGAGCCGATAACATCCAATGGATTGCCGAAAAAACAAAAGCAACAGAATTCCACAGCTCCGCCCGTAAACTCATTAGCAGCAACATGACCTACAGGAATGAACAATTTCCCGAAGAACTGAATGCGGTTGGGGTGGATGAGGAAGAGATAAGGAGGATGGTGGGGGTGTTGAATGGGGAATGATGAATGATGAATTATGAATTATGAATGCTGAATGCTGAATTATGAATGATGAATGCCAGGCACCAAACATTTATTAATCAACCAATGCAACCTTTACACGGATCATGCTCCCTCTCTATCGGAGAGGGCTGGGGTGAGGATTTTCTGAATTATGAATTATGAATTATGAATTATGAATGATGAATGCCAGGCACCAAACATTTATTAGTCAACCAATGCAATCGTTACACGGATCATGCTCCCTCTCTATCGGAGAGGGCTGGGGTGAGGTTTATATGAATGATGAATTATGAATGATGAATTATGAATGCCAGGCACCAAATATTTATGAGTCAACCAATGCAATCGTTACACGGATCATGCTCCCTCTCCTTTGGAGAGGGCTGGGGTGAGGTTTTTCTGAATTATGAATGATGAATATGTCGTTAAGCGATATGAATTTTTATTTTTGAATTTTTACTTTTGACTTTTTACTTTTTACATCATGAAATACTTTCTCCCCCTTCTCCTCCTCCTCTCCTTCTCTTCCAACGCCCAGCGCATCGAAAACATCCTCATCATCACCACCGACGGATTTCGCTGGCAGGAAGTTTTTAAAGGAATGGATAGCAGCATCGCCAACAATAAAAAATTCAACCAGGGCGATAGCGCTAATCTATACACAAAATACTGGGCGGCCACGGAAGCGGAAAGAAGAAAAAAATTATTGCCGTTCATCTGGACAACCATGGCACAGCACGGGCAGATCTATGGCAACCGTACAACGGGCAATAAAGTAGATAATGCCAATCCCCACTGGTTCTCTTACCCCGGTTACAACGAAATATTTACCGGCTACCCCGACAGCGCCATTAACAGTAACGAATACCCGCCCAATCCACATACCAACCTACTTGAATACCTCAACCAACAACCGGCATTTAAAAATAAAGTAGCAGCCTTTGGCGCCTGGGATGCATTTAACCGGATATTGAATGAAGGGAGAAGCAAGGTTCCTGTGTTTGCCGCCTTCGATAAACTGGCAGCGGCCAATCCAACTGCGGAATCAACACTAAGAGATGCCATGCTGGAAGATACCTACCGCCCCTTTGGTGATGCAGAACCATTAGATGTGTTCACACAATACGGCGCCATCGATTACCTTAAAAACAAAAAGCCAAAAGTACTGTACATCGCTTATGGCGAAACAGATGAATGGGCGCATGCCGGCAAGTACCGCGATTACCTGGAAGCGGCACACACCGTAGATAAATGGATCAGCGACCTTTGGAAATATATTCAATCGGATCCGGCATATAAAAACAAAACCGCCTTGTTCATAACGGTTGACCATGGCCGCGGCGATGCCATCAAAGAGGAATGGACCAGTCACAACCATGACATCAAAGATTCCTACCAGATCTGGTTTGCCGTAATGGGCCCGGGCATACCAACTAAAGGAGAAGTGAAAGCGCCACAACAATTGTATCAAAAACAATTTGCACAAACCATTGCGCATGTACTCGGGCAAACATTTATTGCCGAACATCCCATTGGCGAGAAAATAGATCTCAACCATTGAACCTGCGGGCAGCCATATTAAAAGAACATTCCAAAGCGCAATGCAATGCCATTGTACAATGGATCGGTGATAAACAGGAACGCTTTGATGAACTGTTTGCATTATTCCTCAACGACGAATACCGCGTTACACAAAGAGCAGCCTGGCCGTTGAGTTATGCAGCAGCGGCACATCCGGTGTTTATAAAAAAACACTTCACAAAACTGGTTAACCATTTACAGCAACCAGGTTTGCACAATGCCGTAAAAAGAAATACCGTAAGGTTATTGCAGCATATAGACATCCCCGCTAAACAGCAGGGACCATTAATGAATATATGTTTCGATTACGTGGCATCGCCAACAGAACCGGTGGCGGTAAAAGTTTTTTCCATGACGATACTCGCCAACCTGGCAAAAAAATTTCCGGACATCATACCGGAAATAAAAACACTGATCGAAGACCAGTTGGAGAATGCTACTGCAGGTTTTAAATCAAGGGCGAATAAGATATTGAAACAGTTTCAATATAAGGAATGACAATACCATGTTTTAATGGATTGTACTATTATAATCGGGCAATCTTCGTTTCAGTGTCAGGGAATAAAAGCTGAAGCTACAGTAGTACCAAAGTTTAATCGAAGCTCCTTCCCGAAATCGGGGTGTAATCGATTTCGGGACTTCCTTTTTGTTACTTTTTTTGGAGAAGCAAAAAAGTAAAAATGAAATTTAAAAAAAAAGCTGTCACAAACTCATTGATTTATTAATAATACTATACGCAATGTTTTATTCAATCCTCCTGTAAATAAACCGGAACTTTTTTTATCCCATTGACAATTTTTTAGGGCGAATAAGATATTGAAACAGTTTCATCATAAGGAACGACAATAGTATGTTTAAAAG
>JAFDXE010000048.1 GCA_018268085.1 Bacteroidota bacterium
CCCAGGAAATAAAAAATAAGAAAGATGAAATAAGAAATCAGAAAGTAAGGAATTCGGCTTTGTGCTCCTTTGTGACTTCGTGCCTTCGTGGCAAAAAAAATAAACCATCTCACCCTTGTCCCCTTATCTCCCAACAAAAAAGCCACACTGACGTTCAGCATGGCCTTATCAAGGTTTGTTTGAATAAATTTTTACCAGCCTTTTTTAGCAACACCATTTTTTATTGCTTCCAGCGCTTTGGCTTCTCCCAGCATAGTTGTCATTTTATTTCCTTTACCATCATCTCCCTGCGCCATATATCCGCCACGGGCTGTTTTTGTGATTACTGCATTTTGCATCGGTACATCTTTTTCTTTTGTTTTCATGCAATAAGCTGTTAACATGTTTGACATTTTAATTGATTTTATAGTTACAAAATAATAAGTTGAACGCCGGGTTCAAATTATAGCTGGGTGAAAATAATGGATTGCCAACAATTACTGCTAAAATCACCCTTTTAGAAATATACATATTGTTGATAACTTTTACCTGCAGTCAACTCCGGTTTACCGCTACGACATCTTTGGTGCAGGTTTAAAATACCGGATATTTTTTTGTTCGAGCGGTAAAGTGTACACATCAATATACTTCCAGGGCACAACCATAAAATTTTTGAAACAGGATCATCCTCCAGTCTGCCATCTATAATTACAACATGGTATTTTGCTGAATCGAGATAAGATCCAATAGCGAGCAATGCCAAAGGCATCGTATAAAACACAGCTTTCGGAATATATAAGATTACGGTAGGCTGCTGCTAACTGTTTGTTTTGGACTATACTATTGCAAATGAATTTATTCCAAACTCACCGAAGATATTTATTCAGGAGAAATCAATGGTTGAATTTTTATAGGTTGACCACAGGTAGCTGAAAAAAAAATTGGGACTTTCGGCCCAATTTTCAAATCACATCATACATTATATAATGATTTACGCATCAATCTTTGCATACTTCGCATGTGATTCAATGAACTCCCTTCTAGGCGGAACCTCATCTCCCATCAGCATACTGAAAATTCCATCAGCATTGGTTAAACTTTCAATCGTTACCTGCTTTAACGTTCTGGTTGCAGGATTCATGGTTGTTTCCCATAATTGCTCTGCATTCATTTCTCCCAATCCTTTATAGCGTTGCGTATTCACAGAATCATCTTTTCCCTGTCCGAATCTTGCGATCAGTGCTTTGCGTTCTTCATCATTCCAGGCGTATTCCTGTTCTTTACCTTTCTTCACCAAATACAAAGGTGGTTGGGCGATGTACACATATCCCTGTTCCACCAGTTCTTTCATATAACGGAAAATGAAAGTTAATATCAATGTGGCAATATGGCTTCCGTCCACATCGGCATCCGTCATGATGATCAGTTTATGATAACGCAGTTTAGAAACATCCAATGCTTTTGCATCTTCTGCTGTTCCGATTTTTACCCCCAAAGCTGTAAACATATTCCTGATCTCCTCGTTGTCATAGATCTTATGTTCCATTGCTTTTTCCACGTTCAATATTTTACCACGTAAGGGTAATATCGCCTGGAAACTCCTGTCGCGGCCCTGCTTTGCCGTACCACCTGCCGAATCTCCTTCCACCAGGAACAATTCGCATTTTCCCGGATCCCTGTCTGAACAATCTGCCAGTTTACCCGGCAATCCACCGCCGGTTAAAACACTCTTGCGCTGCACCATATCACGGGCACGCTTAGCCGCCGCCCTCGCCTGTGCCGCAAGGATAACTTTTTGTATGATGGTTTTAGCATCTTTCGGATTTTCTTCCAGGTAGGCTTCCAGTACGCGACTTAAAGTTGTATCTACAATTCCCATAACCTCGCTGTTACCGAGTTTGGTTTTTGTTTGTCCTTCAAATTGCGGCTCCGGAACTTTTACCGAAATGATCGCAGAAATGCCTTCCCGGAAATCATCTCCCTCAATGGCCACTTTTGCTTTTTCAAACATACCCTGTTTATCGCCATAACTTTTAAACACCCTCGTAATAGACCGCCTGAAACCAGCCACATGCGTACCGCCTTCAATGGTATTGATATTGTTTACGTAACTGAAAATGTGTTCCTGGTAACTGGCATTATACGTCATGGCTACTTCAACTGCCACATTGCTTTTCTCATCATGCCCTTCACAATAAATAGAATTGGGAATCAATGGCGGACGGTTTCCGTTCTTGTCAATTGATTCAACAAACTCCACGATACCACCTTCACTGTAAAAAGTTTTTGTATAACATTCGCCATTCTCTTCTTTCTCCCTGGTATCGTTAAGGGTTATACGAAGTTTTCGGTTCAGATAAGAAAGCTCTTTAAGCCTTGCTTCAAGAATATCTTTATTGTAGAGTGTGGTCGTAAAAATAGATCCATCGGGCCAGAAGTGAACGGTTGTACCGGTTTTATCACTCACCCCAATTTCCCGCACTTCATATTTCGGAATACCGGTAGCGTATTCCTGTTCAAACACTTTTCCTTCCCGTTGTACGGTTACATGCAGTTTGGTGCTCAGCGCATTTACGCAACTCACACCCACACCGTGTAAACCACCGGAAACCTTGTACGTGTCTTTATCAAATTTTCCACCGGCGTGCAATACGGTCATTACAATTTCGAGCGCCGATTTATTTTCTTTTGTATTGATGCCGGTTGGAATCCCCCGTCCATCATCCTCTACAGATATGGAATTATCTTCATGAATGGTTACAACAATGTTCTTACAATAACCCGCCAGCGCTTCATCAATCGAATTGTCAACCACCTCATACACCAGGTGATGCAATCCTTTTACACTGATATCGCCGATATACATTGCCGGTCTTTTCCGAACCGCTTCAAGGCCTTCCAAAACCTGTATACTGTCTGCTCCGTAATTGTTGGTGGGGGTGATTAGCTCTGCTGTTTCTGTACTCATAAATGCTTCCAAATCGCTTTAAAATAAATAAATTTTACAATCCTGCGAAGGTACGGAAAAACAAGGGGCTTTATGCATTAAAAACGGCTTTATTTTGCACCGTAATGTGAATATTTCTTACTGCCTTTTTACCAGCAGAATTACCGGTTTCAGCATCGTTGTGCCTGCCTGTCGGCAGACAGGTCACTCACTTGTACCGCATAGCATTTCCCTGCATTTTTTTCAGTGCTGATCATTGATAATTATGAAGGGTTTGGATTCATGGATGCTGGTGAATGCAACACCACCAGGTTCGATCATAACAAACCAGTACCCGGTATCTGTAATATTTCAGTCATTATATAAATAATGATGTTTTAACAATAGCAGGTTCCAAAAGCTTTTGTATATTTGCATCGAAATTTTTCGATGGATTATACAAACGACATATTAAGCCTGGCCTACAAGCAACCGTTTTTACACAACGAAATGGAAGTATTGCAGGATGTGGTAAGAAATGTTCCGGGATCGGTTCAATACAGTATCAAACGCTACAAAAAGAATCCGCAATGGAATATGGAAGATACCGGTATGCTTGTTTACCACTACGAAAAAAACAATACAGCCGATAATTTCCTGGAACTCCGGTTCTGCGTTAGCGGAAATGTGTATTGCCGCCAGAAACAGGCAGAATGTGATTATTGCAAATTAAATGCAACCAAAACCTGTATTGAAAAAGTTGACAGTGTAGATGTACTTACTTTTAGTTTCTCCCCTGTTTACCTGCACCAGTTTGCAAAAGCGCATAAAACACCGGTTACGCTTTCAGATAATGTACTGGCATTTAAACACACTACTTCATTTTCCAAAATGCTGCCGCTTTGTGGTAAAACAAGGTTAGCCATTGAGGCATTACTAAATCATAATTATTCCGACACACTGGAAAATATTTTTATAAATGCTCAAACGCAGATCCTGTTATTATACAGCATGGATTGTATGTTGGGTGAAAAAGAAGAAACCGGTTTTACCTGTAAGTTCCTGGCCAATGAAGCCGACCGGGAAAAGATCATCAAAGCAAGAGAAATATTATTGCAGCATATCGGTGAACCCATCACCATTAAAGCACTGAGCCGTAAAGTAGCGATCAATGAATGTTACCTGAAAAAAGGTTTTAAAGAAATTTTCGGAACTACCATTTTTGATTTTTACCAGGGACAAAGAATGGAACACGCCAAATATTTGTTGTACGATAAAGGTTTAAGTGTAACGGAAGTTTCCCTGATCCTCGGTTATTCTTCTATTTCGCATTTCAGCACGGCATTTAAAAAACACACCGGTATTAAACCCTGTGAGTTGCTGCTGCGTGCTTCTTAATTTTATGCTAACGGTAAACATCGCCAACATATTCAGTACAATGCTGAATTGCGTTACCGAATTCAATCTTTAAATCGCATTACATAGTAACCGGGTCCAGGTTGCTTTTGTATTTTCAAAATCCGCAAAGTGTTTTTTCACTTTTTTCCTATAGCGCTCAAATTCATCCAATATTTTATTGAACTCTTCCGTTTTGAAATATGCACACAATTTTGGAATCGTATTACTTAAATTTTCTCTCATTGTACGCATAGTGGTTTCAAAATTCATCCTATCAGTGATGTACACTAATAATGGCTTATACCTGATCCAACCCACGGCTGCATGTACAAACCTCATCAAAATTTCCTCGCTGGTATTTTCAATAGATTTCAATTCAACCGGTAAAACTCCATGCAATAAATGATTGTACATAGAAAAGCCATCATGAAAAGTATAACATGGCACTTTAACTACCTCCAGGTTAGATAATGCCGTGCTCATAAATGTATCTTCGCCCCTGGCCCCTGGCGGATTGTAGAACGGGGGAAATTGTTTATATCTTTTTAAATTAAAACAAAGATTGGCGCCTGAAATAAATTTCATTCCATTTACTTCCTTCACCTGGTAAGATTGGGAATTGTTCAAAATGGTTTCATCGGCATAGGTAACTCCTTTTTGATTAATAATCACCTGTTTTATCTTATCCCAGGTAATGATATCATTACTTAATGCTTCAATGAATAATCTGAAATCATTTTCAGAAAGGGTATCGTTAAATTCAATATAAGGGATCGGAGAAATATAGCCACAATGTAAACCATGTGTTATGTCTGCCGCATCATTGTATTTTAAATGTGTGCTCAAAATGCTTTGCCCCATCCAGAGTAATCTCCCGTTTTTATTTTGATAGGTTGCCAGGGGATACTCATCATCATCGATAAAAAGTAATTTATCCATTTTGAGTTTTATCGCAAAGTAGGTTACAATATTTCTTTTCTTCGCATAGCCTTCACCAAAAAGTAACTGGCAGTCTTTTGCATCAATCGTATTGTCTGTTTTTACCAGTTGGTCTATTTCTTTGTTTACTTCATTCACACCGTAGAAATGAATGGAGTGTACTAACTTTTTTAATTCCGGGGGTACATTTTTGTAATCGTTTGTATCGGTGTTTTTATAGCGTAAATCGTAAGAAACCAATACATGAACACGAACATTGTTACTGGTTAACAATCCATGTTCGAGCCAGTTATTGATATAAGTTTTTAGAACATTCTGAAATAATAAACGACCCGTAACAAACCCAATGGCTATGTTAGTTATTTTTCCTTTACTCATAATTGTATAGGTTTAGTTTATGTTTAAAATGACACTTCATAACATTCAGTAATATCATTAAGTTGATTGCTTCAATTGAATGTAGTATAAATCTTCAGATATAAAAGGGTGATTTTATTTCAGCATCCGGATAATTGAACTTGTATTTTACAAATCAGCAGGCAGTTGGCTATACCCATTTTCCTTATTACAAAAGCCTGATGGTATCGATTTAACCATTAAGTTTCCCGATCCGGGATTTCTTTTTACCGAATGCGAAACCCGCTTACCTGTATATACAATCACTTTTGCGGCATGAGAAAATGTATATTCCTTTTATGCTGTGTAACTGCTATCACAGCTACCACTGAAGCCCAGGTTCGTACTGCGGCACAGCAATTAATTTTAACCAACGAAGATTCATTGAATACGGGTACAACAAAAGCCAAAACTGTTGTATCCGGTTACGGTAGTGCTTTTTACCAACGCAATTTTAATGAACAGTTTTCTACGGTTACGCTCGAGCGTGCTGTATTGTTTGTAGGCCACCAGTTTAATTCAAAGATTTCCGTATTCACAGAACTTGAATTGGAAAATGCAAAAGTAGAAGGCAATGAAGGCGGTGCAGAACTTGCCATGGAACAGGCATACCTGAAATTTAACCTCAACTCACGGCAATACATAGTCGCAGGGTTGTTCATTCCCCGTATCGGCATATTAAATGAGAATCATTTACCTGTTAATTTCAATGGTACCGAGCGTCCTATTGTTGAACAGATGATCATCCCCGCCACCTGGCGTGAACTTGGTGTTGGGTTTTATGGTCGTTCCCGTAACCTTCCTTTAAACTATACCATTGCTTTGGTAAATGGGCTAAACTCAGGCGCCTTCACGCATGGCAGCGGTATCCGCGATGGAAGATTTGAGGGGAAAAATGCAACAGCCAACAACCTCGCCATTACCGCAGCGCTGCAATATTATGCAGGCAATTTCAGTTTCCAGGTGTCGGGATACGCCGGGGGCACCAACGGCCTAAGTAAACGTGCCAGCGACAGCCTCGGATTAAACTCAGGTGTTTTTGGTTTACCAATATACTTGGGTGAAGCCAATGTACAATGGTCGAACAAAGGCTTCAGTGCCAAACTTCTTGGGGCTTATATCAGTTTACCTGATGGTGATGCAGTTAATAAAGCCTATGCTAATAACATCAGTAAAAATATGTACGGTGCTTATGCCGAACTGGCGTACAATCTTTTGGAAAACAGTAAAAAATTAAAAGGTCAGCAACTGAATATTTTCGGAAGGTATGAAATGCTTGACCTGAACCCTTCCATTCCTGCTGATGCTATCTACGATGGTACATTAAAACAACAACACATCATTGCCGGACTATCGTACCTGCCTATCCGAAACGTAGTAATTAAAGCGGATGTTCGGCTGTTACATACAGGCCCGGAAAATCCGGCTCTTGTGATTAACCCCAGTCCCGTACGAATTCCATACAAACAAAATAACCAGTTCCTCAACATCGGTATCGGTTATTCTTTTTAATAAGTACAGCATGCAACGTAGAAATTTTTTGAAAGAAACCTGTAGAATTTGCCTGTTGGGTGCTACCGGTGCGTGGGCGGCATCTGATCTCTTATCGTGCAGCCCGGCGATGGCAAAAAACACATTCAAAGCCCCGGTGAATAACCACATGGCCGAAGTTCCATTAACACTTTTTGATAACAAGCCATTGCAGGTAATCAGTGTAGCAAAATTTGAATATGATATTGCCATAGAAAAAAAATCCAACAATACCTATCATGCATTGCTGTTAAAATGTACGCACTACAACAATCAACTAACGGAAACAGGTAACGGCTATACCTGTAGTTTGCATGGCAGCCGCTTCGATAAACAGGGAAATGTAGTAAAAGGCCCGGCTGAAACAGCTTTGCTGGAACTGCGTACAGAAATTAACAACAACCTACTCCTTATACACCTCTAAATAAAATATGGATGAAAAAAATACTTTTTCCCGCAACGGCTTGTTTATTCCTTTTTACAGCCTGCAAAAAAGATAACGACACAAATACGTCTGCTGATTTTAATACAACCAAAGAGGCTGCGATCAGCGATTTTGTACATAAAGTAGCATTGCCTGGCTATGCAGAATTGCAATCAAAAGCTTCCGTATTAAATACAGCCATTGCAACATTAAATACAAATGCTACAGAAACCAACCTGGATGCAGCAAAGGCAGCCTGGAAAGACCTTCGGGTAACATGGGAAAAGTGTGAAGGCTTTTTATTCGGACCAATTGAAGACGACAACTATGATCCCGAAACGGATACCTGGCCGGTAAATTTTAATGATATGAATGCATTACTGGCAAACAACAGCCAGGGACTAACGGTAACGGATGTGTCTTCTTTCGCAGATGCATTAAAAGGTTACCACCCTATTGAATTTATTTTATGGGGAGAAGGAGGTATGAGAACTGCAGCTTCCCTTTCAACGAGAGAAAAAGAGTACATGGTAAGTTTATCTGTATTGTTAAACAATGCTGCACAAAATTTATATGCAAGCTGGAATCCTTCTGCGGGTAACTATGCAGGTAAATTTTTAACTGCCGGCCAGCAAGCTAACACAACTTTTACAACAAAGCAGGCAGCGCTTCTTGCGCTGGTGCAGGGTATGGTTGATATTTGCGGGGAAGTGGGAGATGGCAAAATGAAAGAACCTTATGATCTTTTTCTCACAGACCCGGCACTGGCTGCACAAAATGTTGAATCGCCTTTCAGTGGAAATTCTGTAACAGATTTCCGGAATAATATCATAGGTGCATACAATGTTTACCAGGGGAAATTCAATGATGACGGAACCGGTATCGAAAACCTGGTAAAACTCAGGAACAGTTCGCTGGATGCTACCTTGCAACAACAGTTCAATGCGGCCATCACTTCATTCAACAACATTACACTTCCTTATGAACAAGCGATCAGCAACCAGCGCACGCAATGTTCCAATACCATGACAGCCATTAATGCACTTGCAGCAACGCTGGATACTCAATTAAGGAATTTCATCGTAACAAACATTACCGACTAACTGAAATGAAACTCAGATTGCGTAAAACATATATTATTACGGCCATCATCTGCCTGCCGGTTTCTTTAATGATGTGCAGGAAAGCAGGTGAATTCCCGGAATCGGATTATGACCCCCGTTTATCAGGTGGCGCTGCTACTGTTTTTGATGAAAGCAACAGGGCTTTCAGTCACATGATTGAAGGATTGAATGCAAACGATATTCATGCTCATGAAGTGGGTGATGGTGGTGTTGAACAAAGTTTCGTTACGGCTCCTGCACCGGTTAACAGCGGACTGGGACCGGTATATAGCAACGTTAGTTGTGTGAGTTGCCATCATAACGATGGCAAAGGAAACCCTACTGCCGGATTTGTAAATTCATCCCTGCTGATTCGTTTAAGCATTCCCGGTAGTGATGCCCATGGTGGCCCATTAGCTATCCCGGGATTTGGCGGTCAATTACAGGACCTTGCGATTTATGGTTTTCAGCCGGAAGCCAAAGTAAACATCAGTTATACAGAGCATACCGAAACTTTTCCTGATGGTGAAACGGTGAACCTGCGAACGCCTGCGTACACACTTACCAACCCATATATACCACTGCCGGCAGATTATATGATGAGTCCGCGTATGGCTCCCCCTTTCTTTGGATTGGGTTTGATACAGAATATTACTGAATCATCCATACTTGCCCATGCAGATGAAAACGACAGCAACGGCGACGGCATTAGCGGAAAAGCAAATTACGTGTGGGATCCGTATCTCCAACAAAGAATGATCGGCCGATTCGGGCTGAAAGCAAATACAGCAACCCTGCTCACGCAGGTAGCCGCCGCTTACCAGCAAGACATGGGCGTAACCAGTTATGTATTTCCATCTGAAAGCAGTTATGGCCAGTCGCAATATGATGGCATTAACGATGATGCGGAAATTCCGGACAGTGTGTTAAATGGTGCAGTGTTCTATGTAAAAACATTGGCAGTACCGGCGAGGCGAAATGTAAAAGATGCAATAGCATTAAGAGGAGAACAAATCTTCAAACAGATTAACTGCTTGGGTTGCCATACACCTACCATGTACACGGGTGTTGACGTTACCTGCAAAACGTTGAGCAATCAGCGCATTCATCCCTATACAGACCTGTTATTACACGATATGGGACCGGGTTTGGCAGACAACAGGCCCGACTATCTCGCAACGGGTACAGAATGGAAAACAGCACCGTTATGGGGCATTGGTTTATTTGAAAAAACAAATGGCATCCCGTTTTACCTGCATGATGGGCGGGCGAGGACAATTGAAGAAGCCATCTTATGGCATGGCGGGGAAGCAGAAAATTCCAGGAATGCGTTTAAGCAATTATCTACTGCAGATAGAAAGGCATTAATCAGTTTCATAAAATCTTTATAGGCTGCAACATTTGATTGAGTAAGTGCAATCAATAGCACCGGCAAAATTTATACAGCTATTCAGTGAATCAATTGCAATTATTTCCGCTACTGATTCACTGATTTTTTTAATGATGAAGTAGTGAACGGCTGATGTATATACTTTCAATGTAGATTTCAGAGCGCAATTGAATTAAAATTTGAAATGACGGTAGTTGATATAAACCCCGTTGTTTTCGTTGATATGAAGGGCGCTGAAACGGTAAAAAGCGGGATATCAAAAAGAATAAACAAAGCGCCTGGTTTAAACGAAACTGAAACGGGAGCAAGACTACTCCCGTTTTACCCTAATAAAACCCTAAACCAGCAAAAATCTTACTCACTGATCGTTCCGTCTTCACTTACTAATAATTCTTTTGTAGTATTATCTGAGCCAATAACTTTTACTTTATAATATGGAGCCACACCAGGCATCTGCAATTTTGAAGCTTCCGCAACTTTTACAGAAGGATATTGTGCCGCTACTGCTGTACTCAGGTTTCCGGGTAATGCATCTGCCGGGTAATCTACTCTCGATTTCACTACAGCACCTGAAGCGGAGAATTCTGCAGTTTGTTTCTGATGCTCGGCATTAGTGAAACTTGCCACATAATTGCCACTGTAATTCTTACTCCACTGGTTGTTTTCGGCCGATGAATACAAAGATTGAAATGTGTTGGATACATTTTCAGGAACCTGTAATTGTTTTACGGGAGCTGCTTTTTTAGATTTTTGTGCATTGGCTGAAATACTGATCAACAAACCGGAAATGAGAATGAAAAAAGTGTTTTTCATACATTAATTTTTGAATTTGATAGGATGATTGTATAAATAACCCGTTCCCGTTAACTAATATTGTGCCATACACCTGATTTGTGGGAAAAAACTACAGAAATCAGGATAATTCAGCCCGTTACACTTCAATTACAGCCTGCATTTCAACGATTTTTAAGGGAGTATTTTCTTAACTTTGCACCCTCATTTTATAATACAATCTCCGGAAGAAAAAATATGTCAGCCAGATATAAAGAATACCAGCAACTTAATTTACCTGCAATAAGCCAGGAAATACTCAAAAACTGGTCGGAATCAGGAGCGTTTCAAAAGAGCATTTCACTCAGAGATGGCAGTCCCTCATTTGTATTTTATGAAGGTCCTCCAAGCGCTAACGGTATGCCCGGTATTCACCACGTAATTTCCCGTACACTTAAAGATTTGGTGTGCAGGTACAAAACTATGCAGGGTTACCAGGTGAACCGAAAAGGAGGCTGGGATACACACGGCCTCCCGGTAGAGTTGGGTGTAGAAAAAGAACTGGGCATCACGAAAGAAGACATCGGTAAAAAAATATCGGTTGAGGAATACAACAGGAAATGTCGTGAAGTGGTGATGCGCTTTAAAGATCAGTGGGACAGCATCACGCAAAAGATGGGTTATTGGGTAGACCTTGATCATCCGTATGTAACCTTTGAAAACAATTATATTGAAACACTCTGGTGGATTTTAAGTGAATTGTACAAGAAAGGTTATTTATATGAAAGCGTAAGCATCCAGCCTTATTCGCCTGCAGCAGGAACGGGTTTGAGCTCACACGAATTAAATCAGCCCGGCACCTACAAAGATGTAAAAGATACCAGCGCTACGGTAATTTTCACGCTGCGTAAAGACGGAAACAATGAAAATCATCCGGCCTATAAAAAACTGATGGATGCGCTCTTCACACAATCTGAAGATGTAACCAAAGATGAAGGAATTGGAATCATGGCCTGGACGACCACACCCTGGACATTGCCATCGAATCTTGGGTTAACCGTTGGGCCAAACATAGACTATGTACTGATACAAAGTTTTAATCCCTATACTGCTAAAACAGTCAATGTAATTCTTGCAAAAAACCTGGTTTCAAAATATTTCAAACAGGAAGGAGAAAACGGAAATTTTGCTGAATACAAGCCTGCAGATAAGATCATTCCGTGGAAAATAATTGCAAACTGTAAAGGAAGCGAACTCGAAGGTTTGGAATATGAACAATTGCTTCCTTTTGAAGCCAACAGCATTGAAAATATTGAAGAGGAATCTCCGGGCGCAAAACCTTTCCGTGTACTCACTGCTGAATTTGTAACTACTGAAGATGGAACCGGTATCGTACATACAGCTCCGGCATTTGGCGCAGATGATTTTAAAGTTGGACAAAAGAATAATATCGGCATACTAACGCTGGTGGACAAACGAGGAAGATTTTTGCCCGGAGTGAAGGACGGCGTTTTCCTGTATGGCGAAGAATACGTTAAGGAAGATTACTTAAAAGAGGATGAAAAGAAAGCAGAATTCGAAAAACAAAAAGAAATCCTGGAAGCAAATGGCAAACTGAAGGATCTTAAAAAATACATTAGTGTTGATGACCGCATCGTCTTAAAATTACAGGAAGAAAACAAACTCTTTAAGAAAGAAAAATACGAACATACCTATCCTCATTGCTGGAGAACAGATAAGCCTATACTCTATTACCCGCTGGATGCATGGTTCATAAAAACCACTGCAGCAAAAGAAAGAATGGTGGAACTGAATAAAACCATCAACTGGAAACCGGCAGCTACCGGAACGGGACGTTTTGGTAACTGGCTGGAGAATATGGTTGACTGGAATTTAAGTCGTAGCCGTTTTTGGGGAACACCCCTGCCTATCTGGAGAACTGGAGATGGTGCAGAGGAAAAATGTATCGGAAGCATTGCAGAACTGAATGCAGAAATAAGAAAAGCTGCCGAAGTATTGGGAGGAGAAACCAACAAACATTACTTACATGAAGGCATACTCGATCTGCACAAACCTTATGTAGATGAAATCACATTGGTAAGTCCATCAGGCAAACCAATGAAACGTGTGCCCGACCTTATAGATGTTTGGTTCGACAGTGGCGCCATGCCTTATGCACAATGGCATTTCCCGTTTGAGAATAAAGAAACATTTGAAAAAAATTTCCCTGCCGATTTTATCGCAGAAGGTGTTGATCAGACAAGAGGCTGGTTTTATACCCTGCATGTACTGGCTGTTTTATTGTTCGACAGTGTTGCTTATAAAACAGTAGTGAGCAACGGTTTGGTACTTGATAAGAATGGAAATAAGATGAGTAAACGCCTCGGCAATGTTGTTGATCCGTTTACAACAATCAATAACTATGGTGCGGATGCAACCAGATGGTACCTGATTACCAACGCCTCTCCATGGGACAGTCTCAAATTTGACGAGGAAGGTATCAGGGAAGTTCAACGTAAGTTTTTTGGAACGCTATACAATACTTACCAGTTTTTTGCCTTGTATGCCAATGTAGATGGCTTTTCATTCCGGGAAAAAAATATTCCAATGGAGGAAAGGCCGGAAATTGACCGCTGGATATTATCTGCACTAAACAGTCTTGTGATAACGGTAACGAATAGCCTCGATGCCTACGAACCAACGCAGGCAGGAAGAGCAATTGAAGAATTCCTCGACAGCCAGTTGAGTAACTGGTATGTACGCTTGTGCCGTCGCCGCTTCTGGAAAGGAGAATATGAGCATGATAAGGTTTGTGCTTACCAGACCTTATATGAATGCCTTGAAACACTCAGCAGGTTAATCGCACCCATTGCACCATTTTTTGCCGACTGGTTATTTAATAATCTGAATGCAGTTACAAACAGGTTTGATGCAGGTTCGGTACATCATACTTTATTTCCTGAAGCTGATGAAGCAAATATTAATAAAGGATTGGAGAAACGTATGCAACTTGCGCAGGATGCTTCTTCGCTGATTTTGTCGTTACGCAAAAAAGTGAACATCAAAGTAAGGCAGCCCCTACAAAAAGTATTTATCCCGGCAATGGATAGTACGATGGCTTCCGACATCAAACTAGTGGAAAACATCATCAAGGCTGAAACAAATATCAAGGAAGTAGAAATCCTTGAAGCAGATAATGATTTCATCCGCAAAAAAGCGAAAGCCAATTTTAAAACCCTGGGCAAGAAACTGGGAGCGAACATGAAATGGGCCGCCGCCGAAATTGAAAAATTTACGAATGCTACTATTGAAAAAGTGCAGCAGGGTGACTATGTTCTGAATACCGAAAAAGTAGCAGCAGGCGAAATGCCGATCGTTATCAATGCTGAAGATATCGAAATCATAACCGACGAAATTCCCGGATATGAGATTGCCGGAAAGGGTACGTTAACAGTGGCTTTAGATATCAGCATCACCGAGGCCCTCCAGCACGAAGGCAATGCCCGTGAATTTGTGAACAGGATCCAGAATATCCGCAAGGAGAGCGATTTCCAGCTCACCGACCGTATAAAAGTTACCGTATCGGAAAATGCTGAATTACAAAACTCATTAATTGAATTTAAAGACTATATTTGCCGCGAAATTTTGGCAGATTCGCTTGACTTTGTACCCCAGATAAGTAATGGAGGCAGTACCCAGATTGAAGTGAATGCAGTTTCTTTAACCGTAAATATTCTTAAACAAAGCTAGTTATGGCAACTAAAAAGAAAGCAGCGAAACCTGCTGCAAAGAAACCAGCCCCTAAAAAAGCACCCAGCAAACCTGTAAAGAAAGCAGCTCCTGCAAAAAAAACAGCGAAACCTGCTCCCAAAAAGGCTGCGCCTGCCAAAGCAAAAACCCCTGTTGCAAAAAAAGCCATAGCAAAACCAGTAGCAAAACCTGTAGCAAAAAAAGTTACTGCGCCAGCTAAACCTGTACATAAACCTTTGCCAAAACCAACTGCTAAACCTGTAACACCAGCGTCAAAAAAGCCGGTAGCTGAGCAAAAGCCGGCACAAACACAAATGGCAAAAAAAACCGAAGAAAAAAAGACATCTGTTAAGGCACCTGTCAAAGAAGTTAAACCAGCTTCGCCAAAAGCCAGTGCCGCCAATCCAAAAGACATAAAAGTAGCTCCGCCAAAGCCGGTTGTTTTACCAAAGATCACAACAAAAACCTCCCGTGCATACGCTCCGGATTTCACAAAATCAATTTTGGATCAACCTAAAAATGACCCGGGTGCACCGATCGTGAGATATAGTGATTCAGAATTGACAGAATTCAGGGAACTTATTCAACGTAAACTGGAAGCTGCAAAAAAAGAACTGAACTATCTTCAGGGGCTAATTACCCGTAAAGATGAGATGGGTGGTGATGAAAGTGAAAATCGTTACATGACAATGGAAGATGGAAGTTTGAGTATGGAACGTGAACAATTAAGCCAAATGGCAAGTCGCCAGATCACTTTTATTGATCACCTGGAAAAGGCACTTATGAGGATTGAAAACAAGACTTATGGAATTTGCCGGGTTACGGGAAAGCTGATTGATAAGGCCAGATTGAGGGCAGTTCCACATGCAACATTAAGCATTGAAGCGAAGATGGGAATTGTGAAATAATAGGAAGATAAAATAGTTTAAAAGGAGAGAACGATCAATATTTTGTTCTCTCCTTTTTTTATTAGAACCATCAGTACTTCACTGCTTACTTGCGGCTCACATTATTTACAATATCAAACCCGGCGTGGGATCGAATATCGCAATCGGTATTTGAAGGTAAACCGGTTATATCCAGGTGAATGGGAAACTCGGTATCGGCCACATCTAATTGTATGTGAACAATAGCTGTTTGTCCGGAAACGGTTTGTTGCGCAGGAACAACGATTACAGAATCAATGGCATTATTTACATTGGTTGATACGATCCGGAGTGACCCTGCTGGGCCAGGGTTTTCGTACGAAATATCAATATCTACCAATACATGTTGTGGTTCCCATAGATTAAGGTAATAGGAAATACCGGTAGCAGTTGCTACTGAAGAAGGGCATTGATCACAACAACAATCATTGTTGTGATGATGTCCACCGCCATTTCCACCATGATGCTCACCATGGTGACCACCAAAATGATGTCCTTTATCAGATAGTTCCGAATAATCGATTTGACCTGTTGAATCATCCATTAATGCTTCATGAATATCAGATTTGCTACAGGAAATGAATAAAGTAGAAAACAGGAAGAAGAAGACAAACGTAAAAATTCCTTTTTTCATGTTTTAAGTTTTAGGTAATAAAGTATGCAGGTGGCTACATTGATAGCAACAAAATTCTATGCCAGTGTTATATAGGAAAGCGGGAGAAACGGGTAACAGCAGATTAAAAAAGCATGTTGGTTGTTTTAAACTCCAACGAGGGTAAATTTAGAACTAACTCTTTAAAGTTTGGCCATTTTCTGGTATTTTATCCATGAGTTTTTAATGTTTTCTGCGCAATTATTCTGGGTCATTCTGCGGTTAATTTTTTTTCCGCTGATCTACGCTGAAAAGATTATCTAATGAAACTCAATTACATTTCTTCGCTGAATAACGCAGAA
>JAFDXE010000049.1 GCA_018268085.1 Bacteroidota bacterium
CATTGCGCACCACACTCATTTTTTGTTTATTGCTTTACCGTATCAATAAAAGAACATCAGTTACGCAAAGCGGTGAATCATCTCACTTCGTTTAATCTATCACCACCATCGCACACAAACTGATAAAGCCGGCATGGGTATTTTTCACAGTAGTATAATATTGGTAAATCGTTTTTAATTTATCCTGCATGAATACGTATTTCAACTGCACATTTAAACCCGGCACTTTCTTATTAAACACGTAATAGCCAATACCAGCACCGGCATACATTCCTCCTTTATCCTTGTAAGTAACATTTATTTCGTTTGTAGAAGGATTATTCCTGAAATTATACCCAGGCTGCAAACTCACATATACACTGTTTAGTTTTTTTCCGAAATAACAACGCATATCTGCATAAACAGGCAACAATACCTGCCGCTCCCTGGCAATCAGTTCCATTTGTATGCCTAAACCGCCAATACCTTTAGATGCTCCAGCCCCCAGTCCTCCTCCGATATAACCTTGCGAACCTTTCGTTGAAACATAAACCGCCGGACCAACCTGTATATAATTTCTTTTCTGTGCCTGTAATTGAAATGAACTTCCGAGCATCAGCAATAAAAATAATCTTCTCATACAATACATCATTTCTTTGAAGGTAGCGCATGCATTGTAGTAAATAAAAAAGCCCCGCTAATAAATTCCGGGGCAATAATCATTTAACAAGATTATTACATTTTACCCATTACATACATTTTCCCCTTTGGCTGTGGGTTTCCCCCCATTGTTTCCAGTGTAACAGCAAATGCTTCCGCTCTTCCGAAAGACTTCATCTTTTGTATCCTGTATTTATCTTCTTTTGTGGTAGTAATGATCATACCTCCATCAACCGGCTTTCCATCCACGATACCCCAAAACTGGTATTGCATACCATCTGGTGCATCGGGTAAATTGGCCGGATCTATATACACATCACCACTGTTTTTCATCCACAGAATTTTTGCTTTGCTGTCCGAAGCATCAGGCATTCCATTTAATACCACAGGCTCAATTTTCCATTTGTTCCGCATCTCATCATCTTCTTTTTTCATCGCTGCTGCCAACTGCTGCTGTGTATTCAATTGCAAAGCCAGATCAGTTTTTTCCTTCTCCAGTAATGAAATGCTGTTGCCGGCTTCCCGGTATTTGTTGTAGTAAGTATAATTAAAAAATATACTTCCCAGTAACAATGCTATGCAAGCGGCGGCTACATACTTCCAGGATGTAAATGGTTTATGGATTGGAACAACCGGAGCTTTCGTTTGCTCTGTAACGTTAGCCGACCTTTTGACGATTGTATCAAACAGTTTTTCTTTTACCTGTGCAGCAGGATTCACGGAATGGACCATTGCATGATGTTCCAGGCAATTTTCTATCGCTGTTATTTCGGCCATTATCTCTGGATGCAATGCACTATATGCACGTATTTCCGCCGACTCCCTTTCGGTAGTAAGGCCCAATACATACATTTCGAGCAAACCGGATGATATGATCTCTTTTGGTTCCACTTATTTATGATCAAAAATTTTTCTTAATGCCGATATCGCTGCCCTCATTCTTGTTTTTACCGTACCCACCGGTATCCCGATCTCTTTCGCTATCTCCTCCTGTGTATAACCTCCGAAATAAGCAAGGTCTATCACATGCTGGTGCTCCGGCTTCAGGCCTGCCACCTGTTTTCTCAACCCAATCGCATCCATCTTATCGCTTGTGTGTACAATATCCTGGTAATTAATTACGGAATTTTCATCCCCCGAGATTTTTGCAGCTTTCTTATAGCTTTTACTCCGCAAAGTATCGATGGTTAAATTCCGGGTGAGGTTTACCATCCAGGTAAACAGCCGCCCTTTGCTGCTATCGTAATAATCAAAGTTGTTCCAGATTTTTACAAAAGCTTCCTGAAGTATATCTTCCGCAAGCCTGGGTTCATCTACCATCCGGCAAATAACACCATTCAAAGCCCCTGCATAATGATCGTAGAGATAGGAAAATGCCTGTTGGTTCCTGGCCCTGATCTGCATCACCAGTTCCTCCTCACTATATTGTTCCGAATTTGCCAAACAGGTTGAATATTATATTTGAATCCCGAAAATAAGTGATTTTTGCATTCAATAAACAGCACCAGTTTACATGACCTATCAGAACATCTCCCCGGTTTTTCCAACGGTAAGCCTTCAGAAAACGGCTGCTTTCTACAAAGAAAAAATGTTTTTCGATATCAGCTACCTCAGCAATTACCTGGTAGTTAGCAAAGAAAACATCAGGGTTTTTTATTATGAAGAAAAGGATATTTTTTACCCGGCTTCCTGTTTTATTTTTTTGAGTAATATCGAAGACGCCTATGCGAAGTTTTCTTCAGCGGGCCTTATTGAATTTAAAAACAGGCTTTGTGTAAAACCTGGAAATTTAAAAGAATTTATCGTGGAAGAAAATAACGGGCACCAGATCAGGTTCGGGGAAAAAGGATAAATTCAATATCAGTTCATTTCATCGCCTGCCAGTTCCACTTCATATACACCACTGAACAGGTATATTTTCTTTGTGCCTACCTCGGTACATTTATACCGGGTACGCAGCTTCTCTCCTTTTGTAAACAGCCGTCCACCCTTTATTTTGAATAAAGTGCCTTCTTTGAGTTGTTCTACAAGATAATGCCCGTCTTTGTGCGGATCATATTTTCGCAATACCCTCAGCAAATCTTCATCTCCACAAGTGCTCGCCGCCGGATTTTTAAGGGTATTCAGTAATGTAGCTTTGATATCCGGTGGGAATATTTCATTAGCTAAAAACTTAGCCAGTATCTTACTGAATTCCGTTTTCCATTCCTGTCCGTGCGACTGTACCCGGTGCCCGAACCGTTCATACGTAAACAAATGCGCCAGCTCATGCAGTAATGTAACCAGGAAACTGTATTTATTAAGGTTGCCATTTACACTTATACGATGCCCCTGCTCCTTGTGTGCATGCCTGTAATCGCCCAATACCGTTTGTCGTTGACGCGTAATCGTTAGTTGCACTTTGTAATGCTGTATGTAAAACAGCACATCCTCAAAACTATTTTCGGGAAGGTAAAATTTCAGTTGTTGTAATGGAACTTCCTGCTTAGACATGCCTTTTCTTATTCAACTTCATCACGATCATAACTTCCACAAACAAATATAAAAGATAAAGAAACAGCGAAATAAAAACTGCTCTCTTGTTAAACGCATCTCCGCTGGCAAAAATGTAGATAACGAGCGCAATGATACAAAACAACATTTTCAGCATCATGGCACCGGATACCGACCGTACAAATACATGCGGATTGGTATTCGACATCGCTTTTTTCTGGATAGAAAATGAAATATAGCTGATCAGCAGGAAAAGAATATTCGCAGCAATCAATACATTCTTATCAATATTATATTGGGCAAGGTATGGCGACAACCCAATGCACAGTAATATTAAAATAGAAAACAGGAGTATAACAGGAACCAAAGCACGTAAACCAGCTTGCATGTATTATTTTTTTTTAGCCGTGTCTTTTACAACCTTGTAAATAACGGTCACAATGAGCAGCAAAGGTAAAACCCAAACGGCTATTGGCGTTCTAAATTTCAGCCATTCATCTGTTTTCATTCCAATAAATACAAAAAGGCCGATACCAACCAAAAACTGGGTGGCAAGACCTGCATATCTCCACAAAATTGAATTATCTGGCTTTTTATTCATTTACTGCTGAAGCGAGGCTGGCCATTTCGGGATTAAGCTCCACGATATTGGCGCCCATCTGGCACTGACCATTAAAGCTTACGGTAGGTTCAATCATTAATTTGGCTGCATGAATATCACCTTCTACTGTAGCTTTTCCATGCAGGTGAAGTAGTTCACTCATTTTTATTTTCCCCTGCACCCGGCCGAGAATATCGCCCTGCTGGGCTGTTATGTCACCTTCCACTACACCATCGGGGCCAATCAGCACTTTTGCTTTGCACGTGATGTTTCCCTTTAAAATGCCATCAATACGGATGTCGCCTTCACTGTTAATATTACCTGTAATTACCGTACCAGTACTGATGATACTGGCCATTTTCATAGAAGATTCGTTAACAGGGGTCCTGGATTTGGATTTAAACATATATCGTTTTTTTTACAATTAAGGAATATGTTTAAGGTAAGATTCAGCTATTAAACGGAAATCTTCCGCCTTTATTTTAATCGTCGCTGTTTTCCATCTTTGGTAATGCCAGTGCATTTGTATCTCTTTTTACAATATTTCCCTGGAGTACTTTTTGAATGTCATCGAGGTATTTTCCCTGGTGCTGCAGTGCCTGCTCCATAGAATCGGTGCGGATCTTCAAATCCCGGTATTGCTTCACCTGCTTGGCGTTTCCATATCCCACCCCTGGCAGGTAATATTTCAGAGGCGTAAATATGATCAGGGATGTGGTGAGCGCAATCATCAGCACAAATACAGTACTCATGATAATGTACACACTCAGCCTGGTAAGCTTAAATTTTACCACTTCCTCGTATGTATCTTCATTCATCACCACCAGGCGGTAATGATTCCGCAATCGTTTTAGTGTATTTCCTGCTTCAGGTATTGCCATAAAGGAATGTTTAATGTTTAAAATTAGCAAACAGCATTCAATATCGGGCATATTAATTCGTTTGGTTCATTGTGAACTCGATTAAAAGTACATAGTGTAATTCAATTGTATCGGGCGGTCATTTAGCATTATTTTTGATTGCCCAATGGCAAAAAAAGCCGATATTTAGCCGCATTATTCAACCATTTTTATCCATGGCGAAACGAACGTATTACTTTACCCTTATTTTCCTGGCAGTAAACCTCTTATCCCTCACTATTTCAGCTCAACCTACCTGGACACTTGATCCGTTTGGCAATGAAAAAAAGCCTGAAAAATATGAGGAGAAAATGCTGGGTTCTGAAAAGACAGCAACAAAAAAATTCGGGTTTCTACGTCACTTCGTACAAAACAACGTAACGCATTACAATTATTATTTCAATGCCAATAACAAAATTAACACGGTAATTGAACGGGCCACGATGGCACAAAAGGATGAATATTCAAAACTGCTTTCTTTTTATCCTTATTCGCTCGAAAATACAGCAACGCAAAAAACGGAACTCGATTCAGTAATCTATAAATGCACAGCCGGTATTTTATTGCATGATTTGAGATCCGACTGGGTAGACAATTTGTACCTGCTTATCGGCCGCTCCTATTACCTTCAGAAAAAATTTGATTCTGCTGTTATTGCTTTCCAGTTCATCAATTACAATTTATTTCCACGTAAAAAAAATGAAGATGATGGAAGGCTGATTGGAACCAACTCTTCAGCTACATACAATGTATTGTCGATTGCAAACAGGGAAAAAAGGAATGTGATTCAAAAAACCTTCACGCTGCCACCAAGCAGAAATGATGCATTGATATGGCTAACACGTACATTAACCGAGCAGGATCAGTTTGGTGATGCTGCTGGACTGATCAATATCCTGCAGAATGATCCCAATCTACCAAAAAGATTACGCAACGACCTGGAAGAAGTAACTGCTTTCTGGTTTTATAAACAAAAAACATACGATAGTGCCGCTGTACACCTTGAAAAAGGAAAATCAACTGCCGAAACAAAGAAAGATAAAGCAAGATGGGAGTTTTTACTCGGACAGCTTTTTGAATTAAGTGGAGAATTTGATAAAGCTTCTGAATATTATTCCAAAGCTGCGAAACATACGGTTGACCCTGTGATGGATATTTATGCAAGATTGAATGATGCAAAAATGCTGAAGACTACCGGTAACGAAAAGGAGCTGCAGAAAAGCATCGATAAATTGCTGAAGATGGCAAGAAAAGATAAGTTTGAAGCCTATCGCGACATCATTTATTATTCTACCGGTCAGTTAAGTATGCAAAAGCCGGATACAACAAACAGTATAAAATACTACCAGAAAAGTATCCGTTACAATGAGAATAATTCCCTGTTTAAAAACAAAGCCTATTTAAAACTGGGCAACCTTGCTTATGAGAATCGGAATTACAAAGCAGCATTGAACTATTACGATAGTTTAAACATTCCGGATTCCGCCATGGGCCGCGATTTTGACGGTGTGGAAGAAAGAAGAAATTCATTAAGGGCTGTTGTTAAACAAATAAATATTATTCAACGGGAAGACAGCCTGCAAATGATCGCAGCCATGACGCCTGCAGAAAGGGATTCCTATATCAAAAAGCTTGCAAAGAAATTAAGGAACAAAGACAGCGAAAAAAAATCGGATGAAGATTTCAGTGGCAACACGCTTATAACTTTTAATAAAAAAGACGGAGACAAATCTCCTGACCTGTTTCAGCAATCCGGATCGAAAGGGAATGACTGGTATTTTAACAGCAGCAATTTAAAATCGAAGGGTTTTAATGAATTTAAAGCGAAATGGGGCAAACGTGATAATGTAGACAACTGGAGAAGGAAGTCGGTAACGGATGCAGCTATGACGAAAAACCTGAATACCGATATAGATGTATTGGCACCGCAGGATAGTGCTGCAATGCTCGGCGATTCCAGGCCTTCCGAAAATAGTTATGATGGATTGATGAGCAATGTGCCTACCACCCCGGAAAAAATTGACAGCAGCAACAGCCGTATACAAAAGGCTTATGTCGAGTTGGGTAAACTATTCCAGTACGATCTTAGCGACTACCAACAGGCGATCAATACATACGATTCCTTTATGAAGCGTTATCCTGACAGCCTGATGAATGGGGATATCTATCTTGGCCTTTACTACTGTTATACAAAACTCGGAGATGCTGCCAAAGCAGCTTATTACAAAAATCTGCTTACGCAAAAATTGCCCGGAAGTAAAGCTGCTACCATTCTTAATAATCCGGATGCTGCAGATCCGAACAAGAAAAACCCGGAAGTAACGGCAAGGTATGAACGCATTTACAACATGTTTATTGAAGGTGATTTTGCGAATGCAGCAAATGAAAAAAGAAGCGCCGACAGTTTATACGGCAAAAATTACTGGACACCGCAATTACTGTATATCGAATCAATCAGTTATATAAAAGACAGGAGAGACAGTGAAGCAATTGTAGTGCTGAACAATATCATCAGCCTCTACCCCGATGCACCATTAAAAACAAAAGCCATTACATTGAGAGATGTATTGCAACGCAGGGCAGAAATAGAAAATTACCTGAACAATTTACAGGTAACCCGTGCGAGCGAAGATGAAAAAGTGATCATGCCTGATGAAAAAGAAGTACAGGCTATTAAGCCTGGAGAAAAAAACATTGAAGTAAAACCAATTGAAGCGCCTAAGAATATCATTGTTAAACAAGAGGCGATTCAAACACCCGCTTCTATGCAAGCCGGAACTTTTGTCTGGCAATCAGATAAGCCGCATTATGTAATTATGATACTCGATAAAGTTGATGCCGTGTATGTAAAAGAAGCAAAGAATGCGTTTGACAGGTTTAACCGCGACAATTTTATTTCGAAACACCTGGTAATAAATAAGGACGCAATGGATGCAGACCGCACGTTACTGGTTACAACAACTTTTGACAATGCTGCCGATGCCGTTGCTTATTACGACAGAATTAAAAAAGCAGCACCAAATGAAATTTCATGGCTGCAACCCAGTAAATATTATTTCCTTGTAATTTCTGAAAGCAATTTACAATTGCTGAAAACGAACAAGGATGTATCTACCTACAAAACGCTGCTCAACAATCAATACCCCGGTAAGTTTTAAATCAGCTAACTCAACTTATCACCTGTAATTAAAGAATTAATTCTATGACCCGTTCGGTAAAAATATTATGGCGTGTTTTCTTCGGTGGCCTGGCCTTTGTGATCCTATTCTTAACCGCTATCAATTTTGGTTTGTTTGGAAAAATGCCTTCCGTAAAAGAACTGGAAAACCCGGAAGCCGATCTTGCAAGTGAAATCATCAGCGCAGATGGAAAATTGATGGGCAAGTATTATGCTGAGAACAGAAGCGAAGTACGTTATAAAGATATTTCTCCAAACATCATCAATGCACTCATTGCCACAGAAGATGAACGTTTTTACGACCATTCCGGCATAGACGCAAAAGCAATAGCAAGAGCGATATTTAAATTAGGAATGGATGGTGGTGGTAGTCCGATCACACAACAACTTGCCAAGATGATGCTTGGCCAGGGACGGGGAAATGTTATTGTGAGAGGCATGCAGAAATTAAAAGAATGGGTTGTAGCCGTTAAGCTCGAAAGGAATTTTACAAAGGAAGAAATCATCACATTGTATTTAAACAGGGCGCCATGGGGAAATGTGTACGGAATCCGGAATGCATCCCGTACTTATTTTCAGAAAGAACCCTCACAATTGAACATTGAAGAAGCCGCCGTATTGGTAGGTATGCTTAAAGGATTTATTTATGAGCCTATTCGTCATCCCAAGGCATCATTGTTCAGGAGAAATACCGTTATCGACAGGATGGTAGATACGAAGCAGCATTATCTAACCGAAGCACAGGCAACCAAATTAAAAGCGAAACCACTTATTACCAATTATAAGAAAATAGATGAGAATGTGGGTATAGCGCCATACTACCGGTCAGTGCTAATCGACGTTTTAAAGAACTGGTGTAAAACGCACAAGAATCCAAAAACAGGTGATGATTATGATCTGTTCAGGGATGGGTTGAAGATCTACACTACCATTGACTCACGCATGCAGCAATATGCAGAAACAGCAGTAGAAGAACACATGCCGGTAATACAGTCAAAACTCGATTATCTCTATAAACAAAAAGGCGATAAACTGTGGAAAGGGCATGATGATATTATTATAGCAGCGATGAAATATACAGAACGCTGGAAATCGATGGTGGAAGAAGGCGTAAAACCTGAAGAGATCAAAAAAACATTTTATGTTCCGGTGAAAATGAAAATTTTTAGCTGGCGTGGAAATGAAAAACACGAAAAAGATACGGTGATGACGCCATTTGATTCCATCAAATACCATAAGCAATTACTGCAAACATCTTTTGTAGCTATGGATCCGAGAACCGGTGAAATTAAATGCTGGGTAGGTGGTATCAATTTCAAATGGTTTAAATACGATCACGTAACAGCGAACAGGCAGGTAGGTTCTACATTTAAACCTTTGTTGTACACATTAGCGGTTACGGATGCAGGTTATACACCGGAAACATATGTATCCGGCGGCCCTACCACACTTTCAGGTAAAACAATTACAACAGCAGGTGGCCCGATGGCATATTGCTTAGCCAAATCTTTGAATGGTGCTGCGTGGCACCTGATGTCGGTAATCGGTGTAAAACGTACCATAGAATTTGCACAGCAATGCGGCATTAAAGTAAAGATCCCCCCTTATCCTTCCATAGCATTAGGTGCGGCGGAAATTCCCATGTTACAAATGCTACAGTCGTATTCAATGTTTCCAAATAAAGGATACAATACCGCACCGGTTTACTTAACCCGTATTGAAGATAAGAATGGCAATATTATCCAGGAATTCCCGATATCACAAAGTAAGCAGGTGATTGGTGAAGCCGACAATTATACAATGGTGAAGATGATGGAAGGTGTTATACAATTTGGTACTGCCAGAAGGATCAATAGTTATAATATACCGGTTGAGAAAGCCGGTAAAACCGGAACGACCAATGATTATACGGATGGATGGTTTATCGGGTACACGCCAGAGTTACTGGCTGGTACATGGGTTGGTTGTGAAGATCCTTTTCTCCCGATATACCAGAATAACAGCGGGGGTGCGGAGATGTCGGCGCCAAGATGGGGAATTTTTATGAGTAAAGTATATGGCGACAGTAAGCTCGACTATGGTAAAATAAAAACTTTTGATAAGCCTGCAGAACAATCAGCAGTTATAGAAATAGATGGCGGTTGGGATAAAATTGTAACCAGTGCCGATAGCCTGGATCAGATTGGTACTTCAGGAAGTGGCGCTGATGATTTGATGACTGATGAAATAAAAAATGCGGCTGATACAGGAAAAGGAAAAGCGAACAAACCAAAACCAAAAGATAACGAATACTAAATCAGTTGAAGCGGCAATGCCGCTTTTTTTATGCCCGAAAAAAAATACATCCGGTTAAAACCGCCACTAAAAATGTTCCGTAGATAATTCACAACATATTTCTTAACTAAAAATAATATTATGAAAAAGATCAGGAACCTGTTCTTAGTGGCATCACTATCGCTATTTGTGAATGCAACTTTTGCTCAAAAAGAAAAAACAGTTATGGTAGGTGGCGCTGCTATGTATCCTTCAAAAGACATTATATCAAATGCCGTGAACAGTAAGGATCATACTACTCTTGTGGCAGCGGTTAAAGCGGCAGACCTCGTTTCAACCTTACAAAGTGCAGGGCCATTTACGGTGTTTGCACCAACTAATGAAGCATTCAGTTTATTGCCTGCAGGCACCGTTGACAATCTTGTGAAACCTGAGAATAAGAAAATGCTCACTGGCATTTTAACCTATCATGTTGTTGCCGGTAGAATTTCTTCAGCCGATCTTATGAAAATGATAAGGGAAGGCAATGGCAACGCGACTTTGAAAACTGTTGCCGGCGAAAATTTAATAGCAATGATGAAAGGAAATAAAATCGTCTTAAAAGATACAAAGGGAGGCTTATCATTCATTACAATTAAAGATGTAAATCAAAGTAATGGTGTGATTCATGTGATTGATCATGTGCTGATGCCTTAATGTGGAGCAATTTCAAATGATGGGTTCTGCTTTCATAAGCAGAACTTTTTTGCATTAAACAAATTAGAGAAAAATAAAAGGGCAACAATTTATCAGTATCACATACATTAATCAAATGAGCAAAAGATGCCCTGTATTTTTATTTAAAATGAATGCCTTTTACATAGGAATAGATGGCTGAGTCTTTAAACTGTCCGTTGAAATAATAGTTCTCTTTAAAATAAGCCTCCTGTTCAAAGCCAATGCTTTTTAATATGGCAGCAGACGGTTCATTCTCCGGATTTATGTTTGCTTCTATACTATGTACATCGGTTTGTGAAAACAACCATTGTATGGTAACGAGTATTGCTTCTTTCATAATTCCTTTGCGCCAATAATCAGAATGCAACATATAACCTATTTCTGCACGGTAGTGTTCTTTATCCAAACGCCAGAAACCTGTTGATCCGATCATCTTCCCAGGTTGATCTTTCATTTCAATTACCCATAATATCCCGTCGTTCCTGTGCAGGTTGTCCAATATCTTTTCCCGGATAAATGTAATGGCTTCATCAATGGTTTTAAATGGTTTCCTGTCGAGATACTTCATAATATTGGGATCGCTGCGCAATGCAAATAATTGTTGTGCATCCTCAAAATTGATGCATCTTAATAATAGCCGTTCTGTTTCCAAAACCGGGAATGGTGTAAACCGGATGTTGAGCATTGATTTCGTTTTAGGATGTAAGGCTTTACACGCCCACTTTTCTTCCCAATATCTTAAGGCCATAACGTTTACCGTCCATTTCTGCAACTTCTTTCAGGTTTGCCCACTCTTCAAAGCCAAGCTGAAAAAATAATTGCAGGCTGCCTGTATTATGTGAGAAAATAAAGCCGAGCAATGTATGTATCTGCAAAGATGCACATTGTTGAATTGCGTACGCCAATATTTTCTTACCGTACCCTTTTCTTCTTTGTAGTTCATGGATGTATATGCTTATTTCTGCAGTGCCATTATAAGCAGGTCGACCATAAAAATCCTGAAAACTTACCCATCCAATTATACATTCAGCATCTTCCACCACCCAGAGTGGCCTTGTTGTTTCATTGTGTGCATTGAACCATTCAACTTTTTCATCAACACTTACAGGAGTTGTATCTGCCGTAACCATTCTGCCGGGAATTGTTGAATTGTATATATCTACGATTACAGGCAGATCATGTATCGTTGCGTTTCTGAATTTCATAATCTAAATTTTCATGTTTGCAGCCAGGTTAGTACAAGGTTGTTAAAGCACAGCCCGTGAACCTGTACTGAAATCTGTTTATGTTTATTAAAAATGCAGGAGGCTGTCATTTCATTACCCTCTGCATCCATACGCACTATATGCATGTGTTGCCTGAAATCAACTTTTCCTTCTCCGTACCATTTAAAAATTGTTTCCTTGGTACTCCAGGCCCAGGTTAACGGTAGTAACATTTCACTGGCAGATGCAGTTGCAGCGCCGGCTATAATTTCCTGTTCAGTGATATCCAAAAATTTATCTTTTATCAGTGCAACTTTGCTGGTGATCAATTCTATATCAACCCCTACCCTGTTTTGTTCGCTTACAATGGCAGCGGCATAATCACCACAATGTGATATAGAAAAATGAAATGCTTCATTTGGAAGAAAAGGCTTTTTGGTATCAGCCAAAGCAATCAATTGAAGCGGGAAACGGGGGAATAATTCTCTCAGCAAAAAACGCCCGGCAAGATGTTGTAATCTTTTATGCGGATGCGTGATTTCTCTTTGGAGCGGAACCTGCTGTAGAAAAAAATCTTCCTGTTCGTCTATATGCCAAACCGCTAATTTTGTAACCTCGTTGATATTTTGTTGATAAACCAGCGGCATAGCTTCAGTTAAAAACAGCAATTAAATTCTTAAAAAATTATTTTTACAAATTAACGAATAACCAAACAAATGATATTAAGCGATAAAAGAATACTGGAAGAAATGGCGAAGGGAACAATCAAAATTGAACCCTATAACCGTGAGTGCCTGGGCAGTAACAGTTACGATGTTCACCTCGGAAAACATCTTGCCACCTATGAACATGCCGAACTGGATGCAAAAAAGCACAATACCATTAAACATTTTGATATACCGGAAGAAGGCATTCTCTTATTACCGCATATTTTTTACCTGGGTGTAACGGAAGAATATACCGAAACGCATGCCCATGTTCCTTTCCTGGAAGGTAAGTCTTCAACAGGAAGACTTGGAATTGATATCCACGCAACAGCAGGGAAAGGTGATGTTGGATTTTGTGGCAACTGGACATTGGAAATTTCCGTGAAACAACCCGTACGCGTTTACCCGGGAATGCCGATCGGGCAATTAATCTATTTCCCGGTAGAAGGTGAGATCGAAGTAAAATACAACCAGAAGAAAAATGCGAAATACAGTGGTCAACCCAACAGACCTGTTGAAAGCATGATGTGGAAGAATAAATTTTAGTTCACTCTGTTTATCTAATGCGCCAGGCACGTGATTCCCGGATAATGGTAGATTAATGTTACAAAATTGCTTCATGAAAAAGATCATTGTTCTTTTAGCTATTCTCACTTTTTATATTTCTGCATCTGCGCAGAAAGAAGATACTATTGCTAATGGAAATGCGAAAATCTATTACCGGGTTTTCGGGGAAGGGAAGCCGGTTCTCATCATTAATGGAGGACCTGGTATGAACAGTAATGGCTTTGCTGAAGTTGCTAAAAAACTGGGGGAACATAATATGGCAATTATTTACGACCAGAGAGGAACAGGCAGGTCGGTGCTGGATAAAATAGATTCTACTACCATCACCATCAATTTGATGATTGAAGATATAGAAGCATTACGCAATCATCTCGGTATAAAAAAATGGATCGTATTCGGACATTCCTTTGGAGGTATGCTCGCCTCCTATTATGCCACGGTACACCCGGAGAATATTGAGGCAATGATCCTGTCGTCGTCTGGTGGCATTGATCTGGCTCTTCAATCTTATGTTCAGCAATCGATAAACTCACGGTTAAGCGTAGAAGAATATAAGGAAGTAGATTACTGGACTACTAAAATAAATGATGGTGACACCACGTATGAATCAAGACTGAAAAGAGGTATGGCACTGGCCCCGGCCTATGTAGTAAATCCGAAAAATGTGAAACAAATTGCGATACGCCTCACCCAGGGAAATTCCCAGGTTAACAACCTTGTGTGGCAGAGTTTGCAGCAAATGAAATTTGATTGTGCACGCGGACTTAGTTCATTTAAAAAACCGGTACTCATCATTCAGGGTAAACAGGATATTATAAAAGATGAAACTGCGTTAAAAGCAAAAAAGATTCTGAAGAAATCCAAACTTGTTCTGCTCGATCATTGCGGTCATTACGGCTGGCTGGATGCGCCGGATGAATACTGGAAAGAAGTTTTGGGATTTGTGGATGGAATTTAATCGGGTAAAAAAGACAGACAATGCTTCTGCTAATTTAGTCTCCAGATATAGAAATTTAATACGATAGCAAACGCAACCCAGCAAACGTAAGGCGTCATCAACCACCCTGCTATAGAGGATATATTTTTGAAAAGGATTGTTGTAAGAACGATCATAATCCATAATATCACGATTTCAACTAATGCAATGCCGATATTATGCGAACCAAAGAAAATGAGAGACCACATGAAGTTCAGAATAAGCTGAATGCCGTAAAATATAAATGCCTGACGTTTATCATCTGTTGGCGCATTGCTCTTCCATACGAAAAAGAAAGCGATTCCCATAAGGATATATAGTATTGTCCATACAGGTGCAAAAACCCAATTAGGAGGATTAAAAGAGGGCTTATTAATGGTAACAAACCATTCGTTTACCGACCTCGAAGTGAGAATTCCACTTACCGCTCCGATGATTAGCGGTAAAGACAGGGCAAGGAAAAATTTCAGGTAACGCATCATGTTCATACTCTAAACGAAAATCAAACCATTTTATTTTCAATGATATATACGTTTAAAAGGGAGGTTTGGTTCAGGGCTACTTAAAAAAAACTGTTTTGTGTTATACAACCTTTAAATTAATGACCGGCAGATATTGATTTAAAACCAGATGAATTGAAATTTTGGGTTTTTATACACTCGTTATCGCTGACAAATACACATTCAATCCTTTCTGCGAAATTCAGCGTTAAAAACCTTTCTCCGCAGATTTACCCGGATTTTTATCGCTGACGATCGCTCGCAAATACACTTTTAACCCTTTCTGCGAAATTCTGCGTTAAAAAAAATATCCGCAGATTTACCCGGATTTTAATCGCAGACGATCGCTGACAAATACACTTTCAACCCTTCCTGCGAAATTCAGCGTTTAAAAAAATTATCCGCAGATTTACCCGGATTTTAATCGCAGACGATCGCTCACAAATACACTTTCAACCCTTCCTGCGAAATTCAGCGTTAAAAACCTTTTTCTGCAGATTTACCCAGAATTTTAAACGCAGATGATCGCTGACAAATACAAATTCAACACTTCCTGCGAAATT
>JAFDXE010000004.1 GCA_018268085.1 Bacteroidota bacterium
GATGATCGCTGACAAATACAAATTCAACACTTCCTGCGAAATTCAGCGTTAAAAAAAATTATCCGCAGATTTACCCGGATTTTAATCGCTGACAAATACACATTCAACCCTTCCTGCGAAATTCAGCGCTAAAAAAATTATCTCCGATTTACCCAAAATTTTAAACGCAAATGATCGCTCACAAATACACATTCAACCAATTCTGCGAAATTCAGCGTTAAAAACCTTTCTCCGCAGATTTACCCAGAATTTTAAACGCTGATGATCGCTGACAAATACACTTTCAACCCTTCCTGCGAAATTCTGCGTTTAAAAAAATTATCCGCAGATTTACCCGGATTTTAATCGCAGATGATCGCTCACAAATACACCTTCAACCCTTTCCTGCAAAATTCTGCGTTAAAAAAATATCCGCAGATTTACCCGGATTTTAAGCGCAGATTATCGCTGACAATTACTCTTCAACCTTTTTCTTCAAAAAGAAACGCTAAAAAAATATCACCAGCTTTTTCTACCGATGTAACCTTCCTAATCAGAGCCTTCCATATTTCTTATAATACGCCACTAGCAACCCCGTCACCTCATCGTAACTCATCAGCCCCTGCGGCTGCCCGTTATTTTCGAGATATTTACCATATATCCAACGGAAAATCGGCTCAACCGGACTTCGATGCTTGTTCAAAAACCTAACCCATTCCTGCAGATCTGCAATAACCGCTTTATCCAGATCCTTCCGGTACAACTTTGCCTGCGTTGTATCAGTTATCGCTAAATTCCGGTTTGAATAAATAAATAAATCGAGATAAGTAGAATACCGTATCAATTCATTATCCGATCTGCTTCCCGCCAGGTATCCAACAAAATTGGCTTCCATTTCTTTTGCATAGCCTAATTGGTGCGCCACTTCATGACAAACAATAAACGGATGTAAAAATTCAGGCACTGTCGTATTCACCTGCGCCTCCCCTGTAAATGGATTATAATAACCTGTAAAGCCAGTATAATTTCCCAGCCAGCCCCAAACTGAAGGTTTAATGGAAACAGGCTCATATCTCAAGAACGTAAAATCATTAGATGCAACTTTATATGCATCAGCAACTTCCCGGATCAACATTTCATTTTCCGGATATCCCGCCTTTTCTCTAACCAATTCCTTTTTTGATTGATTTATTTTATCTACCAGCAAACAATTAATTTCCTCCAAATCCGACTTACTGTATTTGTCCGGCTTCAATCCCAATTGCCATGCAATTCCCTCCCTGTCGTAGTTTATACCCCAGGAAATATTAAACAATAGGTACATAGAACTGCAAAAAATAACGGTGCTCAACAAAGCCTTCCCCAGGTAAACCCTCCTCGATGAAACCCGCCCTTTACGAATCATCCTTCCCAAAAAACGAACAAATTTCCAAACCATCCAGATTAACAGCAATCCATACAAAATATCTCCGAAACTAAAAGGAACTTTCCCAAACAGGATTCTCAATCCATTTGAAAACCAGGGCGAAAACCTACTGCTATACCCCGTTTCAACACGCATCGGATCTCCGGCATATACGTGTATAGCAGCACATCCAGCCATCAAAATACCCGCAATGAACAGCTTCAACCTTACCTTCATAGCGCTAAAATTAATTAATGAGTGCCTTATTCGGCCTACTTAATCACAAAAAGCCACTTTTCATTCGTTATTATTGATAAAATTCTCCTACATTTGCAATCCTTTAAACTGAACGCAATGGCTAACAGACGGGCATATGAAATTGCCTTTGTGGGATTGAAACCGGGGATACATGAGTTTAGCTATGATGTTGACAGTAAGTTCTTTAAAGAAAAAGGTGCGGAAGATACCTATAACATCAACGCAAATGTAAAGCTCACACTGGAAAAAAATTCCGGTTTTATGTTGCTTAAATTTGAAGTGGGTGGAAAGGCCGAAGTAACCTGCGACCGCTGTGGCAATCCATTAAAGATGGATCTCTGGGATGAATTCAAAATGCTGATAAAGCTGGTTGAAAATCCGGAAGAGATGAACGAACAGGAGGAAGATCCCGATGTTTATTATATCTCCAGAACAGAAAGCCACATCAATGTAAGCGATTGGATTTATGAGTTTGTAATGCTGAGCATCCCTATGCAACGCATGTGCAGCAAGGAAGAAATGGGCGGTCCGCAATGTAACAAGGAAGTACTCGAAAAACTAAAAGCCATGGAGCAAAACGTTGAACACAACGCCAATGCACTCTGGAAAGGTCTCGAGAAATTCCGCGATAATTAAGAATAACATTAAGAATTATAAAAATTAACAGTCATGCCAAATCCGAAAAGGCGCCATTCGCAACAACGTAGTGCAAAAAGAAGAACGCATTATAAAGCAACCGCTACTACTTTAAGCACAGATTCAACAACAGGCGAAATACACGTTCGTCACCGTGCGCATGTAAGCGAAGGAAAATTATATTATAAAGGAAAGCTTGTAGCTGAAAAAGCTCCGCTCAAAGCATAATTATTTTTGCCCGAAATGTAAATTCCAAAATCAAAGAATGAGTAACTTCATTCAGGGTTTTGGAATTTTTAATTTTATAAATTTTCTCCGATGATCAGAATTGGATTAGATATGATGGGCGGCGATTTCGCTCCATTGGAAGCAGTTAAAGGCGCATCTGCTTTTATGGCTTACAATAAAGAAGACGTTCATCTTGTATTGATCGGCGATGAAGAAAAAATAAAATTACACCTGGACGGCAACAGTATGAAAACCGGCCAGTACAGCATCGTTCATGCACCACAGGTTATCGAAATGCATGAACATCCTACCAAAGCACTCAAAGAAAAACAGCAGTCATCCATTGCCGTTGGTTTCCATTTACTGGCTACTGGAAAAACAGATGCATTCATCAGTGCTGGTAATACCGGCGCTATGATGGTGGGTGCATTGTTCAGCATCAAAGCAATTGAAGGTGTTTCCCGGCCAACCATTGGTGGCTATATGCCTCGTGAAGATGGATCGCTGGGATTGCTCGTTGATGTTGGTTTGAATGCCGACTGCAAACCCGAAAACCTTAATCAGTTCGCCGTACTGGGGTCACTGTTTGCAGAACATATTCTCAAAATTGAAAAACCAAAAGTTGGCCTGGTAAACCTTGGCGAAGAAGAAGGTAAAGGAAATTTACTGGCACAGGCTGCTTATCCTGTATTAAAAGAAAATAACCTCATCAATTTTGTAGGCAATATCGAAGGTCGCGACCTCTTAATCAATAAAGCCGATGTAATGGTATGCGATGGCTTTACCGGTAATGTAGTTTTGAAACTTGCCGAAAGTATTTATGACATCGTAAAACGCCGCAACATTCAGGATGAACATTTTGAACGCTTCAACTTCGAAGCTTACGGTGGCGTTCCCGTTCTTGGGGTAGCCAAACCCGTTATCATCGGCCACGGCATCTCTCATGCAAACGCATTTAAAAACATGATCAACATTGCATGCAGGATGATGGAAACAAACCTTACCGGTAAAATAAAAGAGAGCTTTGCTGTCCCGGCCGAATAACAGCACTCAACTTCAGTGGCGTCGCACACTTGTACCATTTATCTGTATTCAGCTCATTCTTTACAAAATACAATTCCAGTCAGCGGTATTTTTTTCTGAGGCTGCACTTAGCTATGCTCTATCAAAAAATCTTTCAATACACTAATTGTATTATCAAGATCTTCATAAGTTAACGCATTGTTCAAAAACCAACTCTCATACGCAGAAGGCGGCAGGTAAATACCATTGTTCAGCATATAATGAAACAATTTATTGAACATCTGGATATCCGCTTTAGATGCACTGGCAAAATCAACAACAGGCTGTTCACTATAATGCAGGCTGATCATCGAACCCAACTGGTTTATCACGTATGGCCTGCCGTTAGCATCCAATACTTTCTTCATTCCATCCCGCAGGTAAATCGTTTTTTCTTCCAGCTCTTTATAAATCGACTGATTATCTTTTAATTCTTTTAAAGTAGTATATCCCGCAATCATCGCCAGCGGATTGCCGCTCAGCGTTCCTGCCTGGTACACATTTCCCAATGGCGCAATGTGTTCCATTATTTTTCGCTTGCCGCCGAATGCACCCACAGGCAACCCGCCACCAATCACTTTACCATAAGTAACAAGGTCGGCATTAATTCCTAACATCTGTTGTGCTCCACCTGCCGACATACGAAAACCCGTCATCACTTCATCAAATATGAATACGATATTTTCTTCATCACATATTTTTCTTAACCCTTCAAGGAAACCGGGCTTCGGTAATATGCATCCCATATTCCCGGCTACCGGTTCAATAATGATGGCTGCAATTTCATTTTTATGTTCTGCTACTTTTTGTTTCACTGCCTCTAAATCGTTATAAGGCACCGTTAGTGTGTCGTTACTTACGCCGCCCGTTACACCGGGTACAGACTGAATATTAAATGTAGCAACTCCACTCCCCGCCTTTACCAGAAATGCATCGGCATGCCCGTGATAGTTCCCTTCAAATTTTATGATCTTATTCTTACCGGCATATCCTCTTGCCAAACGCACGGCACTCATGCAGGCTTCCGTTCCGCTGCTCACCATTCTAATTAAATCTACATTTGGCACCATGCTGCAGATAAGTTCTGCCATTTCAATTTCAAGCTTTGTTGGTGCACCGTAAGAAGTAGAATATTCTGCATATTTCTTAATTGCTTTGATCACAGGCTTATGTGCATGCCCCAGTATCATTGGCCCCCAGGAAGCTATATAATCAATGTATTTGTTGCCATCCACATCGTACAGGTAAGCGCCTTTGGCCTTCTTAATAAATACCGGTTCCCCGCCTACACTCTTAAAAGCCCTCACCGGTGAATTTACACCACCGGGAATATGTTGTTGCGCACGCTTGAAAAATTTGTCGCTTTTTGTTCTTTTCATCTTTTGATTTTTTTGCCACAAAGGCGCTTAAACAGTAAGTACCACTAAGTATGTAAGCCCGAAGGCATATTGCCGATTACATTTGATGTATCAACTTCGCCGCATCTTTTGCAAAATAAGTAGCAATCAAATCGCCTCCAGCTCTTTTGATTGAAGTCAAAGTTTCCATGATGGCTTTATTCTCGTCTATCCATCCCCGTTGTGCCGCCGCTTTGATCATTGAATATTCACCACTGATATTATATACGCTTACCGGCACCTGTACCGCATTCTTAACCTCCCTTACAATATCCAGGTATGGCAGCCCGGGTTTCACCATAACAATATCCGCACCTTCCTCCACATCCATTACCGCTTCTTTAATGGCTTCTATCCTGTTGGCATAGTCCATCTGGTATGTTTTCTTATCGCCAAAGCCCGGCGCACTATCCAGCGCATCCCTGAATGGCCCATAAAAACAAGATGCATATTTGGCGCTATAAGCCATGATGCCGGTTTTTGTAAAATTATTCTGTTCCAATCCTTCACGTATCGCTGCTATCCGTCCGTCCATCATATCGCTGGGTGCCACCATATCAGCACCTGCTTCGGCATGACTAATGCTCATTCTCACCAATGCTTCAACCGTAGGATCATTTACAATTTCACCGTTCTCCACGATTCCGTCATGTCCATATGATGAGTAAGGATCTAATGCTACATCCGTCATTACATACATTTCCGGAACAGCATCTTTTATTGCTTTAATACTACGTTGCATCAGGCCGTCTTTATTCCACGCTTCTTTACCGGTATTATCTTTCAACTCATCTTTGCATTTGATAAACAGCAACACAGATTTTATTCCCAGCGCCCATAATGCCTTTACTTCATCCAACGTTCCGTCAATACTTCTGCGAAAATAATTCGGCATTGAAGCGATTTCGGTACATACGTTTTCACCTTCATCAATAAATAAAGGCGCAATAAAATCGGCAGGTGTTATTATTGTTTCCGCCACCATGCTTCTGATGGCAGGTGTAGAGCGGAGAATTCTGTTTCGGCGTTGTAGATACATAATATTTTATTTTAACCGCAGGAACGCAATGCAGGATTTGTTGCGTGGCTTTGTCGTTGCGGTAGGATTAACAGGTATTTACTTTTCTCTCCCATTCATCTTTTTCTTCCTGCGATAGTTCATCACTTATCCAATCCCTGGGATTCAAAAATATTTTCAGCAATTTATCTTCCTCACTTCCTTTCACAGGTTCAAAATTATAGTCGAACCGAACGGTGGGTGGCAGGCTCATTAAAATACTCTCCGTTCGCCCATTGGTTTTCAATCCAAACACTGTTCCCCTGTCGTGCAGTAAATTAAATTCAACATAGCGACCTCTTCTTATTTCCTGCCAGTATTTATTTGCTTCCGTGTATGCAATATTTTTTCTTTTTTCTACAATAGGAATATACGCTTCTGTAAAACAATTACCATTTGCCTGTTGAAATAAAAATAATCTTTCTGCATCTTCATTGTCTCGTGGCCGAAGATGATCATAGAACACGCCGCCAATGCCCCTCGTTTCGTTATTGCGATGATGATTTACAAAATATTGATCGCATTGCTTTTTATATTGCGGATACAATTTCATTCCAAAAGGATCAATCGCTGTTTTAAGTGTCAGATGAAAATGCCTGGCATCTTCTTCAAATAAATAATAAGGTGTAAGATCTGCGCCACCACCAAACCAGCAATCTTTTACATTTCCGTGCTCATCATACAACTCAAAATACCGCCAGTTGGCATGAACGGTAGGTACAAATGGATTAAGCGGATGAATGATCAAAGATAAACCTGCAGCAAACCAGCTTGCTGCATCCTGTTGCAATACGGCACGCATATTATCAGTAACCTTACCATATACTACAGATGTGTTCACACCTCCTTTCTCTATTACATTTCCGTTTGAAATTACCCTTGTTTTTCCACCGCCACCTTCACCTTTATCACGCTTCCATTCATCTTCCATAAATACAGCTTTCCCATCTGCCAATTCCAACGCCCGGCAGATAGTATGCTGCAATTCATGAATATAATTTACCCAGCGCCCCCGAACGGTATGATTTGCATCTGTATTCATCTTCAATAAAGGCTGTTTAAAATATTTTACTTTTTACTTTTTACTTTTTACTTTTTACTTTTTACTTTTTACTTTTTACTTTTTATTTCTCATTTCTTACCCCCATACTCCTTCACCGCGTCTACAAACGCCTTCGCATGATCAACTGGTACATTAGGCATAATACCATGACCAAGATTTGCGACATACCGCTGTGTACCGAAAGCATCGATCATTTCTTTTACCGCTTTTTTTATTTCAGGTATCGGCGCCAGTAACTTTGACGGATCAAAATTTCCCTGTATAGTAATCCTGTTGTTGGTTAATTCCCTTGCCATTTGGGGCGTAATACACCAATCAATACCAACGCCCGATGCAGCAGAATTGCTGATGTCCGGCAATGCATACCAGGATCCTTTAGGAAATAAAATAACAGGCGCATCATTTTTTAAAGCATCCGCAATCCGGAACAGATACGGTTGTGCAAAGTTTTTAAAATCAGCAGGGCTCAACGCTCCTGCCCAGCTATCAAATACCTGAACGGTATCTGCACCTGCTCTTACCTGCGCTTTCAGGTAGCTGATGGTTATATCCGTAATTTTTTGCAGCAGGTTATGTGCAACTAACGGCTGTGTATAGGCGAATTGCTTTGCCTTATCCCAGGTTTTACTTCCCTTTCCTTCAACCATATAACAGAGTATTGTCCATGGTGCCCCGGCAAACCCAATCAATGGCACACGTCCATTCAATGCTTTCTTTGTAAGCGACAAGGCATCCATCACATATTTCAAATGCTCTTCAGCATTTTCAGTATTCAGGGTATCCACATCGGCCTGGCTTTTTATAACATTGGGTAAAGAAGGTCCTTTGCCTTCTTCCATTAATACTTCTACACCCATCGCCTGAGGTATAACCAATATATCAGAAAATATAATGGCAGCATCTACTCCTACCTGGTCAACAGGTTGCAGGGTGATTTCCGTAGCAAGTTCTGGTGTTTGTACCCTTGTAAAAAAATCGTACTTCGCTTTTAGTTTTAAATAATCAGGTAAATACCTTCCTGCCTGTCGCATCATCCATACCGGCACCCGTTCTGTTTCTTCCCCCCTGAGTGCTCTTAACAATAAATCATTCTTCAGCATGCTTATATTTTTTTTCTTTTTGTTACGTAAAGTATTCTATCATTTTCTCTACTAAATATTCCTTCCCTGGTTCATCGGCTATCAGTATTTTGTTGGAAGTATGTTTCCTTATCGTTGCCGCAGTTGTATTTCCAATTGCGAATAAAATGGTGCGCTCTCCAACCTTATTGTTAATAAAAAAACTTTCTACAGCACTCGGGCTAAAAAACAAAATACCGATGTAATCCTTTTTTATCTTATGTGGCGTATTGATCGTTTGATATACTACAATCTCATCTACAGTAAAATCATTTTTACGAAGTAAATCCGGCAATTCTTCCCTGCGTTGATTGCCACAGAAAAAAATAACTTCATCAGTGGATGCTGTATCTATTATCACTTCAGCAAGCTCTGCAGCATCACTGGCCGTACCTGCAATAACAGCATGAGGAAAATATTTTTTTACAAGTTTTGCTGTTGCATGCCCGATACAATAGATATCCCATTCTGGTTGCTCATCTACTATCATTTCGGCCACTGCTTCCACCGCATTCATACTTGTAAAAACAACCGGGGCCGATGATTGCAGCGCTACTTCAATTTCCTGTTGCACTTCAACAGACTCGATAGGTTCGGTATGTATGAATGAAACAATATCTATATCAATACCTTTCTCCTTCGCTTCCAAAAGCTGCGATTCATCCAATGGGCGTGTGCATAATATTTGCAGGTTATCTTGCATTGTTCATTGTTTCGGCAATCGCTCTGCCGCCATTTGCAAGCAGTTCCATAGCCATTTGCTGTCCAAAACCTGAAAAACTATTTACCCCTGTTGACTTTTCAATACTCGCTTTATGCCTGCCATCCGTAGAGAGAATATTTCCCTTAAACAAAATTTCATCATTTACTATTGTTGCCAATGCACTGATAGGTGTTGAACATCCGCCCATCAGTGTCCGGAGGAATTCCCGTTCGATCGCAGTACATATTTCAGTTGCGGAGTGATTGATAGCAGACAATGCCTGCGTACAATGCTCATCAGCTTCCCTGCAAACGGCAACAACCGCACCCTGCGCAGGAGCCGGCAACATCCAGTTGAGCTCCATTGAATTTTCCGGACGCAGGTTGATACGTTCCAATCCTGCTGCCGCAAAAATTGCCCCATTCCATTTACTATCCTGTAGTTTGCGCAGCCTTGTATTTACATTTCCCCTGAGATCCTCCATTTGCGATCCCGGGAACCTATGTAACCATTGGGCTTTGCGGCGTATGCTACTGGTTGCAATAGATAACGGCAACGCAGAAACGCCCGATTCTCTTTCGCCGGCATTAACCATCTGCTTAATTTGTTCTGCTGATTCATCAAATGGGTGCATCACCAGCAGGTCTTTATAATTTCCTCTTTCCAGCACGGCGCCCTGAACGATGCCTCCAGGTAGTTGCGTGGGTACATCTTTCATTGAATGTACGGCAATATCAATACTGTTGTTCAGCAAAGCAATATCAAGGCTCCGGGTAAATATCCCCTGTACGCCCATTTCATATAACGGCGTTTTTAAATCGATATCGCCTTCGCTTTTTATGTACACTAACGTAGAAGTATAGCCTTTATCTGCCAATAACTCCTGCACAAGCGTAGCCTGCCATACGGCCAGTTCACTTTCCCTTGTTCCTATCCTTATTGTGGAATTCATTTTATGCTAATGCGGCGGTTGAAATAAAATCGTTGATCGCTTCAATATAATGGCAGCCCGGCTGATTTTGCGTACGCATTTTAACAGCCATCCCATTTATAACTTTTTGAATCCTGTCTTTTTTGGAATTACCATCCTCAATGGTATTTAATATACCCGGATCAAATATACTGTCGGCCTGTATGGTGAGTAATTTATGCTTTACAACTTTCAGCAAGGGTACATGCCTGCGCATTTCATGCCATTCCATAAACTCGGCTAACTGCGCTGCAATAATTTCCAGCGCTTTTGGAACTTCGGCAGCACGTTTCTGCAATGTTTCATCTTTAATTTTACTCAGCTCATCTACATTAATCAATTCAACAAATGAATTTAACCTGAGCTGTTCATCTACATTACAGGGAACAGAAAGATCTATTATGAGCTTTTGTTGAGTACCGGCGATGTGTTTGCTGGTGATTATCGGTTCGTTTGCATTGGTTGCAACCAAAACAATATCTGCATCGGAGATACACTGCTGCATATTCTCCATTACATCAAATCCGAAATTAAATTGCTGCGACAATTCCCTTGCTTTTTCAACACTGCGGTTCAGCAACACAACCCGGGTGCCCGGTAAATAATCAGCAATGTTCTTACAGGTATTGGTTCCAATTTTACCAACGCCTATGAGCAATATTTTTTTATGGGTTACGGCTTCTCTAAATTTATCTTTAATGAACTGAACGGCAGCAAAAGATACCGATACCGTTCCGCCACTTAACAATGTATTCGTACGTATTTTCTTAGAAGTTTTCAGTACATCATTGAGCATACGTTCGAGGTAGGCGCCGATCACATTTCCTTTCTTTGCAATTTTCGCTGATTGTTTGATCTGGCCAACAATCTCATAGTCGCCCAGTATCTGCGAATCCAGTCCGGCTGCTACTTCAAACAAATGCTGAATCGCTTTTTCCCCGGAATGAATGTAGGCTCGCTCATTGAAGGTTTCGAGAGTTCCTGAAGTTTGTGAACAAAGTAAAGCAGAAAGCTGACCTGCGTTTTCGGCAAAACCATAAATCTCGGTGCGATTGCAGGTTGACAACACAAAAAACTCGTGAATGTCAAACTGGGCGGCAGATGCGATCAGCAATTCATATTGTTCGTTGTTAATGGCAAACTGACCGCGGGCAGCCGCATCTGTTTTTTTATAATTGATTCCCGCAATGAAGAATGAAGAAATATTTGTAACCCCGGGATAATGCATGGTATAACTTCCTATGATTTTTTAACGCAACAAAATTAAATCCGCACTCCCGTGATAACTAATTATTCTGTCATTAGACTGTCATTTCTATAACTGATCTTCATCAGTATTGCACCTGATAAAATTCAGATCTGTATTCATGTTTAATTTTCATGTAATTTTTGCCCGATACAAAACAGTAGTGCATACATTTGCAGTTTATGAATAAGCGTGGCATTTTATTGATGAACCTTGGTTCGCCGGACAGCACGGCTGTTCCTGATGTAAAAAAATACCTGAACCAGTTTTTAATGGATGAACGGGTAATAGACATCCCTTATCTTTTTCGCCTGTTGCTGATCAAAGGCATCATCGTTCCTACAAGAGCACCGAAATCGGCAGAGGCATATAAAACCATCTGGACTGAAAACGGTTCCCCGTTGGTTGTAATTACGCAGCAACTTCAAAAAGCATTGCAACAAATTACAGATTGCCCTGTAGAAATTGCGATGCGTTACGGAAACCCGACAGTAAAATCCGGATTTGATCGTTTACTTAAAAGAGAGCCTGGTATAAAAGAAGTGATAGCGGTTCCTTTGTATCCGCATTATGCCATGTCGTCTTACGAAACGGCTGTTGAACATGCAAAAGAGGTGTATAAAACAAACAACTATCGTTTTAACCTTGATTTTGTAAAGCCGTATTATAATCACGCTGGTTATATCAACGCCTTGGCAGAGCGGATGCGCCCTTATTTTCAAAAAGAATACGATCATATTTTATTCAGTTATCATGGCATACCGCAAAGGCATATCCGAAAAAGTGATATTACAGGCGCTCATTGTTTACGCTCTGCCAACTGCTGTGAAACAGATTCTGCTGCTCATTCATTTTGCTACAGGCATCAATGCTTCACAACCACCAGGCTGGTAATGGAACAATTGAACATTCCTGCAGATAAGTTCAGTATTTCATTTCAATCCCGATTGGGAAAAGGATGGCTGGAACCATTTACAGATATCCGTCTCGAACAAATGCCATCAGAAGGAATAAAGAAATTGCTGATACTATGCCCTGCATTTGTGAGTGATTGCCTGGAAACACTTGAAGAAATTGCAGAAAGAGGGAAAGAAACATTTCTACACGCCGGAGGTATTGAGTATGAAATGATCCCCTGTTTAAATACTGATCATTTATGGGTAGAGGTATTGAAGGAACTAACGGAAGCAAATTCATAACCAGCATTCAGCATGTTCTTCTACATCAAAGCACTTCATATCATTTTCATCGTTACCTGGTTTGCCGGGATGTTTTACATTCCAAGGTTGTTTATTTATAATACGGAAGCTAACGGTAAGGCCGAGCCTGAACGATCGATATTGCAAAAACAACTGGGCATTATGAGCAGGCGATTGTGGTATGGAATAACCTGGCCGTCGGCAATACTCACTGCCATACTTGGCACCTGGACGGCAATTTTATACGGATTTATTCCAACATGGCTTTGGATCAAACTCGGATTTGTGGCCGCATTGTTCATCTATCACGGCAGCCTGCACAAAATTTTTAAGGATCAGTCGAAAGGAATTTTCCTGTACTCTTCGCAGCAATTGAGAATATGGAATGAAGTGGCTACGGTTATGCTGGTTGCTATTGTTATGCTGGCAACCGTAAAGCAAAGCATTAGTATCGTGTGGGGAATTACAGGTTTGATCTTGTTCATCGCCCTATTGATGAGCGCCATCAGGATCTATAAAATAGTAAGAAAGGACTAAGCACAATCAGTACCTGAAACGGGTATTCAATATCCAGTCGTTTTCATCAACCATTGTATCCGGGTGCTTCGGAGCTTTTAATATTGCTTCAAGGTTTTTCACCTCGCAAACGGTTGTACAAACATCTTTTGAATTAACTGAAAAAGAAATTACCAGCAGTAATATTATTTTGATAATCGTTCTCATACCCGAAATTAATTATTTATGGATTTTTTATACTCACATAAACATGTGAAATAGTATTATACAATTTTATCCTTGAAGGCTTTGGCCACTGCTTCACTTTTACTGTTTACATGCAGCTTCTCGTAGATCTTTTTGATATGACTTCTAACCGTATCTATGGATATGAACATTTCATTGGCGATCATTTTATAACTGTACCCTTCCACCAACAATTGAAGCACCTGTTTTTCTCTTTCAGAAAGATTGTAATCCTCCCCCTTTTCGCTGTTCATGGAAGAAAACATTTTGAGTACCTGTGTGGCTACCGACGCCGTCATGGGCGCACCACCCGTTTGTGCTTCAGCTATATATTCAAGTAACCTGGCCGGAGGTGTTTTTTTCAAAATGTATCCGTTTGCGCCATTGCTGATGGCCTGGAAAATATTCTTATTGTCGTCAAAAACAGTAAGCATCAGGATCTTCACCTGGTCGTTCACCTGCCTGATCCGTTTCAAACCTTCCAAACCATTCACACCCGGCATATCTATATCCATTAAAATTACATCCGGATTATACGCTTCCACTTCCTGTACTACGTTCTCGCAGTTCTTAAATCCGGCCAGTACTTCAAAGCCTTCCGAGCCGCTAATGAGCATGGTTAACCCTTCACGCAACTGGGGATTGTCTTCATACAAAAGGATCTTGATCATCTTATAAATTTGTCCGGTTAAGAAATAAATCTTTATAAAATTAACACAGTTTAATTGCTTGTACAATCACATGAATATGTAATACTGAACGATAAGTATTTTGCAAATGCTAATCTCTTAAAACAAAATTGATTGAAATCTATTATTTTACAGTTGACTCAGAAATCAACAACGCCTGTTATGAGATGCTCTACTATCTCGCACCAGCAAAAATCGGGCGTACCTGTGTATGAGATGTAAAGAGAAACGTTGTTAAAAAAAGCAGGCATAACTACCTTTGTATTGCGCAAATAGGAACACCAGCCTAATTTAAGAACACACGCTGATGTGATTATTTTAAACCGGATAAGATTTTCAGAGGAGATCTAGCAGACAAAAGAATTACATTTACCTACGATAAAAATGTGAACCAGGTGAATTAACGATGGCGGTATCGTTGACAGATCATTTGTTAAGTAAGTTCGATATTTCAAATTACAAATACACGAATACCGAAGCATTGCTGAAACTGACCAGGACGAAAGCAAAGGAAAGAAAATTACAACGCCTCAATTGAAAGTTGTAAAAAGCAAAACACAGGATTTAAAGGAACAACTGAAATCAAGTTTAGGCACTAAACATAAAAAGCTTCGTAATGAGCCTTAGCAGATATAAACAAAAAAGAGATTTCACTTCTACTCCAGAGCCGGAAGGGCGCAGCAGGAAATCTGCTTCCCGACTTTCGTTTGTGGTTCAACGTCATAAAGCAACCCATCTGCATTACGACTTCCGATTGGAAATGGATGGCGTATTAAAAAGCTGGGCGATTCCAAAAGGACCATCAATGAATCCGGGCGATAAGCGTTTGGCTTTGATGGTTGAAGATCATCCGTATGATTACAAAGATTTTAAAGGAATCATTCCTGAAGGTTATGGCGCAGGCATTGTTGAAATCTGGGATAAAGGAACGTATTGTGGTGAGGATGAAAAAGGAAACGCGGTGGATGAAAAAGCAACAAGGGCTGCCCTGAAAGCCGGCAATCTTAAATTTTCATTGAACGGAAAGAAATTAAAAGGCTCATTTGCACTCGTAAAACTGAAGAACAACAGCAAAGGGAATAGCTGGTTGCTCATTAAGCACCGTGACAAATACGCAGTAGATACAGCATACGACAGTGAAAAAATAACAGCCGAAAATTCACCTATTAATAAATGGCTGAAAGAAAACAGCAATGGAAATACTTCGGCCAACCCTAAACGTAAGCAGCTTACAGCGAAAAAGAAAATTGCAGACGATGACCCGTTGGTTATTGGAAAGGAAACCGTTCAACTTAGTAATCTTTCAAAGATTTACTGGCCCGATAAGAAAATAACCAAGGGAATGCTGATCGACTATTACCAGGAGATAGCAGCATACATTTTACCATTTTTAAAAGACAGGCCGCAATCGCTGAAACGAAATCCGAACGGAATATTGGATAAAGGATTCTTTCAGAAAAATGCCGGTGATAACGTGCCTTTCTTTGTTCAAACATTCCAGGCCCATGCAACTTCCACAAATAAAGATGTTGATTACATAGTTTGTAACAATAAAGCAACGCTCGCCTATATAAACAATCTTGGATGCATAGAAATAAATCCCTGGCATTCCACTACCAAAAAACCTGATCACCCTGATTACCTGCTGATTGATATTGATCCCTCAGCAAAAAACAATTACGATGATGTGGTAGAAGTAGCATTGGCGTTTAAAAAACTATTAGACATTGCAAGAATAACGGGTTACTGTAAAACATCAGGTGCCTCAGGAATGCATATTTACTTACCAATGGGTAAAAAATATCATTATGCTGAAGTAAAAGAATTTGCTCACTTGTTGTGCATACTCGTGAACCAGCAACTACCTGGTCTTACTACACTCGAAAGAAGACTAGCCAAGAGGAATAAGAAACAAATTTATCTCGACTACCTTCAAAATAGCAATGGACAAACCATTTGTTCTGTATATAGTGTACGCCCTGTTAACAATGCATGTGTTTCTATGCCCTTACAATGGGAACAGGTGAAAAAGGGAATCAGGCCATCGGATTTTACCATAAAAAATGCTGTTACCATTATCCGGCAAAACCCGGATCTTTTTAAAGGCGTGCTGGGCAAGGGCATCAATATTAAGAAGGCTGTAAGTCTCCTCCCACAATCTATCTAAGATTTGCAAATCACCTTTTATACTCCAACCGGATACATTTATGCGGCCTGGCCGGGATAAAACTTACGACAAGAAAAAAAACAAACAGGGGATCATTACACTTCGTAAAGAAAATAACAGTACAACATTGCCGGCTGGATTATCTTTCAAAATGAGTAATATTTAACAACATTCCACTACGTTCAGGCTACAACGTTATGCACCGTTTAGCATCAGATACCGCGGCCACCTGTAGCAATTCTATACCATCCAGGCAATAGTTTTCTCAGGAGCGCTCCTACTTCGATACAGAAGAGAATCATGAGCAACGGAATAACCAGGAAACTGATCAGCCTGTAATTAGGAATATTATGAAGGTACATGTGTGAGAGGCTCATTACATAGTTGAGCAGCGGAACATGCAATCCGAAAATTATGAACGAGAATGAAGTGGCCCACAAAAACCATTTCCGGTGCATGAACCATTTAACCACTGCATCGCCGCTATACCAAACCGCTACCACGCCAGCCATTACTGCAATAAAATGCATTAACATCATCGTCCAGTACGTTACAAAGTTGTGGCTTTCAAATTCAAATGCCATAAAGGTTTTAATAACAACGATGCCGATGAAGATTAACCAGTAGAGATATGCACTAAACCATATTGGTTTCTTATCAAGAGGGAAATGTGTTTTATTCAGCCAGATCCCGGCAGTAAAGAAGAACATTCCCTGCGCATCAATGATATACAGTTGAAATATCATCACCATCAGGATGAACATAATTGAAAACCAGGGGATCGGGTATTTGGTAACGATCCACCTGAATACCGGGTAAAGTAAATTGTACACAAAAAGATTCCGGATAAACCAGAGTTGGTATGAGGGTGGAGCAATCAGCCATCTTTTCAACACTTCTATCCAACCTAATTCCGCATAAGGCTTGTTTACACCAAACTGATCTACTTTGGATTGCTGTACAGCCTGCGCCATAATTTCGTTTTGCTGCCATAGCCAGGTGATACCTATTCCAATGGCGCCCCAAATGAAATAAGGTATCATCAGTGTTACGAATCGCTTCTTAGCCCGTTCTGCATAAGGCTTGTAATCCTGTAAGGAAAATATGTACCCGGATATCATAAACAACATGGGTATCCGAAAACGCAACAATCCATTCGAAATAAAATATTCGAAGTATCCCGCAAACGTGATCGGTTCATCAACCAGGCTGGCAGGAGTTAAATAGGTTTCTTTTAAATTATATCCATGTACAAACAGCAACAATGCAATGCATATAAAAGAATAAAACCTGAATTTCTGACTGATCAATCGATTCATTGTACATAATTATTTCCGGCTCAGTTATTCCACCGGTTTATTGCCGCAATACTTGTTATCAGCTTAGCGGCACTTTGAGTATAACATTGGTTCCATTTCCTTCGCCGGATTCGAATTTTAATACACCACGCATGGATTCTGCCCGCTTACGCATATTACCCAATCCATTTCCACTATCAGCCTTTTCAGGGTCGAATCCAATACCATCATCCTTTACCGTTAGTACGAGGTTTTTATGTTGCGAACTGATGTGTACGGTAACTTTTTCAGCCTTCGAATATTTTGCAGCATTATTTACTGCCTCTTTGAATATGAGGAAAAAATCTCTTCTTGCTTCCATATCCAGTTTTTCATCATACACTTTATCATCTACCTTAAAATCAAGTTCAATTTCCTTCGCTTCCAATACGTTGGTTGCAAATTCCCGCATTCTCGCCGTTATCTTGTTCATGCTGTCATTGGAAGGTTTGATGCTCCATACAATATCATCCATAGCTTCCATCATTCGCTGGCTGTTATCACTGATCTTACCGAGGTATTCCGTTGTTTTAACCGCATCAGAATTCATTTTTGTTTTTGCCATTGCCGTTAAAATATTGATGGTACTTAAAGTGCTCCCCATATCATCATGAAGATCGCGGGCTACTTTATTCCTTAATTTCTCCACGGCAAGCAATCTTTTTACCCTTGCATTGTGCAGATCGTAAATGATCAATGCTATAACAAATAAGATACAGGAACGGAACCACCAGGTTTGCCAGAAGGGAGGTTTAATATGAATATTTATTTCAGTTGTATTCATTGAACGCATTCCTTCGAGGTTCTCACAATAAATTTTGAATACGTACTTACCGGGTGGCAGTAATGAATAATTGATAAAATAACCCCTGTCTGCTTTATGCCATTCATCATCCAATCCCTCCATCTTGTAGTAATAAGTAAGTTTATCCCGTTGCACAAAACTGAGTGAAGAAAAATAAATAGTAAATGAATTCTGATCATGCAATAGTTTAACGGCGGGAAGTTGCATCAAAGAATCCACCGGTATATATTTACTGAATAACTGAAAATCTGTAAGGGTTACATCGGGCGGCGGATGGTTATTGGAAAAAATCGAAGGATTAAACATGACAACGGCATTACCCCCGGCAAAAATCAGATCACCGTTATTACATGCATAGTCGCAAACGTTAGCCTGTTCCCCGAGGAAAACACCATCTTTCCTGCCGTAAGGCGTAATACGATTGTTATTCGGGTTATACCTGCAAAGACCATTGCTGGTAACGATCCAGAGATACCCGGCTCTGTCCATCCTTAACCGCAACACATTGTTTGAAGGCAGCCCGTCTTCATACTTCAGTAAACGAACTGTTTTATTTTTCTTGTTGATAAAGTTTAATACACCGCCTCCATAAATGATGATACTATCATTGAGTTGTTCAATATCATTTGCAGTGTTGGTGTACACATGTGCGCCATCACCATCGGATGTATAATGCTGAACAATTGTATTTGAAACCGGATCTACTGCATATATTCCTTTTTCGTGGGTTGCAATCCACAACCAACCTTGTTTATCAACAAACACTTTGTAAATGATTGTTCCAAACTCCTGCATCACTTCAAAATTTCCATCGTGGTATTTAACCAGCCTGCCGCCCTGTGTTCCGAGCCACATGTTACCAAACCTGTCGTTAGTAATATACCTGATCGTTTTTTTGTTGAATACTTCAGGTTGCAGATATTTCGTTCTGCGGGCAAGTGTGTCGTATATAAGCAATACGCCTTCATTACAACCAATCCAAACATTTGTTGTAGCGGGTTCTGTACACAATGCCCAGGTTAGTTTTGCAGTCCCTTTTAAGGATTCGGACCAATCTTCCGGGAATGGCTGTTTGTAAATATCATGTTTAACCGGCCTGAAATATTTATCTACTGCTTTAATACCTTCGCCCCAAGAAGCAAACAAAATATTTCCGTTGGGCAATTCCAATACATCGGTTATACTTGTATTGATCTTATCATTCTTAAAAATAAGGTTGGTTACATTTGAGGAATCATTACCGAGCGGCGTATAGTACAATCCCCTGTCGGTTGCCAGCCACAAACTTCCATCCTTATCTTCCATTAGCTGCCATACTGTTTCATAATCGATAGAAATCTCGTCACTATTCAACCGGCTTTTATTGAAATAGAAACGTTGAAGGTTTGCATCCCAGTTAAACAAAACGGAATTACCGTATATCCACATACCGGATTTGCGGGGTTCATAAAAATAATTGAACTCTGTATATCCAACGGGCCCGGTATGCAAACCGGCCGTGTCTTTCTCCAGGAAAACGGCACCGGTACTGTCGAAACAATATTCATATTGTCCGAGTTTACTCCAGCCCAATACCCATAGTCTTCTTTTACGGTCAATATAAATACGGTTCACATTGTCCTGCAGCAATGGATTATCGAGCGCCGGAATATGCCTGGGATTATATCCTTTGTGCCATAATTGTTTGGAAGATCTGTCGAAAATACACAACCCGCTGTCTGCGGCTATCCAGTACCGTTGCTGAATGGCATCTTCAAATATTCCTGCAGTTTTCGGCAACCAGTTCTTGGGTAAATGAAAGGGATCTTCTTCAATAAATGCCTGTTGCTTCTTATTGTACACAACTAATCCAAAACCCGAAATGGTAATGTAAATCTTTCCTTCGGATGTTTTCCAAACCCAGAATTGCGATCTTGCCGGGATTGGCCTCAACACTTTAATTGGAATTTTTTTATACGTAAAATTAGACGGGTCAAAAATCCCGAAACTGCGTATGGGCACCATTGCCAGCATTAGTTTACCGCTATCGGCCGGGATCACCTGTGACACTGCAGCCTGGGGCATTTCATCATAACCCGGTTTGGAAACATGAAAACTCACAAACTTGCTCCCATCAAAACGTTGCAAACCATTGGCGGTTCCCACCCATATAAATCCCTTCTGGTCCTGGTAAAGACTGTGTACAACATTACTCGCCAAGCCGGTTCCATCTTCCGTACTGATATGTGTAAATGCCGCCCTGGGTTGAGCAAACACATTGATACAGGCATAAAGCAGTAGTATGGAAAGAAGTATTCTCATGAATGGTAACAATAACAAAACTACAATTGAAGATTCGTATAAACAGCAGCAATTTCAAATACACATATTTATGTGAGGGTGTTTTCACGGTACACAGCATTAATGGCCGGATAAACGGTAATAATACAGGATGGATTTATAAAATTTCTTTTACCAGGGTAAAAGTGTTCGCTTCCGAACAGTTTGGACATTGCAGCTTTTCTTATTTCACACCAACATGCGATTGTTTGCCCTCTATAAGTTAGCCATTTTTGTGGAACAATTAAAAAGCAAATCAAACAAAATAAAAAGTAAAGTCATGAAAAATTTAATCACACTGTTTTACCTCCTCACCGCAGGATTAGCCTCATTTGCCGGAAACAACCCGGAAGAATTGAAAATTTACCGAACACAACAATTCAGTTATGCTATCAACTTTAATAAAATTGTTGTAAAGGATAACATCGACCTGGTGATCTACGAAAATGCAAGCACCAACATTCAATTCGACGGAAACAAAGAAGACATCGACAATGTTGAATGGAAAATAAAGAATGGTGTATTGATCATTGGTACAAAGAAAGGCCATATTAAGAACAAGGTGATTGTAACCATTGACGTAGCCAAACTTACAGAGATTACACTGGAAGGGCAGTCTGTTATCCGTTCGCTCGGAAACCTGGATACACCGGAACTTACTGTTTATATGAAAGCCGGTTGTGTGGCTGCCATTAGAAATACAGGTACGATCAATATTATTAATACAGATGAAACAGAGATGAATGTTATTCAAAGAACGGGAAATGTTACAGTAAGGTAAAGTTTGGGAAAAGGGATACAGGCAAGGATTCTGTTTAAGCGAACTCCACATCCTTCCTGTATTTCCTGCCCGAAGTAAAGGATCTTAAAAATAGCCAGTAATAAAGTATAACCATTAAAAACCAACTGATATGCAACAAAAATTATGGAAGCTGATGGATCATTTCTTTGAAATGCTGATTGTACTCACAGGCGAAAAACCGGAAGATGTAAGTATCAACCATATCCTGTAGTTAACTCATTATTGAACAAAGAAAACATCAGCACATGAAAAACAGTATAGCCATTATAATAACATCTGCCATTTTAGTTATAAGTTCCTGTGGCAAAGATTCGATACGTGGATCGGGCAGCACGGAAACGCAAACAAGAACGGTAGCAACCTTTAATTATGTAGATGGAAATGCCGACATTAAAATACACATCGCTCATGGATCAACGGCATCACTGGAACTGAGAGGATACAAAAACCTTTTGAACATCACTGAAAGCTATGTGGTGAACGGAAAGCTTACGCTCAAGTACAAGAATGAATACCACAATGTTAAAAACAGCAATGTAGAAGCCTATATCGTAATTCCAGACCTGGCCGGTGCCAGTACTAACGGTAACGGGAACATGTGGATAGACGGTTTTCTAAACGGGAATAGCCTGGATGCGAAGATCAATGGAAGCAGTGAAATAAATATCAGCAATAGCCAGTATGATTATGTTTCACTGGATGTAAATGGCAGTGGCAATTTCCGGGCAGCAGGTTTGCAATCGAAGATATGTAACAGCACCATTCATGGGAGCGGGGATATTGAGATTGCAGTATCGGATAAACTAAAAGCCCGGATTTATGGAAGCGGCAACATCAGGTATTGGGGAAATCCACAGGTAGATGCATCCGTAAGCGGATCGGGCAATGTTACACGACAATAAATTCGGTTTTTATTTTGGTAGTTTTGGTACAGTTTAAGACAATCCTTTTCGGGGTTGTCTTTTTTTTATGTTTCCGGGAAACGTTCTATCCGAGGTTATTCTCTATGATGGACTGATCAAGTTGCGCTTCTTCCTGCTTTTCTTTAGAAAGCGTTTCCAGCTTTTTCCGGTAAGCTATTTTTGTTATCAGTACGAACAACACCGGCACAACAAAGATAGCCAGCGTAGTTGCAGCGATCATACCGCCGAATACCGTCCAGCCAATTGTTTTTCTCGATTCTGCCGCTGCTCCTTCTGCAAATGCAAGTGGTAATACGCCCAGAATAAAAGCCAGCGAAGTCATAACAATGGGGCGTAGCCGCAATTGTACAGCCTGTAGCGTTGCAGAAAGAATATCTACTCCCCTGTCTACTCTCTCTTTCGCATATTCTACAATTAGAATTGCATTCTTTGCCGCCAGCCCGATCAGGGTAATCAACCCGATTTGGGCATACACATTATTACTGATCTTGGGCAGCAATGTTAATGTAAGAATAGAACCGAATGCACCAATAGGTACGGCAAACAAAACAGAGAAAGGCACCGACCAGCTCTCATACAAAGCTGCAAGGAAGAGAAATACAAAAATGATGGAGATCATGAAAATGGTGGCCGTACTTCCTCCTGCTTTTATTTCTTCCCGGCTTAAACCGGAAAATTCATACCCATATCCTACGGGCAGTGTTTTTGCGGCAACTTCTTTCAAAGCTTCTATGGCCTGCCCGCTGCTGTAGCCGGGTTTGGGCGATCCGTTGATCTCGATAGAACGATAGATATTATAATGCGATACCAGTGCCGGATTCTCTTTTACGCTTGCAGAAACCAATGCAGATAACGGTACCATTCCGCCGGAACTGTTTCTTACATAATACTTATCTAGTTCGGCTATTGATGACCGATAAGTACTATCCGCCTGTGCCATAACACGAAAATTGCGGCCATACAGGTTGAAGTCATTTACATAAGTGCTGCCCAGCAAAGTTGATAATGTACTGTACACATCTGCCACATTCACACCCAGCATTTTTGCCTTTTCCTTATTAACATCTACCTGGTAACTTGGTGTATGTGTTGTAAAGAAAGAATAGGCCATCGCAATTTCCGGGCGCTGGTTTACTTCTGCAATAAATTTACGGGCTACAGCTTCGAACTGCTGAATGCTGTCAACTGAAGTTGTTTGTTGTAATTCAAATGTAAAACCTGCTGTAGCACCAAGACCGGGAATGGCCGGCGGACCAATTGCCAGTATTCTTGCCTCTTTAATATCAGCCGTATTTTTTTGAACAGACGCCAAAATCTGTTGCAATTGCTTTTCCTTTTCCTTACGGTTGTCCCACGGTTCGAGCAAAACAAATAAAGTACCTGCGTTGGATTTGTTGGCAAAAGTGATAATATTAAACCCTGCTAATCCACCCACCGTTTTTACTCCGGGAATATTTCTAACACGGTTCATAATTTCCAGCAACATGGCTTTACTTCTTGTAGTGGAAGCGGCCTCGGGCATTTCATACGTAACGAACAACCTTCCCTCATCTTCTGTTGGAATAAAACCGGTAGGTTTATTTTTAAATAGCATAAACAATCCAACAAACAAACACAACAGCATCACGATCACTAATGGTGTTGCTTTAATCCATTTACTTACACTACGGGTATATCCGGCGTTCATTTTTCCAAAGCCACGGTTAAACCAGGCGAAAAATTTATCGAGTATGTTCTTCTTTGCTGTTTCGTCGGAAGATGGCTTAAGCATTATAGAACAAAGTGCAGGTGTTAACGATAAAGCAACGAAAGCAGAAATGATAACAGACACTGCAATGGTAATGGCAAACTGCTGGTACAATCGTCCCACAATGCCTGGAATAAATCCAACAGGTATAAATACGGCAGCAAGAATTAATGCAATGGCTATTACAGGGCCCGAAATATCTTTCATTGCTTTTTTCGTGGCTTCTTTCGGAGAAATTTTTTCATAATCGATGTAATGCTGCACGGCTTCAACCACAACAATCGCATCGTCTACCACAATTCCAATGGCCAGTACAAATGCGAATAAAGTAAGTGTATTGATTGTAAATCCGAAGGGAATAAAGAATATAAAAGTGCCGATCAAAGAAACGGGAATAGCCAGTACGGGAATGAGTGTTGCCCTCCAGTTTTGCAGGAACAGGAATACCACAAAAATTACCAGCAATAATGCTTCAGCTAGTGTATGCAATACTTCATTGATAGAAACCTTTACAACGGTTACGGTTTCCAAAGGCATTACGTAGTCGATATCTTTTGGAAAACTGGCTTTTAATTCTTTCAGCGCTTTATTGATTCCGTCAAAAGTTTCAATGGCATTGGCACCGGGCGCCTGGTATATCAGTACAAATGCGGCGGGTTTACCGTTTACGAAAGCATTTGTTCCGTAATCAAATTTACCCAGCTCAACCCTTGCCACATCTTTCAGGTACACTATACTGTTAGTAGCCGGAACTGTTCTTACAATGATCTGTTCAAATTGTTCTTTTGTATTTAAACGGCTATTGGTAAGTACGCTGTATTCAAATGCCTGAACATTGGGTTGCGGATTACCTCCGATGGTACCGGCTGCCACCTGCAGGTTTTGTTCGGCGAGTGCAGTAGTAATCTCGGTAGTTGTCATGTTTAATGCAGCAAGTTTACCGGGATCGAGCCATATACGCATTCCAAATTCATCAGAACGGGAAACGATATCTCCTACTCCTTTAACTCGTTGCAATGCATCTTTTACATAGATGTTGGCATAGTTACCTATAAAAGTGGCGTCATGAGTTCCATTGGGAGAATAGATGGCCAGCGCCACCATGATACTCGGATTACGCTTTCTAACGGTAAGCCCCAGCCGCTTTACCGCATCCGGCAGAGATGGTTGTGCTACACTTACCCTGTTCTGCACATCCAATGCGGCAATATTTACATCTGTACCTATTTCAAAATTTACATTAATGCTGCTTTGGCCACTGCTGGTACTGTTGCTCGACATATACGTCATGCCCGGCACTCCATTAACCTGCGTTTCAATTGCCGTTGTGGTTGTTTGTTCAACGGTTTGTGCATCGGCACCGGTGAAGTTCCCCGTAATGGTTACGGCGGGTGGTGTAATATCCGGGTATTGAGCAACGGGCAATACCTGCATCGCTATGATACCTACCAATACAATAACAATTGAAATAACAATTGCCGTTACCGGTCGCTTTATAAATGTATCTGCTATCATTTTACTTTCCTTCGTTTATGGGTTACCGGTATACAACGGGATTCCGGCCATGAGATTATGGCTTTTTTGCCGCCGGTGCCGGCATTTTTGTAGTTATCACCGATCCTTCTTTCAGGTTCTGCACGCCCTGCACCACCACAAGTTCCCCTTCGGTTAATCCGTCAGTAACGATTACGTTATTTCCCAATTGCTTTCCGGGTTGAATTTTACGTTGTGACACTTTGTTACTATCCCCGGGCACATATACAAAATACTCCCCGAGTTGTTCGGTAACAGCTTTATAGGGAATTACCAGTGATGTTCCTGCCTGGTTTGCTTTAACTCTTACCGTTCCATTCATTCCGGCAATCAGCAATTTCTTTTCATTCGGAAAAACAAGTCTTGCTTTGATGGTTCCTGTTTGCGGATTTACGGTGCGGTCGATCAGCGACAATGTGCCGGGCTCAGGATATACATCATTGCCGAAAGCCAGCAGGAAGATCGAATCTTTTACCTGGTTCTTTTCATTTAGTAAAGTAGAAAACCGGTAGATCTGTTTTTGATCGATATTAATATCCACAGCAAGTGTATTGTCGGTAGAAACAGTGTTTAACAATGTTTGTCCTGCTGAAACAGGTGCACCCACTTTTACAGCCGAAATACCGATCACGCCGTCAAAAGGCGCATATATCTTTGTATAGCGCACATTTGTTTGTACCGCCTGTAAAGCTGCCCTTGCCGCATCAGCCTGTTTTTGTGCAACTTTCAACGCGGCATCTGCATTATCTACCAGTTGTTTGGCAACGGCGTCGTTCTTATCAAGTTCATGGTATCGGTTTGCATCTTTTTCTGCTTTTTCTTCATTGGCCTGCTGCACTTTCAGGTTAGCAGCAGCCTGCTGATAATTGGCTGCATACAACTGTTCATCTATTGCGTACAACAATTGCCCCTTGCGTACCCGATCACCATCCTTAAAATAGATACCTGTGATGTAACCACTAACCTGTGGGCGCAGCTCTACCAGGTTTAAGGGCGTTACAGTTGCCGGGTAAGCGTCGTAGTAGAATTCACCTGTGCTCTTCACGGTGTCTAGTGTAACGGGAACGACTGGGGGCGTTTTTGGCGCTTCTGCTTTTTTGTTTTCACAACTGTTCATAAACAGGAGCATAATTGCCGGCAGTAAAATTGTTCGCTTTTGAAACATAGTCTTTTATTTGAATCTCCCCGAAGGGAGTCGATCTTAGGTTAAAATTTCATTCTCAGTAAGTAACCTGCCCTAACTGCTTCTGTACATCAATCTTACTGGATATAAGCTGAAATGTTGCCGTGTAAAAATTGATTTGAGCAGTTCTCAGGTCAGTTTCTGCTGCAATTACCTCGAGGTAGGATTTTATCCCGGATCGGTACTGCAGTTGAATAACATCATACACTTCTTTTGCAAGGGCTACATTTTCTTTTAATGCCTGGTAGCCTGCCAGGTTGGATTTATATGCAGCTAACGCCTGCGCATAACCGGCGTTTACTTCATTCTTAAATCCCGAGATGAGCAGTTGATTTCTCTTGAATTCCAGTTGTGCTTCATGTATATTAATTTTTCTTTTACCGCCCTGGAATACCGGGAAACCCAGCGTGAGACCGGCATAGGAATTCGGGTAATTTACATTATACAGTTTCTGAAATTTATTATTCTGGAAATTAAAATTATACGCACCGTTAGCCGACAGTGATGGCAAAAACGCCCACTTGTTATACCGGATGTTTGCCTGCAATAATCTGCCCTTTGTTTCCAGTTGCTGGTATTCTATTCTCGATCTATAGTCGGGCAATTGTGTTGTATCCAGGATTATTTCAGCTTCCAGTTGCGTGGTATCATTTACAATATTCAATGTTTCATTTACGGGATAATTCATCAGGCTTTTCAGGTATTCCTGTTTTGCTGCCAGCGAAGCATCATTACTTTTCAGGCTTGCCAACAGGTTATTGAGTGTGATGGTGGCTCTTTTGTAATCTGTTTTGTCTACCAGGCCGGCTTTATACTGGTTATACGCATCATTCAAACTCCGTTCTACCCGTACAATATTTTCTTTTATTATTTTATTCTGTTGTGTGCTGGTGAGAATATCGTAGTAGGCTTTTGATACGGCCACCACTACGTCTATCTTTTCACTGGCAGTAGCCTGCTTTGCCGCCATGCGTACATCGCTGCGTGTGCGACGAGCCAGCAATACATCCCGGTTGAAAATGGTTTGTGAACCCAATAACTGAACAGCAGAAGTATTGTTTTGTCCAATGGTTACAAGATTACCGGCAATCAGGCTTTTTTGCAGTAAAAAATTGTGCTGGTAATTATAGTTGATGTTTACCTGCGGATACCAGTCGGCAAGACGGTTTTTAATTTTGTCATTTGTAATTTCTTCATCAAGAGATGCCTGCTGAACTGAAGGCTGGTGTTTGATGGCATAGGCGATTGCCGTTTTTAATGTCACTTCCCGGAGGATAGAATCTCCTGCATTTTGTTGAGCGTTTACAGACCCACTATATATTGCGAAAGCCATCAGCAGGAATCTAAATAAAATTCTACTTCTCATTAGTTCATTCATCTTATAACAATTCATCTATAATTCTGATTCAATAATTCACAGGCAGCAATGCGGCGTTCTCCGTGTACAAAGCGTAAGATTGCAATAAGAATAACTTTGAGCAATATTGCCTGCTTCTTTTGGGAGATAAGAGAAAACAATCTGCTGCTGAAGTTGATGCTTTTTTACCGCCGTAAAATTAGATTGGAGTGAAGGATTTAAAAAATATATTTTATGTTGAAACATTAAATCACCCAAAAAAATTCCGGATGTAATAAACCGGGCGCAGGGATGTAGCAGCACATAACCGGATGAACCGGGAATTTGTATTGCCGCTAATTATAAATAAAAAAGTTGCCATTGCGGCAACCTTTGTGTTAAGAGATCTTAATCTGTCTTGGAGGCTTTTGTTTGGCTTCCTCTTTCTTCGGTATCATAAGCTGTAAAACCCCGTGTTCATATTTCGCAATGATCTTATCTGCATCCACCACATCTTTAGATAGCGTGAAACTTCTCTGGAAAGACTGGTAGCTGAACTCCTTGCGGAAATAACGGCTATTTTCTTCTTCCGTTTCATTTTTCTTTTCCGAAGTGATCAGGAGGTTGTTTCCTTCCAGTTCAATTTTAAAATCTTCTTTTTTCATTCCGGGCGCTGCCATTTCCACTTCAAATGCATCGTTGGTTTCGCGGATGTTTACAGCCGGAACGGTGGTTCCTGATGGAGCAAAGTTCGATTGTCCCCAATCAAAAAAGTTCCTGCTAAAAAAATCATCAAACAATACCGGGAAGCTGGCCAGGTTTTGACCGTTTTTCTTAATGAGGTTCATAATTAATTATTTTTTCAGGTTAAACAATAAGTAATTATGCCTACCGGTTTGCAAGCGCTGTACCAGTTGAAAAGTTGCTGTATGATTGACAGAAAGAATGAAAATTTTACACAGCAAATGAAAATTTTTCAGTGAAAGAAAATGCAACGGTATTACCTGGATGCCCGGCTTTTCCACATAAAAAAAACGGTGATAACCAGGATGGAGCCGATGAACAGTGGCAGAAACCACCAATCGAGTAATGATGAGCCCTCACGGGTATCATGTACCACTTTATAGGCTGTATAGGAAAAAGCCACCGTAATAATCAGGTTAATGATCTTTAACATGCGCAATGAAAGTTGGTATTGCCGCTCTTTATTTTCTGGCGTAAGGGGAACAAGATAATTGAACGTATGCGGATTCCTTCCTAAAGTCTTAATTCCAATGGATATAACTGTAACGATTAAGGGCAGCAGGAATATAACCTCTTTGCTGCTGTAATCATCCGGCCTGCCCCGGAAATCAAAATGAGAAGGTACAGTTTGAGGTAATCCAGGGTATTGAACGATAACATATACCCACATCAGTGCCAAAACCGTAAACGATATTATATCCAATAACCTGTTTATTGATTTTGTAGACATTCCTGCATTCAAAATATTACAGGCACCAAGATAAATACTATTTTTCTTTTGTTACTTCATTGTTCAGCGGGTAACAAAGGTTTGAATTGTTCATGCCGTATCTTCTGCCATTACACATCCTGAAGTTCATATATAATTTCCCTGATTCTCTCCAACCCTGCCCATACAATTCTTCCCCGTTTGCATACATCACCTGCTGCATTTTACGGCCATTTTCATACCATTGCGTAAACATACCATTGTAATTTCCCCGGCTAAAATGATATTCGTATTTCAGGTTCCCGTTTTCCCACCAGCCGGTATGAACACTGTCTTTCTCACCCATGGTATAAAACCTTGATGACTCTTTATTACCATTATTATAAAATGAAAGTGAGCGACCGTTGAGCAAACCATCCGTATAACCAGCTGTTATTCTTAATGTACCATTGGGCCAATATGACCTGGATTCGCCGTTAAAGAGCGCAGCATGATACCATAATTTCCCGTTGTGCCGTTGCAGGGCTGTGTCTGTATCCACCACAACCTGCCGCAACTTTGTTTCCTCACGCCGATGGTTACACGCATGCTGGGTGACAGCAAGAAAAAAAACAAGAACAATGAAATATGATATTTTATGATTCATTGAAGAAACGATATCACCGTAATATAAATCATCAGCGTTGTTTCGCTGCCATTTCTATTTCAAGCAGGCGAATGTCGTTGATGATATTTTCCATTTCTGCAGGAGACGTTCCTTTATAGATACCACGTATTCTCCTGTTGTAATCTATCAGCAACATATTTTCAGTATGCAGAAAATCATCGCTGCTTTTTTGTACACCCATGTCTTCATCAGCAAAATAGGCTTTACGGGCAATAGTATAAATGGAATCTTTATTACCTGTAAGCAAATGCCATTTACTATCGATTACCGAATAATTGCGGGCGTATTTTTTAAGCGCAGCGGTGTCATCCTTTACTGGTGTAACAGAATGCGATAATATAAGAACTGCACTGTCGCTTTTAAACGCCTCCTGTACTTTGAATAAATTTTTTGTGAGTTTCGGACAAATGCCCGGGCATCCGGTATAGAAAAAATCAGCCACGTATATTTTGCCTTCAACTGTTTTCTCTGTGATGGAATTGCCGTTCTGGTCGATGAAAGAAAATGAAGGGATCCGATGAAACGTATCAGGTACATCCCCCTCAAACCATTGAGGATAAAAATCAGGACCATTGTAATAAGGAAGACGCTGAACACTTACCGATGCAGCCGGAACCTTAGTAGCCCCGCTTTTGCAGGAGGGCATTACAAAACAGAATATGATAACGATTACTGATAAACGCATTTTATTAGTTGGTAACCGTTCCTTTAGTTCCATAAAATCCGCTGCCATTGATATACGGTGCATCAGCAGTAATATGATAGTGATAGATACCGGAAGGATAATCGGCAGTTACGCCCGTATGGCCATGATAAGTATCAAGATCAGCATTGGTAATGGTTACGCCATTTTCAACGGGACCATACACCGGGAAACCATCCAGCAAAAAACCAATCAGAGCATCAGTACCTGAATGAGCTGTAATAAAAAGGGGCTCTACGTGGTAATGGTATTGCCCCTGCTGTTGGGGATGACCATTATACTGATCGAAAGAGTTGATCTCACTCGTGAGCGGTTGCGACGGACCTGCGTATTGATTGAATAAAGGAATACCATTTACCGCAACACCTATGGGGCCAAGAGGCGTGGCAGCATGGGAAGCAGCCACTGCAGGATTTGCCGGAATTTTAAATACAAGATTCTGTGCAGCGATCCTGTTAGGATTGAGATTGAAATTAGGATTGGTACCATTGTAAGCCTCATACAACGAACTCTCCCACTGCGTACCCAGGTAATACGGGCTTTTGTGCGTAGGCAGTCCATCCGTTTCTATTCGGATATAATCACCTTCCAGTGCAACCGTAACAGTAGAACTGAAATGACTGAATACAGCCGGAAGTTCTGTGTTGTTATTGTTATTATTGTTGTTATTGTTATTTGTGCTGCTGCTGTCGCTGCTCTTTTTGCAGGCACTGCCGGTTACAATTATAGCGAACAGTGAAAGGATCGAAACAAATTTCAATTGCTGCATGATATTTTTCTTTAAGACGTTTGGTGAAACAGATTCCTTCGCCGGAAAAATAAATTTATTGAAATTAACCGGGTGAAGGAAATAAAAACCACATCAATATTCAGGAATCAGGAATTGAGCTGAAGCATAACCCGGATTTTTATTGGAAGAAATTAAACCAGTGATACCGAATACAGTCTGACACCCATAAGTTTTCATAGGGTATGGATTAAAAAATGGCCGGGGTGTCTACCCCGGCTGTACCGTTTTGCAAAGAGAATGAAAATGTATGTGTTTCACCTATTTTCTTATTTACCACACTTCAACCAAAACTATTCCTCATTCGTTTCCAGGCTATTGATTCCAAATAAAGCAAATAGCGGACAAAATCCAACTGTTGCAGTAATGAGTAAAATGCCTATCAATACTTCCAGGAAATATACCTGGGGATAATGAGCCAGGCCGGAAACAATAAAAATTACAAAGGCGATTACCATCAGCAATCGAAGTAACCTGTCGGTTTTACCCATATTTTTTTTCATACCCGGAAGTTGTTTTATGGATACTGTGAAGTGTGTACAGAACTATCATTTTATTCATCAAAGAAATTCAAACAATCAGCATTCACCTATGATTTCAATCATGCAATTTCATTACCCCTGTCAGCTAATTAAGACAGGAGCATTTCTAGTTTTGTTAAAAATCATGAGATATGAAAAATATACTGATAGCAACAGACTTCACGCCGGCTTCCAATAACGCGGCAATGTATGCCGTTGAACTGGCGAAACATTTTAACGCAAAAGTGCATTTATTCAATACGTTTGAATATCCACATGACAGAACATTGTTGAGTTCACCGGTAAACCTCGTTAATGAAACCAAAGAATGGCTGATTGCGGAAGCAGAACTGATAAATAAAGATGGTAAAGTTCATGTTCACATGAGTGCAGAAGAAGGACCGGCTGCAGAAACCATCATCAAACAGGCTCACGATATTCATGCCGATGTAATCGTATGTGCCATGAAAGAAAAAGCGAAAGGGCTGAAAAAAATATTCGGCAGTGTAACTTCTTCTCTTATCAATAAAACAGATATCCCGCTGATTGTTGTTCCTTCTAACGTTAGTTTTAAAAAACCGGAACACATTGCACTGGCTCTTGATAAAGATCCTTCCACTTCCCCGGTTACCCTACAACAACTCAAGAATATCGGCGAGCAATTCTTCTCAAAATTGTACATTGTAAATGCTTTGGATGAAAATTACAAAGAAGAGGATGTGATCAAGTTCAATCCGCCAACCAATACTTCTGAAATTACACACTTACGGCCAACGTATGAATTCCGGGTAGGCGATAATACAGCGAGTACTATTCATAGCTTTGCAAAGGAAAAAGGAATTGATATGCTCGCGATCATCCCTCACAAACATACAAGAATGGAAAGATTGCTAACGGAAAGCGTAACCAAAAGTTTAGTATTTAAAACAGACCTTCCCGTGTTGGTTTTACCGCAAAAAATTGCAGGTAAAGATGAGGAGAAAGTAAACATGCAACATCTCGAAAAAATCTGGAAAGGAATTACGGAAGAACATTCACAGGCGTGATTCATTTTTGGGAATAGTCATAAAATTCATTGATGCACAGGTTTTATCACCTGTGCATTTTTATTCATTGCATTCAGTTTGCTACAGCAGAAAACTGCCTTATTTAAATATGACGAACGTCATGTAGCTACCCGACAATACTCAGTTATCTGAATAGGTTCAATGGATAGGTTTATTAAGAAAAAAATTTTTAAAACCATGCAACATACTATTCATCATGCGCATGCGCAGCATTATTCTACGGAAATTTCGTCTACAAAAACTAAGTCGGGTTTTATAGCCTGGTGTGAAAATCAACAATCGAATAGCCTTTTCTGGCTGGCAGCCATCATGCTGATCCAGGCCTGCGTAATGGTTCCTGCTATTTGGTTTGCACTTTCACGTGTTGAAATGGGTTTCATATTCCGGGTATTACCAAGCATTGCTATTGTACTGTGCCTGGTAACCAACCTCGCAGCACTTCCTACTAAAATTACCATCCCCACATTTTTCGCCTGCCTGGTAATTGATCTCTTTGTTTTGGCAAGTTGCCTGGTACAAATGCTATAATAGTATTAAACATATAAACAAATGCCGGATATGCAATGCACTTCCGGCATTTTTGACATCAGCATTTACGCACCAATTTATCGTTGTTTTTTTCCTTTAAATAATTCAATCCAAAAGGTGGATACGGCTGCTACCGTAATTGAATACAAAATATCCCGGAAACCAATTGCTGTTAATTGAAACAGACCCCTAAAAAAAGGAATGGTTATAAAACAAATAACCGACAACAATGTAAACAATGCAGCATACAGCAACAATGGATTTACTTTCTTACTGCTGATAAAAATATTGTATCGGAAAGAGCGGTTTACGAAAGACAGGAATATATTACAGAATATGATCGTTATAAACACCATTGTGCGCACCAACGTGTTATCGTAACCGTTATGTAAGTACCAGGCTGCGATACCAAGGCATCCGGCTGCAATTATCAATCCCTGTAAAATACTTACCAGCAAGGCGCTCAACGATAAAAATGTGCTGCTCATTTTCCTGGGCGGACGTTGCATAACACCCGGCTCCGCAGGTTCGTTCTCATAAACGATGGAACAGGTGGGTCCCATAACAATCTCTAGAAAAATAACATGTACAGGGAAAAACAGGGTATAAAAATTCCAGTTCAATAACAGCGGTACTACAACAATTAAAATGATCGGCACGTGTATAGAAATGATATAACGAATGGCTTTCTCGAGGTTATCGTAAATCTTTCTGCCATATAATACAGCATCAGTCATGTGTGCAAGATCATCGTCGGTAAGCACAAGCGAGGCTGCATCGCGGGCTACTTCACTGCCTCTTTTTCCCATGGCGATGCCGATATCCGCAGCTTTCAATGCGGGTGCATCATTCACGCCATCACCGGTCATGGCAACCACTTCCCCGTTCTCCCTCAGCGCTTCAATAATTTTCAGCTTTGCTTCCGGATACATTCTTGCAAACACCTGTACATTTCCTATTACTGTTTTTAATTCTTCAGCCGGCATTTGCACCACTTCATTTCCGGTAAGCACGGTTGAATTAACTGCAATTCCTAATTCCTGTGCAATGTGCATAGCCGTTTCCGGGTAATCGCCGGTGATCATTTTCACTTTTATTCCGGCAGCATGAAAAGTACTGATCGTTTCAGCCATGTTTTTCTTGGGCGGATCACTGAATGCCAGTAAGCCCAATACATCGAATGCAAACTCCGTTTGTGCAACCGGGAATTTCGGTTCATTCCATACCGCACGGCCAACCGCCAGCACACGGAACCCCGAAGCAGCATATTGTAATACCTGTTGTTTGATGGCGAACTTTTTTTCAGTGCTAAGCGTAGACAATGCAATTAACGCTTCCGGTGCTCCCTTAGCTGCAATGATTGTTTCGCCGCCGGCATTCCTGAAAATATGTGTCATAAAAGGAGGCGTTCCTCCAAGCGGGTATTCATGAACCTGCAAAAATTCTTTTCGTTTATCGGTTACCGATATTAACCCGTACATTTCATGAATGGCTTTTTCCATTGGATCAAAAGCGGTGGTTTCACTTGCCCACATGGCATACTCCAGTAATAAATGAGGAATCGCCTGTTTTTCCTTTGCGGAAATTGACTGCCCGGTAACTACATCATACAGCCATGCAATTTTCATTTCATTCAGCGTAAGGGTTCCTGTTTTATCTGTACAGATAACCGTTGCTGCTCCCAGTGTTTCTACATATTGAGGTTGCTTTACCAGCACGCCGTTCTTCATCATACGCATGGCGCCTAGTGCCATGAATGTGGTAAATGCCACAGGAATCTCTTCAGGAAGAATGCTCATGGCAAGTGTTAAGCCCTGCATGAATGCTGTAAACAATTGCCGGGAATAAAAATAGTTATAAGCAACAACGATACAGAAGGCAACACCGCCAACGATGGCCATATTTTTTACAAAAGATTGTATCTGCTTTTGCAAAGGTGTTTTGATAACTGAAATTGATTGCAGCGACAAACCAATCTTATCGAAGGTTGTTTGACTACCAATAGCCGTTACTACAATGGTTGCACTTCCGCTGGTAACCAGTGTTCCTTTGTACACATTTGCATTTTCATCCACCGATTTAAAAACAGGAAGCGATTCGCCGGTAAGATTGGATTCGTTCACCGAAAAATCATTGGCAATGAGTAACCGGCCATCTGCAGCAATGATCTCTCCTTCTTCCAGTAACACTACATCCTGCAATACGATCTGATCGACCGGAATTTTTTGCTTTATCCCGTTTCTGATAACTGTTGTTTCACTGGCCGATAATTTCCTCAACGCATCAATGGCATTTCGGCTCCTGTATTCCTGGAAAAATGAAATACCTGAAACAATAATAATTGCCGTTACCATTACAAATCCTTCTGCATACTGACCTGCAATAAAATAGATGATACAAGCAGCAATGAGGAGAATGAACATGGGTTCAAGTACCATTTCTTTCAACAGCACCCACACCGTGCTTCGCTGTTTGGCAATGCTGCTGTTGGAACCCGAGGCTGCCCTGGATTTCAGGACTGCTTCAGACGTTAAACCTGTAATGATCTGTGGATTATCCATTGTATATAAAAGCGTACATTTTACATCTGTTGATACAAACGATCTGCATCTGCCTTCATACACAATGCAGTTCCTTCATTAATGGTAGCGGCGGTTCCGCAGGCAACGCCGTATTTAACCGCTTCCTCAATTCCCCATCCGCTTGCAAGGCTAAACACAATTCCCGCCACCATACTATCTCCGGCACCAACGGTACTTTTTGTTTTTATTACCGGTGCGGCAATAAATTCCTGTATTTGTTCAGTTACCAGTAAAGCGCCTGATGCACCCATTGACACAATGATCACTTCTGCCTGTTTGTTACCAATCACCTGTTTCGCTGCATCAATAGCAGTATGCTTATCCAGTTCGTTTACCCCTGCCAGTGAGGCTAATTCGCCGAGATTCGGCTTTATCATATACACAGATTCTTTTAATGCTGATGTTAATACCGCCCCGGCACAATCTGCCACCACGGGCGCCTGTATTTTCCGGGCGATCTTTATCACTTCTGCAAAAAAAACTTCAGGCATTCCCTGCGCCAGGCTTCCACTCAATACAAAAAATGAAGCTTCTTTAACCAGTGAAATTGCCTTTAAAAGTTCATGGTATTCTGCTTCACTCACAACAGGGCCGGGCATTCCAAACTTGTATTGCAGTCCTGAACTATCATCGGTAATCACAATGTTTTCTCTTGTTTCGCCAGCGAGGATCACTTCACGAAAGGGCACCTGTTCATTGGCCAGCATTTGAACAAAATAGTCGCCGGTATAACCACCTGCCGGGAAAAACGCAATCGTATTTCCACCAAAACGATGGATTACACGGCTTACATTAATACCTCCCCCTCCAGGATCTTTTTTCAGCGTTGAACAGCGAAGTTTTTTATCGGGAAACAAAGCAGGTACATGCACCGAGATATCAATACATGGATTTGCCGTAATGGTAATAACAGGTTTCATTTCATTTTATTTGCAACTGGTAAGATAACGGTAAATATGGTTATTTCAATTGGCCGCAATCGGCTGCCAAACTATTCATTAATATGGCTAAAACTACTGTACCTTTCCACCGCCCCTGCTGAGTTGTATCAATGAAATTACTGATAAACGTCATTTCCCGGTGTACACTACAACAATACATTTACAATATAATTAATTACCATGGCAACAATTACCCAACACAGTTTAAAAGAGATCAGGGAAAAACTAAACCTGCTTCCTTCCGTTTCAGTTATCATGCCATTTGAACCTTCCATACAGTCAAAGAGCAGCATTACTAAAAATTTAAATGAAGCCATAGAAAAAGCTTCGCAGTTTACCGAGGGGCATTACGACAAACAACTGGGCGAACTGGTGATCAGTAAACTGAAATCCATTGTTTCGGAACTGAATTACAACAGCAATAAAAAAAGTATTGCAATTTATGTATCACCGGTATTTCAAAAAGTATTGTACCTGAATATTGCAGTAGAAGAACATGTAGTTGTGGATGATTTTTTCGAAATACGTGACCTGGTTTATTGCAAGAAACAATCGCATAAATACCTCGCTTTACTGCTGAGTGAAAAACAGGCAAAAATATTCATGGGCACTACGGATAGTTTTTTAACGATCCTTACCAACAATTTTGATTCTGTATTTAATTATATTAATGATGCGGCTGAACCAGTGGCCAATTTTTCAGATCCTGATAAAAGAAATGAAATCATCATGGATAAATTTCTGCATCATATAGACAATAGCCTTACGCATATTCTTAATGCCTATCATTTGCCATTGTTTATCCTGGGAACAAAAAAGATAACCGGTCATTTCAAAAAAATATCCAAACACAACAGTGCGGTTATCGAATGCATCCATGGAAATTATGAAGAGGCCAATCCGAAAGAATTACTGGATGTATTAAAACCACATATTGACGACTGGAAAAAAGTAAGCGCAAAAGATTTGCTTAACCAGTTAGCAGAAGCAGCAAACAATAAGAAACTGGTTGCGGGCATGCATAATGTATGGAAAGCAGCACATGAAATGAAAGGGAAATTATTACTTGTTGAAAAAGATTTTATGTTTCCTGCCGAACATGAAAACAGCAACCGTAAAGAACCGGCTGGAAATTACAACCGTTATACCTACATAAAAGATGCAGTAGATGAATTAATAGAACGTGTATTTGAAAGCGGTGGTGATATAGAATTTGTTGAAAAGGGTTTATTGCAATCATACGACCGTATTGCTTTGATTACTCATTACTGATAAAACGGTTTGATTTAACCTAAATACATTGCAGATGAAAACGATCATTGTTCCTACCGATTTTTCCGCTGCCGCCAACAATGCAGTTAACTATGCTGCTGATCTCGCAGCTTCCATACACGCAGATCTTCACCTGTTACATTGCATTGAACTAACAGGCAGTTTCGTTGCCGTACCCAATACTTTTAATATCAATGAAATGCAGCAGACTGCAGAAACAGCATTACAAAAACTGGCTGCTGCCTTACTGCAGGAACGAAACAACAGCATCAACATAACAACTGAAGTAAGAACCGGTTTGTTTTTCCAGGAATTGCAAGACGACTGTGCGCAGTTACATCCTTATGCAGTAGTGATGGGCAGCCAGGGCACAACGGCTGCACAAAGAACATTATTTGGCAGCCATACGATCTATGCCATGAAACACCTGCAGCAACCGATGATCACCGTACCGCCCGGAGTTACATTCCATTCAATCAAAAAAATAGCATTGGCCTGCGATTTTGAAAATGTACTAACCACTGTTCCTACGGAAGAAATTAAAATGATCGTAAATGATTTTAATGCTTCGCTGCACATCATCTACACAGGAAAAAAACCGGAGACCGATACGCAGGTAGCTTTTGGTTCCGAAATGTTACGGTCGAAATTAAAGCCACTGGATCCTGTATTTCATTTCATCAGCAGTGACAACACAGACACAACCATCATTGATTATGCAGATGCAATGGAAACAGATCTGCTGATCACTATTCCCAAAAAACATTCATTCCCGGAAGTGTTAATGCACAGGAGTCATACCCGTAAAATGGTTTTATTCAGTGCTGTTCCCGTGATGGCAGTACATGGAGCCTGACAGGCTGGATAAGCGTAAAGATTGCCCTTCACTGTAAGGGCTTTTTTAATTTTCAGTACCGGATGCTCTTTTAGCAAGATCGTTTTGTTCGGCCAGGGTTAACTTATCTGTACCCGCCGTTTCAATTTCTTCCTTTCCATTCATTCGTACAACCTGAACATTTAAATTAAATTTCTTCCTGAACATTTGTTCCAGGTCGCCGGTACGAAACCAGGAATGGATTTCAATTACGCCATGCGGATGATTTTTTCGAATCTCGCCGACTCTTGTCTGGGGATCAAAAGGAATTTTATCTGAAGAATGTTCATACCAATGATGCGGATGCTGATAAAATTCCAGGCTTAAACCGGAAAAGAAAGTGTTGAACTTATCCTGTATGTCGGCGATGGTTTTGTTATCATCAATTTCAAGTATCATGTGGAGGCTGTTGTATGAAGAATGCTGGTACTAATGTAACAGTAATTTTCTTATTCTAAAATATAAAAAAGATGGGTTCCCGGCAATGATCCATATCAGCTATAAAGTGTACGGAGGTTACCACGGGCATCCGTTTTTTAATGATGAACATCAGCAGCGAAAATGACCGATGTTTTTTCCCGGGAAAGCATCCAGGGATATATTTGAACTGTTAATTCAATTCAAAACTTAAAACAAAAGGAGGTCGTTATGTCAACACCTGCATTAAAAAAATTCGCAGATAGTCCATCAGTATTTGATGACTTTTTCAAACCCTGGAACGAATGGTTCGATGCCGGAAAATTTATGGGCAGAACAATGAATATTCCTGCTGTAAATATCACGGAGAATAAAAATGAATTCGAAGTTGCACTGGCAGCGCCGGGCATGAAAAAAAGTGATTTTAAAATTGGCGTTGAAGGAAACATGCTAACCATCAGCAGTGAAAAAGAAGAATCAACAGAAGAGAAAGATAAAAAGTTTACCCGCAAGGAATATAATTATTCTTCCTTCAGCAGGAGTTTTACCTTACCTGAAGAAATCAATAAAGAAAAAATAGATGCCCGTTATGAAGACGGCGTTTTAAAAATTTGCCTGCCAAGAAAAGAGGAAGCCAAAAATAATACAACAAAACAAATTGCTGTTAAATAAGGCGGCTTCATAATGTTAGTCCCGCAACTTATTCCTGGTTGCGGGATTTTTTATTGCTCAGGAAATCTCTTCTTCAAATACCAACTGAAAAACCATACTTTCAACAGGTCGGCAGTTATGATATAGGCAACAACGATCCCTATCATAGCAGCAAAAATTTTAGCCGGCAAAGGAACCATTCCCAATGATTGTGTAAAGGGCAGATAAGGAAATAACAAGGTTGCCACACATCCGATCACACTTAATATGAGCAGGTATTTTCCGGGGCGGCTCTTAAAGAAATTTTTATGTGTGCGAATGATAAATAAGATAAAGAGTTCAGACAATACAGATTCAATAAACCAGCCGGTTTGAAATGCAGCTTCTCCAGCTTTTAATATGAACAGCAACGTGAGGAAGGTAATGATATCAAACAATGAACTGTGCACACCGAAGAAGATCATGTAATCTCTTATCAGTTTCATATTCCATTTGCCGGGTCGGGTCAATTGTTCTTCATCTACCCTGTCGGAAGCTATGGTTAAATACGGAAAATCCGTAATGAAATTTGTAAGTAAAATCTGCTTGGGCAGCATTGGTAAAAACGGAAGCAGTAAAGAGGCAAATGCAACACTGCACATATTGCCAAATGTTGAACCGGTGCTGATGTAAATATATTTGAGTGTGTTGGCAAAGGTTTTCCTGCCTTCTTTAATTCCTTCGGTAAGTACGTCCAGGTTTTTCTCCATTAATACGAAATCAGAAGCATCTTTGGCTACATCTACCGCATTTTCAACAGATATACCAATGTCGGCTGCATTTAATGCAGACACATCGTTGATCCCATCGCCCATGTAAGCGATCGTATATGATTTGCGCAAGGCATGAATGATACGTTCCTTTTGCTGTGGTTCTACTTCAGCGAATATATGAACGGGTTTTACTTTTTGTATGATGGCTTCCGGGCTCACATTCAGTAAATCTGTTCCGGTAATGATGATCGGATCCTTTATACCGATTTCCAATGCGGTGGCTTTTGCGATGTTGCGGTTATCACCGGTAATGATCTTCAATTCAACGCCCAGGTTGCGCATTTCATCAATAGTATCTTTTATACCAGGCTTTACGGGATCACCGCAAAAAATAAAACCTGCAAAGATCATATCGCATTCATCCTCCCTGGTTATTTTATTTGTAGTTACCTGTTTATAACAAACAGCAATTACTCTTTTACCTTCCAATCCTTTTTGAGTAGACAGATCATTCAATTTTTGCCATTGCAATTTTATATCGGCAGTGTTATTATTCTGCAATTGTACGCTACTGCAAATACTGCACACTTTATCATAAGCGCCTTTCGTGATCAATAACTTCTTTCCATCCTTTTCAACAACAACAGAAATTCTTTTCCGGATGAAATCATAAGGAATTTCGCCAACCTTTTCATAACCGGCACCATTAAACGAAAGGGCATTGATGGCAGCATCAATCGGGTTCCTGTACCCGGTTTCATATTTTGCGTTCAGGCATGCCAGGGTTTTTACAAACTCATCTGCTACCCCATCAATATTTGTTATAGCATCTATCACCATTTCGCCGCCGGTAATGGTTCCTGTTTTATCGGTACACAACAGGTTTACTTCTCCTAAATTCTGGATGGCTGAAAGTTTCTTTACAATTACTTTTTTAGCAAACATTCTTTTTGCGCCGGCACTCATGGCTATTGTTGTAATAGCTGGTAATAATTCAGGCGCCATTCCAACAGCCAGCGCTAATGCAAACAATGCCGACTCCACCACCGTTTTATGATGCAGGATATTGGCAACGAGAATAAATACGCAAAGGAAAATTGAAATTTTCATCAGGAAATAACCGAACTGCCTGATCCCTTTTTCAAAACTGGTTTCAGTTACAACAGAAGCGCTTTGAACAATGTTCCCGAAAATTGTCTGATCAGCAGTATGAATAACCAGCGCAGTGCCTGTTCCGCTAACCACACTGGTTCCCTGCCATAATGCATTTGTTCGCATCGTCAACCTTGCATTTTCATCCACTACACCGGGTATTTTTCTAACGGGAAATGACTCTCCTGTTAAACTTGCTTCGTTAACGTGCAATTCATTTGATGCGATCAGCAAACAATCGGCGGCAATCATATCACCGGCGCTCAATTGAACAATATCTCCGGGCACTACTTCATCTGAATGAATTTCCGTTGATCTTCCACTCCTGGTTACAATAGATTTCAATGCAATTAATCGCTGAAGCTTTTCAACCACACGACCGGCATTTCTTTCCTGGAAAAAACTAAGTAATCCTGTAGACAGCACAATAAAAAGTATGATGAATACATCTGAACGATCACCGAGGAATGCAGAGATGATCACTGCGCCGATGAGTAATAACATTAACGGACTTCTGAATTGACCGGCGAAGAGCAACATGTCTTTTTTAAATCCGGCAACAGCTTTCTTTTTACCAGGGATTGAATGCAGGATTGCAGAAGCCTGCGCATCGGTTAGTCCGGAAGGTGAACTGTTCAATTGCTTAAACCAGTAATCGGTACTGAATTGCCAGAAAGACGATGAATGAACCTGATTTTTTTCTTTCATAACAACAGGATGCAATAAATGATGAGCATTGTTCAGGAATGATGAACCTTCTTAAAAATTTACAAATCCGATTGGTAAATTTATCTTATTTCCTGAACAAGCCTGTTATTCCTTTTCGGGTGGATGACAATATATTTTTTAGGATAGTTTCTGCACCTGTTGCTACCGCTTGTTTTATAAATTCATTGGAGGATCCGGATTTTTCCTGGGATGATGATGTACACCCGGAAAATAATTGCTGAACAATTTTTCCGGGGGCGGCTTCCTGTTTAAGTGTGGACCATTGAGAATGCAATTGCGTTCGCAATTTCATTTCTTCCATTTGTAACCGGTATTGCTCTGCCAGTAACTGATCGGTATTTTTAATTTTTTTCATCGTTGCCTTTCATTAATTGTTTGATCAATGCATTCAATATCGGGTTATAAATTAATTTCTTCCGGGCAAACCATACGATAACACCAAAGAGGAAATACAACATGCCTACAATAAAATAGCCCAACCATAATTGCCCTAACCAGGCGCCGATCCATCTTGCCAATGCCATTCCGCAAAATATGAGTCCGAGAGAAAAAACAAATCCCACAATTACAACAGCCATAACATTTGCCAGCAAACCTGAAACTTTATCAGCAGCCTGCAGTTTAATGATATCAAATCTTGTACTGATATAGTCCCGGATGGTTGCGGCTAATTTTTCCGCTTCATCGAATGCTGCATTCATACAATACATTTTAGTTTGAACAATTGGTTGAGTATGCAAGGTAACCGCTGTTTATTCGGGTGAACATGATACTGCTCAACAGTGTAAATGAGATAAATCAATGCAACAGGCAAAACTGTAATAACTATGATTTCAATCATGCCGGGCATTGATCAAAAACAGTTAACCCTATTCCGATGACCGCTACTTTAGCACTGGTATTTCAATCGAAACAGGGTTTATAAGGTAAGGACGGGATTTCTATCCTGTCCATTTTTTTTGTGTAAACCGAAGTGTAAATTAACGAGGAACGTGATTGTTTTTTTCGAGGGAACACAACAATTCAGTTTCATTAAGAATAGACTTGATCCTGCTATCGGGAATACCGGCTTCCTGCAGTTGTGTTACACTTCCTTCCAGGTCTTTACACAATACAATTCCTTTCTCAAGGATCATTGCTTTTTCTTTAGTAGAGATGGTGGTGAGGCAGGTAATGGGATAGAGTTTTGAATTGTCTACGAGCTTTGCCAGTCCGTTGTGCTCCGGGAAATTCCATCCCAGCAAATGCAGGCCCGAACAAATGCCATAATGAAGTGCATCAGAAGAAAATTTTGTATTGGTGATCACCCAGCCTTCCAATGGTTTTGTTTCGGATTGTAGTTGCCGATGCTGCAATACATCCATATACCTTGAATGGATATAGAGTGGGATTTTTACGTCGCAGATATTGCCCTGCCCGCTATGGTATTTGCACTCAATCAATAATGCCTTGCTATCATTTTCTGCAAACACATCTATCTCATGTGTTACGCATTTTCCTTTCAGCAATTGTTGTGTTTTTACTTTATATCCTTCCCAGGCGAATACAGCAGCAATATATTTTTCGAAAGGATAACCGGAAGGGCCAAGGGCCATAATGGCTTTCTTCAGATTGTATCTGCCGGCAATTCCTTTGGATTGTTTTTTTAACAGGCGAAAAGCCGTTCTGTAAATTTCTTTTGCAGGAATGCCATCGTATAAAATATTATTTACCTGCTGTTCAATAGAATCGATGGAGGTTGCATCGGCTCCTGCACGTTCCAGTGACTTTCTTAATTTTTCAGATGAAAAAGCATCGAGTGCGCCTGATGCTTTTTTTACGAGGATATTCCTGTCTGTCATAACTTTTTATTTTCCGCCTGCTTTTTCTTTTCCTGCTTTTTAAAATAACCTCTCAGGAGAAAATTATGTTTCAATGCTTCCATATCCTCGCTGAATGATTGTGTACCTTTCTCAATATTTTCCAGGCTTTTATTTAATTTGATCACAATGGATGAATCTTTCAATAGCGCATGTACGGCACCATTACCACTATCCATATCTTTCTGTACTGCACTGGCCATCGAATGTATGGTAAGTGCCAGTGAATCTGCACGCTCTCCTACGGTTTTAATTTTTAAAACGGCAGCATCGAGGTGAGTAGCGAAAGAAGTATCTGTAAGCAATACACCCAAAGAGCCTTTTCCATTTCTTACATCCATCATCAACTGATCTACTTCATTGGTAATTTGTACGGCATTGCCGGTTGCTTTCCGGAAATTAATGAGCGTGTTCTTAACTTCCATCGGGATGCCATTGTCATTGAGCAGCGACCATAATGCATTACTGTTATTGATCCTGAGTACGGTTGTTTTAAGATTGGATACAACAACTGCCAGGTCATCATTCGTACGACTCAATGTTTGCATCAGGTCATCTGTACTCAGCATTTTTTTAGAGGCAATAATATCGCGTCCTGCCGCCGGTTCCGAATCTCCCTGAACCGGGATAATGTTTACGACCTTATTACCAACCAAACCTTCGGTACCAATGGAAGCCAGCGCATTTTTTCGTATGATGCTGGCCATTTTTTTATCAAGCGACATGGTAACTTCTATCACGGTGTCGGAGATGATCTTTATATTTTTCACGGTACCGCATTGTATCCCTGCAAAGCGAACGTTGTTTCCTTTGATCAGCCCCTGTACATTATCAAACCTTGCTTTTAAAATATACGACCCGCCAAACATACTTTTGTTGATCCCGATCATATACAACAATACAACCAGGAACAATAAACCTCCCAGTACAAATACGCCCAGCTTAATATTATTCATTGCATTTTTCATACTACTATTATTCAAAAAATTGTTTTACCATCGGATCTTCCGTTTTCGTTAGCGTATCCCAGGTTCCGTTTGCATAACAGGTTCCGTTGATCAGCACTACAATCCTGCTGGCCGCCAGCCGCACACAATTCATGTCGTGTGAAATGATCAGCGAAGTGGTATTGTATTTCGCATGGATATTGTTCATCAGTTCTATGATCTCTCTTGCAGTAATAGGATCTAAACCCGTTGTTGGTTCATCATACAAAATTATTTCAGGTTTAAGAATAAGTGTCCGGGCCAGTGCAATGCGTTTTCTCATTCCGCCAGATAATTCTGCCGGCATCATATCTATCGTATGCGCCAGTCCAACATCTTCCAATGCTTCTTCCAGCATTTTACGAACAGCAGCATGTGTGAGTTGAATCCAGTGCCGCCTCAACGGAAATTCCAGGTTTTCCCTTACCGTCATTGAATCATATAAGGCATTGCTTTGAAACAAAAATCCAACTTTTGCCCGGATAGCATCTAATTCCTGGTGCGATAAACCGGCGATATCTTTGTCCAGCATTCGAATGCCCCCGCTATCTGGTCTTAGCAAACCGATGATGCATTTGATGAGTACCGATTTACCTGAACCCGATTTACCCAAAACAACAATGCGTTCGCCCCGGTTAACAGACAGGTTAAAATCATTCAACACTTTATTATCGCCAAATGCCTTGTACAAATGACTAACCTGCAGTACAGGCTCCTGTTCATTTACAGGTTTTGATCCTTCAATTTGTTCTATATGTTGTTGTTTCAGCAAAAGAAATTTATTTTCGGTTATACTTTACCGATTGTACAGCAATAGTTGACTCAGCAATCATCATCAGTTTAATCCCAGTAGTTCGGTTACCTGCACCGCCAGCAAATCTATTACAAAGATCATGATGGACGACACAACCACAGCCGAATTAGCCGACTGCCCTACTCCTTCCGTTCCTTTGCTGCTGTTGTACCCTTTGAAGCAACCGATGATGCCTACGGCAAATCCAAAGAAAAAACTTTTTACGAATGCAGGCAATACATCGCTGAAAGAAAGGATATTAAAAACCTGCGTCCAGAACAATGCAAAGCTGGTAGTACTGTGAATGTTTACACCGATCCAGGCGCCATATAAAGAAATCGCATCGCTTAACATGATCAGCACCGGCAACATAAACACAGAGGCCAGCACCCTGGACACAACGAGGTATTTAAATGGGTTCGTGCCGCTCACTTCCATGGCGTCTATTTGTTCGGTAACTTTCATGGAGCCCAGTTCGGCGCCGATACTGCTGCCGATCTTTCCGGCAAATATCAACGCTGTAATAACCGGCCCGATCTCTCTTACAATGGCAATACCTACGATCGCCGGCAGTTGGGATTCCACGCCATATTCCACCATTGACGGGCGCAATTGCATGGTTAAAACCAATCCCATAATAAATGCGGTTAGCCCTACTAGTGGTAAACTGCGGTAGCCGATAATAAAACACTGCCGCAGGAATTCGCCCAGTTCGTAACGGGGTTTATACCATTGCGCAAAAAAACGACCGGCAAACCTCGACAGTTCTCCTGTTTCTGTTAGAAATTTACCCATTGGCTTAGATAACGCCATGCATTTTATTTTATAAACGAACAAATGTATTGTAGTAATTACCCGTTGCTGCTGATTACAATCAGTTCAGCGTTTGATATTCCGCAGTAACCTATCTTTACTGATAAATGTCAGCAAATATCCTGATAATAAACAGGCAAACAATCTTTTCCATTTTCAATATTTGTTCTTCAAAACAATCATATTATGACAACAGCTACAAAAAAATACGCCAGCGAATTACATTTTGAACACCAGGTGTGGATGCAGGAAATGAGTTTTTACAAAGAGCAATTAATGAGTTTCCGCCACAGGCTGGAAGAAATTGCGGGCAAATACAACCAACAGGATGTATTACAGCAACTGGAACATTTTCAAAATCAGTTCATCCTGCAAAACGAACAGGCCGATATTCTTTTACACGATTTGAAAGGGCATGAACAGATCCTGATTGATAAAGCAAAAGAAAACACGGTGGCATACGATCATAAAACATTTACCGACCATGGTGGAATGAGAGAAAGAGTTGAAACCTTCATTCGGTTGTTCAGGGAATTGAGAAATGAATACATGAAGTTCCTCTCTAAATATATGTAATTATGAATGCTACCATTGCAACCTATTATATCAATGAACTGAACAACTGGGAGGAAGCATTCGATCAGCACCTCAGTGAAATAGATGAAATTACCGGCTGGCTCGATGAAGTAGTACAGTCAGACACTGTTCCGCAACTAGGGTTAAAGGTAGAACATTTTATCGGCCAGTTAAAAGAATGCGGCCAGCACATCGAATCGATCATGCATGATATTGAAACGATGGAAAGAACCTTGAGCAACGACCAGAGTCCGCTGGATAATGATGCGATAACAGCCGAACTTGTAAAAAAACAGGAAGCGCTGCGCAGCAATACTTTTACAATTGAAAAAGAATGGCTGTATCTTCGTTTCGAATGCAGCCGGTTCTTATCGGAAACAGTACAGGCGCAAAATAAACTGCGCAATGGTAATTCGAAGCAGTAGCTGCATGCAGCTTATTATGAAAAGAATTCTCTTTACCTGCACCATTATTTTTGTTGCATCCTGCAACAGTAAAAAAGAAAAAATAAAAGTTATTAGTGAACCTATTACCGAATCTGTATATGCTACAGGTTCGGTAAAGGCATTTGACCAGTACGAAGTATATCCAAATACGAGTGGTACGATCAGGTCTGTTTTTGTAAAAGAAAATGACCTCGTGAGTGAAGGAACTGTGTTGATGCTGCTGTCGGATATGGTTCCGCAAATCAATACCAGCAATGCGATATTAGCGGAAAATTATGCGAACACCCGCTTAAATAATGAGAAACTTTCGGATGCATCCAATGCGGTTTCACTGGCACAGGATAAATATGTGCAGGATTCGGTAAATATGAAACGGCAGCAGGAATTGTGGAAGCAGGGCATCGGCTCCCGATTGGATCTTGAACAAAAAGAACTGGCTTTTAAATCGTCGGCTTCCTCCCTCGCCTCGGCTAAATTAAAATACAGGGATTTGCAGAAACAACTGTCGTTAACTGAAAAACAATCACGCAACCAGGTTTCTATAAATAAGTCGAGAGAAAACGATCTGCAGGTTAAGAGTAAAATTAGCGGTAAAGTATATTCGGTTTTAAAAAAGGAAGGCGAAATGGCAAGTGTTCAGGCACCGGTGGCCATTATAGGCAGAGCGGATTCATTTTACCTCGAACTCCAGGTAGATGAATATGACATTATTAAATTACAAATCGGGCAGGTCGTATTGGTATCAATGGATAGTTACCGCGGGCAGGTATTTGAAGCAAAAATAACAAAGTTTGATCCGTTGATGAATGAACGAAATAAATCATTTTTAGCAGAAGCTGTTTTTACGAAACCGCCTTCACAATTATTTCCGAATTTAACTGCAGAAGCAAACATCATCATACATAAAAAAGACAAGGCATTAACGATTCCGAGGAATTACCTGATAAATGATTCAACCGTTTTAACAGACGGAAATAAACCGACTCGAGTTGTAACCGGTTTAAAAGATTATCAGAAGGCTGAAATAATTAGTGGATTAAAAGAAGGAGATGAAATTTACAAGCCTTAGCAGATGAACTATTCACTGATCATATCAGTTTCTAAAAGCCTGTTGATTGCAAAATGGAAACAAACGCTGATCGCAGCCATAGGGGTTATGATTGCGATTGCGATGTTCATTGCATTGCTGAGTTTTATGACAGGACTGAATATCATGCTCGACGGACTGATATTAAACCGTACGGCACATATCAGGCTTTTCAAAGAGATCAAACCCAACCCGGTACAACCTGCCGATAATTATTTTGGAAGCGGGCACAATTTTATCAGTTCCCTGAAATCAAATACAGCCCGTACAGAAATTTATAACAATGCTGCTATCAGTAAAGCATTGCAAAATGATAACCGGGTAGCTGGATCTACGGAAAGAATAACCACGCAGGCTTTTATTTCTTATGGAGTGATAGACATCAACGCTGTGGTTAACGGCATAGATGTAGCCAAAGAAGCTGCATTATTTTCCTTTAATGATTATATCGTAAAAGGTAACCCGGCAGACCTGAACAATATTCCCAATACGATTATCCTGGGCAAAGCACTGGCAGAAAGAATGACGGTAAATACAGGCGATGTAATACAGGCAACTTCGGTTGCAGGTATCCGTTACCAGTTAAAAGTTGTAGGACTGTTTCAATCCGGCATCAACGATTTTGATAAAGTGCAGTGTTATGCCTCTATCATCACCACGCAAAAGCTATTGAACAAACCTGAGAATTATATTACCGATATTGGCGTACGGTTGAAAGACATGAGCATGGCCCCTGCTATGGCAAAAGAATACATGCAGATATTTGAAACCGATGCAGAAGACATACAATCGGCCAATGCACAGTTTGAAACCGGCAGCAGGGTTCGGTCGGTGATCTCCTACTCTGTCGGTATTGTTTTGCTACTGGTTGCCGGCTTTGGTATTTATAATATCCTCAACATGATGATCTATGAAAAAATGGACTCAATTGCCATTATGAAAGCCACTGGATTTTCAGCAAGAGATGTGCGCTGGGTTTTCATGGGCATTTCCATGGGTATAGGCATCTTTGGCGGTATTGCCGGTTTGATTTTTGGATTTGTTTTTTCAAATGTAATTGACCAGATCCCTTTTCACACCAGCGCATTGCCAACCATTACAACATTCCCGGTGAATTACGATCTCCGTTTTTATATCATCGGCATTTCATTTTCATTAATCACCACTTATTTTGCCGGATGGATTCCATCCCGGAAAGCCGGCAAGGTAGATCCTGTTATCATCATACGTGGAAAGTAGTAAACAAAATATCATCCTTGAAGCAAAAAATATCACGAAATATTTTTACGATCCTGTAAAAGTAAAAGTGCTGAACGATATCAGCTTTGCGATTAAACGTTCAGAATTCGTTTCTATCATTGGTAAATCCGGCTGTGGTAAATCAACACTGCTGTATGTATTGTCTACCATGGATTCAGACTATGAAGGTGACTTATTTATTGATGGAGAAAATATGCGTGGCCGCAAAGAAAAATTCCTTGCCAACATCCGTAATGAAAAGATCGGTTTTGTATTCCAGTTCCATTACCTGTTGAAAGAATTCAATGTATTACACAATGTGATGTTACCAGCACTGAAGCTGAACCTGAAATCGAAAGAAGCTATTGAACTTGATGCCCTCAACAAACTGGACATGCTGGGCATTAAAAATTTAGCTGTAAAAAAACCGAACCAGCTTTCTGGTGGAGAAAAACAACGGGTAGCCATTGCTCGGGCGATGATCAATGATCCGCTGATCATTATGTGTGATGAACCTACAGGTAATCTCGATAAAAAAAATTCCTCTATCGTATTTGATATTTTTAAAAGACTCTCCACAGAACAGGGACAGGCATTGCTGGTGGTTACACATGATCCCCAGTTTGCAGAAGACACCAACCGTATTATTGAAATGGAAGATGGCAGGATCATTCGCCAATAAAAACAGGCGAATATTAAATCCGCCTGCAGTACTACAGAATAATAATGGGTTCCTTACAAACTTGCCAGGCCGCTTTTGATAGCCTTTACTAAAATATTTTCTTTTACCATTTTCTGAACGATCATCTTGCCATATTCATGTGCCATGGCTTCGGTGCTCATTGGGTCAAATGATTTTGTTTGCACTGAATATACAAGACTTTGTGTTTTCATATCGTACACATTGCTTTCCCAGAAATAGTAGGTATCCGTAACATAATAACCGGGTTCGGAAATGCGGTTATACATTGCCGTGCGGTATCCCCAGAAATGATTGTAATAATAACTATAGGGTGAATAGTGTATTTGCCCGGGAACATATTTCATCTCCTTTTGCTTGTCAAGCAATACAATGGTTATGATGGCTTCAATACCACTTGCTTTCAGGCTTTGTACGGCTTCAGCTTCCGTCATGCCGTCAAAAGCTTTAGGCCCAAACACCTGTAAGGAAGTAACTGCATTGTACCCAAGGTTCTTCAGATCACCTGCGAAATGTGCTTCCATCTGTTCCTGTATTGCCCTGTCTTTATCTGCTATCATTCCCAGCATAAGAATTTTTCCATAAGTGCCCGGAACAGCATCGGGCGCTTTCCATGAACTCGTGATTTTTGAAGACGAACAGGACATCAGTAATATCACTGCTATAACAAATTGTATTCTTTTCATAACAACTGGTTTAATTCAACAAAGTACGTAGAGAGCTGAACAGGAATGAATGATTGTAATCACAGCCCAACAAAATATTCGTCAGTTCAACGGCTTTTCTCACTGCCAGTTGAATTTCTCATATATGTCCTCATAAAACACAACCTGGTTACGATCGTTTGTACCTGCAGGATTGTACCAGACAATAACCGGCATTTTTACTATGGCAGGCACAATTACCGGCGATTGATGCAGCAGGCAGCCTTTTTGTTCCAGCGTATCAATAGCGATCGTATTGCCATCCAGCAATCGCCTGCCGAGTTCCATCGGCTTCTCCATGCGCATGCAACCATGACTAAAATATCTTTTATTTAAACTGAAAGAGATTTTGGTTGGCGTATCATGAAGGTAAACACCAAAAGGTGAATAGAAATTTACCTTTATCAACCCCAGGGCATTATCGCAACCTGTGCTTTGGCGGATAAGGTAAGGAAAATTGCGCCGGTTAATTTTACGCCAGTTAACCGTATGTGGATTAACAATCCTTCCCGACTTATCCATTAACTGGTAACCACCCTGGTCGAGGTAGGCCGGATTGCGTTTGATAGCCGGCAATAATTCATTCACAGCTATTTTATTCGGCACATGCCAGTATGGATACAGGATCACCTGGTCGGCAATACTGCTGAATGTGGGTGTAGGTGTTGACGATTTCCCCACCACCATTCGCATGTGTAATACCACGGAATCGTGCAGGTAAACATTCATTTCCGCTGCCGGAATATTTACAACAATCACCTGTTGATCCGCAGGCAGGCAGCGCAGCCAGCGATAATAATTAATAGATAATGCCAATTGCTGCGCCCGGTATTGAACAGAACGATTCAATTCTGCAATGAAAGTACTGCGCAACGTAGCATCATCCAGCAAACAAAACATCCGCTGTGCGGCTTTGATGGCAGCTACCAAAGCAGTATCGCTTATATCGGTAGCCGGTTTACTGATTAGTCCGAGTTGATACAGTTTAATCAGCAGGTTGTGATTTTGTTTCCCTGCTGGTTTTGATTCTGCTTTTACATTTTTAAAATCCGGAGCAGCCAATATCGTTTGCAGCCATTCAAGTTTAGCTATCAATGCCTGTAAACCCGGGAAACTGCTGTTTAATGAAACTGCCCATTGATTTAATGACTGTGTTTTAACACTTTCTGCAAGTTTAGTTCCGACCGGGTAACAGTGCGGTGTGTACGAAATGCCATCATAGCCGAGAGCCGGCTTTTTACCATACGCCAGGTCACTGAAAAAATGAATAGCGATATCCGTAACAGCAATGTCGGCAGCAATGGAATCTTGCAATGTTTGCAATGAACCGGAATTGTTTTTAATGGATAACAGGTAAGCCGGGCGATAATCATTTTTAGTCAATGCCCAGGGTACAGACTGATCCACAAGCATAATAAATTGCTGCAAATTAGCCATACGGTTACTGCCTATCCATGCCAGGTTATTGTTCATACCGGCATAAAACTCAGTTACGTCTGCTTTATTAAATAGTTCTTTCCTGTAGGCATCTATCATTCCTGGTGTAACAGGCCCGCCGCTGTCTATCACAGGTTGTGCAGTAGCCTGTAACGTACAGAAGATGACCAGGAAACAACAACAAGTTCGAAATAGTGATGGCATACGCTTATATTCAACATATAAAAGTAAAGAGATTAATTTTTTAAAAAGCTCCATTGAAATAAAATGTATATGACAGGAATCAGTTCGCAGATTGACGGGGCGCATCGGGCAATATCGCTGCTTAACCGTAATTTGAATCAGAAATAAATTTATTATGCAAGACAAGAAAAACCATCCGCAAACGGGTAAACCAGAGCAACCCAACCCCGATCATTTGTTACCGGAATGGAATGAGGATAGCCCGATGAATGATGAACCAGTACCGGATCCCGATTACATTCCTGATGAAGAAGATCCGTACAGTGAAGAAAATTATGAAGCGCCCGAACCCGGCGAAGGACCTTAATAATCTTGTGTATGAAAATAAATAAAGAATGGCATCTTGCGCATCGGATGCCTGCAAATGCAACAGATGATCAACGCATCGAATGGCATGTAGAACATTTAAAACATTGTCATTGCCGAACCGATCTTCCTGTTAAGCTAAAAGCCTTAATGAAAAAGAAAGGAATAGATGTAAAGAAACTGTTACAGTAATTCACCTGTTTATACTACCGGGGATAAATACATTCAACAGTTGGCAATTAAATACCATCCGCCCCGTCAAGTTTAAGATACGCCAGTGAACGCAGTAATGCCTTTTGAGATGAAAACAATTCCTGGTAAACATTCAACAAAGTAGAAGCTTCAATATTCTCTATTTCATTTGCAGCAATAGCATTTTCGGTTTCTTTTTTCCGTTCGCCGTATCGCTGAAGCGAAATGGTTCTTAATTGCAATACAGACTTTTCAATAGAAGATTTATCCTTCATGGCCAGCAGTTCATTAAAGGATTGAAGGAACAATTGCCAGTCGCCCCGTATCACTTCTTCCTGTGCATACAGGAAATTGTTTGCTGATGTACGGAACAACTGCAGGTCGTGCCGGATATCATGCACCAGTTTTGCTGCAAGTATCGATTGCCTTATGGAAGCAAAATAATTCTCCACTGCAATAACCAGGTGCCTGTGTGTATTCTTCTTAATGAAGTCGATAAAATATTTCAGGTAATTGCCCTCTTCTTCTTTCATGGTATTATATTCATCATCGGTTGTGCCATGAACCCGTACAAAAGACCGGATGGCCGGAACAATTCCTTTTTTTCTTGCCGCTACAGGTGAATCGAAAATTTTATTGTGAAAATTAATGGAGCGTTGCAGAATGCCGGATGCAGCATCCCTGATGGCATTGATAAATTCTTTTCCTACAGGCGACAAAACCGTTTCTCCATTTTGCGCCTCTCTTTTTGTAAAATAACGAATCAGCCACTGGGAGAAAGGGCGGATAAAAGGAATAAACAATACAATAGCCAACAGGTTGATAAATGATTGAAAGAAAGCCAATCCGATAAACACGTTGCGTTCACCAACTACTTGCTGAATCATCCAACTGATAGGATACAATAATATATAAGCAACAATGGCAGTGAAAATATTAAACCCGAAATCGGCCCATGCCAGCATTTTACCGGCGGGTTTACTCTTAATACTACTGAACAGGAATTTAATGGTGGTTCCTACTTCCGAACCAATGATGATACAGGCTGCTGCAGGGAAATCGATCACATTTGCGGCAAGTGCTGTAAGCGCAATAGCCATAGTAGCCGAACTCGATTGTATCAGCACCGTTAGTAAAAAACCTGCGCCTACCACAACCAGGTGATTGTATTGTACCCATGCTTTGGGATCAAATACTTTAACCAGTTGTTCAGTGCCTTCTTTCATATAACTGAAACCGAATAATAAAATGGCAATGGAAAAAAGAAATGCAAGCGTATTGTACAGTGATTTACGGTTTGAAAAAAAATACATACCAATGGCACATACGGCAATAACCGGCAAGGCATACAATTGTAAATTGAAGGTAAAACCAAGTGAGGCCAATAGCCAGCTATCGATGGTTGTGCCGAGGTTTGCACCAATTAAAATACCAAAGGCATTCTGAAAACTAATGATACCGGCATCCACAAATGAAATCAGCATCAGCACTACAACAGAACTGCTTTCAATGATGCCCGTAATAACAGCACCCCCGGTAACAGACGTAAATAAATTATTGGTTTTGTTTTTCAGGAAAAGTTTGGAACGCCGGCCTACCATTTTATGCGTAATCCCATTCATTAATGAAATGCCATAGAGGAAAAGTCCCAGCCCTGCAAGAAATTTCCATGTATCAATTGCTGTCAATGTGTAAACGATTTATATAATCCGTAAAAATCTTCAAAACTAAATGTATGATAAAATTTATTAGATGAATAGCGTATGATTGCTGAATGATAAAGATCATACAACAGGTTATCCGCTGTCAGTATCTTAAAAACAATCTGCAGGTATTTTTGACACAGTATTATTTATCCTGTTATTAAACTCTCGTTATGCGTATCAAAGTAAACGGCAAAAAGAAAACCTCAGAGATTAAGGATGCATTTAATGAAGCATTCCCATTCCTGAAAATTGAATTTGTAGACAAACCGCACAGGCCGGGAGAAGGCACATCACTGAATCATATCCTGTCGGGCAATATTGCAGTACATACCATTAATCCCGACGTGCCTGATGATCACATCACCATCAATCCCGAACAAACCGTTGCTTCACTGGAACATCACTTCTCTTCACATTTCGGTTTGCCCATACAGGTATTCAGGAAGCAACATGATATCTGGATTGAAACAACCCGTACAGATAGAATGTCGTTACAGGAACAAAACGAATTAGGCAGGCAAAACAGTACTCTGCCCGAACACCTTGAACCGGGTGATCGCTATCTCGAAGACGGGCAATATTAATCAACCATTCAAATCAACAATATGTTAGGAGAATTAAATGAAACACAGATCAACAATTTACTGGTTAGTCATGCCATTGGGCGTATAGGCTTTACCGATAGTAAACAACCGTACATCGTTCCGGTTACTTATGCATTTGATGGAAAATCCATCATTGGTCAAATGCGGCCGGGCATGAAGCTGGATGTCATGCGAAAAAATCCGAAAGTATGTTTCCAGGTGGATATGATCCTGAACATGGCCAACTGGCAAAGCGTTTTAATAAAAGGCGATTTCAAAGAGTTGAAAGGAAAAGCGGCTGACGATGCCCGCAAATTATTGTTCGACCGGGTGATGCCGCTTACAACCAGTTCTACGGTACATGCGCACGAACATAAAACAGAATCTACCATTAACGATAGCAACAGGATTAAACCGATCATGTACCAGATAAAAATCAAAGAGAAAACAGGCAGGTTCGAAAAACAATAATGCTCAGCATTTTAATTGAATCCCATGTCAGGCACAGAAGCCATCATAGCAAGTATTGCATCAAATATAATAGCCCTATTCCTTTTGTTGCTTGCATGGAAGAAAAAAAATGCAGCCAGGATCTGTTTCGCCCTGTTGTTTGTATGGGCATCGGTTATAAACTGGCGCACCGCTCATAATAGTCCCGGAGAATACCTGAATTATTCATCGTATGCCGTTGGCTTTTACAAAACCATTATCAATGATTATTTCAGCAAGCACATAACCGGCTACGTAAGCATAATTGCCGTTGCACAATTGATAATGGGATTGGGATTCCTGGCCAGGGGAATAATTGTAAAAGCATCCTGCCTGGCGGGCATCGTATTTTTTATTTGCATAGCGCCACTCGGATTAGGCGCCGCATTTCCATTCAGCATCACCGCCGCTGTTGCGTTAATTTTATTATACCGTTATAACTTTGAGTACGATATTTTTAAAAACAAATGGTTTGTATAAATAACTGAACAATGAACCGTATTGCCGTTTATAGTATTCATGCATTTGAAAAAGAATTTTTATTGAATGCCAATAATAGCCAGTTCGAACTATTGTTAATAGAGGAAGGGCTTTCCGTTAATACTGTTGCGTTAAGTAAAGGATGTGCAGGGGTTGCATTGTTTACTTCAGATGATGCATCTGCGCCGGTAATTGAATTGCTGGCTAAAGAAGGCATCCGGTTCATCGTAACCCGTTCAACAGGATACGATCATATTGATATTAATGTTGCCGCACAAAAAAACATTCCTGTTGCCTATGTTCCGGGCTATTCTCCCAATGCCATTGCCGAACATAGCATTGCATTGATGCTTGCATTAAGCCGGCATTTGATTCAATCCGATAAAAAAGTAAAGCAATACAATTTCACTATTGATGACCTTGTGGGAACTAACCTGCAGGGGAAAACAGTTGGCATCATCGGCACCGGACAAATTGGTGCTGTGATGTGCAAAATCCTGGACGGATTCGGATGTAATATTCTTGCTTACGACATCGAACAAAACGGAAGTCTTCGGTACAACTACAATGTTAAGTATTGCAGCCTTGAAGACATTTTCCGGTTATCGGATATCATTTCCTTACATGCGCCGTTAAATCATTCTACTAAACACCTGTTGAATGAACATAGTTTTTCGATAATGAAAAAGAATATAATGCTGATCAATACAGCCCGTGGCGGATTAATTGATACAAAAGCATTACTGGATGCGCTTAACAACGGTACGGTAGGTTATTTCGGGGGCGATGTATATGAAAATGAAAAAGGTATTTTCTTTCACAATTATTCAAGTGAGGGCATTAGCGATCCGATCTTGCTGGCGCTTATCAATCACCGGAATGTTTTACTCACATCCCATCATGCATTTCTCACCAGGGAAGCGCTTCAAAGTATTGCGGAAACTACTATTGGTAACATTCATTGCTTTGTTTCCGGCCAGTCAAATCCCAATCAACTGAAGCCATAGTGTATCGCTGACAATAATCATTCAGCCCGGTAATTTCCGTCATACAAACAGCCACTACTCCCCATTAGATTTGAAAAAAAATGTATGGAAAAAATCCTGCTGGCAATTGATGCAAAGGATCCGAATGTGCATGCATTGGACTTCGCCTGTTATATTGGCCGTGTAACAAAATCAGCCGTTACCGGTGTATTTCTTGAAAACCTGCTTACAGAAGAAAAACTGGTGTTTACAGAAGAAGCCGGCGTGCCTGTTGCCAACTGGGAACCCAACACAAAAGCCATTGCTCCCCTGAAAGAAAAAACCAGTCAGGTGAAGGATTGCATCGAATGGTTCAAACAGGGTTGCGTGGCCAGGGATGTGCGGTATAAACTTCATCGCGATCGTGGCATGCCTGCAGAAGAAATGATTGCTGAAAGCAGGTATGCAGATATGATCATCATTGATCCTGCAACTTCCTTCAGGAAAACAGTTGAAAGCATTCCTACTGAATTTACTCGGGAGATCTTAAAAAATACGGAATGCCCGGTAATCATTGCACCCGAAAATTTTGAAGGCATTGATGAAGTTATTTTCAGTTATAATAAAAGTGAATCCTGCTTATTTGCCATGAAACAATTTACTTACCTGTTTCCCGACCTGGGCAATAAAAAAGTAAAAGTTATAACGTTTAACAGGAGTGGTACCTGGGAAGATCATGATAAATATATTTTTACCGAATGGTTGAACAATCATTACGCCGATATTGAATTTTTAGCGGTGAAAGATGAAATTTCACACGGCATGGCCGAATTCCTGCATAATAAAAAAAATGCTATACTTGTAATGGGATCTTATGGACGAACAACATTGTCGCTCTTATTTGAAAAAAGCCAGTCTGATAAACTCATGAGAATCCTGAACAACGCAATTTTTATTTCGCACTTATAAACCTTTCCTGTGAGTATTTCAAAACTTGAACAACTTTTCAATATAGAGAATGAACAGTTATCCAAGCTTACCAATATTGTACATACGGCTATCGAAGAAGAGAAACTGCTGTCTGAAAAATTATTGGAGTTCGAAGACAGTCACCCTTCCTTTGTAAGCCGGCTGGCCGATAATGTTGCCGCTTTTGGCGGAAGCTGGAAATTCATACTTGCATTTGCAGTATTTATGATCGCCTGGATCGTGATGAACCTGTACCTGATCAGCAAACCTTTTGATCCATACCCATTCATCCTGCTCAACCTCCTGTTGTCTACCATTGCTGCGTTACAGGCACCTGTAATTATGATGAGCCAGAACAGGAAAGAAGAAAAAGACAGGCAAAGGGCAATTAATGATTATATGATCAATTTAAAATCCGAAATTGAAGTACGTAACCTACATGAAAAAATAGATCTGTTGATGACCGAACAAATGAAAACCCTTTTTGAAATACAAAAAACACAAATCGCATTAATGGAAGAGATTAAGAGTGTTGTAAAAGCTGAAAAGAAGTAGTTGGCAAACTCCTGTTGCGAACAAAATAAAATAATTAAATCATTCATTCAACTTCAATCAAATGAAAACAATAATTGTAGCCACCGATTTTTCTGCTGCATCCGGCAACGCAGTGAATTATGCCGCCGACATGGCCGTAGCGCTCCATGTTCCATTAATGCTATTTCACGTGTATGCGGTACCGGTAGGATACGCCGAAATTCCTGTTCCGGTAAACATTGATGAAATACAGCATATAGCTGACGCTGAGATGAATAAACACCTACGCATCCTGCAGGAACAGAAAGGAAACAACCTCAACATACAATCCAGGGTAGTAACCGGTGCATTCTTTACTGAACTGAAAAATCTTTGTGAAGAAATAAAACCCATGGTAGTTGTATTGGGAAGCCAGGGCACTACTTCTACTGAGCGTTTTTTGTTCGGCAGCCATACTATTCATGCAATAAAACACCTGCAATGGCCTGTAATTTCAGTTCCGAAAGGCCGAAGTTTTACGGCCATCAAAAAAATAGGAATGGCTTCTACACTTGAAAATATTACGGGCAGAATTCCGGTAAGTGAAATAAAAGAATTTGTAGAAAGCTTCAAAGCCTCCTTCCATGTTATCAATATTGGTAAAGAAGATAACTTTAATCCCGACATACCTTTTGGCGCAGAAACATTAAAAGAAATGATGGCGCCGGTTGTTCCTGAGTATCATTTTATAGGATCAGAAGATACCGATAATGCCATCATGAATTTTGCAGATGAAGAAAAACTCGACCTGCTCATCATCCTTCCCAAACATCATAGCTTTATTGATAACCTTGTGCATACCAGTCATACAAAAAACTTTGTATTGCATGCGCATGTGCCGCTGCTGGCGTTGCATAAACAGTAAGCAGTACCATTCATGAGGTATCCGGGGTTGCGTATTTATCGGTATATAAAAAAATTGGAGTAGCGCTATAGGATCGGTTTATTCATTTCCTGAGAATTCCCGTTAGCAGTTGCAGAAAAAAACTTATGCGCAATGGCAATATCAATGATCTTCCTGGCAATGATATCATATTCAGCAATCGTATCCGGCTTTTGAAATACACCCTGCGATTGTAAAGCCTGTTTCATTTCAGCAGAAAATGTGTCTGCAAATCCGGATAAAAACACAAAGGGAATATTCTTTTTACTAAAGAACGCTGTTTCGCACAATACATTCCGGAAATCAATTCCACTCAACCCGTGCATCTTCATATCACAAATGATGATCAGCGGATCTACTTTTGTTTTATATAAATAATCGAGCGCCGAAAAAGGAGACGCAAAACAATGACATTCATTTTTCAATCCAATCTCACTGAAAGCGTCAGCAATCACAGATATCTCATCCTCATCATCGTCTACAATTACAATCGGGTAAATGTTCATACCACAAAGTATTTGAACAGCAAATTACCACCAGTGCCATTTTCCAGACATGATATTTCTCATGTGCTTAACTGACCACTGGCATACAAAAGCCCCGCCAGGTAACCGGCAGGGCTGATTGCTGGCAGGCAATCGTTTAACTACAAATAATAATTGTAATAAATTGTTTGTGATCTTTCATAGGATATCATAAATTACTTATTTAAAGGTACAGCCCGGTGTGTAGTGCTGCTATGATCATTAAGACTTCATTCCATGATTCAAATCAGTTCAGGCTTGACTATCGTCACCAACGCCGGTGATTTTATTCATGCAATTTTTTTTAAACAGCTATTAACTTGGAACCGTAATCTCTTCTTATGCATACGCCCGTTACTGTAAACCAACCTGCCAGAACAAGAAGGAATATGCTATTGATAAAAATAGTTTTCTTCCTTTTTATTTCAACTACAGCAATAACTTTTGATTTAACAGCTTCCATACCGGGCATCAACCCGATTAAGGAATTAATAGAACGATTACAATCAGATTCTCTGCTGCGTAAAAAATACGGCATAAAAGATTTATCGCTATTACAATCATTTTATGAAAACAACCATTACCAGTGGCAGTGGTACAACAATAATAACGCAGTTACAAACAGAAAACAGTTAATACATAAACTGAGCAATGCAAAAAGTTATGCAATCAAAGAAAGAAACACCGGCTTATTGCAATTGAAATGCAACGACTGTACATTGAATGATTCATTGATCAGTGAAATAAAATTCAGCAATGCCGGGTTAACCTTTTTTAAAGACCTGGCTTATTCCGATACCAGTTTCGTGTCGTATAATGGCTGGCATTACAGTCCCGATTGCAATGATATATCCTGGATGTTACAGAAAAGTATTGAATCCGGCGACTATGATACTTATATCAAATTGGCAGAACCTTCATCAGATACATACCGTTCACTGAAAAAATTATATGCTGAAACATTAACTGCCCGGGTGAAAACCCAACAAAAGAAGATCTATAACCAGGTTCAATGGCAACGCTGGATATCCTGCATGGAAGGAAAATCTTACCTGTTGATAAACCTCGCAAGTTCCGCAATAACATTGATGGAAGCGGGTAAACCATTGTATCATGCAACGTTCAGGCTGAGCAGGAAGCCGGCAAAACCAGTTACCGTAACATCAATCCTGCAACCTGCCCGTTTATATTTTGATGACAATTATCCTTCGTCATTACAATTTGATTTTGACAATCCCTACCAACTCACGATTTCGGGTAGCCGCAGTTGCACCGATGGAAAAACGCATATCATCGTTGCCGATCCTGATAAACTACTGGAAGCCATCAAGGCTGATACAAGCGGGGAAAATGATATATGCACAGAAGAAGCCTGCCCGTACACAGAAACAGCCATCCGTTCCATACCGGTGTTTATAATTGACCTGAAGTAGATCTTAATTTACAACAATGTTGTTTGCAGGTTAAAAGTTGATAAAGGCAATGTTGTTGAATTCTTTATTTCAGCAAATCCGCCAATTACATCGGTTACATCATAAGTTCCGTTTTGCATTAAAACAGAAGCAGCAATCATACTCCGGTATCCGCCGGCACAATACAAAACTATTTTTTTATCGGTTGGAAATGCATTGAAGTGCCTGTTCATTTCATTCAACGGAATGTTTACGGCGCCATGAACATGCTGTGATTCAAACTCCGATCTTTTCCTTACATCATACAAAGCAATATCCTGCACATCCATCATTTGCTGCAATTGTGATGCGTTAATCCTGTTGATGCTGTTGTATTTTTTCTGACCTGCCAACCAGGTAGTAAATCCGCCTTCGAGGTAACCAATGGTATGATCATACCCTACTCTCGATAACCGGATCATACATTCTTTTTCTTTACCCGGTTCTGTAACCAGTACGATCTGCTGGCGAACAGATGGAATCATCTCTCCCACCCATTGTGCAAAATTTCCATTTACGCCTACATTGATACTGCCGGGAATAAATCCCTTTGCAAAATCACCGGCATCTCTTGTATCAAGAATCAACACCGCATCATCTGCAATTGCTTTTTCAAATTCAGCTAATGTAAGCGGATGATTGCCTCTTGCCAATACTTCATCTAAATGTTCATATCCCTGAAGGTTCATCAACACATTTTGCGGAAAATAACCGGGAGGCGTTGTGAGCCCGTTTAATACTTTATCAATGAATGCTTCTTTGGTTAAGGATGGATCCAATGCATAATTAACAAGTTTCTGATGTCCCAGTGTGTCCGTTGTTTCTTTGCTCATCATTTTACCACAGGCACTTCCTGCTCCATGATTCGGGTACACGATAAGGTTATCATTCAGCGGCATTATTTTATTACGTAATGAATCATACAAGTATCCGGCAAGTTTTTTTTCATCCAGATCTTTATTTACATGTTGCGCAAGATCGGGGCGGCCCACATCGCCGATAAACAACGTATCGCCTGTTATGATGGCGTAATCCTGCCCCTGCTCATCCATTACTAAGTAAGTAGTACTTTCCATGGTATGTCCGGGCGTGTGAATGACTTTAATTTTAATTTTTCCCAATGAAAAAACCTGATTGTCGGTTGCCACAATAGCGTCATAACCCGGTTTTGCAGTGGGCCCAAAAACAATTTTTGCACCCGTCTTCTTCATTAATTCAAGATGGCCACTTACGAAGTCGGCATGAAAATGCGTTTCAAATACATATTTAATTATAGCATTGTCATTCCTGGCTTTTTGAATATACTGATCTACTTCACGTAAGGGATCAAAAATGGCTGCTTCGCCGTTGCTTTCTACATAATAGGCTGCATGCGCCAGGCAATTGGTATAGAGTTGTTCAATTTTCATGATCCTATTGGCTTTAAAAGGAGATAATTATTTTGCTTTGCTATTGTCTTTCTCATGAATAAAATCGGTACGGGCATAGGAACCGGGCTCTGCATGATCGCCGGGCGCAAAATCCAACATTACATTGCTGATGCCATTTAACTCCGTGAGGTTGTATGTTACTTCTGCCAGGTAACCTTCGGCTCCACTACTTCCCATGGATTGCGTGAGGTATTTAGCTTTTGGTATCTTAATAAAAATGGTATCATTGGATGTTTTAACGTACTGCAATTTCACTTCAGGATACATCTCATTCATCCTGCCAATGATATTCTCTGCCGTTAAAGAATCTGTACTGATTGGCGACATGCGTTTCATGATCATACTGCCGCTGTTGTCCCAATCTGCCGTCCATAAATAATGCGCATCCACCACCGCAATATTCGAACTGTCGGATGGCAATATTATTTCATTAGTAACGGCAGGCGCTTCCTTTTCTTTATGCTGATTACAGGAAACGATAAAGAATAAAGCTGAAAGAATGAAAATGGCTCTTTTCATTTGAATAATTTGAGGTCTCAAACCAATGAATTTCAAAAGTATCATAGCTGATTTTTTTATTTTATGACTTATATCATGTTAAACTATGACAAAAAGAAGCAACAATCTTTCCAATGATGAGGATATTTGAAAAATTTTTATTTTATCAAAAAGGAAATGAATAAAAGTCCGGAATGTTATCACTGCGGTGAACAATGTGAAACCGTGATTACGATTGATGATAAGCATTTCTGCTGCGAAGGTTGCAAACAGGTGTACCTGCTGCTGAATGAAACCAATCTTTGCAGTTATTACGACCTGGATAAAAATCCCGGCATTAAAGCCAAAGGGAAATTTACCAGCGAGCGGTTCGGTTACCTTGATGATGCTGAGTTACAGAAGAAAATTGTGCAATTCAGCAGCGATACGCAAACCAATGTTACATTTGAGTTGCCGCAGATGCACTGTTCTTCCTGTATTTTCCTGTTGGAGAACCTGCACAAAATAAACGAAGGCGTTATTAGTTCCCGGGCCAACTTCCAGCGAAAAGAAGTATTTATATCTTTTAATCCACAGAAGATCTCATTGAGAAAAGTAGTGGAATTACTTGCTTTCATTGGATATGAGCCATCCATTACACTGGAAAAATCTTCCAGCCGGCAATCTCCCAAAGCAAGAGTAAACCGCAGGCAATTGTACCGTATCGGCGTTGCCGGATTCTGCTTTTCCAATATTATGATGCTGAGCTTTCCTGAATACTTTTCTGCAGGGAATATAGGCGACGGGTTGAAAAACTTTTTTCCCTGGATCATCTTCGGCTTATCGTTACCGGTATTGCTGTTCAGCGCTTCCGATTTTTTTGTATCCGGGTTTAAAGGCTTACGACAAAAATATGTAAACATAGATGCGCCTATTGCACTGGCCATTATCGTTACCTACGGAAGAAGTTATTACGAGATCATTTCAGGCACAGGCGCCGGCTACCTCGATTCAGGAACAGGCATTGTATTTTTTATGCTCGTTGGACGCTGGTTCCAGAATAAAACCTACGATGTATTGTCGTTTGAGCGGGACTATCGTTCTTATTTCCCATTAGGCGTAACCGTTAAACAAAAAGACCTGACTGAAAAAAATATTCCCGTAACTGATCTGCAGAAAGGAAATACCATCATCATCCGCAATGAAGATATTGTACCTGCTGATGCCATCCTGAAAAAAGGAACAGCCTATATAGATTACAGCTTTGTAAATGGAGAGAACACTCCCGTAACCATCCGCAGCGGAGAATTGATCTATGCCGGTGGTAAACAAACCGGCCCGGCTATTGAACTGGAAGTGGTGAATGAAGTATCGCAGAGTTACATCACAGAATTATGGAACAACAGCATTTTCAGGAAACAAAAACAGGGAGACGAATCATTTATTCATCCCTGGAGCCGCTTTTTTACCATTAGTTTATTTAGTGTAGCCATTGCGGCGGTAATTTTCTGGTGGTTTGTGAACCCGGCAAATATATGGCCGGCGCTTACTTCAGTGCTCATCGTTGCCTGCCCCTGTTCACTTTTACTATCCGCCACATTCACATTCGGCAATATGGTACGCATATTTGGCAAGAACAAACTGTACCTGAAAAATGCCGGCATCATCGAATCACTGGCAACTGTTGACACCATTGTATTCGACAAAACCGGTACAATGACAGAACCCAACAAAGTTGATTTCCGCTATTTCGGTAAAAATTTATCCGACAGGGAAAAAAGCTGGTTGCAACAGGTGAGCAATCAGTCTTCGCATCCGTTGAGCAGGCTGATGGCAGCCACCTTACATGTTCAGCAGGCAGCAGCCGATAATATTACTGGTTTCAGGGAACATTCCGGCAAAGGACTGGAAGCGGTAATTGACGATACTACGGTATTGGTGGGTTCAGATGAGATCGTACACCTCAAAAGCGAAGTAAAGCATGATGAGAACAAAGGATCAAAAGTGAATGTGCAGATCGGCAACGATTACAAAGGATATTTCCTGGTATCGAATCACTATCGTGAAGGACTGGCCGAAACTATTGCCGGGTTAAGAAAAGCCGGGTATCATTTATGTGTGTTGTCGGGCGACAATGATTCTGAAAAAGAGAACCTGCAATCTATCTTCGGTATTACCGCCGATTATAAATTCAAACAGATGCCACAGGATAAACTCAACTATATTAAACATCTTCAATCCAAAAACCATAAAGTATTAATGATCGGCGATGGATTGAATGATGCAGGCGCCTTAATGCAGGCCGACGCCGGGATTGCGGTAAACAATAACCATACGCAGTTTACACCAGCCTGCGACGCCATTCTCGACGGCAGCCGTGTAACAGATATTGATAAATTCTTACGCTTCGCTAAATCCGGTAAAAAAATCGTAACCGGAAGTTTCATCCTGTCTATAATATATAACATCGTTGGGCTAAGCTTCGCCGTTAGTGCCCAGTTATCTCCCATGGTAGCGGCTATCCTGATGCCCGCAAGTAGTATCAGCATTGTGTTGTTTGTTACATTAATGAGTAATATTTCGGGGGCGGGGAAAAAGCTGTGAGCTGTTAGTTACAAGTTGTGAGCTGTTAGTTACAAGTTGTTAGTAGTTAGTTGTTAGTTGTTAGTTGTTGGCAACTGAGTTAGCTGTTAAGCTGCGGATCGGCAATACCATTTCCACGATTTTAGTTTCTGTTCCGGCAAATAATTCAACGGGAGTAATTGAGAAGGCACATGTCCAAAAAACATCGCCGGCAAGTTTCAAAAACTGATCTAAATCATATTCTCTTTTGATAGCAGTCATTCCTAATCCTTCCATCTCAAAATAGCTTTGGCAAGTCAAATTTTTTCATATGAGCGTATTATTTATACTGATCGGGATTAGCATGATGGTGGCGGGAACATTTCTCGTCGCTTTTTTATGGAGTGTATTCACCGGCCAATACGATGACGACTACACGCCGTCTGTACGCATGTTGTTTGACAACGACCTGAAAGAAATGAATCAATCAAACAAATAACCAAAACAACCAGAAGATGGAATTAGAAAAATTCAATTATGATAACCGGATTGTGAAAAATTTCGCTTTCGCCACCATGATTTGGGGCGCAGTTGGAATGCTGGCCGGTTTATGGGTGGCATTACAGTTAGTATTCCCATCACTTAACATTACACAATATGGTTCATTCGGAAGATTAAGACCATTACACACGAATGCGGTGATTTTCGCTTTTGTGGGTAACGGTATTTTCATGGGCGTTTATTACTCCCTCCAGCGTTTGTGTAAAGCAAGAATGTTCAGCGATGTATTGAGCAAAATACATTTCTGGGGATGGCAGTTGATCATTGTATCTGCAGCCATTACATTACCGATTGGTTTAACGCAGGGTGCAGAATATGCTGAGCTGATCTGGCCAATCGATATCGCCATTACCGTAATATGGGTGGTGTTCGGTTGGAACATGTTCGGTACCATCATCAAAAGAAGAGAGAAACACTTATATGTAGCCATCTGGTTTTACATCGCCACTTTTGTAACAGTTGCCGTGCTGCACATCGTTCGTTCGGGTGAATTGCCTTATACCTGGCTGAAGAGCTATAGCTTCTACGCTGGTGTACAGGATGCGCTCGTGCAGTGGTGGTACGGTCACAACGCGGTGGCATTCTTTTTAACAACACCTTACTTAGGTTTGATGTATTACTTCATGCCAAAAGCGGCTAACCGCCCGGTTTACTCTTATCGTCTTTCCATCATTCACTTCTGGGCATTGATATTTCTTTATATCTGGGCTGGTCCGCACCACCTTTTATATACTGCATTGCCAAACTGGGCACAATCACTGGGTGTAGTATTCTCTTTCATGCTCATCTTCCCAAGCTGGGGTGGTATGATCAACGGGCTGCTCACTTTACGTGGTGCATGGGATCGTGTTAGAGATGATGTGATTTTAAAATTCATGGTGGTAGCCGTAACTGCTTATGGTATGGCTACGTTTGAAGGACCGATGCTGTCATTGAAAAATGTAAGCGCCATTGCACACTATACCGACTGGATCGTTGCACACGTACACGTTGGCGCTTTGGGCTGGAATGGTATGCTCACTTTTGGTGTGCTCTACTGGTTGATCCCACGCCTCTACAATACACCGTTATATTCTAAAAAATTAGCGAACAATCACTTCTGGCTGGGAACACTCGGAATTGTTTTCTATGCTGTGCCTATGTACTGGGCTGGTTTTACACAAAGCAGTATGTGGAAACAATTTACTGATGCAGGTCAATTAAAATATTCTTTCCTTGAAACAGTTACTTATCTCAGGCCATTCTACGCCATGCGTTCTGTTGGTGGTGCATTGTTCCTGGTTGGTGTATTACTTATGATCTATAACCTGTTTAAAACAGTTGCTGCAGGAAAACTGGTTGCAGATGAACCGGCAGAAGCACCGGCACTGGCGAAAGAAGGTCACAGGCATGCTGGCGAACACTGGCACAGGTGGATCGAACGCAAACCGGTACAACTGATGATCCTTAGCCTGGTAGTTATTTTAATCGGTGGTATCATCGAACTGGTTCCAACATTCATGATCAAAGAAAATGTTCCTACCATTACAGAAGTAAAACCATATACACCACTTGAATTACAGGGACGTGATATCTATGTAAGAGAAGGATGTTATGTATGTCACTCCCAGATGATCCGTCCTTTCAGAAGTGAAACAGAACGTTATGGTGAATATTCCAAAGCTGGTGAGTTTGTGTACGATCATCCGTTCCAGTGGGGAAGTAAACGTATGGGACCAGACCTGGCGAGAGAAGGAACCGGTAATCTTAAAAAATCTGATGGCTGGCATTTCCGTCACTTGCGTGAACCATCTTCCATGAGTGAAGGATCACTGATGCCCCCCTATCCGTTCCTGTTAGAACAAGATATAGACACTGCATTAACAGGCGCTAAGATAAGGGCGATGCAAACGCTGGGCGTTCCTTACGATAAAGGATATGATCAGCAGGCAAATGCCGACCTGATGAACCAGGCACGCAGCATCTCCGGCAATTTGCAGAATGATAGTATTCGCATTTCTCCTAACAAAGAAGTAATTGCTGTAATCGCTTACCTGCAAAGGCTGGGAACAGATATCACTAAAAACAAAAAACAATAACCATGTTCAAGTTTATAAAACAATATGCCGAAAAAATGGATCATGCGAATATTTATCCAATGATCTCTCTGGTGATATTCTTCCTGTTTTTTGTTGTACTGCTTTACTATGTAAAGAAAATGGACAAAAAAAATGTAGAAGCAATGTCAAATATTCCACTCGATCTTACCGAAGAATCAACCACGCAGAACTATTAAAAACATGTATATGTCTATAAAAAATATATTACCAAAATCATTGCTCATTCTCTTCAGTCTGTGCAGCAGCAATGTGTTACTGGCGCAAACAAACCCTGCACCTGCAGCAACTGCTCCCTCCTCTGCCAATCAACTGGTGATCCTGTTGGGATCCATCGCACTCGTACTTGCATTCGTTATTTACGGTATGGGACAGGTGCTGATCACACTCGGAAGACAAGCGCTCGAAAAAACTAAAAAATCAAACAGCGGTTTAGCAACAATAGTAATGCTGATCGGCCTGAGTTTATTAACCGTAACCGGCCATGCACAAGACCAGGCCGCAGAAGTAGTTAAAGCAGTTCCCAATTATGGCGGACTGGATAGTACAGGTTTCTGGGTATTGGTTAGTGTACTCGGCATTGAAATAGTAGTCATTTTTTACATGATGTTTTCCATACAGCGCCTGCAGGCAGAATTACTACCTAAAAAAGAAGGTAAGAAAGCCGGTGCACTTGGATCATGGTGGTCAAATCTTGATAAAAAAATATTTACCAAAGCCGTTGCCGTTGAGAAAGAAGCAGACGTATTGCTTGATCATGATTATGATGGCATCAAAGAACTCGACAATGCATTGCCACCATGGTGGAAATATGGATTCCTGTTCACCATTGTGGTAGCGATGATCTACTTACTGAATTTCCATGTATTCGGTTACGGAAAAAATCCTACACAGGAATACGAAGCAGAAATGCAAAAAGCAGAAGAACGCAAAGCAGAATACGAAGCAAAGAACAAAGACAAGATTGATGAGAACAATTTGCAGATGCCTGATAAGGCCGGCATTGAAAAAGGTAAAGACATTTTCAACACTGTTTGCTGGGCTTGTCATGGTAAACTGGGAGAAGGCGGCGCCGGCCCGAATTTAACCGACGACTACTGGATTCACAAAGGTTCTTTAACGGACGTATATCAATCTATCAAACACGGTTACCCGGATAAAGGAATGCAGTCATGGGCTAAGAACTATACGCCAAAAGAGATCAACGACCTGGCTGGATTTATATTAACACTGAAAGGAACCAATCCTCCTAATGCGAAAGCACCACAGGGAGATTTGTTCACTGAAGCTGCTGCCGGAAAAGATTCAACCGGAACTGCACCTGCAAAGGCTGATTCAACTTCAACCGGGGCAACACCTGCAAAAGCAGATAACGCCAATGCAGGAAAGAAATAATTTTCTTTAGCATTACAACCTTATACCATGTCTTCGATTCCAACACCACCCACGCAACATGAAGAAATCTTCCGGGATTCCGTTGCAACCATATCAAAAGAAGGAAAGAGAAATTATATACATCCTAAAAAACCTAAAGGCCGGTTATACAATTTAAGAACCTGGTTCAGCAGATTTTACCTTGTTGTATTTTTCACCCTCCCGTTTATCAAGGTAAATGATGAACCACTGCTCATGCTGAATGTGCTGGAACGTAAGTTCATCATATTCGGCATGATCTTTTGGCCACAGGACTTCTTCATCTTCGGGATCGGGATGCTTACCTTCATCGTTTTCATTATTTTATTTACAGTAGCATTCGGCAGGATATTCTGCGGCTGGGCTTGCCCGCAAACAATTTTCATGGAAATGGTATTCCGCAAAATTGAATACTGGATCGATGGAGATTCTACCCAGCAGAAAGCATTGAAAAAAATGCCCTGGAATACAGAGAAGATATGGAAGCGTGGTTTGAAGTTCGTCATCTTTTTTACCCTCTCCTTTGTCATCGCCAACTTCTTCCTCGCTTATCTTATCAGCATGGACAGGCTTATCGACGACATCACTCATCCTGCGCAAAGTATCGGTACACTTATATCACTTCTTGGCTTTACTACCGTATTCTTTTTTGTTTACTGGTGGTTCAGGGAACAGGCGTGTATCGTTGTTTGTCCGTACGGAAGATTACAAGGTGTACTCCTCGATAAAAGCTCCATCGTGGTAGCGTACGATTACCAGCGTGGCGAACCAAGAGGCAAACTAAAGAAAGCGAACAATCCCAAAATTGAAGAAGACCATGATTGCAAATGTGATGATTGCAAGGGGGATGGCGGATGTAAATCGGTGGTACAAAAACTTGAACAGGTACAACCTGTTGCGGCGGTGCATGGCGATTGTATCGATTGTGCGGCCTGTGTTAAGGTTTGTCCAACGGGCATCGATATCCGAAACGGAACCCAGTTGGAATGCGTAAACTGTACAGCCTGCATTGATGCCTGTGACGCTATCATGACGAGTATTCACAAACCAACCGGGCTTATCAGGTATGCATCAGAGAACAGTATTAAGAATAAAGTAAAACTTACTTTCAACAGGAGAATAAAAGCTTATACCGCTGTATTAAGCCTGCTTATCCTGCTGCTGGTATTCCTGCTCGTTAGCAGAACCGACCTGGATGCACGACTGATGAGAACCGCCGGCATGACCTATACTTCATTGCCTGATGGCAGGGTGAGCAACCTGTACAACCTAAAACTCGCCAATAAAACACACAAGGATATTCCCATTTACCTTAAGCTGGAGAATCTTCCGGGCGAGATCACACTCATCGGCAATACAAAACCAGTTATCAAAAAAGAAGATTATACCAACCTGCAGTTCTTTGTAAAACTTAAAAGAGAAGATCTTAAAAACTGGAAAACAGCATTAGAAATAGGACTGTATGATTCAACAGGAAAGATCAAAACCGTAACGGCAAAATTTATTGGGCCGGAAATTTATAACTAACAATTTATTGTTTATTTAAAATGTACAATTATGAGCTGGGGATATAAAATATTAATTGTTTACCTGGTGTTTGTTTCCGGAATAGTTTATCTCGTGATACGATCATCCGGCGAAAACCAGGACCTGGTAACAACCGACTACTACGAACAGGAATTGAAGTACCAGGAAAAAATTGACGAAACAAAAAGAGCCAATTTACTTTCATCAGATGTGCAATACAACATCAGCAACCAGGAACTGGTTATCCGTTTCCCGGAAGAGATGAAAAATAAAAAAATGAATGCACATGTATTGTTGTATTGCATTGCCGATAAAAACAAAGACGTGGTGAAAGACTTTAACACCACCGATGGAATGGTAACACTAAAACTGCCGGCAGCCAATAAAGGTTTGCATGATGTGAAAGTTTCCTGGGAAGCAGAAAAAGTAACTTACTATAACGAACACAAATTAATGATACAATGATCAGTTTGTTTGTAACAGCATTGGTAATGGGCGCAGTTGGGGCTTTACATTGCGTGGGCATGTGCGGTCCGATCGCAATGTCGTTACCTGTTGTATCCAATAATAATTTCTCCCGTTTCATTTCAACATTATTATACAATGCCGGAAGGGTAACCACTTATGCAACACTTGGTTTTATTGTTGGTCTCGCCGGATCCGGCATTGGATTGATGGGATACCAGCAGGCATTGTCAATCGGCATCGGCATCATCATACTTTTATTTATTTTCTTTCCTTCAAAAACATTTTCCATGAATAACCCCGTTGCTGTTTTTTTTAAACAGTGCCGGGAATGGTTAGGTGCTTTATTTATTAAAAAGAATTACCGCTCGGTATTTTTTATAGGATTGTTAAACGGGCTTCTCCCCTGTGGTTTGGTTTACCTGGCAATGGCCGGTGCCATATCAACCGCATCTGCATTCAAAAGCAGTTTGTTTATGGCTGCATTCGGATTGGGCACACTGCCCCTGATGTGGAGCGTTACATTTTTCGGTGGCTTCGTAAGCATCAGCATCCGACAGAAAATAAGAAAACTGTATCCGTATATGATGGCAGTTATGGCGGTGCTGTTGATTGTACGTGGATTGGGTTTAAACATCCCTTACCTAAGCCCGGGAATACATAACAACCACGATGGCATGCAGGCAATCAGTTGTCATGATTAAATTCATCCTTAAAAATGACGGAGATTCTTATTAATTTTTGAACTATAGGTTAGTTTTACCAAAATTGAGTAGCAACAAATGAAAGTTACAGCACATAGGGAAATAGATCACTTCTGGCACGAATGCATGGCATGGGGCCGTGCGCTTGATTTTTACCTGCAGGAAAACGCTTATTTTAAAACAAGACTATCACAGGCCCTCGATAATAATATTGATAAAGAATTCCTGGAAAAAGCTGAATATTTTCAGAATTGTTTCCTGGAAACAGACGATAAGCTGCATGCACTAAAAAAGAACATCGTATTGTTTCAACGCCAGTTAAAAAATTCGCTGGTAGTAGATAGTGCGTTAATAAAACGCTTACTGTTAGATCATCACAAACTGGATGCAGAAATTGCAGAGTGCATTATGGGGTTTGAAAAACTGAAGAAAGCATTCAGTACATACCTGCTATCGTTACTTCATCATTAATTCAACATTCCTTCGAGCTTCTTTTCATTTAAGATCGTGATGTTGCTGCCCTGGATGTCGATCAGCTTCTCACTCTTAAAATCACTCAGCGTACGAATAAGTGATTCAGTGGCTGTACCGGCAATATTGGCCAGGTCTTCCCTGGAGAAATTAATGCTGAATTTTTCCTTTCCTTCCGTTCCGTACTTTTTTTGCAAGGTCATGAGCGCTGTGGCCACACGTTTACGCAGAGAATTATAGGCAATATTCAATAGTTGCTGTTCTTTTTCGGCAATATTGTTTGACAATAGCCGGATCATCTTCTTAGTTACTTCGGTATTTTCATTCAATACTTTTTGAAAATCTTCTACGGGGATATCACAGATCGTACTTTCCTCTATCGCTTCCGCTGTTTCTTTGTATGTAGTTCCCTCCAGTAATGCGGTGTAGCCAAAAAAATCGCCATCGGCAAACAAACCGGTTGTAAGCGTTTTACCGTCGTCGTTACTGATATACGTTTTTACTTTTCCCTTCTTTACATAAAACAATTTGTACGGATGATTGCCTTCCATATAGATCACCTGCTTTTTCCGGAAAACATTTTCATCACTCTCATTGGTAAGATCGTCCAGCGTTTTTCCCTTGCTGAATTCGGTGATCATCTCTTTCAAACCCTGCGGATCGGAACTGTATTCCTTTTTCATCAATCCGGCTTTCTTCAAACGGCTGTCTATAGCATTCAGTAATTCAATGTCGGTAAATGGCTTGGTAATATAATCATCAGCGCCCATTTCCATTCCTTTACGCAGGTCGGCCCGCTCAGATTTTGCTGTTAAGAAAATAAAGGGAATGCCGGCCAGTTCATCATTCTTGCTAATGAGGTGCAACACGCCATAACCATCCAGCACCGGCATCATTATATCACAGATAATTAAATCGGGCTTGTTCGACATGGCTTTTTCAACACCCACTTTACCGTTCTCCGCCGTATCTACAATGTAATTCGACAATTCCAGTATCTCCGCTGTATTCTCCCTGATGTCGTTATTGTCTTCGATTAATAAGATCCGCTGTCTCATGTTGCAAAATTATGATTGAAAGTAATGGTAAATGCAGTGCCTTTTTCCAATTCACTGGTAAAATCAATGGTTCCTTTCATCAGTTCAACATATTTCCCAACAATGTGCAGTCCCAAACCGGTTCCCTGTATATTGGTTACATTCGATGCCCGGAAAAACCGTTCAAACAAATGCTGCTGGTCTTCTGTTGAAATGCCAAGGCCATTGTCTTTTATCGTTAATACAAAAGTATCATTTTGCACGCTTGAATGGATATTTATTATTCCGTCTTCAGCAGTAAACTTTATGGCGTTCGATAAAAGGTTGATGATAATATTGCGCAGCAATGATTCATCCAGGTTTACCATTTCATTTCCTTCATGATCATATACGATCTCCTGTGCCTTCTTTTTTATACCTGATATTTCCCCGATTATTTTTGAAATGAAGTCCTTTACATTAAACTCAACCGATTTTACTTCAATCTTTCCGTCTTCAATTTTACCAATAGATAAAAATTCATTTAAAATTCCGGTGAGGTTATTTACAGAGGATTTGATACGATCGATGTGTTTCTCTCTTTTTTCCTGTTCTTCCTTTTCGGCATATTTGGCCAGCAATGATGCAGAGGAAAGTATGGTGCTCAACGGGGTTCTGAACTCGTGTGAGGCCATAGAAACAAATCTCGATTTAAGATCGCCCAGTTCTTTTTCTTTATCCAGCGCTTTCGATAATTCGTCTTTTGATTGTTCGAGATCCTGCATGGCTTCCTGCAATTGAACGGTACGCAGTGCTACTTTCTTTTCCAGGCCTTCATTCAGTTCCTCTATCTGTTGTTTGTGTTCAATAACCGACTTTTCAATTTCTTTCCGGGTGGTAATATCAATAACGAATGCGATGATGTGCATGGAACCGCCGAGATTGTAATTGCTGAGGCTTACTTCCACCGGGAATTCGCTTCCGTCTTTTTTTATGGCAAATAGATCCCTGCCTGTGCCCATGGTTCTGGGGCCGGGTTGTTTATTATAATTACTCCTGTGTTGCTGGTGCTTTTTTGTGTAACGGGATGGAATCAACATTTCTACTTCTTTACCGATCAGTTCTTCACTACTGTCGTATCCGAATTGTGTAAGCAGAAAGTTATTGGCCATTTCGATTACACCGTTTTCATTTGCTACCAGGATACCAATAGAAGCATATTGAAACAGGGCTTCAAAACGATTGTCAACCATTTTACAAAAATAGGTATTGATGTAAATGTACAATCAATAATACCGCAGCGAAATTAAAAGAAGCACTTTAATGGGTAATATTACCAGGAAGACTAATCTGTTGTATAGAAAAACAGGAACAGATGCCGGTGAACAATCATTACCCTCATATTTACCGGCATCCTTCCTGTTGTTGAAATACCGGCCCCGAACCGGTATTTCTTTGCTCAATTAATTAACCCTGCAAATCTAACGGCAGCAGTTTTTGGCGGTTATGATAGCAGTCAACACCCCACATGATATAGATCATTCTCCCGTAGCCGTTCAAAAAATACATTTGTAGGTGTATAATTCCGTTTATAAAACAATTCCGGTGATGTTACCAGCAAACAGAACAATAGCAGATATCGTAAGGGCCGATTACCGGGCAGCCGATGTATTTACCCGGCATGGCATCAATTTCTATTATGAAGGAAATACCACACTTGAAGAGATCTGCAGGTTAAACAATATTGATGCACGGGTGGTTGAAAATGAGATCTCTGCTGCTACCCAACATACAGGTTTACCCGACCGCTTACAGTTCAACGACTGGAAAATAAGTTTTCTTATCGATTATATCTGCAACATTCACCATGCTTTTTTACACAAAGCCATACCCGCCATTGAAGCTGAAATTTCCGGCATGCTGGATCCGAAAAAACCGGACTATAAAACAATGGTAAATATTAACGGATGCTTCCTGCAATTATCATCGTTGCTGCTGAAACATATTCCGCATGAAGAAGAAATAATCTTCCCGTACATTAAACAACTTGAAACAACCTACTCCCGTAAAGAAACGTATGGATCGTTGTTTGTAAGAACATTAAGAAAACCACTTAGTAATATTACAAAAGAAGAGGAAGATATTGTGGAATTGCTTAACAGGCTGCAACAATATACTTCCAATTATACCGCACAATCAAACAAAGGCGCCGACATGCAACTGCTTTACCAGAAACTACATGAATTTCACAACGATTGTATTCAACACCTGCATCTTGAAAACAATATTCTGTTTCCAAAAGCAATTGAAATAGAACAGCAATTGCTTCGCAACTAAATTTCCGGCATAAATACCTGCTGTTGTTATGATGATGAAATATGACATAGTACATATCACTTCTCTTTTTGAAAATGCTTCTGAAGGTTTTGTTATTGCAGATGACAAAGGCATTATCATTCTCGTAAATCCATCAGCATGCAGCATGTTTGGCTATACGGCAAAACAACTGGTTGGCAACCCGATCGAAATACTTGTTCCGAAACAATTTGCCAAAACGCATGTAAAGCAGCGTGAAGCTTTTCACAAACATCCTTCCAGCCGTAAGATGGGACAGGGCCGTGAGTTGTACGGCGCAAAAAAGAACGGCGATGTTTTCCCGGTAGAAGTAAGCCTGAGTAATTATGAACAGGACAAGAAGAAATATTGTATTGCATTTATCATCGACATCAGCCAGCGCAAACAGATAGAACTGAACATGCTTGCCCAGCAGCAACAACTGGAAAAAGTTACTTCCGAACTACAAAAGCTGAATGTTGAACTGGAAGAAAAAGTTGCAGAAAGAACGGCCATATTAAAAGAAGCTCTGCAAAAACTGGAACAATCGCAAAGCGAACTAAGCGAAGCCCTCGATAAAGAACGACAACTCAATGAAATAAAAAGTCGCTTTGTGTCGATGGCCTCCCATGAGTTCAGAACGCCATTGAGTACGGTGTTGTCTTCTGCATTACTGCTCGATAAATATGTGTTAACCGAAGAGCAGCCAAAAAGAGAAAAGCATATCGAACGGATTAAAAACTCCGTAAAACATTTGAACGACCTGCTGGAAGATTTCTTATCGGTTGGAAAACTGGAAGAAGGAAAAGTAGAAACCGTTTGTGAATCTTTCCTGTTGCCCGATCTCATTCATGAAACCATTGAAGAAATGAAGGGGCTTGCCAGGAATGGCCAGGAATTAGTGTATCACCACAGCGGCGATAAAACAATTACCAGCGACCGGAAGCTGTTAAAAAATATATTGTTCAATCTCATTTCTAATGCCATTAAATTTTCTGAAGACAATAGTGCCATCAGCATTACCAGTAAAATAAGCAGCAAAGCTGTTTCTATTGCAGTTGAAGACAAAGGCATTGGTATTGCACCGGAAGATATGGATCATTTATTCTCTTCCTTTTTCCGCGGTCAGAATGCAGTAAACATACAGGGAACTGGTATGGGATTGCACATCATTAAACGTTACCTCGATTTGCTGAAGGGAGACATCTCCATTAAAAGCAAACTCAATAAAGGAACAACGGTACGCATTGAATTGCCGTTGAAAAAATCATGACCAAAATCAGTGACTAATCTCTTGTTGCAAACTAACAACGGTCAGTTTCCCGCATATACTGTAAGGCTATTTTTACATCATGAACAGTGAAAGTCCAAACGTATTATTGATCCGGAAATATAACAATCCCGTTCCGAGATATACCAGTTATCCCACTGTGCCTGTTTGGAAAGAATCGATAGAGGTGAACCAATGGATGCAGGCATTTAAAACTACATTCGAAGAAAAAAATTCAACAGACGGCATCAGCATTTACATTCACCTTCCCTTCTGCGAATCATTGTGCACCTACTGTGGCTGCAATAAAAAAATAACCACCAATCATTCGGTGGAAGAAGAATATATGGCTGCCCTTGAAAAAGAATGGCTGTTGTACCGCAAGCTGATGAAACAAACGCCTGTAATCCGGGAACTGCATTTAGGAGGAGGAACACCAACGTTCTTCTCCCCTAAAAACCTCGAACACCTGTTGAAGATCATTTTGGATAATAGCATTATTCATCCCAAACATGAATTCAGTATTGAAGGCCATCCGAACAACACCACTGCTGCACACTTAAAAATGTTATATGCAAGAGGCTTCCGCAGGGTAAGTTTTGGCGTGCAGGATAATGATCCGGCTGTGCAACACATCATCAATCGAATACAACCTTTTGAAAATGTAAAACAAGTTACGGAAGAAGCCAGGAAGATCGGCTTTAAATCCGTGAACTTCGACCTCATCTACGGCTTACCACTACAAACTACAGAAAGTATTGAGAGAACCATCAACAAAGTGCTGGAGTTAAAACCTGATCGCATTGCTTTTTATAGTTATGCGCATGTTCCCTGGACCAGCAAAGGGCAAAGGCTGTTCGATGAATCGCACTTACCTGCACCCGAAGATAAACTGGCGTTGTACCTGAAGGGAAAAGAACTCTTTGTAAAAAACGGGTACACCGATATAGGCATGGATCATTTTGCCCTGCCTGCCGATGACCTGTACAAAGCCTGGGAATCGGGTAAACTACACCGCAATTTCATGGGATATACCACGCAACATGCAGGATTGCTGATCGGGCTTGGCGTATCTTCAATAAGTGATACCGGCAACGCTTATGCGCAGAATGAAAAAACAATTCACAATTATTACGAGCGGATTACAGCCAATGAATTGCCAGTAAAGAAAGGTTACTTTTTATCGGCAACAGACCAGTCGTTCGGCAAATATATTTTAGATATAAGCTGTAAAGGCAAAACAACATTCAGGGAAGCGGATCTTCCTTTATTGCAACAATATACATTCCCCCGGCTTACACAATTTGAAAAAGACGGACTGATTACCTGGAACAAGGAATCATTATCTCTTACCGAACAAGGCCGTTATTTTATCCGCAATATCTGCAGCGCATTCGATTTGTATCTTCCAGGTATGAATGAGGATAAGCCTGTTTTTAGTAAAGCGATTTAAGGTAGCTGTGAGCTGTGAGCTATGAGCAGCGAGCAATGAGCTGTGAGTTTTTTCGAAAGATTAATCAGTGTACATGTAGATGTTCGAATAGAATATTTTTTTATCCAACATCCATCATCCTGCATCCGGCATCCGGCATCCCGCCTAATGGCATTTAAAATATTCAAACGGCTGCATACAATCTTCACAATACCACAATGCTTTACAGGGAGTAGATCCAAACTGGCTGGTTAGTTTTGTATGATAGCTGTTGCACCGGGGGCAGGGAACTTCCTTACGGGCAAACAATGTGTCTGCAGACCCGGCATCGCTAACAGGAGGTGCAATGCCGTATTGCTTTAATTTATTTTTGGTTGTATCGCTAAGCCAATCGGTAGTCCAGGCGGGAGATAAAACGATTTCCAGTTTCACGTTTTCAACGCCGTTCATTTTCAGCACCGACTCAATTTCAAATCTGAATACATGCATGGCAGGGCAACCCGAATAACTTGGGGTAATGGTAACCGTTACTGAATTACCAGGCTCCACTTTCACTTTTCTCACCAATCCAAGTTCAACGATGCTGATCACCGGTATATCCGGATCAGCAACCATATCCAGCAATTGCCATACTTTCTGTTCGGTTATATGTATCGCTTCTTTTACCATGTTGCCCCGGGATGTGCCCTTTGCAGATATTGCATTTCACAAAGTATATGACCAAGATGTTCTGTATGAATGCCATTAATGCCGCCCTTTATATCAAAATGATATTCCGGAATTTCCAGGGAAGCCTGGCTGAAAATATCGCCAACCTGTTCTCTCCACTCAGCATACAATTCTTTGATGTTGAAACTCATTCCCGCCTCGATTAACACTTCATCCGTTTCATTCATTTCAAACATATCATCGGTAAACCGCCAGAGTTCATCAAGAGCAAACTGAACTTTGTGTTTGCTCAATTCTGTTCCCTGCCCCAGCCTGATGATCCATTCTGCACTATGGCGGAAATGGTAACGCATTTCCTTTACTGCTTTGGCCGAAAGGCCGCTGATCCTTTCATCTTTACTATCCGACAGCCTGCTGTACAGCAACCTGGCATAACAGGCATACAACAATTGTTTCATCATCGTAAAGGCAAAATCGCCATTAGGTTGTTCTACAATCAGAAAATTGAAATATTGCCGTTCATTTCTTAAAAAAGCAATATCATCGGCTGTTTTTGTATGGTTATCTAACGCTGCCGCATACTCGTAAAAACTTTCAGCTTCACCAAACAGATCGAGCGAAAGATTGGTAAGCGCAATGTCTTCTTCCAGGATTGGTCCTTTACTGCACCATTCGGCGAGGCGCTGACCGAGAATCATATTATTGTCTGCAATACGCAAACAAAAATTATAAAGCGCTGCATTGAGTGTCATATTATAAACCGGTTGTGCCTTTCGGCATTTTATAAAAATTAGGTGTGCGGTACAACTTGTCGCCTGCAGGATCAAAGAACTCTGCTTCATCTTCAGGCTTTGTAGCAGCAATGGAAACCGTTGGCACTACCCAGATGCTCCTGCCCTCACTTCTCCGGGCATATACATCCCGTGCATTCTGCAAAGCCATTTGCTGATCGCTTGCATGTAAACTACCAGCGTGCTCATAAGGAGCGCCGCTACGAGGCTGTATAAACACTTCCCATTGTTTGAATTGATTGTCATTTGTATTCATACCCATAAAAATTTTGCATTAATAAATAGAAGTATCTGCTGTTTCCTGTTGTTTTTCAGCAAAGGCACGAGCCGCATCTCTCACCCATCCGCCTTCACGGTGATATTTGATGTGGTGCAGCATGCGCTTATGATTACATGGCCCATCGCCATTGATCACTTTATAAAATTCTTCCCAGTTGATAGGCCCTGCTTCCCAGTTCATCGTTTGATCATTATATTTCAACAACGGATCAGGAACAATCAAACCAATGTGATGCGCCTGCTCAACTGTTCTGTTGATGAAACGCTGACGCAAACGATCATTGCTTTCCACTTTTATTTTCCATTTCATTGATTCGCTGGAATGAACCGATTCCGTATCGTGCGGGCCAAACATCATCAGTGATGGCCACCACCATCTGTTCATGGCATCCTGTGCCATTTCTTTTTGAGCAGCAGTGCCCGACATCATTCTCGCCATGATCTCATATCCCTGCCGTTGGTGAAATCCTTCTTCTTTACAAATACGCAACATAGCCCTGGAATATGGACCGAAAGAACATTTAGCCAACATGGTTTGATTAACAATCGCAGCCCCATCCACCAACCAGCCAATGGCGCCAATGTCGGCCCAGGTTAGTGTAGGATAATTAAACACGCTTGAATACTTTGCTTTGCCGGCATGCAACTGGCCGATCATTTCATCCCGATCTATGCCCAACGACTCCGCAGCAGAATACAGGTACAACCCATGGCCGCCTTCATCCTGTATTTTTGCCAGCAGTATTTTTTTTGCACGCAGGCTGGGAGCTCTCAATACCCAGTTGCCCTCTGGCTGCATACCAATAACTTCGGAATGGGCGTGTTGTGAAATCTGGCGCAGTAAAGTTTTACGATACGCATCCGGCATGGGATCGCCGGGTTCTATTTTTTCGCCGTTATCAATCCTGGACTGGAATTGTTTCAGCATCATTTCATCACTCATATTTTTTTATTGAAGATGATCAATATGTTTTTTATAATGTGCCCCGTTTACGCTGCTCCTCTTCTATGCTTTCAAACAAGGCTTTAAAATTTCCCTTGCCGAATGATTTGGCTCCCTTGCGCTGAATGATCTCGAAGAATAATGTTGGCCTGTCTTCCACCGGCTTTGTAAAAATCTGCAACAGGTAGCCGTCTTCATCCCTGTCTACCATAATACCCCATTTCTTCAGTTCATCCAGGTCTTCTTCAATAATTCCCACCCTTTCTCTTACAGTATCATAATATGATCCGGGAACATACAGGAAGTCAACTCCACGTTTACGCATTTCCGATATGGTGAACACGATATCATCAGTAGCTACGGCAATGTGCTGGCAACCCGGCCCACGGTAGAAATCTATATATTCTTCTATCTGTGATTTTTTCTTTCCCATGGCAGGCTCGTTGATCGGGAATTTAATGCGGCCATTTCCATTCGACATTACTTTGCTCATCAGTGCGGTGTACTCGGTAGAAATATCCTTATCATCAAAAGTTACCAGGTTGGCAAAGCCCATCACGTTGGCATAAAAACCGGCCCATTTATTCATGCCGCCAAGCTCCACATTTCCTACCATGTGATCTATGTATTTCAAGCCTGTTGGAATAGGATGATATTCTGTTTTCCATTCAACAAATCCAGGCATAAATGTTCCTTTATAATTTTTTCGTTCAACAAATATGTGAACCGTTTCACCATAAGTATGAATGCCCGACCGAACGATCTCTCCATGCTCATCTGTTGTAACAAATGGTTCCATGTATGGCTTCGCTCCTCTCTTTGTGGTTTCTTCAAAAGCGCTCCTGGCATCATCTACCCAGAGAGCGATAACTTTTACGCCGTCTCCGTGTCTGCGCACATGATGAGAAATTTCACTTTCCGGATCAAATGAAGTTGTAAGCACCAATCGTATTTTATCCTGTACGAGCACATAAGAACTCCTGTCTTTTAATCCCGTTTCCAAACCTGCGTAAGCCAATTCCTGGAAACCAAAGGCGGTTTTATAATAATGAGCAGCCTGTTTTGCATTGCCAACATACAGTTCTACATAATCAGTACCGTTGATGGGAAGAAAATCTTCTGCCTTGTCAAAAACTTTTTGCCCGCTGTAATCATAGTTGGCAATATTGGTAAGATCTTTTGTTTCCATATATTTTAATTTGTAGTGGTTAACACCGGTTTAGTCATCCATGATTTATAATAATCTTTCACTTCATACCGCATCGCCTCATCCGTAATTTTTAACGCATTGAACGGATCAATCATCACGGCTAGTTCCTTTGTTTCTTTTTTACCAATGCTGCGTTCGATAGCGCCGGGATGAGGGCCATGCGCCACACCTGCAGGATGCAACGTGAATTGCCCTTTCTTAATATTATTCCTGCTCATAAAATCACCATCAACATAATACAGTATTTCATCTGCATCAATATTACTGTGGTGATAAGGAGCCGGGATGGCATTTGGATGATAATCGTACAAACGCGGCACAAATGAACAGATCACAAAATTCCTTCCTTCAAACTGCTGGTGAATGGGTGGCGGCATGTGAATGCGACCGGTGATGGGTTCAAAATTGAAAATAGAAAATGCATAAGGATAACTGTAGCCGTCCCAGCCAACCAGGTCGAAAGGATGCGTTTCAAACGTGTAGGGGTAAACGAGGCCTTTCTTTTTGATCATTACTTTAAAATCACCATGTTCATCATGGGTTTCGAAACTGTGGGGCAGTTTGAAATCACGTTCACAGAATGGCGAATGCTCAAGCAACTGCCCGAACTCATTACGGTAACGCTTAGGCGTTTTAATAGGACTGTGTGATTCCACAAATAATATCCTGTTCTCTTCATCATCAAATTCCAGCTTATATATTGTTCCTCTTGGAATAATTACATAATCACCATACTCAAAATCAACAGTACCATACATCGTTTTACATCTGCCACTGCCCTGGTGAATGAATAACATTTCATCCGCATCCGAATTCTTAAAAAAATATTCATCCATCGATTTAGAAGGGCAGGCAATACCGATATGCATATCGTCATTAAACAGGAAAACCTTGCGGCTTTCGATATAGTCATCGCAGGGCGGCACATCGTATCCCATAAAACTGCGGCAACGCAAATTATCTTCCAAAGCTACCGTTGGTCTTTTACTCACCGGCTCACCAATTTCCTTTACCATAGTTGGAGGATACAAATGATACAGCAAGGATGATACGCTCGAAAATCCTTCCGTTCCGAATAATTCTTCATGATACAATGAACCATCCGGCTGCCGGAACACAACGTGTCTTTTATCCGGAATGCTTCCCTGTCGCTGATATACTGGCATATATTATTTTTTTAGGCGTGGTTAATTTTTATGCATTGGGCAATCCTTCATTTTCTTATCGCCCTTACAGCAGGATTTTGCTTCCCCTTTGCAACAGGATTTTCCCGATGTGCAGGATGCTTTGTCTTTACTGCATTCCTTTTTATCCTTTGAACAGGATTTTTTGCATGATTTCTTATCTGTGCAATGATGCGATGCAACTTCTTTCTTAGTAGTATCGCTGTTTACCTGTTGTGCATGCCCGTGAAAAGACAATGCGAATACAGCAGCGGCGAGAAGTATCATTATTTTTTTCATACTGTGATTAAGTTTGATGTTTTAATGTTGTTTTTAATATTTGTATTTATAACAGGAACAGGTTCCAGCTTCGCTGTAAAATGACGCAGTATCGGCGCTTCTTCAACAATGCGCAGGCCCTCAATATTATTTCGCTTTTGAAAGAGTGCGATGATCACTTCGGCTACATAATCAATATGACTTTGTGTGTACACCCTGCGTGGAATGGCTAATCGTACCAACTCCATTGTGTTAGGAATCAGCCTGCCGTCTTCATCATATTTTCCAAACATCAGTGATCCGATTTCAACACTGCGTATGCCGCCTTCGAGGTAAAGGGCACATACCAGTGCCTGGCCGGGATATTGTTCAACAGGAATATGCGGTAAAAAGGCTTTGGCATCGAGGTAAACAGCATGACCGCCCGAAGGTTGCATTACCGGTATAGCGGCATCTTTAAGTTTATTGAAAAGATATTCGATACTTTTTACCCGGTAACGGAGATAGCTTTCATCCGTTACTTCCTTCAACCCAACGGCAATGGCCTCAAGATCTCGGCCGGCCAAACCGCCATAAGTAGGAAATCCTTCGGCAATGATCAGCAGGTTGCGGCATTTTTCAGCAAGTGCCGGATCATGCATGGCTAAAAATCCGCCGATGTTGGCAAAGGCATCTTTTTTTGCACTCATCGTACAACCATCAGCGTAAGTAAATATTTCTCTTGCAATTTCATCTACCGATACGTTTGCATACCCTTCTTCCCTGAGTTTGATGAAAAAAGAATTCTCCGCAAAACGACAGGCATCAATAAAAAACGGAATGCCATTTCGTTTACAAATGGCGCTTACTTCACGGATATTCTGCATGCTTACCGGTTGCCCGCCACCGGAATTATTGGTGATGGTCATGATTACCATCGCTATAGCGGATGACGTTTTTTCCTTTATGAAAGATTGCAATGCATCCACATCCATATTTCCTTTGAAAGGTGCAGGGATCAAACATTGCTTCCCCTCTGCACACAACAGATCAACACCTGTTGCACCGGCAAATTCAATATTGGCACGGGTTGTATCAAAAAGTGTATTGCTCACTACATACTTATCCTTGCAATCGAGACAACTGAATAATATTTTTTCAGACGCCCTCCCCTGGTGCGTTGGAATAATAAAAGGCATACCGGTGAGCTGTTTTACCGTTTGTTCAAAATGCATAAAGCTCGAACTGCCGGCGTAGGATTCATCCCCTTTCATGATACCTGCCCACTGGTTACTGCTCATCGCACTGGTGCCACTGTCTGTTAATAAATCAATCAACACATGTTGTGCGGCAATTAGAAAAGGATTATAAAAAGCATTTTCGAGGATCTGTTTACGTTCCTCAATAGTTGTGAAGTAGATAGGCTCTACCGACTTAATTTTAAAAGGTTCTATGATGGTTTTCATGCAATGATCTTTTAGCGTTATACAAAAAAATAAATGGCCCTGGGATGGAGGCTAAAAGATCAGGAAGGACGATTGATAATATTTTTCCAAATTTGCATGAGTACAAAAATGTAGTACGAAGCGAAATAAGACAATGATTTGTGTCAGCAGTACAACTGACGAATATCATCCAGCCACTCCCGGGCAACAGGCAACGCCGGACAGGTATGGTAAATAAACGGCTTGCATCCGTTTCAGCAGGCTTTTATTCCCATTCAGCATATCAGGGCTTATTTTTCACAGGCGAAGTAATACTTTTATGCAGTGATCAATTACTGCTCCCGGTGGGGCAAGTTTTAAGCAATCACCTGTAGATACAACAATTCCATTCCATTGAAACACCGCAAGCCTGCTGCTGAAAACGAGTTATATGTAAATCTTATATCCTTTATTTTAAACCATCAATTTGTTTCGCAGTTTTTAAACAAAGGGAACCCGGTAATACATGTACACTCCCGTTCACTACATCGCAACATGAAAAAATTAATATTGATATTGATAAGCACCTGCAGCATGCTAATCACCCATGCACAGAAATTCTATACGAAGAATGGCAGTATCAGTTTCTTTTCCACAACTTCAATGGAAAATATCAAAGCCGATAATAGCCAGGTGATGTGTGTATTAAATGTACCGGTAGGTGAAATACAATTTTCGGTGCTGATAAAAAGTTTTCACTTCCAGAAATCGTTAATGGAAGAACATTTTAATGAAAACTATATGGAAAGCGATAAATTTCCAAAATCAACATTTAAAGGAGGCATAGCTGATTTTTCAAAATATGATCTCAGCAAAAATGGCTCCTATACCGTTGCTGTAAGCGGCAATCTGACCATTCATGGCGTTACCAAAAAAGTGGTAACGAATGGTACGCTGCAGGTGAATACAGGAAAAATTACCGTTCAGGCAAAATTCCCTGTACGGTTAGCGGATTATAACATTACGATTCCTAAACTGGTGAAGGATAACATTGCCGAAAATGTAGACATCACGGTGAACTGTACCCTCGATCAGAAAATGTAACCACCGGCACCAGATATTACCGGCTTATCCTTAAAATCACACCCATTTTATTTATCTTAACGGCAAATACCAGGTATGCTGAGATCCATAGTTGCAATTACATGTTTTTTGGTTTTAGGTATGCAGGAAGGCAAATCGCAGCCTGTATATAATATCTCAAACGGTACCATACATTTTCGTTCGGATGCTCCATTGGAATTAATAACTGCAGCAAGCAGGGAATTAAAAGGCAAGGTTGATATCAGCAAAAAAACTTTTGCCTTTATGGTTAAAATATTATCATTTAACGGCTTCAATAGTCCATTGCAGAAAGAACATTTCAATGAAAATTATATGGAGAGTGGCCAATATCCAACGGCGTCTTTCAGTGGTAAGATCATTGAAGACATCGACCTCACCCACGATGGTGTGTACACGGTAAGAGCAAAAGGCAACCTCGTCATTCATGGCGTATCCCAGGAACGGATTATTAAATGTGAACTCGATGTAAAAAATTCTTCCATTGCGATCAGTTCCAACTTCACGGTACTGCTCGCCGATCATAATATTGCCATTCCGAAAATTGTACATGAAAAACTGGCATCCGAAATTAAAGTAGAAGTAAAAGCCAGCCTCGAACTACAATGAGAAATCATGCGATCAGATTTATTGTAACGATTTACTGCATTTGCATTGCACATACCATTGCTGCTCAATCACCGGGATATAAATCTTTCAGGATTGAAAAAGAAAACAGGTTTGTGCAAATCAATTGCCTGCTCAAAGATTACAATGGTTACCTGTTTGTAGGAACCGATGACGGTATATATACATTTGATGGCGACAAATTCAACCGGATTCCTTTTGAAGACAACAACAAAACAGATACAGTTACGGCACTATTCAGGGACGGAGAAGGAATTTTATGGGCAGGTTTTCTAAATGGGAAAATTGCACGCCTTCGCCATAAATCATTACAATATTTTGAACCGGAGGAAGGACATCCGCAACAAAAAATCGCAGCATTCTTAAATGATGGTTCGCATAAAACCTGGTTTGCCAGCAATGGTGAAGGGTTATACTATTATGCCAACAACCGGGTTAACCTTATAAATAGTGACGATGGGCTAAGCGATGATCATGTGAGTTGTTTACAACTATCTGCAAAGGGAGATGTACTCGCCGGCACCGACCAGGGCATTAACATATGCAGCATACAACAAAACAAAAAGCTGGTAAGAACGATAGGCCCTGCACAGGGATTGCCGGATTATATTGTAACCAGCATTGCAGCAGCAGGCAACGACAGGTATTGGGTAGGCACACAGGAAAAAGGTTTTTGCTTCTATGATCATGTTTCCGGTAAGATTACTATTCCGGCCGTATCGGCAAACTGGAATTACGGCCAGGTAAATTCCATTCTGCAGGATCAGCAATTGGTTTGGATTGCAACGCAGGACAGCGGCTTACTTCGCTATTCAATTGCAACAGCAACAATTGAGCGTGTACACTTAAACGTTAATGACCGGCACATATCCTGTCTTTTACGAGATAACCAGGGAAATATCTGGCTCAGATCTGAAAACGGATTAATAAGAACGTCAGGTGATATACTGAGGCTGATGCCATTGCCAGGCACACCTGCATTTGAACACGTTCATGTATTGTTATCCGATAACAAAGGACATACCTGGTTTAACAATGAACAGAATGAACTCATTAAAACCATCCAGGTTAATGATAATATAACAGGCAGGAAAATTCAGTTGCCGGGGCTTACAGAAAAAACAGACATCACCTCGCTGTACCAGGATGTAAATGGAAATATCTGGGTAGGAACTATGGGAAGAGGTATATTCCTGCTCTCACCGGAATCGCTCGCTTACAGATCATTTGATGAACATCCCCGTTTCATCAATGCCTCAGTACTCTCCATCAATGGCTCAGGCAGGAATGTTTTTGTAAGTTGCCTGGAGGGATCAATGGAAATTCAGTTGCCGGAAACTTCGGATATTCACCAGCGTTATACCTACACTGATTTTGATGGAAAGAAAATCGGGACCAACTATGTATATTGTATTTATAAAGACAGTAAAGGCAGAACATGGTTTGCAACCGATGGCAAAGGCCTTACCCTGATGCAGCAATCGCATTATAGTTATTACACCCAACCATTGCTGAAAGACGACCGGATCTATTCAATTACGGAAGACAAACAAGGGAATATCTGGTTCAGCACCGCCAATGCGGGCATTTATAAATACGATGGACATACATTTTTCAATTATGGAACGAATGAAGGATTGAGTGATTTAAATATTTCTGTATTAAGAACAGACTGGCTGGGCCACATTGTGATCGTTCACAAAAAAGGACTTGATATACTTGATCCGGTTAGCGGCAATATAACCTACATCACCGGAAACCAGGGTATTGCATATATCAATGCAGAAGACTTAGGTGCCGTATCGAAAGACACAGCAGGAAATATACTGGTAAGCACCAGGAATGGTGTACTCACGTATACAGCGCCGGAGAATGTTTTGGAAAAACCAACTGCATTGATTGAATCTGTACAATTATTCCTGGCTGATATAGACACGGCAACCCAACATCGTTTCCGCAGTGATGAAAATAATTTCACTTTTAATTTCACCGGCTTATATTATACTGCGCCCGACCAGGTGTATTATAAATACAAACTGGAAGGGCTAGACAGCAACTGGATCATTACAAGAGACCGCAGTAAAACTTTTCCAAGACTGGCACCAGGAAAATATGTTTTCAGGATACAGGCCGCATTGAACAAGAACTTCATCAATGCAAGTGAAGCCTTGTATGCATTTGAAATTAAACAGTCTTTTTATAAAACATACTGGTTCATTGGCGGCTGTATTTTGCTGGCAGCGTTGCTGATATACTGGTATTTCAAAAGCAGGGAGAAAGAACTGAAAAGAATTGAGCGACTGCGCCAGGAAAAGATCCAGTTCCAGTTTGAAGTATTACGCAACCAGGTGAATCCGCATTTCCTGTTTAATAGTTTCAATACACTGATTTCAACCATTGAAGATGATCCGAAAAATGCAGCAGAATATGCAACGCAGCTATCCGATTTTTTCAGGAATGTGGTTAACCAGCGTGATAAGGATATTATCAGCCTTAAAGATGAAATCAATTCATTGCATACCTATTTCTACCTGCAGCAAAAAAGATATGGCAGCAACCTGAAGTGTGAAATTAATATTTCAGATGTACAGCAGGAAACGTATATGATTCCGCCGCTTACCTTGCAATTACTGGTTGAAAATGCAGTAAAACATAATGCAGTGTCAAAAGAAACACCTTTACTGATCTCCTTGTTTATATCGGATGAAAAATACCTGGACATCAGCAACAACATCAATCCAAAAATAAACAAGGCAGGAGGAGCCGGAATGGGATTGCAGAATATCATCAACCGCTACCGGTTACTTACAGACACACCCGTAAAAGTGTATAACGACCAGGAATATTTTATAGTTTCATTACCATTATTAAGATAACCATGTTAAAAATTCTTTTGCTAGAAGACGAAGAACCTGCTGCAGCAAGGTTAATTAAAATGATTAAAGAAATTGAACCTGCCGTAGAAATACTGGACTCCATTGTAAGTGTAAGTTCTGCGGTAAAATGGTTTGAAACCCATAACCAGCCCGATCTAATTTTCTCCGACATCCAATTGGCAGATGGCTCCAGTTTTGAAATATTTAAACAAGTGCACATAAGTTGCCCGGTAATTTTTACCACTGCATTTGATCAATATGCTATCGATGCTTTTAAATTAAACAGTGTTGATTACCTGTTGAAGCCGGTAAAGAAAACTGAACTGGAAACGGCTATAGAGAAATTTAAAAAACTTCATCTTCAACAGCAGGCGCCTGTATTGGATATCCAGAAACTGATGGATAGTTACAATGTAAAAAGCGACACATTTAAAAAGAGATTTGTGGTGCGTTACGGCGATCATATTAAAACGATCAACACAACAGACATTGCCTATTTTTTTACAGAAGACAAGGCCAATTTCCTCACTACATTTGAAGGACGCCGCTTTGCCATCGATTTTAATCTCGATAACCTGGAATCAATGATCGATCCTTCTCATTTCTTCCGCATCAACCGGCAGTTTATTGTGGCCATTACTTCCATAGAAGAGATGCTGAGTTATAGTAAAGGACGAGTGCTCATTAAATTAAAACCGGTAACCAGGCATGAAACTATTGTAAGTACCGAAAGGTCGGCAGATTTTAAAGCATGGCTGGGCGATAACAAATAATATTTCAGTATTCGCTATAGCTCATTTAACACTCATTTTTTCCTGTTCGGGCAAATTGGCTTCTCTAAAAAGCACCCGCCATTTATTTTTAATACCTGTTATTTTTTAACCCTTTTCACAGTTATCATTTAAATCTATGAGTAAGATTATCCTGGATTGCGACCTGATGAGATACAGGAATTCCGGCCTGTATCACTATTGCCTCAGCCTCGGAATTTTTGTGCAGAATGAACTGGAAAAATCCGGTAATGAAATTTCGATGTATGTACCCAAAGCAGAGAAAGACAGCTTTGGAAAAAATTGCAATACGATTACAGAACGAAAATGGCATAAGAAATTTCCGGTTAAGCCTTTTCTGTGGGGTTGTGATATATGGCACAATCCTTTTCAGTCGGGCAGAATGGTTCCGGTGAACAGGAAGAAAACAAAAGTGTTACTCACCATTCACGACCTGAATGTATTACATGAACCGGTTACGGAATCAAATAAGATTAAGAGCCTGCAGCATACGCAACAGTTGATCAACAAATCTGATGTAATTGTTTGCATTTCCCATCACACTAAAAATGATGTGATGACACATATGGATACCGGCAACAAACCTTTGTATGTGATTCATAACGGAACGCACCAGGTTACGCAGCCCCCAACCCGTCCCGTTAGTTATGAACCCAACAGGCCATTCCTGTTTACGATGGGCTATGTAAATCGTAAGAAAAATTTCCATACACTGGTACCATTACTAAAAGATACTTCCCGGGAACTGATCATTGCCGGAAAGCTGGATGATCCTGATTATGTGTCGGGCATCTGGAACCAGGCCAGGCAGTTGGGTGTTGCAGATCGGGTTCATATTCCCGGTCCTGTACCGGAAGAAGACAAAGCCTGGTATTTTAAAAACTGCGAATCATTTTTATTTCCATCTTTAGCAGAAGGATTCGGGGCGCCGGTGGTAGAAGCTATGACATTCGGAAAACCCTTGTTCCTGTCGAACCGTACATCGTTACTGGAAGTGGCCGGTGACGTTGCATTTTATTTCCGCAACTTTGAAGCCGACCACATGCGCCAGGTATATTATGAAGGAATGAAAGAATATGGCCGTAATGGATTGCGTGAAAAAATTATTGCACGTGGCTCTGATTTTTCGTGGGAACGAAGTGCTGCAAAATATGTGGAAGTGTATAAATCAATGATGTAATTGAAGCAGCTTTTATTGCTATGAAATAGCTGTAGCAGGAATCGTTACTTTGCGAACTGTTATAGCAAGTATTCCTGTTACACAAAACTCAAAAGCAAGAACACTCCCTTCCAAGTTAAATAGCTCATATCCCCCAAACCCGTTACATTTGCGAAATTTTAAAATATGAGCATTTCCGCAAAATTAAACGACCGTTGCCAGGGCACATGTGAACTTTGCAATTCAGAACCAGCAACCATAACATATACCGTTAGCCCAAAATCTGATGACAGTATTGATCACCAGGTTGCCATTTGTACCACCTGTGAAGGAAATCTTTTTGATGCAAGTAAAGCCAAATACTGGCGTTGCCTCGAAGGCAGCATCTGGAATGTGGAAGCATCGGTACAAGCATTAAGTTATCGGTTACTTTATTTTTATAAAGATGCCGAATGGGCAGCCGGTGTTATTGGTTCGGTAGAGTTAGACGAAAATACCATTCAGTGGGCCATGACTTATTATGAAGTGGCTGATCATCATAAAGATGCTTTTGGGAACAGGCTCGAGAATGGCGATAATGTTGTTTTAACCCAGGCATTGAATGTTAAAGGAACCAGTTTTACGGCCGCAAAGGGAACCATCGTTAAAAAAATAAGGCTGGTAAACGACAATACAGAACATATAGAAGGCAAGATTAACGAACAAACGATTGTGATACTTACAAAGTTTGTGAAGAAAGGATAATCGGTCTGCCCCAGAGGCAAACTGCTGAAATGAAACCAAAGCTCCTGAATATATCGCTCCTGTTTAGTGCTCAGTTTGGATATATGGAATGGGGAGGAAACCAACGTTCATGGCTATTCGAAGCTGAAGCCGCTATTGTTGTAAAAGCAATGCATGATATTCAATTTGCATTGCACCCGTTAATTCTTATTCCTTTTACCGGCTTAATAATCCTGGTATCTACATTATTTCAAAAGCATCCCGGGTTCAAACCAACCCTTGCAGGAATGATTTGCCTGGTCACGCTTCTTTTGTTCCTGTTTGTGATCGGATGTATGGCATTCAATATTACTATGATCTTATCTACCATTCCGTTTATAATCACGTCGGCACTCATTCTGAAAAACAGTAGTTTATACCGCACAAACCGCCGTACTTTATCTCCCAAAAAATAAAAGGGGCCTCCTGTAAATACAGGGCCCCGTCCGTTAAAAACTTACTGAATCTATGAAAAAAAATCCCCTCAAATAATTGCGGGAAATTCTAAAACGATCGATCGTGAAATAAAATTATAGGCAGTACAAAAAAGACCTTTTTCAGGACTTTGCATGTCATTTACTTTTAATTCGCTTATTGATTTTTGGTTGTTAACCATATTTTCTACAATTACTGTTTACTAAATTTTATAATTTATAGGTCAATGGCTAAACAATCAAGTGTAGAAATAAAATCCCTGTCGGGAAATTATTCCCCGGCAAAAGGGTAGGTATTTAAGACCGGTAGTTGCTTTGTTATCCACATTTTGGACTGATGCATCACTCTATTATCATTTCAAATACCACACTGGAAGCGGGTTACATCAATCCTGGGATCGTTGTTTAATCACCGCCACATCTATGCCACATATTTGTTAAACAGATGGCATTATATATGTTTAGATTCGGCTAACCTAAATTTTTATCTGATGAAAGAGACATCAAACTTAAGTAAACAGGAAAAAAGAATTCTTGCAACCCTGTCGTCTGGAAATTTGTATAAGGAAATTGCTACTGAACACAATATTTCCATTAATACCGTTAAGAAACACCTTAAAAACATTTACCGGAAACTCCAGGTAAATAAAAAAACAATGGCTATTGAAAAATTCCTGGAAAACCCGGAACTATACCGGATCGAGGAAAATAACCAGATGGCAGCTTCTGCCTAGTTTCAGTTGTTGATTGTTGTTTGTATAAAATGAATAAAGAATCATGTCGGAGCTCAAATCTCCGACTGATTCTTTTTCTATATACCTCCCGCCTGTGTAGCTTGTTTTAGCATAACATCCAATAGGCTGTATCGTATCCACCTCATTGTTATAAGGGTCGCCCATTCAAAATATTACCAACCCGCATCCAATCAACTATTTAATCTTTACCCGCTATACATTATTACCGCCGTCTGTCAGATTCACAACTAAAATAAAAAGTTTAATGTGCATTTTGCACGTTGTAAAACATTGTTTTAGTAATGAAAAAATTAACTGCATCCGTATTCCTTCTGCTGGTTTCGTTTTTAGTAAATGCGCAGGAGATCATTGGGAAAATTAATGGTACTGTACTTTCCCCGGATAATAAACCCATCACAGGTGCCACGGTTACATTATTAACTGATACCGGTAAAAAACTGGTGAAAATAAATATAACAGATAAGGCAGGGGTATTTATGTTTGAAAATGTTGCCTTAGGAAAGTTTATACTAACGATCACGGCTACCGGCTTTGAAAAAAAGCAGGTGGAGCCTTTTGAAATCAGCAATGCCTCGTTAAATATTGTTTTGCCCGCCATTATGCTTACCATACAGTCAAAATCGCTCGGTGCTGTTACGGTAGTATCATCCCGTCCGCTAATTGAACAAAAACCAGACAGGATGATTGTGAATGTAGATGCATCTCCGTCTAATGCAGGTGCAACGGCAATGGAAGTACTGGAGAAGTCCCCGGGAATAGCTGTAGATAATGACGGAAATATCAGCCTGAAAGGGAAACAGGGTGTAATCGTAATGATGGATGGCAAACAAACTTACCTCTCAGCCGCCGACCTGGCGAATGTTCTTAAGAACCTGCCGGCATCAGCGCTCGATCAGATAGAGATCATGACCAACCCTTCCTCAAAATTTGATGCTGCAGGAAATTCCGGTATCATCAATATCAAAACGAAAAAGAATAAAATAAAAGGTTCGAACGGAAATATAAGTGCCGGCAATACTATGTCATTATTCCGGAACAACGGTGCCGAAAAAATATTATGGAAACCCACACTAACAGTAAACTATAACTACAAAAAAAACAAAATCAATTTCTTCAGCAATTTCGTGTACAATTATCGTGAAGGCAGGAGCAAGATGGATATTGTAAGCAGGTATTACCGCGAGGGAAAACAGATCGACAGCATAAACAACGTAAACACTTTGTTTAATTTTAAAAATAACAATTACACTTTAAAACTCGGACTGGATTACACCCCCGACAAAAGAAACACTTTCGGTATTGTATTAAACGGATTCCTGTTTGCCGGACGCCCCAGCCCAACTACGTCCACAACATTTACCAACCTGCAGGGAACTCCATTTTCAAGATTAAATTCTGTTACCAAAAACAAGATCAACTTTACCAACCTGAGTGGGAATCTGAACTATAAACACAGTTTCGACAGCACCGGTACTGAAATCACACTCGACCTGGACTATGCTAATTATGATAACAGCAATGACCAGTTGTTGAGAACAGGATTTTTTGATGGTAATTTTATTCAGACGGCAGACTCTATGTTCCTTCGTGGACATTTACCATCTACGATCGACATCTATTCTGTAAAATCAGATTTTGTAAAACCATTCAAGAACGGTTTGAAACTGGAAGCGGGAATTAAATCAAGTTATGTACGATCCGACAACCTTGTAAATTATGAACGCAAAGCCGGAGCAGGCTGGGTTCCCGACGCACGTAACAACCATTTTATTTATGCAGAAAATATTAATGCTGTTTACCTGAATGCCAATAAAAAAATTAAGAAATGGGAAATACAGGCGGGCTTAAGGCTGGAAAATACCAACTCAAAAGGAACACAGGAATCAAACAACTCCGAGGTGAAAAAAAGTTATGTAAACCTCTTCCCTACGCTATTTGTAAGTTATCCGCTGAATGATAAAAACACAATCACCGCATCTGCGAGCAGGCGTTTACAAAGGCCAAATTACCAGGACCTGAATCCTTTTACTTTCTTCCTTGATTCATTATCATACCGCCAGGGCAATCCATATCTTACGCCACAGTTCTCCTACAACTATGAACTAACGCATACGTATAAAGGCAAACTGATCACAACACTCAACTATACAAAAACAACAGATGTTATTTCCAATATCATCAACAGGAAAAGAGGAGCTAATAATGAGATCATTGGGTTCCTTACTTCCGACAACATCGCAAAGTATAGCAATATGGGCCTGGCAATAAGTTACCAGGTAAAACTTTCTAAATGGTGGAGCGCTAATTTTTATGGCAATGTTTTCCGGAATCACTACCTGGGAACTTATATCTCAAATGAATCGGGCGCACCTGAAGTTGTGGATCTCGATCTTTCATACACTTCTTTTTCCTTCAACATCAATAATAGTTTCACCATTGGTAAAGGATGGACTGCAGAACTCAGCGGCTTTTACAGGTATCGTTCTATAGAACAACTATCATTATCCTACCCGATGGGTCAGATGAACATCGGGCTGGCAAAAAATAATTTATTAAAGGGTAAAGCAAGCATTCGACTCAATGCCCGTGATCCTTTCAACTGGCAGTCGTATCGGGCCTTAACCAAATACGGAACAGTAGATTTTAATATTGTAAGCCGGTGGGACAACAGGCAATATGGCGCTACATTCACCTATCGTTTTGGCAAACAAACGCAACAACGAAGGAGAGCATCAGCAACAGCAGAAGAACAAAGCCGGGTTGGTGGCCAGGGAAATTAAACTTGTATCGTTTCTAAATGCAAAAGTATCCTCACCTAAGCTCAATGTTACGGGCAATAGTGAGAAATCACAGGATCTCCTGAAGGAAACTGATATTGTCCATTGGCTCGAAGCATATCTTCAAAATACAGATCAGTTATAGAAAAGGTTGTGGGTAAACATGCGATACTATAAACGGGGCCACAACCACTGATCCGATGATTTTGTGCAGTAAGTGCCTGGAACCTGTAAGTATAAACGGCAAAACTTACCGGGGCTGTAGTAGGTGAAAAACCAACACCGGCATGATCTGTAGTAAAAAGTACATTATCGTTATTGTCGAATACAGAAAACAAAACAGACACAACATCTGTTGACGCTAAGGGCTTCAATACATCATTCCATCCATCACCATTTGGTGTAAAAACATTGGGCACCACTATCCAGGCATGATCATTTGTTGATGCCGTATCCGTAACAAGATTGCTGCAAGCGGATACATAAGTTGTGTCGTTACTTTTCTCGCAGGAAGCAAATACCAGGAGCAGTAAAAAACTCGCATAATTAAATACATATTTCATAGTGCCGGTAAAATTAAATTTTTACTGAAGGTAACATCTTTCAATGTACACATTCAGGTTTTAACCTATTCTAATATTTTTTATCTTGTAGTATAAAGCTTTTCATGAAATTGCTGCGAAACTTATATATACAGGTGCTACTGGCAATTGTTGCTGGTATTTTAATTGGTTATACTTATCCATCTATAAGTGTGCAATTAAAACCTTTGGGGGATGCATTCATACGACTGATCAAAATGATGATAGCACCAATCATTTTTTGCACCATTGTAACAGGAATTGCCAATATGCAGGATACAAAAAAAGTAGGGCGTGTTGGTTTAAAAGCAATTCTCTATTTTGAAATTGTTACAACGATAGCACTCATTATCGGTTTACTGGTTATAAATATTTTACAACCTGGCAAGGGAATGCATATAAATACGGCAACCCTGGATTCATCGTCAATCCAGGAATATGTTTCAGAAAGCAAAACACATGGTATAGTTGATTTCCTGATGAATATTATTCCTGAAAATATTGTAAGTGCAATCGCCAGCAACAGCTTACTGCAGGTGTTGTTCTTTTCGGTGCTATTGGGTTTCGCATTATCTAAGATGAACCATAAAGCTGCTCCTTTACTTAAAGGAATTCAATCATTTGAAGACGCACTGTTTACTATCATCCGTTGGATCATGAAACTAGCCCCTGTTGGTGCATTTGGAGCAATGGCATTTACCATTGGCAAATACGGTTTGCATTCGCTTACCTCATTAGGGCAATTGATGATTTCCTTTTACATTACCTGCATCCTTTTTATAGTTGTAGTACTCGGAAGCATATTAAAATTGTATGGCTTTAGCCTATTTCGTTTATTGAATTACATTAAAGAAGAACTCTTTGTTGTGTTGGGCACTTCTTCTTCAGAATCTGCTTTACCCAGCCTTATGAGAAAGCTTGAAAACATGGGCATTTCCGAACCTGTAGTAGGACTGGTTGTACCAACAGGCTATTCCTTTAACCTCGATGGCACATCTATTTATCTTACCATGGCTGCGGTATTTCTTGCACAGGCTACAGATACACCATTAGACATAACGCACCAGGTTACGTTATTACTTGTATTGCTGATCACCTCCAAAGGTGCCGCGGGCGTAACAGGAAGCGGCTTTATAACGTTAGCGGCTACACTACCCGCTATCGGCCATATACCTGTTGCTGCCATTGCATTGATTTTAGGTATCGACCGGTTTATGAGTGAAGGACGTGCCATTACCAATATTATCGGCAACGCCACAGCAACCATCGTTGTTGCCAAATGGGAAAATGAAATAGATCTGCAGAAGGCAAAAGAATGTATTGGATAATTACGCAATCATCTGCTCTTGTTTAAGCGTTAAGAAAATGTCACTTCACCCATTTCCTGTTGAGAAAACTGGTTTCTGCTTTTACCAGGTCGGCAGGATTATTTCCGGAACTTTTCACACTACTTTTTTGTGTGCAAATAAACAAGGTTAAGCAAAGGGATACCCAAAACAATTGTCTTTTCCAATCGTACCTTTTATGCAGCATAAACACGGTTTTAAAAATGTGAATTCATTTTTTTGCCATATAAATCCTGTTACATAACAACGGATAACTTGCCAGGATGGTTCTTAAAAAAAGCAGGTGTAGAACATATTAGTAAGGGAGAATAAAAGGTTATTCAGGATATTAGTACGCAAAAATAAAGGTTATTCCGAAAAAATCAACTGCTTAGGTTTTCCCCCTACTGAAATTACTATAGATGCCCCTGGTAAACTTCGGCACTCGTTACCCCATTCGGGATAAAATAATACACAGGAAAACTTTGAAGGAAATTATGCACATACCTAAATTGCTGTTTGTAAAATCCTAAGATTGTCGTAACTTTTAAATCGTCAGACCGGTATTAACCAATAGCTACATCTACACGACAGGGCATTGCCACTTGAATTTGTTTTCGATTGCTCCTTTGAAGTTTTATTGTTCATCAACTAAAACACATCAATTATGAAAACAGTACATTCTCCTCACATCAATTCAAAGAAAAAAACAATTCAGTTTTTCATCCAGAATAATTGTGCCAATCAAATTGCATTAGCGGGTAGTTTCAACAACTGGGCCCATGATGTGCTATTAATGAAACCGGGAAAAGACGGTCTTTGGAAAATCGAAATACCAATACTGCCCAGGGGACGCTATCATTATAAATTTTTCCTTGATGATAAAATGTGGATGGAAGATATAGATAATCCTTACCGTGAACCGGATGGCGTAAGTGGATTCAACAGCGTACTTACAGTTGAACAATAGCAATTTTCATCTATTGCTTATCGTTAGTAGCATTGCCTGTTTTATATATGCATAGTATAGCTGAGCTTCAAATGGCTGACGGGAACCATATTGCGTATTTATAGCCGGAAAACAACAGGCAGAGATAAAAGCGTTATAAAGATTGCTTTTTCGATTAGTTAGTCTAAAAAACTGTTCACTCAAAATTCTTTTAACAATTTAATTTCGTTCCTGTACAGGATAATTTTTCCATCATTTTCCAATTCCTTTAATAAACGGGATATTACCACACGTGATGTAGCCAGTTCATCTGCTATTACATAATGAGATGCTTTAATAACACTCGAACCCGAAAGCCTTTGTTTTTCTTTTAAATAACCAATCAGGCGCTCATCCAACTTATGAAAAGCAATACTTTGAATCGACTTCAACAGTTCCAGGAATCGTTCATTAAAACTCCGCAAAATATAATTCTTCCAGCTAGGATACTTGCAAAGCCACTCATCTAACTTAATATGCGGTATCGCAATCAATTCAACATCATCCTCGGCAATCGCTTTTACTTCACTTTTTTTAGCTTCCACACAACAACTGTAAGCCATGGAACAACTTTCATATGTTGATAAATAATACAGCAAAATTTCTTTTCCATTTTCATCCATCCTGAAAACTTTCACGGTTCCCTTAATGATCAAAGGCATCATCCTGATATACTTTCCATAATCCATTATAACATCGCCTTCTTTAAAATATTTCACTTCACCGAACTGTTCCATCTCCTTTATTAAAGCAGGTTCAAAAGTTGAATTAATGGTTCTTTTAGTATCCATCTTAATCAAAGGTTATAATTCAGAATAAAATTATATTGAAGCAGGTTCACCTTATTAAATATAAATCTTTTATCATTATAATTATTTCCCTTATTTAATTTTGTCACCAGGAGCAGGTGCGCTTCCAATCCCTTTAACCTCCGGACAAAAACAAAACAACCGTCAAGATTTACCTGTATATAGGACGGCAATCCATATTTATTCAGCGCATAATCCTTAACGTCAGGTAGCCGGTAATAGCCGGCGCCTGCTGAACAATCAACCCGATCTCTCTGCAACATCCAGGTTAACTTGCCCATAAATGCATGAACGTTTCCTATTCCTTCATTTCTTTACAGGGGCAGATATGTGAAAAAGGGATCAGTTCCCCACTCTCTTGGAAATAAGTACCTGCCGGCTGAAGTGATCCTGTTATAATTCACTGCAATTTTCAGCCGCTCGTTTTCCCAGGAAAAATAAGTTCCAAATGAAAAAGGATGAACACCAGTTGGAAAATAAGTTTTATCCCGGATATAGTTTCCCCCGTTGTGTACGGCAGCTTCACTGATGAGTTGCATGCCCAATCCTATAGCATTTTTTCTCTTTAATGGAATACCGGCGTCTGCTTGAAACATTAGTACGTTCAATACATTTGCCGCAAAAACGTCTCATAGTCTAACTGTAGTATATTTTCCCACAGACCTGCTAATATTTGCAAGTAGCACGGAATTACTGTTAATATTTTTCCCATACTGTGATTTTGTTCCATCGGGATTGATACCAGATGGATAAATACCGATGCCGTTCCCGGGGCTAAACCAATGATCTGTACTTCTTGGCGAAATACCCACAAACCAGCCAAGTTGAATCCGTGTTTTAGAAATCATATTCCACTCAGTCCACAAACCTTCCACAGCCGTTGCATTCATTCTGCCATCCTGTTTGTTGATGAATGGCGTTTGTATAAACTGCCTTCCAACATGTATAAGAACGTGTTGATTCCGATAAGAAAGGTATAATTCATCCATCCTTAGTAACCGGTATTTACCCGGCGCCTTAGCTATATTAAACAAACCCGATTCATAGCGACTAACCTGTCCCGTTACCCTGTCGGGCGTATATAGGGACGACCCGCCAATGTTCAACACTCCGGATCCGCTGCACGACAGTTGGAATTGATAGAACCAGGCAGTTGAGAATTTCATACCGGCGCCACGAGCACATGCATAATAATCTTTCAGACCCTGCTGGTTATCTGTAGCCATAAAGTAATAACGAAGATGACCAGCAATATTTCCTCTTCGTAAAGCTGCAACAAAAGAAGTAGTGTCAACGCTTTTTTCGGTTTCCTGGGCAATAGCTGCATTTGTTAAAAACAATATCAATAATAAAGTGCAGCCTATCCGTTTCATATCAGTGAATAAATTTAGAACTGGTCAACATTCAACAAACAACCAGAACAACAATTTTAAAAATCTCGCCCGGGCAATGATGAAGAAAAAAAAATACCGGCAACAATCATTGGCGATTGAAACCGGCAGCAAATACTTATACCGAATGATTAAGCTACAAACTTTGCAATTTCTTCCCAAGTACCCCCATTTGTAACATTGGTTATGCCGTTAAATTCAAGAAGCATTTTGGCCTGGTTGCTCCTGTTGCCTGTTCGGCAAAAAACAATTATTTCATGCTTATGCCTGAAATGATTTAGCTGTAGTTGTATCCTGTCGAGCGGAATATTCACTGACCCTTTCACATGTCCACATTCGAATTCTTCCGGCGTTCTTACATCAACCAGGAATGCTCCATCGTTTATTTTTTCCTTAAGCGATACTATTTTCTCTGTTCCTTTTATTTTATCCCGGACATCCATCGTTGATTATTTTTTATGAATTGAAATTGTTGATTATACTGATTAAGCCTTTCTTTTGCACAACACCGCTTTGTCGCCATAACGACCGGCCACTCCTGAACAATATAAGTGTAGGCACACCCTGAATCTGGTATTCATAGGCAGCCTGCGGATTTTTATCTACATCTACCTTTATAATGGTAACAGCATCGCCCAATTCATTTTTTACATCTTTAAGAATAGGCGCCATCATTTTACAGGGACCGCACCATTCTGCAGAAAAATCTACCAATACCGGTTTATCTGATTGTATCATTTCATTAAAGGTCATAAATTTTGTTTTACAGGTTAATAGACGATTATTAACGGGATGGGATACCCGATTTTATTTCACTTCTTCATAACTGATATCTTCAGGCTTACCATTATTTTCTTTTGAAAAAGTGCCTGCACATCCTCCGGCACCACAACAACCGATATTAAATACCGGCAATGCGGTAAACAATATACCCAGTATTCCCATCGTGGTATCTTTCATCAATACAGATTGTACAACTACGATTATCCCTAAACCGAGGCGTAAAAGCCTCATAAAATTCCAGTTTTTAAAAATTGCCTGTTTCATCATATAAAGTTAAGATCAGGTGGTTGTGTGTTTGGTAACATTGGTTACATATTATTATTTACCCAGTTTGATGAACTATACAATTACGTTCATTACCATGTATTCATGAATTATTCACCAACTATGTACCCAACAATCCCTACCAGCCACATCAGAATTTCAGCAGTTATATACATAACCAGTATTCTTATCCAGGCAGGAATCTTTTTATTTATGCAGTTTCTTTTAGTATTTTATTTCAATAGAGCCATGGAAGCACTGGGGAATATTTTTAATTTACTTTTCTGCATCACAAAAACCGACCAGAGTGATATCAAAATGGAGAGAGAAAACATTACAGCAGCAGTAACAGACACTTTTACAACCGATGTACCAAGCGCCAATACCACAATACAGGTAAACTGAGCTGTAACCAGGATCACCGATTTCAATTGCAGCATTTGTTTATTATAAAATTATTATCTGTTTTAACGCTGTCATAAGACAGGCATCGATTATTCTCCAACCTCGGTTTTGGGCAACAGGTTATCTTCAATAATTTTTCTGAAAACATGTTTTGGCAAAGCGCCCGCCTGCATTGAAGGTTCACCATCACGATCTATGAATATAAACGTTGGAATACTTTGTATGCCGAATACGGCAGCCAGTTCCTGTTCAATATCTGTATTCACTTTATAGATCAATAACCTGTCCTGAAATTCAACAGATAATTCATCCAGAACAGGCGCTACCATTTTACAAGGACCGCACCAGTCGGCATAGAAATCAATAATCGCAGGAAGGGTTCCCTGGTATTTCCAGTCTTTTACATTTTCATAATCAAAAATCTTTTCTTTAAATCCCTGTGTGGTAAGTTGAATAGTAGCCATAAAATAATTTTATTAAAATTAAGAAATCAATGAAGGATCCGGCCGCATAATTTACCGTATAGAAACAATATGTTTCCACAAGTATTTTAGCTGTTTACTGTAACAGCGGCGCCCAATTGCTCTACAAGAAGTTTCGCGGCCACAGCCGGCGGTTCTTCTTTCCACCGCGGGTTATATTTTACAAAAAAAGAAAGCCATATTGTCCTGGCAATCCGCATCAACCATGGTTGGAGTATCAGCAGGAGCAGTCCGTTGAATATGAGCCAGCCAAATATCCGGTTGTCATCTGAAGAAATTCCTACAAATATATACCAGGCAATAAAAGAAGCCACCGAGATGGCTACCGTTAACGCATAGCTGACGTAAGCAGCACCATAGTAAAAGCCAACTTCTATATCGGTCCTTTGTCCGCATTCAGGGCAAAATTCATTCATCCGGATAAACCCTTTTTTGTAAGTATGTTTTGAGCAGAACAAATCACCTTTTCTGCAACGTGGGCACTTGTTTTTAAATAGTGTATTATAGTAATTCATACCAGTAAGATTTATTCCTTACCATTCAGCAAGGAAGCTGTTTATAAGTAAATCTAATACTACAATCTGCTTCAAAAGTATATCCGAAAAAATGGCAGTTCAGATACTTTTGTTACATTCATTCCGTAATCATCCAGATAAAAAAGACAACCTTTCAGTTGCCCTGGTTAAACCATGTATCATACGCCGTTTATCACCTGGCGATTTTTTTTATGATTTCATCACTTTACTCTGGCATACATAATCAGTTTTGGAAATACCTGTAGTAATGATCGCTTTAAAGCCACCTCCTATTTCGGTAAAGTTCCTGTATCCTCTCGCCTGCAAAATAGAAGCGGCAATCATACTGCGATATCCGCTTCCGCAATGCATATAAAAGTGTTCATCGGGATTAATATCTTTAATCCATTCATTGATGGCAGCCAGTGGCCGGTTATATGCATTTTCAACATGTTCGGCAATGTATTCCGATTCTTTCCGGATATCAAGTATTGTATCTTTTTCAATATCCACTTCTTTTGCAAATTGTTCTGCAGAAATCCGATCAACTACATCCGCTTCTTTTCCCGAATCGAGCCATGCGGCGAAACCACCTTTTAAATGTCCGAGTACACGATCAAAACCAACCCTGCTCAATCTTGTAACTGCTTCTTCTTCTTTTCCTTCATCTGTAACCAGCAATATTGCCTGTTGTACGTTTACAATTAACGATCCTACCCACGGAGCGAAATCGCCGTTTAAACCGAAGTTGATGGATTGGGGAATAAATCCACGATAAAAATCAGCAGCCGCTCTTGCATCAATGATCAACGCACCTGTGCTTTCCGCCAATGCCTCAAATTCATCCGGGCTGAGTGCTTTCATACCATGACTCAACACAGAATCAAAACTCTCATATCCTTTTTTGTTCATTGCCACATTCAATCCGAAATAGGCAGGAGGCGGCAGCAAACCATCTGTTACCGCCTTAATAAATGACGCTTTATCCGGTTGGTTTAAAGCATAATTTATTCGCTTCTGGTTGCCTAATGTATCCACTGTTTCCTTCATCATATTTTTACCACAGGCACTACCTGCACCGTGGGCCGGATAAACAATTACATCATCCGGTAAAGGCATAATTTTATTAACGAGGCTGTCGTATAACAAACCGGCAAGTTCTTCCTGCGTCATGTGCGCTGCTTTCTGTGCAAGATCCGGGCGGCCTACATCGCCGAGGAACAAAGTATCGCCACTGAATATGCAATAGTCTTTCCCGTTTTCATCTTTTAAAAGATAGGTTGTACTTTCCATCGTATGCCCCGGTGTATGCAGCACTTTAATAACAACATTACCGATTGTAAATTCATCATTGTCTTTTGCAACGATGGCATCAAATTCGGGGTTGGCATTTGGGCCATATACAATACTTGCACCTGTTTTTTTACCCAGGTCAACATGGCCACTTACAAAATCAGCATGAAAATGTGTTTCAAAAACATACTTTAATACAACTCCGTCTTTCTGTAGCTTTTTCAAGTAGGGTTCAGTTTCCCGAAGGGGATCTATTATCGCTGCTTCTCCATTGGAAACAATATAATAAGCACCCTGTGCCAAACATCCGGTATAAATTTGTTCTACTGTCATATTTTTAATCTTTAGTAACATAAAGATGATGAATGTACACGCTTAAGATGGTAACATTAATCACATTCGCAAAAACTTCATAAGTTGCCTATCAAAGTGAACGTTTTGCCAGGTACCAGTCAACCATTTCCAAATCACTTTTCTTTCTTTCTGCTAATCCCTCAATAGTTTTCGGTGCAGGCACAATTACTTTGTCGCCGGATTTCCAATTTAAAGGCATTGCACATTTATTTGCATCTGATGTTTGTAAAGCCAGCAAAGCTCTCTTTATCTCTTCCATATTTCTACCAACATTCAATGGATAGTACATGATCAATCTGACTTTTCCTTCAGGGTCGATGATGAACACAGCTCTTACTGCGGCTGTTTCACTTTCTCCGGGTTGCAACATGCCATATAATTTTGATACCTGCATGCTGATATCAGCTACTATGGGAAATTCAAACAGTACGCCTGTTTTTTCCTGCACGGCATTTACCCAGGCAATATGTGAGTGAATACTATCGATACTCAACCCCATGAGCTTTGTGTTGTTATTCGCAAAAAATTCTTTCTCCAGCGCAAAGCCACTCATTTCTGTTGTACATACGGGCGTAAAATCTGCCGGATGAGAAAAAAATATTACCCAACTTCCCTTGTTATAATCTGAAAATTTGAGATTACCAATAGTGGTTACTGCTTCAAAATCAGGTGCTGTGTCGCCAATCCTTGGCATCAAGTTCATTGTTAGATTTTCCATAATTATTTGTTTAATGATTACTAAAAAATATTTCTTTAATTACGATATAAATTCCCATTACCAACACAAACCAGCCAAATGCCTTTTTGAGTTTTTCTCCGTTGAATCTTTTACTTAAGCTTCCACCAATGAAGATTCCTGTTATTGCGATGGATGTTGTTTTGAAGAGAAATAACCAATCAATTTTAATTTGGCCTATATCTCCGGTAAATCCAATCAACGAATTCAATGCAATAATGAGTAATGACGTACCAACAGCTTCTTTCATGGAAAGCCCTACAAGCAACACCAGTGTAGGAATGAGCAGAAAACCGCCACCGGCTCCGAGTAGCCCGGTAGCGAGACCGATAGCCACACCATACATCAACAACTTAGGTACATTTCTTTTTCGTACAGCATTGTTAACTACATCGGCTGTTTTATTACTGTTCCTGATCATGGCAAAAGAAGCTGCGAGCATAAGTAGGGCAAACAGCAGCATCGTAAATACCGGTTCCGTTAGTACGAAGTCACCAATTTGAAAAATAGTTTTTGGTATTGCATGCACAATTACTTTGCGGGTAAAGAATACAGTTGATATAGATGAAACACCAAACAACAATGCAGTTTTGATCTGCACCTGTCCTTTGCGATAGTTATTAATAGCCCCGACCAGGGAAGTTGATCCCACAATAAATAAGGAATACGATGTTGCTATAATAGGACTTAACCCCATCACATACACGAGAATGGGCACTGTAAGTATGGAACCACCGCCACCAATCAGTCCTAATGAAATACCCACTAATGCAACCAGCAAATAACCAATAATTGACATTATGCTTTTTAAATAAGCACAAAGATGAACTTACTTAAGATGATGAAGCGTGACAAATGTTACAATTAACCAATTATAAAGATGATTTTGATCAGTTAGCACTTATATATTTGTGTTTCTGAATAAAAAAAATCATACCTGTTGCTAAGACTAATCATCCTAGAAACGTTTATCAAAAGTGGAAGCAGATGCGGTTCCGTATTTCAGAATAATATATACCATTACAATAACCAAAAATGGCGAGAGAAAAAACAAGGTGATCATCAGTTCGTTGGATGCTTCGAAAAACGGAAAAAGCTTAAAAATGATCAGGTAGATGGTAACGATTATGATTGAAGATTGTACCTTTTTTATAACGAGGAGCTTTTGATTACACCTGGAATTAAACAAGAAGGCTGCCAGTAATGTAACGAGTATGCAAATGGTACATTTCCCCAATGAGTTGCAGATCGCTGGCACGAGTCATCCTTCGGAAAACTTTCGCTACCATCCCCTCACTTCCCCTTCCCCGCAAAAATAATCTGCAGTGTGTAAAACATGATCTTAAAATCGAGTGCCAGTGATACGTTTTCAACATACAATAAATCATACGGCATACGTTCTATCATCTCTTCTACCGATGAGGCATAGCCGAAGTTTACCATTCCCCAGCTTGTTATGCCTGGTTTCACTTTAAACAGGTAGTTAAATTCCGGATGCCGTGCAACAATCTGGTCTATATAAAATTTTCTTTCCGGCCGGGGGCCAACCAGGCTCATTTCTCCCTTGATAATATTCCAGAATTGCGGCAATTCATCCAGTCGCCATTTACGCATTTTCTTTCCCCATGATGTGATACGCATATCGTTATCACTGCTCAACTGCGGTCCATTTGCTTCCGCATCCGTTATCATCGACCGGAATTTATACATTATAAACGGCCGCCCTTTGTAGCCAATGCGTTCCTGTGCAAAAAATACCGGGCCTTTCGACGATAACCGAACCCTAAGCAAAGTGTAAAAAAACAAAGGTGAAACAATTATAAATGCTACAATAGAAACAACCAGGTCGATAGCCCTCTTTATATTTTGTTGCCAGGATGGAAGTAAGCCTGAATGAATATCAATCAGCGGCACACCCATTACATTATTTGTTTGAAGCGCTCCGCTGATAATGTCAACTGTATCAGGTGTAATTTTAATATTCACCTGTTTATCACTCAGCAACTGTAATATTTTTGTGATCAGGTCTCTTTCATTTTTTTCTACGGTAATGATAATCTCTTCAATTTGCTCCTGTTCAATAATTTTTGGAATAACAGCTAATCCTTCAAACCGTTTAAGCGGCAGAGGCGGTTCAATTGCAGCAGTATTGCCTGTACAAACAAAACCCGTGATGCGGTAACCTCCATCGTCTTTAGCACCAATGAAGTTGCTGTAGAATTCTGAGGCTTTTTTTCCCGAGCCCACCAACAATGCATTAAAATATACATGCTTATTTTTTAATTGCTGTTTGATCACCTGCAGAAAAATCATTCGTATGGTTGCCGTAAGTAAAAAGAAAGGAACGAGTAATGCATAAAATTCTGCATAATAATCGTAGTTGTTTTCGTGCGGATTTTTAAGAATGAAAAAAAATAGTAAAAATATGCAGCCGATAAAACTAATTACCATTGTTTTGAGTAATTCCGCCAGTCTCGATTTCTGATATAGTGAATTATAGGTTCCTGAAAGAAAATGAAGCGTGATCCAGCCAGCGGTATACAAGAACAGCCCGATATAAAATCCGGATGGAACACTAAACCTGTAATGATAAATTTTTGTGCGAAGCCAGTAAAAGATGAGCCAGGTGCATATGCATACGATGATATCGGAAAAAATGTACCATCTGATATGTATGCGGGGCTGCTTCACCAATCAATGAGAAATTAAACCGTTAAGTAAGATGGTTCATGGCGATGGACATAACTGAGATGCCTGATCGAAAAACCGTATAACCAATTAATGTTGCATAGCACTGATCTTATCCAGTATCAGGTGAGCTACTTCCATTGCCCGGAATCCATCCAGCACCGTAACCACTGTTTCGGTATTGTTTTCAATTGCATCTTTAAATGCTTCGAGTTCCATTTTAATGGCATTTACTTCAGGTATAGCCGGGCTGGCAATGGCAATCGTTTTTTTACCGTTATTGGTATCGATATCAAAGGTGAAAACATTTTTATCGCCAGGCGTATTCAGGCGTATAATCTCTGTTTTCTTATCCAGGAAATCTATACCGATGTAGGCGTCTTTCTGAAACAGCCTGATCTTCCGCATTTTTTTCATGGAAATGCGGCTACTGGTGAGATTGGCTACACAGCCATTATCAAATTCAACCCTTACGTTGGCAATGTCCGGGGTGTCGCTCATCACGGCAACACCATTGGCAGAAATATGACTTACATTGCTTTTCACCAGGCTTAGAATAATATCAATGTCATGAATCATGAGGTCCAGGATCACACTCACATCTGTTCCCCGTGGATTGAATTGAGCCAGGCGATGTACTTCAATAAACATCGGCTGCAGGTGGTAATCTTTCGTGGCAAGAAATGCAGGATTAAATCTTTCTACATGCCCAACCTGGAATTTTACATTGGATTCTTTTGCCAGTTTTAGCAGCGTTCTTGCTTCATCCATCGTATTGGCCAATGGCTTTTCAACAAAAACGTGTTTGCCTTTGCGCAGTGCGGCGTCACATAAAGTAAAATGGTGAATGGTAGGTGCCACGATATCAACCGCATCACAGGCATCTATCAATTCCTGTGCATCAGTAAATCGTTTAATGTGATATTTATCTTCAACGGCTTTAGCGTTATGATCATCGGGATCAAAAAAGCCTACCAGTTCTACGCCGGGAATTTCGAGCCAGTTATTGAGATGGAATTTTCCAAGATGACCTGTACCGAATACAGCAATTTTAAGCATCAGCAATATTTTTTCCGGCTTCTATGCCGTGTTCTTAAGCGATCGTACTATTTATTAAATTTCTTCCCAGAATCCCATCCCGCCGAATTTTTGTATGCGTTGGTTAATTCTTTCCTGTGCCGGAATTGCCTGCAAATTTTTTATGGTGGGAATAAGATAATTTTTAAGAATGGCAGCGGCTTCATCATAGTCCCAATGAGCACCACCCAAAGGTTCTGGTATTACATCATCTACCAGTCCGAAGCCGAGCATATCCTTACCGGTTAGACGCAGTTGTTCTGCAGCCGTTTCCTTTTTATCCCAGCTCCTCCACAAAATACTGCTGCAACTTTCCGGAGAGATTACGGTGTACCAGGTGTTTTCCATCATCACTACTTTGTCGCCCACACCAATTCCGAGTGCACCACCGCTGGCCCCCTCGCCGATAATAACGCAGATCACGGGAACTTTCAGGCTGATCATTTCATATATATTCCTGGCGATGGCTTCCCCCTGGCCGCGTTCTTCCGCTTCAAGTCCTGGATAAGCGCCGGGTGTATCTATTAATGTGATGATAGGTTTGTTGAATTTTTCCGCCAGTTTCATCAGGCGGAGAGCTTTGCGGTAGCCTTCAGGGTTGGCCATTCCGAAATTACGCAATTGGCGGGTTTTGGTATTGTTGCCTTTCTGCTGGCCGATCATCATTACCGTTTGATCACCAAGTTGGGCAAATCCTCCAACCATTGCCTTATCATCTCTCACATTTCGGTCGCCGTGAAGTTCAATAAAATTGGTACACATTTTTTCTATATACTTCAGCGTATAGGGCCGGTCGGGATGGCGGCTGAGCTGCACTCTGTGCCACGGAGTAAGCGTGTCGGTGATATGTTTTTTTGTTTCAACTATTCTTTGTTCGAGGGCGGAGATGGCTCCCGACATATCTGTTTTGGATTTTTCCTGGGTTGATTTCAGTTGTTCTACCTGGTCGTATAATTCTTTGATAGGTTTTTCGAAATCGAGGAATTGCCTGTTTGCTAGCTGGGGCATGTGGTTTATATTACGATTAAATTGATAGTAACTGTAAGTTAGTTTGTAAAAGTAGTGGTTGTATCTTTTTTTTAAAAGTTTTGTTCAAAAAAAATAAACACCCTATCTTCGCCGTCCCTAAAAACTGATTGAGAATTGAGAAATCCAATTTAAAGTCCTGGGACTTCAAAGGATCGGTAGTTCAGTTGGTTAGAATGCCGCCCTGTCACGGCGGAGGTCGCGGGTTCGAGTCCCGTCCGGTCCGCAAATAGCTTTCTACAGAAAGTAAAAGCCACTTAAAATGCATGTTTTAAGTGGCTTTTTTGCTTGTATACCGGTTATTGTGGATCAGAATATATTAATATGCAGGTGAACAATTCGGTTACCAAATCATTCAATTATTTTTAGTAACTGAATGGAATATAATCAGGATTACTTTTTTTCATTTCATATAATTCAAAACCAAAGTAATGGAAAAGGTTATTTATAACAATATCCACACGCTTTTCGCTTCAGTATAACTTTCGCAGAATCCAGGCCAATTAGATAAATGTCAGTTGAACATGCATACAATCCCCTACAATATTTCGTATTATGATATGCATGGGAATAAGGTCCCTTGCATATATAAACTTTATCCTGCCTTTCAATAAAAAAATAAAGGATGCAAAATAACAAAAGAGCTTTTATTATATTTTCTCACATTACTTCCCTGAACTTTTTTGCAACATTTCAACAGATTACTAAAAATGAACTGGGCATCTGTAACTGTTCCGTGAGGTATTGTGGATATTCAGGTAACTGTGATAAGACATGGAAGCTTCAAAACCTCCCATTGATTGCGATGCCGTTTTTAACTTCGATGTATTCACATCATACGTAAACCCGATGGCAAACTTAAAAATATCCAACTTTATAACGGGTATAATGGCATCATTCCACCGCAAAAAAGATCCAATAGAAATACTTGTAGTTTCCTCATCGGCATTTTCAACAAGATCATGTTTAAACATAAATCCTCCCTGTGCCTGGTTATTACCACCCTGTTTGAAAAAATCGGCATAGATGATGAACTTATCTGCATCACTTGTAGGTGCTGCCAGTCCTGCACTAAGCATCCATTTCACATTCAATTTCCCTTCATCTCCTGCTGAAAAAATTTCCTTGATATTAGCTTTCGGTTGGTTTACATGAAAGGCAGACAGACCGGCATAGTATTTAATATCATTAGCAAATGAACTGCTATACACCACTCCTGCAGAAAGATCGAAGTAATTTTTATCGGTATTGGAAAATACATCCTGTGTGGGATTTGAAGGATCATATTGTCCGTTTACATACTGATCATCAAATTTTAATTTCGACACATTAAAATGTTGAAACCCTGCGCCGGGCATAACACCAATGGATAAATACGCATCTTTTTCATCGCTCATCGATTTGTGATAAGCAAATACAGGTAATACCTGGAATTTCCCAAACCTGGAATCGCCAGCCTGGTCATTAGTTAACTGCAAACCGAAAGAAACAAAATTATCGGTATTCCTGGGCCAGGCTAACTTGGTTTCAAACCCCAATGCTTCAGATACATACGGCACTGTTACACTCGACCACTGATTACGATATGCTCCGGTTACCCTTATATCTCCCTTATAAGAAAATGACAACGCCGGGTTTCTTAACAAAGGCACTTCATAAAACTGAGAAAAATTAAGATCCTGCCCAATTGATCGTAGGCCGATTATTGTCAGGACAAATAGTATAGTGCTAAACCTTTTCATAAATAACTTTTTACTTGATAATCGTTACGTTCCCTTTATATTCATACGGAGTTCCATTCTCACAGATAACACCGGCAGTGTATACAAACACGCCTGGAGGACTGAATTTTCCTTTTATTTTTCCATCCCATCCATACGTCGGATTGTTTGGCGGAAAGTTGTTCCTTTCAAAAACAACCTCACCCCATCTGTTGAATATCCTGAAATACTGAACGGATACTATCCCCTTCCCTCTTACCATTAGCACATCATTCTTACCATCACTGTTAGGAGTAAACGCATTTGGAATAAATACCTGTGCATCCAGGCAAAATACTTTGATACGAATATCATCTGTTGCTGAACAGCCATATGCAGTTGTACCGGTTACTTTATAGGTAATATCATGCTTCACTTCTGCAATGGGAATATTACAATCGCTGCAACTCAGATCTGTTGCCGGTTCCCACAACCATTGTGTTATCGGGCCATTGGTAATAACAGATGTCAATGGATGCATGGTTCCGGTTGCCAGCGTAAGATCGGGACCAAGGTCTATACTTGGGTATTGTCCTACAGCAACCAATACGTAAGCAGTATCAGTAAAACAATTATATCCGTCATAACCGACCACTCTGTACCGGATAGTAGTTGTTGGACTGGCAACAGGATTCGGTATGCTGGTATTGTTCAAACCGGTAGGTGGCGACCACTGGTAACTTGTTCCGCCGCTAACCAGTAAATTAGCTGATTGACCAATACAGATACTATCGTCTGGCGAAACAGAAAGATGCAAAGGCTGAATTACTGTAATTACAGTGGTATCATAGCCTGAGCAGCCGAAACTATTTGTTCCGGATACGATGTATGGTGTAGTAATAGAAGGTGTAGCAATCGGGTTCGGACAGTTAGTACAACTCAACCCCTGCACAGGCGTCCATTGTAATGGGGATGGGCCAGTAGCTGTTAATTGTGCAGAACCGCCAAGGCAAAGCGTCAAATCACCACTGGAATGAACAACCGGTACCGGATTAATAACAATTGAATGATATGTTGTATCTCTACATCCGTTAACCGTTCCCGTTATTAACTGCAGGGAATAATTTCCCGCTGTTTCAAATTGATAAGAGAAAATACTATTATCACCTGTTGCTCCGTTCGACAATGTCCAGTGTGTAATATTCAAAGGATCTGTAGATTGTATGTTGCTTTGAAAATTCACTATATCATGAACACATCCTGTTGCCGGTCCTGTAATTGAAGACACAGGAATGTTATTGATGTGTAAGTTCAATTGTTTATACACCGTGTCCTTACAGCCGCTAATACCAGTTACTATCATCATAATAGTATACGGTCCGGAAACTGTGTATTGATGGTTAACAATATTGCCTGTTCCGTTATTGCCGTCACCAAAATCCCATTCTACTGATGCTTCACCAAAGAACACATGGGAAGTGTCTGTAAATAGTATATTGCTGTATCCGCAATATTGTTGTTCCGTAATATTAAATCCGGCATCGGTTTTATCTACTTTAATGGTATCTGGTCCGTTACTGGTAAAATCACAACCTGTACTTTGCAGTGTTACAGATGGTATATATGTTCCAGGATTATTGTACGTATGATAAACAACCAACTGGTTAGTTGAAAGCGTGTTCCCGTCACCGAAATTCCAAACCAGGTTGTTTGTTCCTGTTGCAACCGCTTCAAACCTTACAGGGTCAGGATAACAAACAAAACCCCCGGTATACAATAATGAGCCGCTGGGCCCTGTAATGGTTACAACCTGCATATTGTTGTACACACAACCTCCGGGTGCTGTAACAGTGGAAGTGACGGTATAAGTTCCGGGAGTGGTATAAGTATGCAATACACTGTCTCCTGTAGCCCCATTACCATCTCCAAAATCCCAAGTTGAACTTACAGATGGTATATCATGATTTACAAAAGTGATGGTAAAAGGAACACAATTGCCTGTGTTTGCAGATAAACTGATATTACCCGGCAATGTCGACGAAACCTGTATGCTGGCATGTGTGCTATCTATACAGGATGAGCCATCGGGATTATTATGATAGCTGATGAGCGTAACTGTAAACAACCCCGGGTTTGTATAGGTATGAGCAGGATTTTCCAATGATGACAGAGCGCCGTCCCCAAAATGCCACTCCCACGCATTGGAGCTATCAGATTGATTTGTAAATTGAATTGTCTGCCCTATACAACTGTTTAACTGGCTGGCAATAAATGATGCGACCGGTGTAGGATAAACAGTGATGTACTTTATAGCAATCGTGTCTGTACAGTTGTTAAATGCATGTACCGAAACAGAATACACACCCGGATCAGTAAAAGTGTGATACACAGTATCTATATTGTCGGTAGTTGTTTGGCTGTTTCCATCACCAAAATTCCAGTTAAATAAACTTCCACCTGTTGTGTTATTAATGAATGCCACTGTGTGAGGCGCACAACCCGCTGCATCCGTACCATTAAATGAGTAATTCAGATGAATATTATTGGGAGCAGCAATAATATTATACATAATTGAATCGGCTCCACATTCATTCACAGCCAGTAATTGTACATGAAATGTATCTACTACTCCGGTATGAAATACATGAGTAAAAGTATCGCTTGAGTTAGTAGTAACAATTGTTCCATCATCAAAATTCCAGGTGTAAGTATTGTTGTTTCCACCCGATGTATTGGTAAATAATACACTCATAGGCGAACAGCCATTAGTTGAAGACGGCGTATAAAGTGCCCTTGGCTTAGATTTTACCCTAACTGAATCACTGAAAATTAGTGTATCGCATATTGACAGTACTTTCAGTTTTATTACATACACTGTATCATTATAAGTAGGATTAGATTGAAATACTATTGTGCCAGGTTGTGCCAATGTAGATGTAGTGCTGTTACCAAAATCCCACGCATAATTAAACAACCCGATATTCGGTGTAGTATTAGTGAAGGTCACGCTTAATGGTCCACAACCTACACTATCACTCATCGTAAAGGAAGGATGTGGAAGATTGTAAGTATAAAAATTCCTGCTGATGCTGTCATTCCTGCAACCAAACAATGATATTGCTTTTAATTTGATAGTTACTACATCGTTTTCATTAATGATAGTATAGCCAGGAAAAACGGGGCCGGTCCCTATCAGCACACCATTGGCGTACCATTCATAATCACTGTTATTTGCCGGGAATAGTTGGAGATTAATGATAGCAGGTGTTAACTGGAACTGGGGACAACCAATTGTATCTGTTGGATCAAAAAAAGCTTTAGCATCAGGATGCGTTATAACTTCTATCGCTGTTCTTGGCCCTTCACATCCTAAAGCTGTTGTCTGGCTTACATAATAAAATACAGAACCGGCAACGGTCGTAACAGGTACAGGCGCTGTAGCCAAGGCCGTTCCTCCTGCAGAAGTTGCATACCAATTCAGGGTGTTATTTGGATCATTGCTGGCAGTAAGTGCCGTTGCTGTTTCATTGATGCAATAACTTACGGGGCTTGGCGCAACAGGTAAATTTCCCAACGGATTTATTACCACCAATACCGAATCATTCAGTGAAGTACAGTTATTTACTGTTATATGAACATAGTACATTCCTGCGTTAGAAGTAATGGTATTACTGATAGAGGGGTTTTGAAGGTTACTGCTAAAGCTGTTCGGACCAGTCCAGGAATACGTTATTGTACCGGTTGCACTACTGCTTGCTGAAAGCGTAAGCGTTGCCCCAAGACAAATGGCGCTGTTACTCCCTGCCAGGGGCGGAGCTGGTGGATTTGGATCGCTCAGCGTATAAGGTCCGACAATGTTCGAAGGGCATCCAGCTATAGACACTTGTATGTTATCATACACACCTGCTACCAGATTTGAAATAATTACCTGCCCCGTACCATTAGCTGTAATGGTTGCAGACTGAGGATTTCCATCCTGGAGATAAGCTACAGAATAAGTGTTTCCTGATGACAGTCCATTTAAAGTTATTGAACCAGTTGCTGATGAACAACTGGATGGATTGACTGATGTTGCATTTATTATTTGTGGAGTTGTATTTACAACTACAACGGTGGTAGCAGTTTGCGAAACACAATTACCTGTTTGAGCGATTGCAGTTACCGAATATGTACCTGCCGCCTGCACAGTTACATTATTGATTGAAGGATTTTGCTGGCTACTGCTGAATACATTTGGCCCTGTCCAGGTGAAAGTAACTGCGCCCGTAAATGTTGTTGATGCCGACAAGTTTAATGTATTACCGGTACAAACCGGTCCATCGTTAGAAGCAACCGGCATTGCAGGTGTTTCATTTACAACCAGGGTTGTGGTGGCTGTTGCAGAACTACAACCATTTACAACTACATAGAGTGAATATACTCCGGCATTGCTCAATGCTACAGGTGTTAATACAGGATTTTGCTGTCCACTGCTATAACTTCCCGGTCCGCTCCAGTTGTACGTAGCACCTACAGGTGCTGCCGAGGAAGACAGGGTTACAGATCCGCCACTACATACAGGTCCGCCGTTACTAACCACCGGAGTAGGTGGCGGCGTAGGATCCTGCAATACATAAGGCCCAAACTGGTTGGAAGAACAACCGTTTAATTCAACGTAGATATTGTCATAAGTTCCGGCAGCGAGGTTTGACAAAACGAGATTACCAGAACCATCTGCGGTAGCTAATTGCGTTTGTGGGCTAACGTTATATGTATAGTGTATGGTAAAATTCTGAGATGGCGTTAGTCCGGTTAAAGTTATGTAGCCTGTTGAAGAGGAACAGGTAGATGGATTGGTTGCAGTAGCATTATTGATATGTGGTGTTGGATTCACAGTAACCGCTACTGTTGCCTGAGGCGACGCACAGGATCCAGTTGTAGCGGTAATAGTTAAAGAATAAGTTCCGCTGGCGGCAACAGTTACATTTGGAATAGAAGGATTCGCCTGGTTACTACTGAAGCTATTAGGGCCTGTCCACGAATATGTTAACGCACCGGGAAAACCTGTATTGGAAGTAAGGTTTAAGTTATCACCAGTACATATCGGGCTATTACTTCCGAGCACAGGCAGAGCAGGTGTTGGATTTACCGTAACAGCAACCGATGCCGGTAATGATGTACAGCCACTAATCGTTGCCGTTACAAAATAAGTTCCACCGGCTGCAACAGTTGCATTGCTAACCGATGCATTCTGGCCAACACTGGCAAATCCATTAGGTCCGGTCCATTGATAGGTTACAGTTCCCGGAGACGTAGTAGATGCGGAAAGATTTAACGTAGCTCCTGCACATATCGGGCTATTACCCGATGTAGTAGGCGTAGCGGGTGTGGAAGGATCCGATAAAGTTACCGGCCCCTGGTCATTAGATGAGCAGCCAAGAGAGGTTACATGAATATTATCATACAAGCCTGCCGCGAGATTTGGTATAACAATACTACCTGATGCATTTGCAGTAAGATTAATTGTTTGTGGACTACCATTAAATGTGTAGTTGACCGTATATGCAATAGAAGCGGATAAACCGGTTAAAGTAATAGATCCGGAATTTGTTCCACATGTAGTTGGATTGACATGGCTTATTCCCGAAATATTTGGGCTGGGGTTTACATTCACAACAATCATTTCCCTTGGGCCTTCACAGGATGTTGATGAATTTACCTGGCTTACGTAATAAGAAAAATTTCCGGTAGCCGTTGTAACCGGGATTGGCGCAGTTGAACTTCCCGTACCGCCGGCAGCACTTGTATACCATAAAAGAGAATTGCCAGCACTCGCAGTAGCAGAAAGCGCCGTAGCTGTCGCATTCTGGCAGTAGTTTACCGGACTTACTACAACCGGCAAAGAAGGCAGGGGATTTACCGTTATATTAAACGAAGCGGTTCCGGAACAGCCATTCAGGCTAGTCGTTACCGTTATTGTAGCCGTAATCGGTACACCTGATGAATTTTGGGTAGTGAAAACAGGAATTGTATTTGAGCTTCCACTGGCAGCAAGGCCAATACCAGGATTGCTGTTCGTCCATGAAAAAGTTGCACCTGCAATAGAGCTTGAAAAACTCAGTGGGCCGATGCTTGTGCCTGCGCATCTCACTATATCAACCGGAACTGTTGGTACCGGAGTTGGATGAACCACAACGGGTGTTGTTGCGTTAGTGGTGCCGCATTCATTGCTTACAGCTAAGGTTACAGTGTAATTACCTGATGTATTATATACAATTGTTCCTGGATTTGCAGCAGTTGACGAATTCGGTAAACCTCCGGGAAACGACCATGAAATACCAGGCGTTTGATTACCACAATTAGTAATGGTTGCTGTAGGGTTAACAGAAGAAGGAATACAAGCATCATTTATGGGGTTAATATTGACCATTGGCTTCTTTTTCACAACTACACTTTGATTTGCTGTAAAAGTCCCGCAAGGTGTGATTATTGAAAGTGAAATGGTATAAGTACCAGTGCCAACAAAACTAAAAGATGGATTTTGAGAATTTGCATTTGTTCCTCCTGTAAAACTCCAGTCAGAAGTATTTCCACAAAATCCGGATGAATATGATACTTGCCAAAGGTATGTAAGTCCACCACTACAAGTATTTGTCGTAACTGATGTATTTGTTGTATTGACTAAAAGTGGAGAACATCCTTCAGTAGTATTTATTGTAAATGACGGAACAGGTAATGCAGATATGCAAATTACATGTGAGGCAGAACTTGGACCGCAACCATTTTGTGCAGTTAAAGTAACAGTAAATGTTCCTGCTGCTGTAAAAGTATGTGTCTGGCTGGAATTATCCAAAGCAGTTACAACAGGAGTGCCATCGCCAAAATCCCAGGTATAAAGTGTACTATGACTACAGCTATTGTTTGAACCTTCTATGGTAGTATTTAAAAAAGTTACAGGAGAATTAATACAACCGGGATTTGGATTGATATCAAATTCAGCTTCTGGCTTTGTGTAAACACGTATTGGTGAAAATTGTCCCTCGCTTGAATCGCATACATTTTTTGCCTGGATTTTAAACACAAATGCATTATTAGGTGCGCCGCAGGAAGTTGTTGTATAAGTATGACAAACAGTACTTGGTGGTGGATGGCTGTATGTAACCAATGGACTTCCATCACCAAAATCAACCTTATAAATTGTTGAAGGATCATTGGTTGAAAAATTATTTATAGGAAAACACACATTGATTGGTCCACACCCTTGGGTATTGGCGGGAATACCAGCACCAATTTGAGGATTAGTGATATTATAAACATTGTAGTGACTAACGTCAATACATCCATTCGTTCCTGTTACAGAATAAGTAATATCGAAAATCCCCGTACCATAATTGTGTGTAATTCCGACAGGAGCAGTTGTAGAATTATATGAAGGTGTTGCGTCCCCCCAGTTGATATGATAATTAGAATTTATAGCAGGAGCCGATGCATCGTAAACGGTTAATGTTACATTTCCCGTACTACCGCAAAAATTGAAATTATTTAGAGGATCGCTTAGAACACCGTTTGGAAGCTGTTGATTTGTAACCGTCCGGATCACCGTGTCTTTACATCCGAAACTATTTGTTACAATTAGAGTTACCTGAAAATTTTGACTATTATTTCCATTACTGCCTACAAATTGATGAGAAGGACCAAATGCAGTTGACGTGTTATTTGATCCTGAATTAGGATCCCCAAAGTTCCAGGAATATGAATTTGCACCAGATGAAGTATTGTTGAATGAAATTGGAACATTACTACATTGCCCTGTGGGTGAAAAAGTAAAATTTGCAGTAGGCACAGGATTCAAATTAACTTGTACCGGCCCTAAAGTATTTCCTGGCCCTCCCCCGTTGATTACAACTGTGTAATTCCCGGGCAATGTTGCAGTATAAGTAGGATCTGTTCCAACATTTCCTCCGTTCAATTTCCATTGATACGATGTTGGAGAGCCTCCTGTAACACTTAATACAACACTACTTCCTGGGCAAATTCCAATTGGCCCAGCAGGTGTAATTGTTTGCGCATTCGAACTAATAAATACAATAAGGAAAAATGATAACGATAGAAAGGTTCTCATCAAGTACAAGTTGGTTTTGGTAAATATATTGTCTAAGGATTGTGTTACGTATCATCTAATTGTCCTTACACATTAATAGAAAAACAAAGATAAATAAACTTTAATGTCCATATTCGATTCGAAAATTAAAAAATGATTATCCTGTTTAATACAGAATTAATTTCTATTGGGAGAATACACTATTTCAGAAAAATTTAAAAGGAGGGTACCAGTACAAAAAAGGGTGTTTTCACCCGAAATTAAAACACAAGCTTCTATTTTTTAAACCTCAATATTGATATGTACATGTAAACAAAATAACTTCTTCTGCATCCGGGAGCATAACAGATTTCACACCTCTTAGAATAAGCGATTCATTGGAATTATTTTTTATTCAGTATCTCCCATATCTTTTTCGCTGAGGCTGTATAAGTGCAGAGATTTAATCTTCCAAACGAAGATATCTTTTACTTTAAAAAACTTACCTCTACCCCTACTTCTTTATTCTCATCCTTCTCCCTTTCAAAAATCTCCTTTTAAAAAACCTCGTAAATTTTTCATTGGTTGGATAAGATCTATTCGGCGTCATGTTATTAAACAACAAAGCAATAATCAACAACACAACGGCACCTGCTAACACGGGCGATAAAACATACAGGTATCCTAACCGCTTTATTTTTTCTGATCCTATTACGGCAATCAACGCAGTGGCGCCACCGGGAGGATGCAATGTTTTCGTTATTTGCATACCCACAATGGCAAGCGACACCGCAGCAGGAGCCGTTATCCATATAATGTCCGGCAACAACTTGTAACAACTTACACCTATGATCGCTGAAATTAAATGCCCGCCAATTAAATTTCGTGGCTGCGCCAACGGGCTCTGAATAGCTCCATACACCAACACACTAGATGCACCAAATGAACCAATCAGGAAGATATTGTCGACCTGTGCTATAGAATGACTTTGTATCCAGGCTATCAATCCAATCCCGATAAACGACCCCGTGAATGACCATACATGTTCTCTTACATCAATTAACGTCTCTTTATAAACGATATACTTCGATACCCTCAAAGTTTTTTTAATCCGCTCTTTCATTAATTAGTTCCTATTCTTTCTTAGCTATTAACCAGGTGTCTGTTTCTTCTGTAACACATCCTATAATAAAAGCTTTATAAAAAAACAGCGAATATAACCCCACTCTGTCACAAATATGCATTTTGGGTTTACGTTTTAGCGTACTAGTGACTGGCTTACAGCTCCACTTGTACCAATAATGATTTGAATTCGAATTATCGTCATACTACATCCACATAGTTCTAAAACTCTATTGATCATTCAGCAGATCAAATACCGCACAAGTACGCCAACCCTCAAAACCAATGCTGCTCACTTTCGCCAGTGAGAAAATACTTCAACAGCACTTGCAAAATAAAACCTATCGCTGTCTCTGAATATATATATTCTACTCTTCTTATTTTATCATTCACCATCAGAAAAATCATGGCATAAATGTTTTGAATAAAATATACAGTAGTTTGTAACCTCAATATTTATCGTTTAATGCTGACAAGGTTTTTTACTGAAGGCATGTTGTAAATAACAGTCAGCGATATACTTTGGAAGTTCCTGGTGGTATTACGAAAAATCTCTTTGAAACCAGGATTTAATTACCGCACAATTATGGTAAGCTCATTCAAAGCAAGGCCGCCAATTGCATTGGTATGGAGCAGAGTACTTACGGATAAAAAAAAGAGGCTGCCAATTGTGGCAACCTCTGAGTTCTAAAAACTACCAGAAGCTATTTTATACTCAGGCCCATTGCTGACGGCTAGAACCTGACCACTTTCGTTGTTTTTAATTCAATACCCTGTCTTACCTCTACCAGGTAAGCTCCGGCTTTCAATTCGTTGCCAACTACTACCAGTTCATGTGGCCTGGTGCTGAAATGCTTGACTACCCTGCCCTGCATATCCAATATCCGCACCTGTATTTTTTCACTGGATGAAGTTAGCACCTGCACGGTAAAATCACTTACCGATGGATTTGGGAAGATCTTTACTTCCAAAGCAGATCCGGTTGGCAATGGCAGCAGTTTGTCTTTCTCTGCAACATTACTTCCTATACCGTTATCTATTGCAGCAAAACCAGGAACCGGACAAGCAGGTAATTTTACTTCCGTCGACCGGATTGAACTAGCACCACAATTGCTGGTAGCCTGTGCCGTTACCACACCATTTACTGCACCATCACCATACGTCACTTCTATCGAAATCTGACTAATATTAACGTATGTTGCTCCTGCCGGTATCGTCCACACAATGTTAGTGGCATTTGCCGGCATCGATGCCAGTGAATATGTATACTTCCTTCCGCCCTCTTCACCACAGAAGTGTGTTTGGATAACATCTATCACACTTGGTGTAGCAGGATTCAGTTTTGTAACAGACAGATTCCTTGAAGGTCCGGTTCCACAACCATTGGTTGCCGTTACAGATATTGAACCCGAACTAAAGCCGTCAGGATAAGTAAACATAATTGTGTTGGTTCCCTGTCCGGTTAATCCTGTTGATCCCGAAGGTATAGTCCAGTTATACGTCATACCCGGCGTTTGTGTTACCGAATAGGTTGCAGGTGTTCCGGTAGAACCGATGTTTGCACAAACATTAGTTGGTCCGGCAATCAAACTCGGTGCGGAAGGAGTAGTTCTAACAACAGTTATACTTCTTAATCCACTTACTCCACAATCATTCACCGCCTGTACGGTAATATTACTTGTGGTAAATCCCGGCGCAAACAATATAGTAACTGCAGTATCATTGGCTCCACTGTACAAATGCGTAATGGTTGTTGTACCCGATTGTGCTGTCCAGATATATGAAGCTGCTCCAGGCGCCTTGTTTATTGTATAAGTTCCCTGTGCTGGGCCTCCCAGTAACGGACATACATCTGTTGGTCCGCTAATCGGATTTGGCGTATTCGGGAATTGCGCCAGTAAATAATATACCGTAAGAGGACTCGTTCCGCACTCATTCGTTACCGTTACACGCAATTGTTTGTTGGCCTGGCTGGCAAAGCCATTCTGGAACGTCACAGTTAAATCGGGTGTTCCCTGACCCGATACCAACGTTACATTCGTTGTTGGTATCACCCAGTTAAATACAGACGTTCCATTACCTGTAGACGTAGCATGATAGGTTATTTGTTCTGCTGTTCCGATATACGGACATACATTCACTATTCCCGTAATCACAGGCGCTGTTGGAGTGAACGGTTGCGGATTAACCGTTACTACGGTTGTTGCAGGTGAAAAACATCCCGAAGCAGTTTGTACTGAAAGGGTATGATCACCAGGTGCAACACCAGCAAATACAGTACTGCTTTGGAACGGTCCATTATCCAGGCTATAAGTTGTACCATCGCCTATCGGAGCGGTCACGGTAATCGTTCCGGTTCCAACAGCACAGGTAGGCTGCGTCACGGTTGCAGTTGGATTCGCAGCCAGCGGATTCACTGTAACTGTTGCACTTCCCGTAAGATCTGCTGCAATGGCATTACACAATACATCGGATAACGTTGCAATTGTATACACTGTTGTTTGTTCCGGAGTTGGTGTTACTTCTACGGTGATCGGGCTTGAAGAACCGCTGAACACCGTACCATCAGATAATGTACCACTCCACGGTCCACTACCGGTAACGGCTATACTCAGCGTTGTTGGCAAAACAGAACCTTCACAATAGGCTGCGCCTCCTGAGATGACTCCTGTTGGCCGCTCGTTAACCGTAACTGATGTTGTAACTACTGATGCGGAACAGCCTGCATTTGTGGTAATGGTAACACTGTACACACCTGCTGCCGCCGGTCCTGCATCAACGATTGAAGGATTTTGTAAAGTTGAACTAAATCCGTCAGGTCCCGACCATAAATAATCAAATGCCGTTGGTGTGAACGTAATGCTCTGACCATTACTCAAACTTGCTGAACCTGATGAATATTGCAACGCTTCTGAACTGCTGTATTGCAGTCCAACCGTTGCTGAAACACCCGCATCTTCCCCTGCATCACCGAAGATAACATCCTGGTAAACAAAGTTGATCTGACCATTGGTAAGATTCAACTGAACCTGGAAGGTAACAGATCCGGTTGAGAAACTATTATGAGCCATATTATCAAACTGAATGATAAAGAGATTTCCCACGGTTTGAGTAAAAATATTAGCTCCTGTCTGAACATCCAGATCGTCCCACCAAGGTGCCAGGAATACATTTCCTGCACTATTAGCTGTACTTGGCAATGTTCCGTTAGAAAAAGATATATCGCCGGATGTTGATCCCAACACAACAAGACCATTGGTTCCAACCCTTGCCGTCGTATAGGCTGTACCGTTATAAGTGAAAGAAGGAATGGTAATATTGTGTTCCGTATCATCACCTAATACACCAACCGAAGTTCCGGTACTGCTGATATTTACAAAAGAAACACCGCTGATTGTATTCATAGTGTATCCCGGTATAGGATTGGCATTCGCACTGAGGTTAATGGTCTCGCCTGCGCATATGGTTCCCGGTGTTGCTGTTGCTGAAGCACCCGTTACATTTGGATTAACCACAATGGATGCTGTGGCCGTATTGGTACAACCGTTATCGTCTGTACCGGTAACCGTATAGGTGGTACTTTCCGTTGGGAGTGCATCAACAGAACTTCCTGTCGTTGCAGACAATCCGCCGGATGGTGCCCAGGCATAGGTTGTAGCCCCGGTTGCAGTTAATGTAACGGCTGTTGCACCAGGCTGACAAATTGAGGCGTTTAATGGCGTTACACCTACTGTAGGCAGCGGATTAACCGTTACAGTTACTGATGAGCTGGTAGAATTACCACAGGCATCCGTAACCGTTACTGTGTAGGAGGTAGTAGTTGTTGGAGTAACATCCAGTGGATTGGTAGTGCCGATAACACCTGAACCATCGTTCCATGAGAATGTGAATGGTGCACCTCCCGTTGGCTGGGCATCCAGCGTAACTGTTGTACCTATACAAACACTTGCAGATGGGGTGGCAGATGCTGCACTGGCAACTGGCGTAATAGTTACAGTTACCGGCGAGGAGGTTGAGGTACAACCTGTAACCGGATCGGTTGCCGTTGCAGTATAGGTTGTTGTACTTGAGGGCGTAACCGATACACTAAAACCACTTAGGTTTCCTGGATTCCAAACCCAGTTATAATTTGATGTAATGTCTGTTCCAACAGTGCCTCCGAAAGTTACCAATGGTCTGTTGGTTACGGTTAATGCACCACCTGAGGCAGTACAGGCACCGGAAGTTCCTTTAAGATTGATGTTTCCAATAAAGGCCGGCGTTGTTGCCGCAACCGTAGAAGTACTTCCGATACTTGAAACGGTATAACATATATCCACCAACACATTGGAAGTTCCATCCCAGGTAAATGGTGTAGAGAAGGTATGTAGGTTTGTACCGGATACCGCTGTATACGTTGGAGCAATGTAGCAGGTAGTAAATGACGCTGTCTGGAAAGTTGATGTAAGTGCCGTTGCAGTCGTATTGGCCATTTTGATTGTATAATTATTTGAACTGCCGCTACCCGCACTCGTTACTTTAAAGGCAATAGATGTAATGTTGCCCGGAATAATTCCTGCAGCGGTTAATTCTGCTGCAGAGAACAGGAGTTGGTGACGGAAATCTCCCGTACCATATCCATAACGGTAAACACCTTCAAACTCAGTTGTCGTCTGGCTGCCAACAGATGCTGATCCCGGCGCTCCGTCGATACTTTGTGCAGTAAGTACGGTAATACCATTAGCACAATTCGTTGATGGTGTTGCGGTAGCATTGCTGATAATTGGATTCGGATTCATGGTTACTACCACTGATGCGGTGTTGGCACAACCTGTTGGTCCGCTTACGCCGTCATCTGCAGTTAAGGTGATGGTATATACACCGCTCGAAACCGGCATCACAGTTACGGCACTTCCGCTATTGCTGCTCAAACCGCTTCCTGAAGAAGGATTGGCCGACCAGGCAAAGTTTACATATGAAGCATCACTGCCGGGTGCTTTATCAAGCACTACACTTCCTCCGTCACAGAAAGTAGTTGAACCGGATGGAGTAATAGATAATACCGGTGGTGTAGTCACTGTAACATGCACTTCTGACCTCGGCCCTTCACATCCTGCTGCTGAGGTTTCAGCAACCCAGAATGAAGTAGTACCTGTTACATTGGGTGAATATGCCCCACCAGTTTGTAAAGAAGTACCAGCGGTTGGCACGTCATACCAGTTTAACGTTCCACCACTACCCGTAGCAGTTAGGTTCACTACACCCGGGCCGCACCGGGTTACAGGATCATTGGTAGGAGGTGCGGAAGGTAATGGGTTAACCGTAACCGTTACCGGATCAGAATCAATGGAACAACCATTAAAGGTAGCCGTAGCAGTATAAGTTGTTGTTACGGATGGAGAAACTGAAACAGCGTTTCCGGAAAGATTACCCGGGTTCCAAACCCAGCTGTAGCTTCCGGGCCCATTTACAGCTACCTGTCCGCCAAAAATTGTATTCAGCCTGTTGGTACTTAAGCTGGCCGAATTACTGGCATTGGTTAACGTATACGCCACCGTATTGCCCGCTGTGGCTGTGTAATATGTTTGGGAATTATTGATATTATCAGCGCCGTCATGCTGTATTTCAACAATAATATTGGATGATCCATCCCACACAAATGGTGTACTGAAATTAATTGTGTTCACTCCCACTGCATGAGTATAGGTTTGCGCCGGGAATACTGTCGTAAATCCGGATGCTGTTGAAACAAAATCTGTAAGTGCAGCCAGTGCAGTATTACCAATTTTTACGGTAAAATTATTATTGGAAGCGGCATCACCCAGCGTTGTAATGGTAAATGCAATGGAATTGATATTACCTGCACTCAGGCCGGCAGCTTGTAATTCTGCACCTGTGTATAATAACTGCATCCTGTATGATGGCCACCTGTTACAAAAAGCTGTCGGCTGTGAAGTGGCACTTGTTAATGTAGTTGCCGTACCAATCTCATTGGCAAGACCAGGACCTATGTCGGTAGTAGTTGCCAGGAGATCTGTTGATGCACCTTCGCAAATTGTAGTTGCTGATGCTGCGGCAGATGTAATTACCGGCAATGGATTAACAGTTACGACTACCGTTCCAATGGACGTACATCCTTTATCCGGATCGAATGCGGTGATCGTGTACGTATAAGTGCCCGTAGCCGTTGGCGTTATGGTATAAGGATCACTGCCTGTACCGCCCGGTGTAAGAGAAACAGTTCCGGTTACCCCACTTTGAGATCCGCCGGTGGCAGTAAGATCAAAAGTTGCGAACGAATTGAAGTTTGGTGTATAGGTTGAACTGATATCTGTTGAACCACCAAGACAAACTGTAGTTTGTGTGGCATTTACCGTTAACAAATCCGGTTCAGATACGATCGTACTAACTTCTACCCTTAAACCTTCACAGCCGTTCGAAGACACTTCAGAAACATAAAATGTTGTTGATGTAGAAATAGGTGTCGTGTAGGTGGTAGATGTACCACTTTGCAACAATGTACCTCCTACCGGTGCATCATACCAGTTGAAATACGGCGGCGATTGCGGATCCACCGTGTTATTTGAACTTACAGATGCGTCTGTTAATGCTGTTCCGCATTGATCTGTTCCATTTACCCCGGATGGTGCTGGTGGTAATGGATTCACAGTTACTGTTACGGTAGCAGTACTTGAACAGGAAGACACCGGATCCGTTGCTGTTACGGTGTATTCGGTTGTAGTTGTTGGTGATACAGATACGCTGCTTCCTGCTAAACTTCCAGGATTCCAGGTCCAGTTTAAACTACCGGTTATATCAGCCCCGGTTTGCGCTCCAAAAATGATATTCAATCGGTTTGTACTTAAACTTGCCGTATTACTGGCATTCGTTGAAGTATAGGCAATAGTATTGCCGGCTGTTGCTGTATAATAAGTTTGTGCGTTATTAATATCATTTGCACCATCGTGTTGCACTTCAACTATTATATTCGATGTTCCATCCCAGTTAAATGGCGTGCTGAAATTGATAACGTTTTGTCCAACAACATGTGTATATGTTTGCGCAGGGAATACCGTAGTATACCCGGCATTCGATTCAAAGGCAGTTAATACAGTGGACGTTGTTGTACCAATCTTTACGACAAAATTGTCGTTAAAGCTGGCATCCCCTAAAGTGGTAATATTAAATGCAATTGATGTAATATCACCGGCAAACATGCCAGCCGAAGATAGTTCTGCAGCGGTATATAATAACTGCATGCGATACGATGGCCACCTGTTACAAAATGCGGTTGGCTGTGTGGTTGCACTGGTTAATGTTGTAGCAGTACCAATGGTAGCAAACCCTGGCGCTGATGTAGTTGAAGTAGCTGACAGTGCTGAACTCTCTCCGGAACAGGTTGTTGATGGATTTGCAATGGAAGTTGTAATTGCAGGCAATGACTTCACAGTAACAACAACATCACTGGTAGTTGTGCATGATCCATCCACCGCTGTTACAGTATAGGTATATGTTCCGGGTAAGGTTGGAGTAATCATTGTATTAGCAGGAGATCCAAAAGAACCTGTTCCACCATTTACAGAAGAAGGAATTCCACTACCGGTAGCCGGTGAAGCTGTCCAGGTATACGCATAACTGTTTCCGTTAGTTCCATCGGTAACAGTAGCGGTGAGGTTCAGTGTACTGTTACTGCAAACCGGGCCGTCTGAAGTTGCGTTAACCGGATCCGGTGCATTCACTGTTGCAACAACTTCTACCCGCGGGCTCTCACAGGTTCCATCAGATTCTGAAACCCAGAAATGGGTGGTTGTACTTATTGCCGTGGTATAGGTAGCTCCACCGGACTGCAATACGGTTCCACCAGTCTGCATATCATACCAGGTAAATCCGCCACCACCACCTCCTGTTGTAACAAAAGCTGCCGGAACTGCCGTACCACACTGTGTTGAGTTATTGGCTCCCGGAACAGGTGGTAATGGATTAACCGTTACGGCAACACTGTTGGTTGTTACGTTGCAGCCCAAAGCTGTTAATGTAGCGGTATAGGTTGTATTTACAAGTGGGCTCACAGTGAGAGGATTTGTAGTGCCAACTTCATCTGTCCCATCTGACCATGAAACAGCAGTTACTTCAGGAGTAACCGCTTCTTCAAAAGTTACATTCAGACGTTGTGTACTGAAACTTGCAGCATTACTAGCATTGGTTGATGTATAAGCCACCATGGTACCGGCAGTAGCGGTATAATATGTTTGAGCGTTGTTTATATTATCGGCACCGTCATGCTGCACTTCAACGATAATATTCGAATTGCCGTCCCAAACAAAAGGAGTACTAAACGGAATCACATTGGTTCCTACGGCATGTGTGTAGGTAGCTGCAGGATAAACGGTTGTAAAGCCTGCGTTTGAAACGAAATCTCCGGAAAGTACAGACAAGGCAGAATTCCCCACTTTCACGACAAAATTATTATTAGAGGCAGCATCTCCCAATGTTGTTATGGTAAAAGACATAGAAGTAATATTACCGGCAGATAAGCCTGCAGCCTGCAGTTCCGCTGCCGTAAACAACAACTGCATCCGGTAAGATGGCCACCTGTTGCAAAATGCGGTAGGCTGTGTTGTGGCACTCGTTAATGTTGTTGCAGTACCGATAGTACCGGAAGCATTAAAGGAAAGCGTTGCAGACAGGTCTGTTGTTGAACCAACACAAATGGTTGCATCACTCACCACCGCAGTGGCAGGTATACCAAACAACGGTTCATCGTTATAAGCGGTACCATTTAAGGAAGCAACAAGACCATTGGCATCGGTTGCGGTAACACTCCAGGTTACCGTTGCATTTGCAGGAGATACTGTTGGTATCACACCCGACCAATCATCGCCACTCGTATTTGTCATATTTACATTCTGTATCGTTCCGCCATTCACCTGGTAATTCAGGGTAACACCGGTTACTGCCGCACCTCCTGGAGTTGCGGTAACCGTAACGGTTCGTGCCACATTGGTACATTGATTACCGGATGGTGTAATGGCAAGATTACTCAGGGTAGCTGCAGCCAGGTTACCCATTAAATAAAAACCGCTTATTCCGGTTACTTCCGGAGCTGTAGTGGTAATTGAACCGGCATTAAGTGTGGATGCCGCACCACCAACATGATCGTAAGCCCCGGTAAGTGTAGCACTGTTGGCGATTCCATCCTGACTTCCCCTTGTATCGTTTAGCCGTAACAGTGAGTTGGTAAAATTACCTGAACCCGCAGTAATATCTGCAGCCCAATACCGGCTGGTACTTACAGAACTCATCAGCGTTCCGGGCGTGCCGCCACTGTTCGCATCAAACACTTCTGCCTGTACCCGCACTGTGCCACTTGCGTTAGTGGTTGGATTCACCAGTTCAAAAGGATTGTATCCCGACTTACCTACGGGTAGTATATAAGTTGATCCTGAAATAAGATTTGCAGGCAGTTCTCTTGCAATAGGCCCTGCCACATAAGATGTTGAAGATGCTGAGGCAATGGCACCGGTTGCAGTATTGGTAATAATCGGTAGATCTGTAGCACTGGTTGTTAAATTACCTGCCGTTAGGGTAAGCGTACCTGTTATGGTAAGTGCTCCGCCAGATAAGGTAATCCCATTTGTATTATTAATGGTTGTATTGGCAATTGTCCTGGAAGGTGGAATTTCATTGCCGGTTGTGCGTGCGCTTGTTTCCTGTAAATAATTTACCGATAATCCGCCGCTGCCGATATTGAAAGCCGGTGCTGCATCAAAATTACCGGCATCACCTCCACCATTGCCAATCTGGATTACGTTGGAGGTTGTTCCTCCCAAACCGATAGTGATCAGACCTGCTCCAGAAACATCTCCTGAGAACATATTCACCCGGTTGGTATTGTATGAGTTGGTTTGTGTAAAATTCACTGCCGAACCGGTATTGGCAATACTCAGCGAACCGTTATTTACGAATGTGCCCGAACCCGTAACGGATTCCGGCGCTGTACCCGTAAACTGAACTGTGCCCACTGCTTGTGTACCACCTATTTCAGTTCCGGCCAATATTCCGTCATTGGTAAGATCACCGGTAATCAACAGTGTTTGACCGGTGGTTGCTGAACCGGTAAACAGGTATGCATTGGGTTGAATGATCAAATTCACCACATTCACCTGGCCAATTAACCTGGCCATTCTTGATGTAGAAGCGTCTGTTCTGTTATTTATTTCAAGATTATACAGGAGCATGGAACTGGTAATTCCAAAACCAGCATTATTGGCAAATGTTCCGCCTGTTGTGGTAGATGCGGGATCGCCGATACGTAAAGTTCCTCCCGTAATATTTTTTGTTCCGCCGGATGATGCTGTCCAGGAAGTTCTGGCCGCAGTAGCATGCGGATCAACGATGGTGATCGTACCATTCGACCAGTTAACAGTAGTAGAAGCGCCGATTGTAAAGGCGGCCGTAGTGGTAACGTTTGCCGCCTGAACATCCACGTTGAAGTTTCCGCCACTCATATTCATTTGTGTGCCAACGTTACTGGCAAAAGAAACAGGACCATACATATTCAGTGTACCGCCCGTCATATTTAATATTCCCGTTCCCGAACTAAAAGTTAAGGTATTGTTTCCCGATCCATATCCAAATGTACCGGCATCAATTTGTAGTGTACCCGTTACCGTTGGTGACCCGGCTCCTGTTGCAGTGCCTGTTCCCACACATTGTATCAATGCTGCGGCATTGTTCAACCATAGTCTTCCCGTAGAGGTACAAATTGTTTGAGATCCGAAATATGGAGTGATTGCCGATGCACTGGATAACTTAAATGAACCATTTGTGATTACCAGCCTGTTACCTGAAGCAGTTGGTGATGAAACAGTAATCACCCTGGTAACTTCTAATACGGAGTTGATACCGGATCCTTTGTTTACCGTAATTGTATGAAAATTACATGCAGTTCCGGAACCTGATACTGTTCCGTTTCCAGATCCCCAGAATGTGGTTGTAACAAATGCAGTAGCAGAAGTAAACATATCAAACGAGCCGTTTACCACCAGGTTACCATTTGCTGTGCTGCCTGTTGTTGATCCGCCGATATTCAATGATTTTGTACCTGTTCCGATGCCGGCATTGAAAGTGCCATTGGCAGCCACGGTAAGATCACCATTTACTTTTAATGTTGCAGCAACTGCACCGCCCACCCAAGTTAATATGCCGCTGGTTCCCTGACCTATCGTTAAGTTATTGCAGGTAGCACTTGTATTGTCAACGGTTACGGTAAATCCATCTCCAATGGTAACATCATCTGTTGCCGTTGGCACAACACCTCCGGGCCAGGGCGCATCGGGAGTAGTTGAACTCCAATTACCATTACCCGTTACCGTTATACTACCGGCAGCATTCGTAGCCTGGTTTCCTGTGAGGTATGCAGATTCTGCATCTAATACAGAAGCAATCCTGTAATAATAGGTTATCCCGGGCAACAAACCTGTTTGTGCCTGCGAATACACGGTACCGGTACCTGCTGTTGTTGTACTGGGAATATCTGACCCAACCTGGCTAAAACTTATATTATCAGTCGAGCGGTATAGTCTAAACGCAGTTTCGTTACTGGAGGCGTCTGTCCATTCGATGGTCATCCCCGTTTGAGTTACCAGTGTAGGATTAAAGCTGGTAGGAGCAGCATCTCCAGGCGTTGGCACCCTTGATATCAGGGAGATACTATCAATAGCTGCAGGCGGATTGGAACCGCCTGAGCCATCATTTTTCCAGGTGAATACCAGTCGCACAGTGGTACCGGCCAATGCAGCCGGCAGGTTAGCAGAAAAAGTTTGATTGTTTACACCCTGGTTCCAAAGCTGTGCGCCAAGCAATGTGGGTGAGCCACCCGTCCATGTTGCAGAACTTCCCGTGGTAGATGAAGGCTGTCCGGCAACAGGGGTTACTGCAGGAGTTGTATAATACACCATTAAGGCATCCCATGATCCCGTTTCACCCAAAGCCCTCCACCGGAAATCAAGTTTAATTATTGATTCACCGGCAGGAATTGTTACATCTCTGTAGATATGTGATGCGGTAACACTACTATTTGTATAGGCCCATGATGAACCACCATCATTGGATATGAAGGCACAATTGGTTCCTTCCAGGAATCCCGCCCCGGGAACCGTACCCACATTCCATTGATTTGTTGCGCTCTGAACCGACTGCCAGTTGTTGGAAATAAGGGTTGATCCGGATTCAAATCCTCCATCACCAACGGGCGATATCAACGTAGTTTGCGCAAGTACTCCAGTAGTTAAAAAAGAAAGTAAGAGGGAAATAACTAACAAATAAAATGATGCCGATTTGCAGGCATTCATTTTTTTTTCAATAAATAGACTGGCTCTTGTAAAATAGTGGTTCATACACTGTGATTTATTATATGAAGGAAAAATCTACCGATTCTTTCATCAACTAAACTGGGGGTAATACTGGTAGCAGTTTAATGGATGATTTATTTTTATATAAGCTTTAGCATCGTGAAATGTTTTACGTTGTAAAAGAATGGTTGTGTAGAGGTGTTATGTTAGCTTTTAACAGGTATCGGCAGGCGGAGTATAAACACAAAAGATGTAAAATTTAACATCGATTTTTCAAATCTACCTTTTTGTGTATAACAGATCTTAAATAAGAGATTAGAATATTATTAGAAAATTATTAATGAAGAACGGAGTACTTGTAGCGATAAAGCGTTTCCAGAGCCTGTTCATTTCGCGGAAGTTATCTAAATTGCTACATGCATATACTGAACGAGGATTTATATAAAATTTTAATTGTAGAAGACGAAATTAAAATTGCGGAAAGCCTCAAACAGGGACTGGAAGAAAACGGCTTTGTGGTTGACGTATGCAATGACGGCAACTGCGGCTTATTAAGCATTGAGCAAAATTTCTATCACCTGATCATTCTCGATATCAACCTGCCCTCGATCAACGGATACGAATTGTGTAAATTAATCAGGCAGCGAAATTTACAGGTACCTATAATAATGTTAACTGCTCTAAGTTCTCTAAGAGATAAACTCGAAGGTTATGATACAGGTGCAGACGACTACATCATTAAACCTTTTGAATTTAAAGAACTCCTGATGAAAATCCGCGTTCTGTTAAGGCGAACGCTAAACCATAAGATACCCGAAGGAACAATTTTAAGAGCAGGCAACCTTGAAATAAACCTGGAAAGCAAGGAAGTGAAACGCGGAGAAACAACTATACATCTTACGATGAAGGAATTTCAATTGCTTGAATATTTAATGAGAAATAAAAATCACATCGTGTCGAGGGCTAATATCGCTATTCATGTTTGGGATATCGACTTCGACACAAATACAAATGTTATTGATGTTTACATCAGCTATTTGCGAAATAAGATTGATAAACCATTTAGCCAAAAACTCATTCATACACAGGTTGGCTTTGGTTATATATTAAGTGAAAACCAACTCTAATGCCGGTACGACTTCGGATAACGCTTATGTTTTCTGTATTGGCAATGCTGATACTTTGCCTCGTATGCAGCGCCATCTATTTTTTTTCGTATAAGGCCAGGATCTCCAATATCTCCATACGCCTTACTAATCGTTCTATTACAACAGCCAGCTTTTTACGACAGGCAGAAGCTTTTGATTACAACCTTATACAAAAAATTGACTCGCTCACTACCAACGCTCTAAAAAATAAATCAGTCCAGGCATTTGATGCGCAAAATCAATCCACCTATAGCTACAGCGATATCCCCGGAGACACCATGCATATTAGCCAACAAATTCTCAACAATGCAAGGAAAAAAGGTTCTTACTATTTTACGGTAAACGCAAAAGACGCGATTGCTTATCACTATGTTTTGCATAATTCGGATTTGGTAATCGTTGCCGCTGCAAAAGATGTAAACGGTAAAAAAAATCTTCATACACTTCTTAAAATTTTATTGCTGAGTATTTTGATCGGAATTATTATTATTGTTATTGCCGGATATATTTTTTCCGCAAGCCTCCTTCTTCCTATAAAAAAAATCACCGGGGATGTAGAAGTGATATCTGCCCAAAACCTGACACGCAGAATTGCAACCGGTAATACAAAAGATGAATGGTATCATCTCGCGGATACTTTAAACAGGCTATTAAACCGGCTGCAGGAAAGCTTCGAATTTCAACGTCGCTTTATTGCCAATGCCTCTCATGAATTGTCGACTCCTCTGACAGCAGTTTCAAGTCAGTTGGATGTTACCCTGCAACGCGATCGTTCCCTGGACGAATATAAACAGGTAATGCAATCAGTTTACCAGGATGTGCGACATATGGCAAAGCTCACTCAAACATTGCTGGAATTTGCAAAAACTTCCGGGAGTGCCGGCGGCCTCGAAATAAGCCTGGTACGGATAGACGAAGTGGTGTTGAGAATACCTTCTGAAATTTCAAGGGTTAATCCACACTTCCGGGTTAGTGTGGAATTTGCCGCTTTGCCAGCAGAGGCGGATAAATTACTGGTGTATGGCAATGAAATCCTCCTTCTCATGGCACTAAAGAACATCGCCCTCAACGGCTGTAAATATTCATCCAATCACCACGCGGAAGTACTGTTGAGCCTGCAAAAAGGCTGCATTTGCATTGCTGTTAAGGATACAGGCAAAGGTATTCCTCAGGATGAATTTCTTAATATCTTTCAGCCATTTTACCGAGTAGACAAAAACCCGGGTCAAAAAGGTTTTGGTCTTGGTCTGTCTCTTGCCTACCGTATCATTACGCTACACAAAGGCACAATCGAAGTTTCTTCAGAGCTGAACAAAGGAAGTATTTTCCTGATCCGTTTACCACAGGCTGAAAGTGTAGCACAGTCATCTTAATCATTGCCCTGTTACATTAACGATTTCCGCCTGATACCACTATAAACATTACTTACAATAACAGTTTACAATAGCATTAAACCAGACCAACCGGGATTCCGCAACCGGCTAAAGCTGGAATTCATACGATTCTACTTCGTATTTTTGATAAAACAGTTCGCTTGAAAACAAAACTACTGCTGATTGTCTCCTTATTCATTCATTGCTTCGCCAAAAGCCAGTCCACACAATACTGGCAACAAAACGTCGACTATACCATCGACGTATCCCTGAACGATACCTTAAAAACGCTCGATGGCTATGTGAGCATGCAATACCAGAACAATTCTCCCGATACATTGCACTTCATCTGGTTTCATCTCTGGCCCAATGCGTACAAAAATGATAAAACGGCTTTCAGTGATCAATTACTTGAAAACGGCCGGACCGATTTTTATTTCAGCAACGAACAACAAAAAGGTTATATCAATCGCCTCGATTTTAAAGTTGACAAAATAACCGCATACACTGAAGATCATCCGCAACACCAGGACATTATCAAGTTACGTTTACCGGTTCCACTGCCGCCGCATCAATCTGTAAAAATTGAAACCCCATTTCATGTAAAACTTCCTCAGAATTTTTCAAGAGGCGGCTATATCGGCCAATCATTCCAGGTTACCCAATGGTATCCGAAACCAGCCGTGTACGACCGTAAAGGCTGGCACGAAATGCCTTACCTCGACCAGGGTGAATTTTATAGTGAGTTTGGACAATACAATGTTCAGGTAACGGTTCCAAAGGCCTACGTAGTTGCAGCTACTGGTTTATTGAAGGAAACTATCGATAATGGATACACGAAAACACTGCAGTACCAGCAAAACAATATACACGACTTCGCCTGGTTTGCCGATAAGGATTTTGAAGTGATGCACGACACAATGCAGCTACCCACTCATACTGTTGAATTGTATGCCTATCATTTTAAAAACAAAAATAATAGCTGGTATTCGGTAATGAGCACGATTAAATCTGCCATACGTTCCAAAAGCAGATTGATGGGCGAATACCCTTATGAGATCATGTCGGTTGTTGAAAAACCCGGCAAAGATGACAATGACGGTATGGAATACCCCACAATCGTGTGGGTAGGTTCGCCGGCAATAGAATTGATTCAACATGAAATCGGGCACAACTGGCTATATGGCATTCTCGCATCCAACGAACGAAGGTATCCCTGGATGGATGAGGGCATGAATACCTATTACGATAACAGGTATGAAGAGGAACAAAGGAAACAGCCTGAAATGAAAGTAAAAGGAAAAAATGCATTTATCCTTAACCGCATTCCGGATGATTCGCCCGGCTTATTATTAAGAACAATAACGGCTGTTAAAAAAGATCAACCGATAGAAACCAGTTCAGAAAAATTTACAAGGGAAAATTATGAAGCCATTGCTTATGAAAAATCTGCATTGTGGATGAAGTCGCTGGAAAATACACTTGGAAAAACGCTCTTCGATAGCGTTATGCATGCCTACTTCAATCAATGGAAATTCAGGCATCCTTATCCCGAAGATTTTAAAGAAGTAGCAGAAAATGTTTCCGGGAAAAATTTAGACAGCAATTTTTCATTGTTATACACTAAAGGAAATCTGGCAGCAGCACAAAAAAAACGAATCCGTTTTTCCAGCTTTTTTAATTTAAAAGAAAACGACAAATTCAATTATATCTGCATAGCGCCTGCCATAGGATACAACCTGTACGATAAATTTATGATTGGCGCACTGATTCATAACTATACGCTACCGCAAACAAAATTCCGGTTCGTTATTGCACCCATGTATGCTACAGGATCTAAAGACATTACCTTCATCGGCAGGATGAGTTACAGCATCTTCGGTAACAATGGAAGCAAAACAGAATTTGCTGTCAGCGGCGCAAAGTTCAATACAGATGAATACACCGATTCTACCGGCAAAAAAAATTACCTGCCCTTTTCAAAAATTGTTCCTACCCTTACATACATTTTTCCAAATAAAAATCCACGAAGCCCAATTGTAAAATATATACAATGGAAAACATTTTTCATACAAGAAACCGGTCTGTCATTTACAAGAGATACCATCAACCAGGTAAATATTATTCGTTATCCTTCTGAAAGCCGTTACCTCAACCAGCTACGTTTTGCAATTGAAAACTATCGTGTGTTGTATCCCTATGATGCTACGATAAAAGCTGAACAGGGAAAAGGTTTTATCAGACTTGACCTTACCGCAAATTATTTCTTTAACTACGCAAAAGGTGGTGGATTAAACCTTCGCTTTTTTGCCGGGAAATTTATGTACACCGGCGACAAAACATTTCTCACACAATATGAAACAGATCGTTACCACCTGAACCTTACGGGACCAAAAGGTTATGAAGACTATACTTACAGCAATTATTTTATCGGAAGAAACGAATTCGACGGATTATCCAATCAGCAAATCATGATGAGAGATGGTGGCTTTAAAGTAAGAACAGATCTGCTCAGTAGCAAAACAGGCAAAACAGATGATTGGTTAACAGCTATCAACTTTACAACTACCATTCCCAAAAAATTAAATCCGTTGGAATTATTACCGATAAAAATTCCACTGAAAATATTTTTCGATATCGGCACTTACGCTGAAGCCTGGAAAACCGACCAGGGAACCGGACGATTTTTATACGACGCAGGCTTTCAGCTTTCTTTATTCAAAGATGTACTGAATATTTATTTCCCGGTAACGTACAGCAAAGTGTATAAAGATTATTTCAAATCCACCATCAGTGAAAAAATATTTAAAAAGAATATTGCTTTCAGTATCGATATTCAGAAAATATCACTGAGAAAATTATTTCCCCAAATTAGTTTTTAATGCAGATCACGTACCTGGAACATAAAGACATTGATAAAGTAAAATGGAATGATTGTATAGATCAGGCGCAGAACAGTTTATTATATGCCCATTCCTATTATTTAAGTTGCATGTCGCACCATTGGGATGCAATTGTGCTGGGCGATTATGAAGCCGTGATGCCGGTAACCTGGAAAACGAAATGGGGCATCAGGTATATTTACCAGCCTGCATTCATTCAACAGGGCGGCATTTTTTTTAAGAAAGATATAGATCAGCAAATCGTTGCTTTATTCATCGAAGAAATAATGAAGCGTTTTCGTTTTGCAGAATTCACACTCAACTACGCAACACCGTTAGCAAACTCAATTCCGGGCATTCAAATTCAGCAACGCAACAACTATATTTTAGATTTGAACCGCAGCTACGAAGAATTGTATGAAAATTACGATCCATCTTTCACCAAAAGCCTTAGAAGAACGAAAAAATTCAACATGCTGTATATTGATTCTTCCAATTACCAGAAGATCATAGAACTGTATAAGAACCTATACAGCCAGCGGTTACCATACATCTCACAAAAGAGTTACATACAATTTCAATTGATCTGCCGAAGGCTTGTTCATGATGGTAAAGTAATCGTTCGGCACGCACGTAACAGCGAAAATAAGTTACTGGCTTCTGTAATTTTACTGAGAGAAGGCAACAGGTTATACAATATGATCTCCTGTATTACTAATGACGGGAAAAGAGTGGAAGCAAATTATTTTTTATACGACCGGATTTTAAATGAATTTTCAAATAGCAACCTGGTATTTGATTTTGAAGGCTCAGACGTGGAAGGCATTGCATCTTTCTACAAAAAATTCAATCCGCAAAATCAGCCTTACCCATTTATAAAATATAACCAGTTACCGGCATTGGTGAAACTATTCAAAAGATAAAATCAACATCCCATTATTCAGGGTTTGCGAATCACAAACAATTTCTCTCCTGGTTGTGTTGCATGAATGGCATAATGATCAATATCTGCCTGCGGCAATAACTCAACAATAAATCCAACACTTTTCAACCGGTGCATGTAATCATTCAATTCAAATATTCTTACATGGTCTTCCTGGCCGAATAATGCAGATTGTTTAGCCGGATCATTGATTGCAGGTTCTTCAATCGTAGTTGCAATCGTTTCAGAATACGGAACCTGTAAAATAGCCAGTCCGCCCGGTTTTAATACCCGGTACATTTCACGCATCGCTTTTCGATCATCAGGAATATGTTCCAGTATATGATTGGCAACGAGTATATCAAAACTATTGTCAGTGAAAGTAAACTTTGTTGCATCCTGCCTTTGTACATCTTTCACAATGCTCATGTATATTTCGGGCATAAGGTCGGCTGTAGTTACAGCCGCTTTTTCTCTCAGATAAATGCTCACCTTTCTTTCCGGCGATAAATGCAATACTTTTTTGCCCTCAAGATTCACTTTGTCTTTTAAGTAAGCAATGATCAAACGTTCACGGGCTGTGGACATGCAATTGGGACAAAGAATATGTTCTCCATATCCGGCAATCACCTGATTTTTGTCAAGTGCATTTTTATTTTCTGAAGACGGAAGATCGGGAACAAACCTGCTATAGGATGATCCGCAAACATTACATAAATACCCGCTTCCTGCATATTGCTGGTATTCTTTTTTATACTGCCTGTTTCTTGCGGCGAATTTCCTGGAATGGTAATAAGATAACAGCGGATAGTAAACGCCAATAGCTTTTAATATGTTTTTTATACCCCTGGTCATTGTATCTTTCTGGTAGTTTATAACTGCATTAGTCTGCCGACATTTCTAATAGTTGCGCTGCCAATTGCAGGTCAACAGGTCGTGTTAGTTTAATATTATTGTCATCTCCCTCAACCAGGTGAATTTTTAAGCCGAACGCTTCAACCACTGTAGCTTCGTCTGTGAATTTATCCTTGTAGTCGATGGTAAAGGCAGGCAATAAAATTTTACTGTAAAAAGCCTGGGGCGTTTGTACGAGCCTAACCAGGTTCCTGTCAAGTACTTCATTTCCATCTTCTGTAATCAGGCGCAAACTATCTTTTGCTTTAATTACCGGAACGGCAGATCCAAATTCGATCACGGCATCATAACATCTTCTGATCAGTTCAGGTTGTACAAGGCAACGCACTGCATCATGAACAAACACTACACTGTCTTCATCAACCAACTGCAAGCCGTTTTGTACGGAATGAAAACGCGTTCTTCCGCCGATCGTAATTTTTATTTTACTATAATCGAAAAAGGCATCAATAATTTCCTGCCCTGCAGCTACATGTTCTTCTGGCAAAACCAATATGATGATGCAATCATTGTACGCTTCTAAAAAAGCTTTTATTGTATAATACAGAACCGGCTTTCCGTGTAAGATGAGGAATTGTTTGGGGGTTGAGCTGTTCATCCGGCTCCCGCTTCCTCCTGCAACTACTACCGCAAATTTTTTCATGTGCTTTCAAAAAAATAATTGGAGTTTACCGGGGAAATTTCCCAATGATAAACTCCAAACGAAAATAGTGGAATATTGCTATATCTGATGAATGTGTGATTAAAGAAATTACATCCTGTGCATTATTTTTTGAAGCAGTTAAAGGGCATGCTAATCTTTATAAATACCGATGACCATTTCACCATCGCTGTTTTTCATGGCACGGTACATTCCGGCGCTGTTAAAAACCATCGCCGTATTGCCCTGTGCATCTACGCCGATCATGCCGCCCTCTCCTTCCATATCAACTAATTTGTGGTGAACAATTTCGTTCATGGCATCCAGCAAAGACAGGCCTTTGTATTCCATCAGGCAATTAACCGAATGGGCTGCTACGGCCCTGATAAAAGGCTCTCCATGGCCGGTACAACTTATGGCACAGGTTGCATTGTTTGCATAGGTTCCGGCGCCGATGATCGGGCTGTCGCCGATGCGGCCATATTTTTTATTGGTCATACCTCCGGTGCTGGTAGCTGCGGCGATGTTACCATTCATATCACAGGCCACCGCTCCAACGGTTCCGAATTTTTTATCTCTCATCAATTCTTCAAGGTTCGAATGCGTATGATCCAAAGAATAATTATCGCTGTCTCTCATTTCCTTCCACTGGTCGTAACGGAACTGTGAGAAAAAATATTCATCCGGTTCCAGTTTTATTCCCTGCTTTATCGCGAAATCATTAGCTCCTTTACCGCTAAGAAAAACGTGATTGCTGTTCACCATAACTTCTGTTGCCAGTTCTATCGGATTGCGTACATTTCTAACTGCAGCAACGGCCCCGGCTTCCAGCGTTTGTCCGTCCATGATAGCTGCATCCATTTCCTGTACACCTTTTTTAGTGAATACAGAACCACGCCCTGCATTAAACAATAAATTATCTTCCAGCACAACAACAGCAGCTTTGATGGCATTAACGGCAGTACCACCCTGTTCCAAAACGGCATAACCTGCATTCAGTGCTTCTTCAAGAGCGACAATATAGGCTTCTTCCAGTTGGGGAGTCATATCAGATTTCAGAATCGTTCCGGCTCCTCCATGGATAACAATCGAGAATTTTTGCATAATAATGTAAGAATTACCCTCCAAAAATATCTAATTTAAGGTCATATAGCATCTAATCTTTTTTTGAAATGCTTGAACACTTATCAAGGAATGATAACGTTCATTTAATATTTGCTAATCTTAATTGCCGAAAGAAAATCAATTGAATTTGTAGCTGAAAAGCGCTTCTGCATTTATAACCACCTGTCCATGTAATATTTCTCTTAAAAAGCCTGGTATTATTTCCGCCTGCGGGAAACGTGTTGCTAACATTTTTTCTGTAGAGTCGAACGCATTCCTGTTGAGGTAATCCGGCTTAAGCCTGCATTCAATTTTATAGGGCAAGGGATTTTCTGTAAGGAACTTTCGCCAACCGGTATCTCCACCATTGGTTTTTTCATATTCAGAAATTCCCTGTTCAGGAGTGAATATATAAATCTTACTAAACAAGGTGGTTGCAGCCAGCATTGCTGAATCCCGTAATAAACTATCCGGTGAATATTTATTTTTAATGAATATGGAGAAATGACGGTCATTCAAATATCGCTTCATTAAAAATTTTTGCAGATTAACTTTAATGTAACCGACTGAATTGCGAGGTAAATAATCCTGGAGGCCGGATGCATACAAATCTTCCTGGATGGTAGTTGACAACATATCCGATGCATTGGCAGATGAATCAATCTTATCAGTGCCAGGCCACAAGGTTCCTATGATTTGAAGTGAAACGGCATTTCCTGTTCCGGAACGTTTAGTACTATCTGCAGATTGAATGAAAGCATAGATGCCGGCAGTATCAAGCCTGGCCCATTTATTTTTTACCAGATCAACATTTTTATGCTGAACACAGGAAATAAAAATAACCAGGAATAGTACTGATGAATGTTTCATATTTTATTGCAGCAAGTGCCTGCATTCATTCAGCAGTTTATCTTTATTGATCGCAACCGTTCCCACTTCTTCACAAACCAGGCCTCCGGCGATGTTCGACATTTCTGCCATTAACCGTACATCTCTTGTTGCTGCATACACAACAGAAGCAACGGCAATTACGGTATCTCCTGCTCCACTCACATCGGCTATACTGCGTACATGCGTAGGGATGATCGACTGTTCGTTGCCGGTTTGATAAAACACACCTTTTTCCGACAGGGTTATGAATGAAATGCGGTGCTGAAGTTTTTCATGCAGGGCGTTGTGAATTTCAGACAACAATGCAGGTGTTACTTCATCACTGATGATATTCAATCCTTCTTTTGCTTCATGAAGATTGGGTTTGAAAATATCTGTGTTCCTGTATTCAAAGAAATTTTTTCTTTTCGGATCTACTGCAGTGAGTACATTATTCTTACGGCACAAGTTAATTACCTCTCCGATAACGAAAGGCGTAAGCACACCTTTATTATAATCTTCCAGGATAACAATATCCGGTTTTTCGGTTGAGATGTATTGTCCGAATGAAGCAACCAGTCGTTGTTCCTCGGCTGCACTGAGTGGTTTTGTAATTTCAGCATCCAGTCGCATCATGTGCTGATTGCGACTGATGATGCGGATCTTATTTGTAGTAATGCGCTGATCGCTTTTTAAAATATAATCTGTGTTGATATGATTGGCCTGCAATAAACCAATCAACTGATCTCCTTCATCATCGTTACCTGTTACACTGATAGCATGCACCATGGCTCCCAGCGATTGAATATTCAGTGCAACATTACCGGCACCACCAATTCGTTGTTCTTTTTTTGTTACGGCTACAACAGGCACCGGTGCCTCTGGTGAAATACGTTCTACCTTTCCCCACCAGTATGTATCCAGCATCATGTCGCCGATTACAGCAACTTTAATTTTTGAGAAGGACTGAAAGAGTGTTTCAAAATCTACCGGCATATCAATTCTTATTTTTATTAGCAACTGCAATATAATAAATCGGGATTCCTGCCAGTACAATGGCTAATCCCCAGCCGGCATATACCGGTTTGTACCAGATCAGTAAAACACAAAAAGCTATTGCCATGAGTATATACATAATGGGCAATACAGGATAACCGAAAGCCTTATACGGCCTGTCGGCATCGGGTTTCTTTTTCCTTAATATAAAAATTCCCAGTATCGTTAGGGCATAGAACAATACCACAACAAAAGAAATCATATCCAGCAGGTCTCCGTATTTTCCACTTAAGCAAAGCACAGATGCCACGGCGCATTGAATCCACAGTGCGAATTCCGGCACATCATGTTTGTTAAGTTCGCCTGTTTTCTTAAAGAACAAACCATCTTTTGCCATCGTGTAGTAAACCCTTGCTCCGGCGAGTATCAACCCGTTGTTGCATCCGAATGTGGAGATCATGATCATCACCGCAATTACATAGGTGCCGATGTTCCCAAAAATGGCATTACTAGCGGCAACGGCTACCCGATCCTGTGGTGCATGTGCAATTTCATTCAACGGTAACACGTATAAGTACATCAGGTTGGCCAGTACGTAAATCAATGTTACGATAAGCGTGCCCAGGAATAAACTAAGCCCGATATTTCTTTTAGGATTTTTTACTTCACCGGCGATGAACGTAACATTGTTCCATGCATCACTGCTGAATATTGATCCTACCATTGAAGCTGCAATCGCACCGAGCACAGCAGTTCCAACAACGGAGCTGGTAGTTCCATCACCGGCAATTGATTTCATGGTCCAGGCATCACTCCAATTGGCGCTCCATACGCCGGGTTTAGAGGCAAGCAGGAACCCGAACCCGATCAAGCCGAACAGGGAAAGAAGTTTTACAACAGTAAATGTTGTTTGAATCATCTTTCCTCCTTTCACACCTTTGGTATTAATATAGGTAAGAAACACGATCAGTGCGATGGAAACAAACTGCGCAGGATATAATTTTAAGAAGCCGGTTTGAAAAATGATATTGTCATCTGTTATTTCAAGAGCATGTATGAAGTAACCTGCGAATTTAGAAAACGCAACCCCTACAGCGGCAATGGTTGCGGTTTGAATCACGGCAAAAAAACTCCAGCCGTATAAGAACCCTGCAAGCGGATTAAAAGCTTCTTTTAAATAAACATATTGTCCTCCCGCTTTCGGATACATGCTGCTGAGTTCCCCGTAGCTCAATGCGGCGGTAAGTGTCATAAAACCGGTGATAAGCCATATCGCAATCAACCAGCCAGCGCTGCCAACATTGCGGGTAATATCGGCACTCACGATAAATATACCCGAACCGATCATGGAACCTGCAACGATCATGGTTGCATCCAGCAGACCTAATGTGGGTTTAAAAGACTGATGTGTATCACTCATAATACAGTTGGATTTACTGGTTGTTTACTATGCAAAAAAAATCCCGTTGCTATAACGGGATTCAAGTTAACTAAATCTGTTTATATTATTTCTTAGTCTCTTTAACCATGATCTTATTCAATCCGTCAATTACATCATTGGTAATGTTCATGGATGAATCTTTGTACGCCATATATTCAAGCCCGGTGCCGGTAGTAAAAATGTACATGAAGTTTTTATCCTTATTGTATTCCGCTAAAAAATCTTTCAGGTTCTTCTGTATCTTCTCCATAAACTTATAATGTGCTTCACTGAGATCCTGCGCCTGCATTTGCTTACGCTGATCTATTTTATCCTGCTGCGACAATAACTGGTTTTGGAACTGCTGCGCCTCATCCTGGGTTATGGATGCACCTTTTTTAAGAAAATTATTCTTTTGTTCTTCAAGACCACGATATCCGTTTTGCCATTCAGATTCAATCTTATCCTGCTGCGATTCGAATTCTTTCTTTTTATCTTTTATGTACGCAATCTTTTCCAATAATGAATCCAGTTCTACATAAGCAATGGCAGGCCTCGTCATTGGAGTGCCCGGAGCCATTGAGTAGCCCGGCTTCTTAACCTCCGGTTTTTTGTCAGCAGAGAAATGAAGATAATAAAGGATTCCAACAGCAACCAGCAATACGATGTTTAATACAGTAGAAAGATTCTTCATTAAATAATTTTTGATTGCACGCAAGATAAATACAATGCTGTAGAAAGCAATACTATAAAGATGGCTTTTAAGAAAGGCTTAACTGGTATTTATACTATTCGCTGTTGGTTAAATAGTCATCAAATAAGCTATCACTCTTCAGGATCATAATCAATGGGCAACAGATCCCCGATTTTTTCCCAGGCCATATAACCTTCGATATATACATCCAATGGTGGGTAGCAATATCCTTGCGGAAATATCAATACCGATTTTTCCGGGTTTACAATCCTTAACCTGGATTGCTGATACTTATGCGGCACTGCAATAAAATCAGAAACCGCATACGCTTTTGGTTCTTCCTCCCGAAGGTATTTCACCTGCAGATCTCCCTTAAACGATAATATAAGTTGATAGGCATCGCCACCTGTAATTACAATACTGTCTTTTGTTAACAGGGAATCGCCGCTCACCTCCTTAAAGTCTTTTACCATGTACAATGGTTTATGCCGTTTTCCTGTTGAATCTTTTCTGAAAAACACAGGTATAGTTTTTCCATCGTTTATAATGGTATCGTTAGCTGCAATTCGTTCAATCCTTCTTACGGCAAATCCTTCTTCTTTTAACCTGTTTTTGCAAACACTCCTGATAAAATGCATCAGTGAACCATGATAAGCTTCCAGTCGTTTCCACCTGTATTGAGGTGAGATGTTGGTTTGATCCATTTCAAAAAATAATGGATAGCCTTCATAATGAACAGTGCGGCGCTGAAAATCGTACTCAAATTTTTCCAGCTTGTATTTTACAAGATAACCCAGGTGGTAGTTGCGGATAATGATCGCTTCATCTGCAAAGGCTTCTAATACTTTAGTAGTTGTATTATTCCTGAATTTAATTGCATAGCTGTTATCAATCTGGCAGTCGTACGCATTTTCTGATTCGCCAAGAAAATATCGCATGAATGTATTTCCCCATTTTTGCCAGCCATTCTTTTCGTATGGAATTACCTGCACATTGCTGAGTTCTACTACCTGCCGGTTAATATTTATTTTCAGGTTCAGTGGCAATTGATGTGCAGAAAAATCATAGGTAAAAGTTTCAAATCCCACACTCGATACAACCAGTCGCAGGGAAGGATACAATGGGATATTATTCAAATTAAATTTTCCAGTGCTGTCCGTTATTGTACCCAGGCTGCTGTTGCTGATAAAAACACTGCAATTGGAAACCGGTTGCTGATTGTCTGCATCTATAACCTGCCCGAACAACAGATTCTGTTGTGCATACCCATTACAATAGAAAAATAAAGCCAGCAGGGGCAGGTACGTTTTCATAGTACAAGTGTACGCCATCAATGTTTAAAAACAAAAAAGGAGCAGATGTTGAATCTGCTCCTTACATATTTCAGGTTAATACCGATTATTCTTCTTCGTCGAAACTCATTGCTTCTTTTGTAGTCATCAGCAACTCGTATTCTTCTTTACTTCCTACGATCATATTTTCAAACTCACGTAAACCTGTACCCGCCGGAATGTGGTGACCGGTAATTACGTTCTCTTTCAAACCAAGCATTTCATCTGTTTTACCCTGGATGGCTGCTGAACTCAACACTTTGGTAGTTTCCTGGAAGGAAGCTGCTGAAATCCAGCTATGCGTACCGAGCGATGCTTTTGTAATACCCTGCAACAATGGTGATGATGTTGCCGGACGGGCGTCGCGGTATTCAACCAGTTTCTTATCTGCCCTGCGGAGAATAGAATTTTCTTCCCTGATATCACGCAAAGTAACGATCTGGCCTGTTTTCAGCTTACTGCTTTCTCCATGTTCAGTAACAACTTTCTTATCATAGATATAGTCGTTCTCAATGTTGAAGTCGAGTCTGTCTTCTGTATCTCCTTCAAGGAATTTAGTATCTCCTGCATCTTCGATGTTTATCTTACGCATCATCTGGCGAACGATTACTTCAATGTGTTTATCATTGATCTTCACACCCTGTAAACGATACACTTCCTGGATCTCATTCACCACATATTCCTGAACAGCGAATGGTCCTTTAATAGCGAGGATATCTGCTGGTGAAATCTGGCCATCACTTAATGCAGCACCAGCTTTTACAAAGTCACCATCCTGTACAAGGATCTGTCGGCTCAATGGAACGAGGTATTTACGTACAACACCGTCTTTAGCTTCAACAATGATTTCCCTGTTACCGCGTTTGATAGCACCGAAAGTAGTAACACCATCAATTTCACAAACAACAGCCGGGTTGCTGGGGTTTCTTGCTTCAAACAATTCAGTTACACGAGGAAGACCCCCGGTGATATCTTTCAGTTTGCTCAACACCCTTGGAATTTTAACCAACACCTGGCCGCTTCTTACTTCTTCACTCTCATCTACAACGATATGTGATCCAACCGGCAGGTTATAGGCTTTTCTCTCCTTACCTTCTACGATAATGGAAGGAAGTTTGGTTTTATCTTTTGTTTCAATAACCACTTTTTCCCTGTGCCCTGTTTGTTCGTCGGCTTCGTCACGGTAAGTAACACCTTCGATCACTGCTTCAAATTTCACTTTACCATGCACCTCAGCAACGATAACATTATTGAACGGATCCCATGTACAGATCACTTCACCTTTGGAAACTTTCTGTCCATCTTTTACATTCAATATAGATCCGTAAGGAATATGTACTGTATTTAATAAGCGATCAGATTTAACATCTATCGTTCTTACCTCACCCGTACGGCCGATAACCACAGATATTTTTTTACCGTCGTTGTTTTCTGTATGTACAGTACGCAATCCGTCGAACTGGATGGTACCATCAAATTTTGCATACAATGATGATTCAACTGAAGTTGATCCGGCCACACCACCCACGTGGAAAGTACGAAGGGTAAGCTGTGTACCAGGTTCACCGATCGATTGTGCGGCGATGATACCAACAGCATCACCACGTTGTGCCAGGTAACCTGAAGCCAGGTTTTTACCATAACACTTCACGCACACACCGCGTTTACTCTCACAGGTTAGTACCGAACGTATTTCAACAGTATCAATACCTATTTCATCAATTTTCTTTGCCTGGTCGGCACTGATCTCTTCACCTGCTTTCAGTAATAACTCATCAGTTACAGGATGAAATACATCATGTAAAGAAGTACGTCCTTCAATCCTGTCTGCAAGTGGTTCAATCACATCTTCATTATCTTTCAATGCCTGTGCAGCAATACCACGCAATGTTCCGCAATCTTCTTCATTGATAACAACATCTTGTGCAACGTCTACCAGCCTTCTTGTTAAGTAACCGGCATCCGCTGTTTTCAACGCCGTATCGGCCAGACCTTTACGGGCACCGTGCGTAGAGATGAAGTATTCCAATACGCTCAAACCATCTTTAAAGTTTGCAAGGATCGGGTTTTCGATGATCTCACTTCCGGTAGATCCCGATTTTCTTGGTTTAGCCATCAATCCCCTCAAACCGGCAAGCTGCTTAATCTGCTGCTTACTACCACGGGCTCCGGAATCAAGCATCATATACACTGAGTTGAACCCTTGTTTATCGGATGCGAGTTCTCGTATAAGCGTTTCTGTTACTTTCGTATCTACACGGCTCCAGATATCAATGATCTGGTTGTAACGTTCGTTGTTTGTGATCAAGCCCATATTATAGCTATCCCAAACCTCAGATACTTCCGTTTGTGCATTTTCAACCAGTTCAGCCTTGATTGCCGGAATGATCAAATCATTAATATTGAATGATAGTCCACCACGGAACGCCATACGGTATCCGAGGGTTTTGATATCATCCAGGAATTTAGCGGTTACAGGAACACTGGTCCATTTGATAATGTCACCAATGATTTCACGCAAAGCTTTCTTAGTAAGCAATGCATTAATGAAACCTACTTCTTTAGGTACAAACTGGTTGAAGATCACTCTTCCCACCGTTGTATCAATCAGTTTTAAAGTAAGCGTACCATCACTGTTTCTCCAGTTCGCTTTTACTTTTATGTTTGCATGTAGGTCGATACGCTTTTCATTGTAAGCGATGATCACTTCTTCTGCTGAATAAAATACTTTTCCTTCTCCTCTTACTACTTCTTCGCCAACAGTTTTCTTACCCTTTGTGATATAATACAAACCAAGCACCATGTCCTGTGAAGGAAGGGTAATCGGCGTACCATTTTGTGGGTTAAGAATGTTATGTGAAGACAACATCAGCAACTGTGCTTCCAGTATTGCTGCATTGCTTAACGGAACGTGAACCGCCATCTGGTCACCATCGAAATCGGCGTTGAAGGCCGTTGTTACCAACGGGTGCAATTGAATCGCTTTACCTTCAATCAGTTTTGGCTGGAATGCCTGAATCGACAAACGGTGAAGGGTTGGGGCCCTGTTCAGCAATACCGGGTGACCTTTTAATATATTTTCCAGGATATCCCAGATAATCGCTTCTTTCTTATCAACAAGTTTACGTGCGCTCTTTACCGTTTTTACGATACCTCTTTCAATCAGCTTGCGGATGATAAATGGTTTAAACAGTTCCGCAGCCATATCTTTTGGTAAACCACACTCATGCATTTTCAGTTCCGGACCTACCACGATAACCGAACGACCAGAATAGTCTACACGTTTACCCAACAGGTTTTGACGGAAACGACCTTGTTTACCTTTCAATACATCACTCAGAGATTTCAATGCACGACCACCTTCTGCTTTTACTGCATTTGATTTACGGCTATTGTCGAATAATGAATCGATCGCTTCCTGTAGCATCCTTTTCTCGTTACGTAAGATTACTTCAGGAGCTTTGATCTCCAATAATCTTTTCAAACGATTGTTACGGATAATTACACGACGATAGAGGTCATTCAGATCTGAAGAGGCAAAACGGCCTCCGTCTAATGGAACGAGCGGTCGTAATTCCGGTGGAATAACCGGGATGTATTGCATTACCATCCATTCAGGACGGTTATTGATTCTTGTATTGGCATCACGGAAACTCTCTACTACGCTTAGACGCTTTAATGCATCTGCTTTACGTTGCTGAGAAGTTTCATTTGCTGCTGCATTACGAAGATCGAAACTCAGTTGATCAAGATCAAGACGTTCAAGCATTGCATGAACTGCCTCTGCACCCATTTTAGCAATGAATTTTTCAGGATCTTCATCCGGGAGCATCTGGTTATCTTTTGGTAAAGCATCCAGGATGTCGAGGTATTCTTCTTCCGTTAATAAATCGGCATAGTTCTGTCCTTTATCTGCACGGATACCAGGTTGTATCACCACGAAACGTTCGTAGTAAACAATCGTTTCCAGCTTTTTAGAACTCATACCCAGCAGGTAACCGATCTTATTAGGTAATGATTTGAAATACCAGATATGTACTACAGGTACCACCAGTTTAATGTGGCCCATTCTTTCCCTACGAACTTTTTTCTCCGTTACTTCTACACCGCAACGATCGCACACAATTCCTTTATAACGGATACGCTTATACTTTCCGCAGGCACATTCGTAATCTTTTACCGGTCCGAAAATTCTTTCGCAGAACAAACCATCTCTTTCAGGTTTGTAGGTACGATAGTTAATGGTTTCTGGCTTTAAAACTTCACCATAGCTTCTTTCAAGAATGCTGTCTGGTGAAGCCAGACCAATAGTGATTTTAGAAAATGTTGGCCTTGGACGATTTTCTTTTTTGAATGCCATATTATTTATTAGCTTTTAGCTTTGAGCCGAGGCTATGCGCTTCGACTCATGTTTTTAATATTATTCTTTTAACAGGATCATGGTAGCTCAAAGCCGGTAGCTCAGAGCCCACAGCTTGCTTACTCAAATTTCAAGTCAAGTCCCAATCCCCTTAACTCATGTACCAATACATTGAATGATTCAGGAATACCTGCTCTTGGAATGTTATCGCCTTTAACGATCGCTTCATACGTTTTTGCTCTTCCGATGATATCATCTGATTTCAACGTTAGCAATTCCTGCAGGATGTTGGATGCACCATAAGCTTCCAATGCCCAAACCTCCATCTCACCGAAACGCTGACCACCGAACTGAGCTTTACCACCCAAAGGTTGCTGCGTGATTAAGCTGTATGGCCCGATGGAACGTGCGTGCATCTTATCATCCACCATGTGGTGCAGTTTAATCATATAAATAATACCAACTGTAGCTTTCTGATCGAAACGATCGCCGGTTTCTCCGTCATACAGGAACGTATGACCGAATTTTGGCAGACCAGCTTTATCAATGTATTCAGCAATTTCGTCAACAGATGCCCCGTCGAAGATTGGTGTTGCGAAACGAACGCCTAATTTTTCTCCGGCCCAGCCCAATGCTGTTTCATAGATCTGGCCAAGGTTCATACGACTAGGTACGCCCAATGGATTGAGTACGATATCAACCGGTGTTCCGTCTTCGAGGAACGGCATATCTTCTGCACGTACAATTTTAGCAACGATACCTTTGTTTCCGTGACGGCCCGCCATCTTATCTCCCACTTTCAGTTTACGCTTAACGGCCATATACACTTTAGCGAGTTTCAATACGCCAGCCGGCAATTCGTCACCAATAGAGATATTGAATTTCTCCCTCTTATAACGACCCAGTTCTTCGTTGAACTTAATATTGTAGTTGTGTAAAAGGATATTGATCAGGTTATCTGTTTTTGCATCACCGCTCCATCCTAATGGATTTACATTCTGGAAATCGATGTTCGACAGATTTTTTGCATTGAACTTAACACCTTTACCGATCAGCACTTCGCCGAAGTTATTGCTAACCCCCTGGCTGGTTTTATCTTTCAGCAATGCCTGCAATTTATTCTGCAGTAATTCCATCAGATCCTGTTCGTTCTTTTCGTGTGTTTTTTCAATTTTATCCAGTTGTGCCTTTTCACGCACTTTTGCATTCTTATCTTTCTTCGCACGCTGGAATAATTTTTTATTGATCACCACACCTTCTGTTCCGCTTGGCGCTTTCAAAGAAGCATCTTTCGCATCACCGGCCTTATCACCGAAGATGGCACGAAGCAGTTTTTCTTCAGGTGTAGGATCGCTTTCTCCTTTAGGAGTGATCTTACCAATGATGATATCTCCTTCCTTAATGCTTGCACCGATACGTATAATACCATTCTGATCCAGGTCTTTAGTCGCTTCCTCACTTACGTTCGGAATATCCGGCGTTAATTCTTCCTCTCCAAGTTTGGTATCACGAACCTCTGTTTCAAACTCACTGATATGGATAGACGTAAATAGATCATCTTTTACAACTTTCTCAGAGATTACGATCGCATCCTCGAAGTTGTACCCTTTCCATGGCATGAATGCCACTTTCAGGTTACGGCCGAGAGCGATTTCACCGCCTCTTGTTGCATACCCTTCTGTTAAGAAATCACCTTCCACAACTTTTTGTCCTTTGGCTACAGCCGGGCGAAGGTTGATGGTTGTTTCCTGGTTCGTACGAACGAATTTTGTAAGCCTGTAAATGGTAAGATCATCTTCGAAGCTAACCAGTTGTTGGGTTTCGCTTCTCTTGTATCTTACATGAATTTCATTTGCATCAACATATTCAACAACACCATCGCCGGTTGCGTGAATCTGGATACGTGCATCACGGGCAGCTTTTGCTTCAAGCCCTGTTCCTACAATAGGAACTTCAGGACGCAACAATGGAACGGCCTGGCGTTGCATGTTTGATCCCATCAGCGCACGGTTGGCATCATCATGTTCAAGGAATGGAATGAGGGAAGCACTTAAACCAACAATCTGGTTTGGCGCAACGTCCATGTATTCCACTTCGTTTTTATCAAGAATCGGGAAGTCACCTGTCTGGCGGCTCTTAATTCTCTCTTCAACAAAGTTTCCGTTATTGTCAAGATCTATATTTGCCTGGGCGATCTTTGCTGTATCTTCTTCTTCAGCGCTCAGGAAAGTAATTTTCTTTAAATCAACTTTTCCGTTTTCTACTTTACGATAAGGCGTTTCGATGAAACCCATATCGTTGATTTTAGCGTGTACGCATAAAGTTGAGATCAAACCAATGTTCGGACCTTCCGGTGTTTCAATAGTACACAAACGGCCATAGTGAGAATAGTGTACGTCACGTACCTCGAAACCTGCTCTTTCCCTGCTCAAACCACCGGGTCCGAGTGCGGAGATACGACGCTTATGCGTGATCTCACTCAAAGGGTTTGTCTGATCCAGGAACTGCGACAATTGCGATGTGCCGAAGAACGAATTGATTACCGATGACAACGTTCTTGCGTTGATCAGGTCAACTGGTGTAAACACCTCGTTGTCTCTTACGTTCATTCTTTCACGAATGGTACGGGCCATACGGGCCAAACCAACACCAAACTGGGCGTACAATTGTTCTCCCACTGTACGAACACGACGGTTGCTCAGGTGATCAATATCATCAACCTCGCTCTTACCATTGGTTAATAATACCAGGTATTTTATGATAGCGATGATGTCTTCTTTTGTTAATACTTTTTTCTCCAAAGGATAATTCAACCCGAGGCGACGGTTGATTTTATATCTTCCCACTTCGCCAAGGTCGTAACGTTTATCACTGAAGAATAATTTATCAATGATACCACGGGCAGTTTCATCATCCGGTGCATCTGCACCACGCAGTTGCTTGTAGATATGCTGAACCGCTTCAAGTTCACTGTTGGAAGTATCTTTATTTAATGTATTATAAATGATCGCATAGTCACCACTCACTTCTTCCTTCTGGATGAATACGCTCTTAACATCCATTTCCAGGATGGTAGCTACATTTGATTCATCAAGAACGGTATCCCTTTCCAGTACGATTTCATTTCTTTCGATTGACACTACTTCACCGGTATCTTCATCCACAAAATCTTCTACCCACGTACGCAATACACGTGCAGCCAATCTTTTACCAATGTGCTTTTCAAGTGTTTTCTTATCGGCCTTTACTTCATCAGCCATTCCGAATAGTTCGAGAATGTCTTTATCGGTTTCATATCCGATTGAACGTAACAAGGTTGTTACGGGGAATTTTTTCTTCCTGTCGATATAAGCAAACATCACATTGTTGATGTCTGTAGCAAATTCCATCCAGGCTCCTTTGAAAGGAATAACCCTGGCAGAATAAATTTTAGTTCCGTTCGGGTGCATTGACTGACCGAAGAATACGCCCGGTGAACGATGCAACTGGCTTACTACAACACGCTCAGCTCCGTTAATTACGAATGTACCACGTGGTGTCATGTAAGGGATGTTTCCAAGGAATACATCCTGTACGATAGTTTGGAAATCTACGTGCTCTTCATCATTACAACTTAACCTCAATTTAGCTTTCAGCGGAACTGCGTAGGTTAAACCTCTTTCAATACATTCCTCGATTGTGTAACGTGGAGGATCTACGAAGTAATCCAGGAATTCCAACACGAAAATGTTACGTGTATCTGTTATAGGAAAATTCTCCTTAAACACACGGAACAAACCTTCAACGTTACGTTTATCAGGCGTTGTTTCTAATTGGAAAAAATCTTTGAATGATTGAATCTGAATTCCGAGCAAATCCGGTTGGTCTGCTAACAGTTCAACTTTTCCGAAATTGATACGATTAGCAGCGGGTGATTTTGTTGCAGACATATTTTAATTAAGACTTTTAGTGAAGGCCTTTTAAGCAGATGACATGGCTTGCGCCACTGCCCCTAAATTAAAGGAGGGCAAAGGTAGGGAATAATTCACTAAAAATAAATTACCAAACATGTAATTTTTGCGCTTTGGTAGGATTTTTGCTAAAATGGGCCATTTTTTAAACAACGATTAACGATACAACAAGGTAATGCCGGTTGAACCATTTTGGATATTTGGTAAAATGGTAATTTTCGAGTTATTCATTAATTTCTTTTTGTGTAGCCATGGTACCAGTATACCGGACATTGTGCCAACCACCAGGCCTGTGGCCACATCGGTATAAAAATGCTGCCCCGCTGCGATGCGCATTGCGCCTGTAAAACCTGCTAAAAGACCGGCGCCAGTGTACAGAATCCACTTGTTTTTCATATTCGGGTGATAGTCGGCATACACCTGGGCTGTAAAAAAGCAGGAAGTGGCAACTACCCCAACGTGACCAGCAAAAAAAGAATTTCTTGCCCCCCCCTGGTTCGTACGCTCATATCTGCTTTGGGGTTGTACGTATAAGGCCTGTGCCTGTCTGCAATCATAGCTGCGGTTACATATAATCCCCCTGTAATTCCTACGGCTTCCAGGTAAAGTAATCCGATCTTTCCGGCATCTTTACGGATGTTACGATCTAACAATAATACAAGGGGTAATGGCATACTTCCGTAAAAAAAACAATCGCTGATCTTCGAAGCCTTTTTTGAATAATTATAGGACACAGGCCGGTCAATTTTATTGATATCATTCCGGTTTAGCGACATTATTTCTGCAACGGGAATGGTATCGCGTCCATAAATTACGCTCATGCCATATAAAGACCAGGCATCCCCGGCAATTGTAAGTGGAATATCAATGGCGGGTTTGATACGATACAGTCAGGAAGAATGTTTCTGCTCAGCGACAGGCATTAACGAAGCCCGGGAATACATTATGATATTACTGTCAGTTGCAATAGTGTTTACATGTGTACCGGTTAAATCTGTTTGTGCTGAAGAAAAATGAAATGCAAGAATCAGAATTAAGAACAAATAATTTTTTTGCATATAACTTTTTCCATTCTAAAACAAACCACATACCGCTACGATTTTAATACGATTAAGCAGAAAAACCAAGATACAAGAGGAAAATTCGGGAATGAATGCCACAAAATATTGCGATCGTTCTATGGTAGTAATTTATTCCAATAAAAAACCCCGGAAATTCCGGGGTTAATTATATAAGGTCAGGAAAAATTAAGCGATTTCAACTTCAGCACCTGCTTCTGTTAATTTAGCTTTTAATTCTTCTGCTGCAGTTTTGTCAACACCTTCTTTAACTGGTTTTGGAGCCTGATCCACTAAATCTTTAGCTTCTTTAAGTCCCAAACCGGTTAATTCTTTAACGATTTTTACAACTGCTAATTTGTTAGCACCACCGTTTTTAAGAATTACGTTGAATGAAGTTTTTTCTTCAGCTTTTGCGGCACCGCCACCATCGCCACTTACTACTACTGCAGCGGCTGCTGGTTCGATTCCGTATTCTGATTTTAAGAATTCAGCGAGATCCTGAACTTCTTTTACTGTTAAGCCAACGAGGCTTTCTGCTAATGCTTTTACGTCTGCCATTTTGTTTACATTTTTTCCGGCTTCATATCCGCTTTAGGCGAATCCGTCGGAGTGTTTAAAAAAATTGTTGATGCCTTTAACGATCCGGCCAGTATTATCAATTACTCAGCTTTTGGAGCTTCGTCGGTTGATGTTGTTGGTGTTTCTGCAGCCGGTATTTCCGGAGCAGCTTCAGCCGCCGGGGCAGCTTCTGCAGTTGGGGCAGCTTCAGCCTTTGGGGCTTCGGCAGCTTTACCAGTTGCATTTTCTTTGTTTTGCAAAGCGCCCAAAACACGCTGAATGGGTGATTGCAGTAATCCAATAACGTCTCCGATGAGTTCGTTTTTGGTTTTGATTTGCGTAAGTGCTTTCAGGTTATTATCACCTACGAATACTTCGCCATTGATGAAAGCCGCTTTTAAAACAGGCATTTCTTTGTTGTTGTCCTTACGGAAACTGCTGATGATTACAGCAGGATCTTTAGGATTTTCACTGAACAACAGTGCTGTTACTTTGTGTAAAGAATCGTACACACCGGAATATTTTTCTGCATCCAGTCCTTCGAGTGCTTTACGGATCAAAGTATTTTTAGCCACTTTCATTTCTACCTGCTTATTAAAGCATACCCTGCGCAGTTTACCAACCTGGTCTACGGTAAGGCTTTCGGTATCGGTAACGTAGAAGTTATTATATTGAGCGAACTTGCCTTTCAGCAGTTCTATCACTTCATTTTTCTCTTGTTTTGTCATAACAAATTTTTTGTAAACCCAGTGAATACCGGATTAATTGTGAACAGATTTTGTGTCAACCATAATGCCGGGGCTCATAGAGCTTGCCATGCTAACACCTTTAAGGTAAGTACCTTTAGATGAAGCCGGTTTTAATTTGATGATGGCATTTAAGAATTCCATGCAGTTCTCTTCGATTTTCTGCGGAGGGAAGCTAACACGTCCAATTGATGCGTGAATGATACCAACTTTATCAACTTTGAAAGCGATTTTACCACCTTTCAGGTCGTTGATTGCTGCTGTAACATCATTGGTTACCGTTCCTGTTTTAGGGTTTGGCATCAGGTTACGAGGACCGAGCACTTTACCGAGTTTACCGATTTTCGGCATCACTGCAGGCGTTGCAACGATCACATCGATATCTGTCCAGCCACCTTCGATTTTAGTAATGTATTCATCCAAACCTACAAAGTCAGCACCGGCAGCAGTTGCTTCGGCTACTTTATCAGGTGTACACAACACCAATACTTTTTTCGTTTTACCGGTACCGTGAGGAAGAGACACTGTACCGCGGATAGCCTGGTCAGCTTTTTTTGGATCAACACCCAATCTTACGTGAAGATCAACTGAGCTATCAAATTTTGTGGTATTTATTTCTTTTACCAGGGCTGAAGCTTCTTTAAGCGTATAAGCTTTATTGCTGTCAACCTTAGCGTTTGCTATTTTTCTTTTTTTAGTAATCATTTTTCAAAAATTTAAACCTGCCAATGGCAGCGGTTGACAATTAATTTTCCCAGGGAGCTTTTCCTTCTACGGTTAAACCCATGCTACGAGCCGTACCGGCAACCATAGTCATGGCACTTTTCATGGTAAAAGCGTTCAGATCTTCCATTTTATCCTTGGCGATCTCTTCTACCTGAGCCCAGGTAACTTTACCAACTTTTGTACGATTGGGTTCTTTACTGCCACCTTTGATTTTTGCAGCGTCCATTAACTGAACAGCGGCAGGAGCGGTTTTAATTACGAAGTCGAATGATTTGTCTGCATACACAGTAATAACTACTGGTAATACTTTTCCGGGTCTGTCCTGGGTTCTTGCATTAAACTGTTTGCAAAACTCCATGATGTTCACACCTTTGGAACCAAGGGCGGGTCCGATCGGTGGTGCCGGGTTGGCTTGTCCTCCTTTACACTGGAGTTTCACAAAGCCGGTGATTTCTTTTGCCATTTTAATTTGTTTTTGGTGATAACGTCCTCGTTTTTCCAGGACTCCCAAACCCGTCTAATTGTAAGACGAATTCTTAAAGAACTAATTGGGGCGGCAAAGGTAAGGGATTTAAGAAAAGAAGCAAGGAAATTCCGGGAGAATTTTTACATTTCTATAGAATTACAGACTAACATATTCAAATTAAAACCGCCCCAGAAAATCCGGGGCGGCTTAAACAGTTGGTTTGATAACTTATAGTTATGCAAGTTTTTCCACTTGCATGTAACTGAGTTCAACAGGCGTAGCCCTTCCGAAGATCTTAACCTGTACTTTTAATTTCTTCTTTTCATCGCTAACTTCTTCAATAACTCCATTAAAGTCGTTGAATGGTCCGTCGATGATCTTGATGGTTTCGCCGATGATAAATGGTTCACTCATGGTAACGCCACCTATATCGCTCATTTCATCTACTTTACCCAGCATTTTATTAACCTCAGCCTTTCTCAAAGAGATGATATTTCCTTTCGATCCTTTACCATCTGTAAGAAAATGCATTACGTTGCTTATATTGCTTACGTGCTGGATCATGTCGTCATTGAGCTTATCCCCTGCAACTTCAATCATGATATATCCGGGATAAAAGTTTCTTTCACGCATTACCTTTTTACCGTTAAGTACTTTGTATACTTTTTCTACTGGTAAAAATATCTGTTTGATCACCTTATCCCATCCATTACGAACAATATCTTTATCAAGGTATTCCTTTACCTTCCGCTCTTTTCCACTTACCACACGGAGTACATACCATTTGCTTTCTTTCTCTATTTTTCCTTCCGTGAGATTATCGAGAGGTGTTGTTGCTTCCATAACTAATAATTACATGAATAGCTTATAAATAAATTTCATTGCACCGTTGGCTACAAAATCCATTAAAGCCACAATAGCGGTAATGAATAAGGTAGAACCAAGTACAATCATGGTAGATTGTTGAAGCTGTTCCCATTTTGGCCAGCTCACTTTCTCCATCAATTCTTTGTAAGATTCCTTTACAAAAACAGTGAATTTGTTCATAAAAAAAAGGTTTAGAAAGTTTGAAAGTTCAGGCAAATTAATTGTTCGAAAAATGAACAAAAAACCAAAGAACCTTTGCAACTTTAATCGCACGGGCACTAGGATTCGAACCCAGATCAAAGGTTTTGGAGACCCGTATGCTACCGTTGCACCATGCCCGTAAGAAAGCTAAAAGCTATCAGCGGTGAGCTAATAGCTTTTAGCATATAATATCAAAGATAGTCTATTTTAATTAGCAGGCCAGTTCTTGCAGGCAGCTAATGCTAAAAGCCAGCGCTATCTTACTTCAGGATTTCTGTAACCTGTCCGGCACCTACTGTACGACCACCTTCACGAATCGCAAACTTCAAACCTTTTTCCATCGCAATTGGCTGGATCAGTCTTACAGTTAGGCTGGTGTTATCACCCGGCATCACCATTTCAGTACCTGCGTTCAATTCTACTTCTCCGGTAACGTCAGTTGTACGGAAATAGAACTGAGGACGGTATTTATTAAAGAATGGAGTGTGACGTCCACCTTCTTCTTTGCTTAGTACGTAAACCTCGCATCTGAAATCGGTGTGTGGTGTGATTGAACCTGGTTTGCAAAGTACCATTCCACGACGGATCTGGGTTTTTTCAATACCACGTAACAACAAACCTGCATTATCTCCTGCTTCTCCTTCGTCAAGTAATTTTTTAAACATTTCCACACCAGTACAGGTAGAAGAAAGTGGTTTTTCCTGGAGACCAACGATTTCGATGGCTTCACCCACTTTAATACGACCTCTTTCGATACGGCCGGTAGCAACTGTACCACGACCAGTGATAGAGAATACATCTTCTACAGACATCAGGAATGGCTGATCAACCAGACGTGGAGGCAGCGGAATGTAGCTGTCTACAGCGTCCATCAATTCATTGATCTTAGCAACCCATTTAGCTTCACCAGCCAAAGCGCCAGTTGCAGATCCCTGGATAATTGGAGTTTTGTCTCCATCGAAACCATAAGAAGTTAACAACTCACGGATTTCCATTTCAACCAGTTCCAGTAATTCAGGATCATCAACAAGATCAACTTTGTTCATGAAAACAACGATCTGAGGTACACCTACCTGGCGAGCCAGCAGGATGTGCTCTTTAGTTTGTGGCATAGGACCGTCTGTAGCAGCAACTACAAGGATCGCTCCGTCCATCTGAGCAGCACCGGTGATCATATTTTTTACGTAGTCAGCGTGACCCGGACAATCCACGTGTGCGTAGTGACGGGTAGCTGTTGCGTATTCTACGTGCGCTGTATTGATCGTGATACCCCTTTCTTTTTCTTCCGGAGCACCATCAATTTCGTCGTAATTTTTTTTCTCCGCTAAACCTTTTTTAGACAAAACATCGGTTATAGCGGCTGTAAGTGTCGTTTTACCATGATCCACGTGACCGATAGTACCAACGTTAAGATGGGGTTTATCCCTCTTGAATGATTCTTTTGCCATTGTTTAATTTTTAATTATAGTTTTTAATTCGGCTGATATTTTATGTCTGCAACCTTCGACAAAATTTTTATTCAGAGCCATAGGTGAGAATCGAACTCACGACCCCTTCCCTACCAAGGAAGTGCTCTACCCCTGAGCTACCACGGCTTGCAGAGCATAACCTGCGACTCCTGAAGAGTGAGCGGAAGACCGGGCTCGAACCGGCCACCTATAGCTTGGAAGGCTATCGCTCTACCAAATGAGCTACTTCCGCTTGTTGTTTGACGATGTGATCATTTAAAACACATCATTCGTAAAAGAACTTTCAACAGTCAAATCAGCTTATTAACTAATCTGCCAATTGAATTTTGTGGGCAGTGGTGGATTCGAACCACCGAAGTCGAAAGACAGCGGATTTACAGTCCGCCCCATTTGGCCGCTCTGGAAACTGCCCTTCTGCAGGCGACAGGTTGACCAGTTTTTAAGTAAGAAAAAATTTTCCTACAAATAAACCTCTCAACTATTCAACCCTTGAATGAGCCGAAGAAGGGAGTCGAACCCCCGACCTACTGATTACAAATCAGTTGCTCTACCAACTGAGCTACTTCGGCATTTTCATTGCTATTGTTACCTGAAATGAAACCCGGAACGGATTATAATTTCATCCTAACATTAACTCCTGAAAGATCTAACAAAATAACAGTCATAACTATATACGCTGTTTTTTGGGAAGGCAAAGGTAAGAGAAAATGATTAATACCAAAATTTTGTAAATAAAATTTTTAAATGTTTATGCACAAAAAAAAATCCTCCTGTAAAAGGAGGACATTTTTATGATGAAAATCTTATCGTTTTAAGCTGCCATTCTCTCTTTTTTCTTTTTGATCTGATTGATCACTGCGTCCATTGCGCCATCAAAACTTTCCTCAAATGATTTGGAAGATTGTTTTACAAAAAATTCATGCCTCGGAATAATCACTTTTATCTCAACAATTTTATCTTTTATTGTGTGCACAATATTATCAAGTTTGAGATAGATAGACACTTTCGTTATTCGCTCGTGAAACTGTGAAAGCTTTGCGATCTTCTTTTCAATTAACTGTAACAGTTTAGCATCTGCATCAAAATGAACAGTCTGAATGTTTACGTTCATAACATCTGATTTTTAAAATAAATGAAAGAATAAAATGTATTAAGGTAGCAATAGGCCATAGGCGGTAATAATTGGTCTTCCCTGGTTGTTAGTTTCAAGTTACCGCATAAAACGAAGTTTTCAAAATAAAATTTTGTGGGTTGTATTAATATTTTTTTCAGCGGTATTTACGCTTTGGGATGGGCTTTTTTATAAACGTCTTTTAGCTTCTCGATCGTATTATGTGTGTACACCTGCGTTGCCGCCAGGCTGCTGTGGCCCAGTAATTCCTTCACCGCGTTCAAATCGGCGCCGTTGTTCATAAGGTGAGT
>JAFDXE010000050.1 GCA_018268085.1 Bacteroidota bacterium
CTAACAACTAACAACTAACAACTAACAACTAACAACTAACAACTAACAACTAACAGCTATCCAATTCTATTAATATATATCTTTGCGCCTCACACAACACCGGTAAAAAAGCATTAACTATGTCAACATTTTCATCTTTCAATTTCAATGGCGTAAAAGCATTGGTTCGTGTAGACTTCAACGTTCCCCTCGACGACCAGTTCAACATCACCGATGATACAAGAATGCGTGCAACATTACCAACCCTCAAAAAGATATTGAGTGATGGCGGTAGTGCAATCCTGATGAGTCACCTCGGCCGCCCGAAAGATGGACCAACAAATAAATATTCATTAAAACACCTCGTAGTACACCTGCATGAATTATTGGGCGCAAAAGTATTTTTCGCTGATGATTGTATAGGTCAGTCTGCTACAGACGCTGCAGCCAAATTACAGGGAGGAGAAGTGCTTCTGCTCGAAAACCTGCGTTTTTATAAAGAAGAAGAAAAAGGAGACAAGGCATTTGCAGAGAAACTAAGTAAACTCGGAGATGTATATGTAAACGATGCTTTTGGTACCGCACACAGGGCACATGCATCAACAGCCGTAATTGCCGACTATTTCGATGCCAATAAAAAAATGTTCGGATTGCTCATGGAGGGTGAAGTGGTAAGCGCAGAAAAAGTATTGCACAATGCCGAAAGACCTTTCACTGCCATCATCGGCGGAGCAAAAGTTTCCGATAAAATTCTCATCATCGAAAACTTACTGCAACGGGCAACCGATATCATCATTGGCGGCGGAATGGCTTACACTTTCCTCAAAGCAAGAGGAGGAAACATTGGTAACTCCCTATGTGAAAACGACAGGATGGATACTGCGCTCGAAATTTTAAAGAAAGCAACAGAAAAAGGGGTAAGCATTCATTTACCGGAAGATTCAATTATTGCAGATAAATTCGCTGCAGACGCCAATACAAAAAATTGCCCGAGCGACCAGATTCCCGACGGTTGGATGGGATTAGACATTGGTGCAAAAGCAATCGGAATTTTCAGCGAAGTAATCAACAAATCAAGAACCGTATTGTGGAATGGCCCCATGGGAGTATTTGAAATGGAAAAATTTCAGAACGGTACAAAATCTATAGCACTCGCCGTTGCAGATGCCACTTCAAAAGGCGCATTCAGCCTGGTGGGTGGTGGCGACAGCGTTGCAGCCGTTAATAAGTTTAACCTGGCAGATAAAGTAAGTTATGTTTCTACCGGCGGCGGCGCCATGCTCGAATACTTCGAAGGAAAAGTATTGCCGGGTATCGCTGCCATCAAAAAATAAAGTGACCACTTTTTTTTCGCAGGCTTAATCATTATATGCCATTCACTTATTTTGTGTAACACGTATAATCTGTTCAATTCGTGTTTCAAAATTCGTGTCTCATTTCAACCTATATTTATCCTCCTTAATTTTTGCGTATGAAGATCCCTGAATCTGAAATGATCATAAACAATCGCGGTGCCATCTATCACCTCGATGTTCGCCCGGAAGAAATGGCCGATACCATCATCGTGGTTGGTGATCCGGATCGGGTAAAAAAAGTAAGCAAACATTTTGATCGGATAGAATTCCAACTGCAACACCGCGAGTTCATCACCCATACAGGTTATATCGGCAATAAAAGATTATCTGTGATGTCAACAGGCATTGGGCCCGATAATATCGACATTGCCATCAATGAACTCGATGCACTGGCAAATATTGATTTCACATCAAGAGAAATAAAATCCACTTTCAAAAAATTAAACATCATCCGCTTCGGCACCTCCGGCTCATTGCAGGCCGATATTCCGGTTGATAGTTTAGTGGCATCCACACATGGCCTCGGACTCGACAACCTCATGAATTATTATGCCTATGAAAAATCAACAGACGAACTGGCATTGGCAAACGCTTTCATACAACAAACGCAATTAAACAGCAACATCACCATACCGTATGTTTTTGAAGGCGGACAAAATCTTATCAACGCTTTCAACGAAGGATTTTACAAAGGCATTACAGTAACCTGCCCCGGATTTTATGGTCCGCAAGGCAGAGTTCTACGTCTTCCTTTAAACAGTCCGGGCCTCATAAATAAGCTCACCGATTTTACATTCAATAGCCATAGGATCACTAACTTTGAAATGGAAACTTCTGCCATTTATGGTTTAGGAAAATTGCTGGGCCATCAATGCCTCAGTGTAAACGCGATTGTGGCAAACAGGGTAGTGCAGCAATTTTCAAAAGATAGTAACGCAGCAGTTGAAAGCCTTATTAAAAAAGCATTGGAAGTATTGGTACAATCAGTTATCTGAAACAATTTCCGGAATCAATTATAAAAGCATAACGCAATGATCGCAACCAAAACGATTCCCGATTTTTCATTATCACCAAGAGTAGACCAGGTTGGTATTGAAGAAAGAGCTTCACGGGTTACCAAACGAAGCATAAAAAATGAAACGAAAGTAAACGGATTGATGCTTGCGTTAAACATGATCGATCTCACTACGCTGGAAGGAAAAGATACCGACGGTAAAGTAAAACAGCTTTGTTACAAAGCTCAACACCTGCTCGATACCTATCCCGGCTTACCAACGGTAGCCGCTGTTTGTGTTTATCCCTCAATGGTAAAAGTAGCCAAAACTGCATTGGGAAATTCGGGTATTAAAGTGGCTGCGGTAGCAACGGCATTTCCCAGCGGACAAGCACCACGCGACGTAAAAATCAGGGATACAAAATTTGCAGTAGACCAGGGCGCTGATGAAATAGACATGGTGATCTCTCGTGGAAAATTTCACATGGGAGAATACAATTTTGTGTTCGATGAAATCGCTGCAGTAAAAGAAGCCTGCGGAAATGCGAGGTTAAAAGTTATATTGGAAACAGGAGAACTCGTAACCTACGATAAAGTGCGAAGAGCCAGCGACATTGCTATGTATGCCGGCGCCGATTTTATTAAAACATCTACCGGAAAAATTTCACCTGCTGCAACACTGCCGGTTACACTTGTAATGCTTGAAGCCATCCGTGATTTTTATTATAAAACCGGGAAGAAAATTGCCATGAAACCTGCCGGTGGCATTTCAAAAGCAAAACTGGCCCTTCACTACCTGGTACTGTTAAACGAAGTGTTGGGAGAAGAATGGATGAATAACGAATGGTTCCGCTTTGGCGCCAGCAGCCTGGCAAATGATATTCTCATGCAATTGATGAAACAAAAAACAGGCGTATATCAGTCAGCAGATTATTTTTCAATAGATTAAAAAAAATCACGCAGCAACTTCTGTTGCAGCGGTTAAAATATTGTACAATGGCAGTTAAAAAAAGCAATACCATAAAATTAAAATTCGATAGCGCCCGTAACCTGGCACCGGCACCGGAAAGCAAAAGTGCAGCTAAGATCAACGAACGCTACGATCTCTTCATCAACGGAAAATTTGAAAAACCTTCAGGTAAAAAATATTTTGCAACCATCAATCCGGCAAATGAAGAAAAACTGGCTGATGTGGCAGAAGCAAATAACGCTGATGTAAATAAGGCAGTTACGGCAGCACGTACTGCCTACGAAAAAGTATGGAAGAAAACAGCGCCCAAAGAAAGAGCCAAATATATTTATCGCATAGCACGTATGATCCAGGAACGTGCCCGTGAATTTGCTGTAATAGAAACACTAGATGGAGGTAAGCCTATCCGGGAAAGCCGCGATTTTGATGTGCCTACGGCAGCCAATCATTTCTTTTATTACGCAGGCTGGGCAGATAAACTGGAATATGCCTTTCCTAACCGTAACGCACAGCCGCTGGGCGTAGCTGGCCAGATCATTCCCTGGAATTTTCCATTGTTAATGGCTGCATGGAAAATTGCCCCGGCACTCGCAACAGGAAATACCGTTGTATTAAAACCGGCGGAAACCACACCGCTCACCGCATTGAAACTTGCTGAAATCATCCGGGAAGCCGACCTGCCTCCGGGAGTAGTGAACATTATCACAGGTGCAGGAGAAACAGGCGCCGCTATTGTAAACCATCCCGACATCAATAAAATTGCTTTCACCGGGTCAACCAATGTTGGAAAGATTATCCAGCGGGCTATTGCCGGTACCAATAAAAAAGCCACCCTCGAACTGGGTGGTAAGGCAGCCAATATCATTTTCGATGACGCACCCCTCGACCAGGCAGTTGAAGGAGTGATCAATGGTATCTTCTTTAACCAGGGACATGTTTGCTGCGCAGGTTCCAGGTTATATGTACAGGAATCTGTGTACAAAACGGTTGTACAGAAATTAAAAGACAGGATGGAAACACTCATCGTTGGCGATCCAATGGATAAGAATACAGATATAGGCGCCATCAATTCAAAAGAACAATTAGAAACCATTAATAAATATTTGAAGATAGGGCAACAGGAAGGTGCAGAGATGTACCAGAGCGCCTGTTCTGTTCCCAGGAAAGGATTTTATTGCAGGCCAACCATTTTTACCAATGTGGCACAATCAAACAGGATTGCGCAAGAAGAAATTTTTGGCCCGGTGTTAACCATACAAAGCTTCAGAACAGATGATGAAGTGATCGAAAAAGCCAACAACACACCGTTTGGATTATCTGCGGGTGTGTGGACGGATAAAGGTTCTAAAATTTTCAACCTTACCACCAAACTCAGGGCAGGTGTGATATGGGCAAATACGTATAATAAATTCGATCCGGTTTCTCCTTTCGGTGGGTACAAGGAAAGCGGTTACGGACGTGAAGGCGGCTTGCACGGACTACAAGCTTACATCAACCTTGTGTAAACAACGAATTTCACCGGAACTTTTAAATTGTAAATCAACATGGCTACAAAAACTAAACCTGGCATACCTAAAGAATCTATTAACCTTAATGGTAATGGTCATAGCAATAATGGAACCGAACCAAAAAGACTGGAAGTATTAAAGACCTATAAAATATATATCGGCGGCCAATTTCCCCGTACGGAGTCTGGCAGGTATTACCATGCAACTAACGGTAAAGGAGAGCTGCTGGCCAATGTTTGCCTGAGTTCCAGGAAAGATTTCCGCGATGCAGTGGTGGCAGCAAGAGCTGCCTTTGGCGGCTGGAGCGCAAGAGCTGCTTTCAACCGGGGGCAGATATTATACCGTATAGCAGAAATGCTGGAAGGTAGAAAAGCACAATTCATAGATGAACTAATGAAACAGGATAGCACAAGGGCGCAGGCAGAAGCAGAAGTAAATCTTGCTATCGACCGCTTTATATATTACAGTGGATGGTGCGATAAATTTCAACAAATATTCAGTGCTGTTAACCCGGTTGCTTCTTCGCATTTTAATTTTTCAGTACCCGAACCCACAGGCGTAGTAGCAGCAATTGCAGCACAGGATAGCTCATTGATCGGGCTGGTTTCTGTGATCGCCCCGATTATTGCCGGCGGAAATTCCTGCGTGGTACTGGCTTCCAATACAAAACCACTGTGCGCTGTAACCTTTGCGGAAGTATTAAACAGTTCCGATTTGCCGGGAGGCGTTGTAAATATTCTTACCGGGAAAGTTGCAGAGCTGGTTCCTTTTTTTGCTGATCATATGGATGTGAATGCAACAGTGTACTGCGGTGCGGAGGCAAACATGCAACAAATGATCAAAGAGAAATCTGCATTAAATGTAAAACGCGTTCAGATATATGACAAAGTAAAATGGATGAGTGAAGAAGCACAATCACCTTACTTTATCATGGATCTCCAGGAGATAAAAACAACATGGCACCCGATTGAAAATATTGGTGGAGCTAAGGCAGGTTATTAAGCAACGAAACAGTATCAGTTTATAAAACAAAAAAGGAAACTGAACCCGCTAAGCGTTTTCTTACCTATGAAATTCGGGCATTTACCGAATTAACCTATCTGTAACGCAGTTGAATTAATTAATTTTATTCTATAAACTTAAAACATACATCAAATGAAACGTACTGGAACATTAGTCATTCTCGGAATTGTTGTAATACTTATTTTTTGGGGTTGCAGCGGATACAATGGTTTGGTAAAACAGGATGAGTCTGTAAAAAAAGCATGGAATAATGTAGAAACTGAATATCAGAATCGTGCAGACCTTGTTGGTAATCTCGTAAACACAGTAAAAGGAGCAGCCAATTTCGAACAAAAAACGTTAACGGATGTGGTAAACGCAAGAGCGGCTGCTACCAGTATTAAAGTAGATGCAAATAACCTTACACCGGAAAAAGTGGCTGAGTTCCAGGCAGCACAGGCTCAACTCAGTGGTTCATTAAGTCGTTTGCTCGCCACCGTAGAAAACTATCCTACTTTAAAAGCAACGGAAGGATTCCAGCAATTACAAAATCAACTGGAAAGTATAGAAAACAATATTAAGAATTCACGTAAGAATTTTAATGAGGCTATCAATGTGTACAATACTAAAGTAAGGTCTTTCCCGATGAATATACTCGGTGGTATGTTTGGATTCCATTCAAAAGAAGGATTTAAAGCAGATGCCGGAGCAGAGAAGAAAGTGGATGTGAACTTTGATGATATGAAGAAATAACGGCAACAGCGCAGAACATGAATAAGAAAAAATATACCGGCTATATCATCGTAGGAGCAATCGTTGTGATCGCATTTTGGATGGTGATCACTTTTAACGGCCTGGTAAAAAAGCAGGAAAATCTGAAGCTGCAATGGAATGAGGTGCAGAACAGCTATCAGCGAAGGCTCGATCTTATTCCTAATCTTGTAAATGTTGTTAAAGGCGGCGCAGTTTATGAACAATCTACTTTGGAAAAAGTAATCGAAGCGAGATCAAAGGCAACGGCTGTTGTGGTGGAGGGCGATATTGATGCAGCAAAATTCAACCAGCAAAAAACAGCACAGGATGAACTGGCCGGTGCCGCAAATCGTTTACTCGTTTCCGTAGAGAAATACCCGGACATAGTAGGCACAAAAGCATTCAGGGATTTACAGGTGCAGTTGGAAGGAACAGAGCGAAGGATAAAAGTAGCCCGTAAAGATTTTAATGCATCTGTTGCCACTTATAATAGTTCAGTAAAAAGTTTTCCAACAAAATTAATTGCAGGGATACTGGGATTCACAGCCAAAGAAGGGTTTCAGTCAGATGAAGGTGCAGGAAAGGCGGCTGAGATAAAATTTTAAACTATATATTCAACGTGGGTATACTTTCCCTTTTTAGAAAAAAGAAAGAATTCTTTACTGCTGATGAGCGGGATAGGATTGTGAAAGCCATACAGGCTTCCGAAAAATCGACCAGCGGTGAAATAAGAGTATTTGTTGAAAGTAAAAATCCTTTTGTTAATCCACTCGACCGGGCGTCCGAAATTTTCTTCCGGCTGAAAATGCAGAATACCGTTCACCGTAATGCTGTATTACTTTATGTGGCACTCGAAAGTCATGAACTGGCTTTGTTTGCAGACCAGGGAATTTATGAACAGGTTGGCACTTCTTATTGGGAAGACGCAGTAACAAATATGCTCGCTCATTTTACAAGAGACAACATTGTTAGCGGAATGGAGCAGTGTATACTCCAGGTAGGAAAAACGCTCACTGAAAAATTTCCTTATAACAGTAAAGAAGATAAGAATGAACTGCCCGACGATATAGTGTTTGGCAATTAAAGATGCATACATAATGAAAAAATTATCCTTCATATTATTACTTTCTTTTAGTTTTCTTTTTGCCTTTGCGCAAACGGGAACAGGTAATACCATGTCGGAAATAATTGGTCATCCGCCTTCGCCGGCAAAACTGGTTAATGATTATGCCAACATATTAACAGCAGATCAGCGCCAGGCGCTTGAAAACAAACTGGTACGGTTAGACGATTCTACATTCACACAAATAGCCGTTGTAATTGTGAATTCGTTGGATGGATATGATGTAGCAGATGCGGCTATTGAATTGGGTAGATCATGGGGTGTTGGAAATAAAAAGAACAATAGTGGAGTAGTAATGCTGATTGCGATCAAAGACCGGAAAATGAATATTTCTCCCGGCTATGGTTTGGAAGGAGCATTAACGGATGCTGAATGTAGTGATATCATCCAGGATATCATGAAACCAAGGTTCAAAGGTGAAGATTATTACCGGGGAATAGAAGAAGGTACAGATGCCATTGTACAGGCCGTAAAAGGTGAATTTAATACCCCTCATGAAAAAGGGAAAAAGGCTCCGGGCGCTTTAAAGATTATTATCATTGTTATTATAGTAATTATAGTGCTGGCTTCTTCTTCTGGAGGTAACCGTGGTGGTGGCTTTATGAGCAGGCGTGGTTACCGGGGATTAGGGGGTCCTATTTTCTGGGGCGGTGGTTCCGGTGGTGGCAGTAGTTGGGGTGGTGGCGGAAGCTCCGGCGGTGGTTTCGGAGGTTTTGGCGGCGGAAGCTTTGGCGGCGGCGGATCAAGTGGTAGCTGGTAAAGAAAAAGCAAAACTATAATTCATAAACCTTTAAAAGTACATACAGATAAAAAATAGGCCCGGTAACATATACCGGGCCTTTACTATTCAATTGTAGACTGAGCTTATTTGAACACTGAAATGATATACTCTTCTACTTCTTTCCCTTTGGCAGCAGATAATTTTTCAAATCCTTCTTTAAATGTTGGATCTACATAGGGCCTGTAGGGTTCCGGTATGATATTCCTGAATTTAATAACCAGGTCGATTCCTTTTTTTATTTTTCCTATGTCGCTTACCTTTTGCAGGTATTCGAGGTATTTAGCTGTAACCGTTAATTTTTCCTGGCTAAGCGGATAATTTTTGAAACTTTCTGAAATAAAATCGAAATCAGCTTCAGTTCCTTTTTCAAAAAGAATTTTATTGATGGCGTTAGCAAGTTCCCCTTTTGCATCCACGCTGTATTTTTTTGCAAGGCTATATGCATTGGCTGTATCAAGGTCTGCCAATCCTTTAAAAGCAGCACCTGCAACACTGTAGGAAGAATCTGAAACAGCCGCCTGGTAAACAGGCAGGTATTTAGCATCGCCGATTTTTACCAGGTAACTGATCGCGGCAGCTTTTACTTTTTTATTTCTTTCTGTTTTAGCCATTTCCTCGATATCACCAAGTACAACCGGGTCTTTTTTATAAGGAGAACTGCCAATTTTCTGCATGGTGCTTATACGTAACTTAAAGAACTTGTCGTGCAAACCTTTCGCAATTTCGGGCATACTTTTTTTAGAGAAGAAGTCGAGCGCTTCTTTCCTGTCCATGTAATTTTTGGCATATTTATATTGAGCTATAAAATTCTCTTCCGATTTATTGTCTGTTTTTTCAGCCAGCAACATTTTATCTGCATCAACATTAATGAGTTCAGGTTTTACCGGAGTATTAAAATAAAAAGTATCAATTTTATTTTTTAACCACACATTATAACGCTGAGCTTTTCCATCGGTATAAACATCAATTGCGATCGGTAGTGTAAATACTTTTCCTGATTTTTGCGTTTGCTCAATAATAACCTCCGATATTCCCGGCATTCCCTGGATATTGTATTCGTAGTTGATTTTTAATTTCGGGTGTCCGCTACCGTAATACCATTGATTCCAGAACCAGTTGAGGTCTTTTCCGGTCACTTCTTCAAATGCCAGGCGGAGCTGATGTGCTTCTCCTGTTTTAAATTTATTGGTAGTAAGATAATTGTTAAGTGATTTAAAAAATGCGTCATCTCCAACATAGTTCCGCAACATGTGCAGGATGCATCCACCTTTGTTATAACTTACCTGGTCAAATACATCTTCTTTATTCTCATAAAAGAACCGCACAAGATTCTTGTTTTCTCCTCCCTGCAAATATCCCTGCATCTCCTGGAAATGATGAGCATCGGCATAATCCTTTCCATATTTATATTCATCCCAAAGGTATTCGCTGTAGTTGGCAAAACTTTCGTTTACGGTAATGTTACTCCAGCTTTCTGCTGTTACAAGATCCCCAAACCACTGGTGAAACAATTCATGTGCAATGGTTTCTTCCCAATCGTTACCATCTACCAGTTCCCGGGCATTTTGGTTGGCACTTTCCTGGTGAAGGGTAGCTGTGGTATTTTCCATGGCGCCGCTCACATAATCCCTTCCAACGATTTGTGCATATTTCTGCCAGGGAAAATCAACTCCTGTTTTTTCTGAAAAGAATTTCATCATTTCAGGCGTATTGCCGAAAATTTTACGGGCATAAGGCGCATATTCTTTTTCCAGGTAATAACTAACTTCTTTTTCTTTGTATTTGTCTTTGGTTATTACATAATCGCCCACACCCATGAAAAATAAATAGGGCGCATGGGGTAAATCCATTTTCCAGTAATCCGTTCTTGTGCCATCAGCATTTTTTTTCTGGCTGATCAGCAATCCATTACTCAGCGTAACGTATTTCGCCGGTACGGTCATATAAATCTCTTCTGTTGTTTTCTGATTGGGTTTGTCAATGGTGATCATCCAGGCACTGTTAGCCTCCGTTTCACCCTGCGTCCATATTTGGGTTGGTTTATCCTTATCCTCACCTTTAGGGTTAATGAAATACAAACCTTTTGCTTCGGTAATGGCAGCACTTCCCTTAGCATCCAGTTCATTGGGCTTACTTACATAATCAAAATACAAAGTGTATTTCTCATCAGCAGTATATAACCTGTTTAATTTGATGTTCAGTTGCATGCCATCATATTTATATTGCAAAACAGATTTTGATGTGCCATTCATGATTGCCACTTCCTTAAATTCCATTCCTTTTGCATCCAGCAAAACGGAATCTGTGGGATAAAAATGCGGCTTTAACGTTAGCCATTCTTTTCCGTATAGGTAGGATTTATCATAATCAAATTTTACATCCAGTTTTGTATGGACGAGGTCGTTGATTTTAGGATAGCTTTCCCGGTAAACTTTTTTCCAGCTCGTATCTTCTGCAGGACCTTGTGCCATACAATTTGTTTCCATGGCAGCAATAGTGGTGATAACAGTAATCAAAAACAGAAACTTCTTCATATTTAAAATTTTGAGGCGTAAAAGTAAAGGCTGCATCGCTAAAATTTGTAAATATTTTTATAAATGGTAAGTGATCCTTATTAATTAGCTTTGATAAAAAACGATCGTAGTGTATGCAGTGTTTCAGAATGTTTTGTTTTCCTGATTCAAAAAAGGAGGGGTGTATCTGTACAACCTGTACTCTCTTATATAAGTTTATGTTTTTCGTGATTTTGTTCGTTGGCAAACAAATGTATGTTCAGGCGCAGCAACTACACTACATATATATTCAAACAGAAAACAAGCAGGCTTTTTATGTAAAGCTCAATGAAAAAATTTTCAGTTCAACAGGTTCCGGATATGTTATCGTTCCTCAATTACCTCAGGGAAACTATTCTTTATCGATTGGCTTTCCTAAGAATGAATGGCCGGTTCAAAATATTGATATTAATTTGAATAATGCAGATGAAGGTTTTATACTGAAGAATTTTGCTGAAAGGGGTTGGGGATTGTTCAACCTGGAAAAGTTAACCATTTCGATGGCAACTGCTACCACGCCGGAAGTAAATTCGGTACAGCAACCTGTAGATGCTTTTTCCGATGCATTGGCAGGAGTAACAGGAACAGCCCCGGTAGTTAAGCCGGGAGAGGTTCAAACACCTGTTAAAGAAATTAAACAATCAGCAAACATTAACATCCCGGAAAAGATTCAGGTTCAGGATACAACCATAAAGCAGACCTTTTCAGATATTGATCTTACAGGTCGGTCTATGCGATACGATGTACGTGAAGGAGATTCGCTATTTAGCATTACAGTATTTATTCCCTATAACAACAATGAAGCACTTAAAATTCATGAGCAAAATCAACAGGCAATTGATTCTGTAACTGGATATTCCAACGTACAACCTGTAACTACAACAATAATACAAAAGGATAGCCTACCCAGGTTTGTTGAAACAACGGATTCTACGAAAATATCATCCCCTGGCCAGGTAGTTTCACAAACCACATCAAAAGAAAACACAGGTTTAGCAAACGCCGATAGTCCTGCCTATACGATAACAATTTTAAATCCTGCATGCAAACTATATGCAACCAAAGATGATTTTACCCGGCTGAACAGGAAAATGAATAAGCACCTGACAGATGAACAAAAAGTAGAGGAAGTAAAAAAGCTATTTAAAACAAAGTGTTTTACAACGGAACAGGTAAAGTCTTTAAGTGCTTTATTACAATCTGATGAGTATAAGTATAATTTGTTTGATGCAGCTTATAAACATGTAAGCGATATTGAGCATTTTGGAGATCTGCAGTTTGTATTACAGGATGAATATTATATAAACAGGTTCAAGGCAATCTTGCGTTAATATATTTCAGCATGCCACGTTTCTTCGTTGAAGTTTTTTATAAAGGAACCAATTATGCAGGTTTCCAGGTGCAGAAAAATGCAAACAGTATCCAGGCGGAAATTGAAAAGGCATTGTCAGTTTATCTGCGTGCGAAAATTGAATGTACCGGTTCTTCCAGAACAGATGCTGGTGTACATGCTTTGCAAAACTATTTTCATTTTGATACAGATATTCAGGATTCGCACAATTGGCCCAGGGAAATTTATCATGTAAATGCAATTCTGCCCCCGGATATTGTTGTAAGAAGTATTTTTCAGGTAGAGGATCATGCACATTGTAGATTTGATGCAGTTTCCCGAACGTATGAATATCGTATTTACCAGTCGAAAAACCCATTTTTACAGGATAGGGCTTTTTATTTTCCATATCGGTTAAACAGGGAGGCGTTGAATGAAGCGGCATCAATCATCAGGGCGACAAAGAATTTTCAATCTTTTTCCAAGCGAAATACGCAGGTAAAGACATATATCTGTGAGATATTTACTAGTGAATGGTTTACCGGGGAAGATCAGATCATTTATAGGGTAACCGGGAACCGGTTCCTGAGAGGAATGGTTAGGGGCTTAACAGGAACAATGCTGAAAGTGGGTACAGGAAAACTAACAATACCTGCGTTTGAGAATATAATTGCTTCGGGCAATCCGGCCCTTGTTGATTTTTCAGTAGAACCCCAGGGGCTTACATTGGTATCTGTTAATTACTGATGTGAATGCTTCGGGATAATTTTTTCTGATTTTTTTTAATTTCCTAAAACCCTTTACTGTATTGAGTTTGATGAGTTTTTTGCTGACTAAACAGAGCAGAAAATCAGAAAATTTATTGAAATAAGTTTGCTGATAAGCTATAGCCCCCTATCTTTGCCGTCCGCTTTTGAAAAAAGGCATTAGTTCTTAAAAGAAATCACTACAGAGTCCAACAAAAATTTTTATTTTTTTTGAATAAAATTTGGTTGGTAATAAAAAGGCTCCTAGATTTGCACTCCCAATTAAAAAACGGGTTTTTTTCAGAGGAAAAAGTAAAATTGCGAAATAAAAAATTTGAAATATTTTCTATCAAAATTTGGTAGTTAAAATAATGGCTCTTACCTTTGCACTCCCTTTAAAAAAAGGGCGGCAAGTAAACGCCGAAAGATCTTTGAAAGTTTGGAAACAGCAGTACATAATTTTAGGATTATTAAAGGTAATGTTAGCGCAAATATTAATTAGAATTTGACGTTAATTTTTCAATGAGAAATTACAGTCAGTTCAAACAACTCATTTACAATGGAGAGTTTGATCCTGGCTCAGGATGAACGCTAGCGGCAGGCTTAATACATGCAAGTCGAGGGGCAGCGCGGGTAGCAATACCTGGCGGCGACCGGCAAACGGGTGCGGAACACGTACGCAACCTTCCCAAAACTGGTGAATAGCCTTTCGAAAGAGAGATTAATACACCGTAAGATAATGAAGAGGCATCTCTTTATTATTATAGTAGCAATACGGTTTTGGATGGGCGTGCGGCTGATTAGGTAGTTGGCGGGGTAACGGCCCACCAAGCCTGCGATCAGTAACTGGTGTGAGAGCACGACCAGTCACACGGGCACTGAGACACGGGCCCGACTCCTACGGGAGGCAGCAGTAAGGAATATTGGTCAATGGACGCAAGTCTGAACCAGCCATGCCGCGTGAAGGATG
>JAFDXE010000051.1 GCA_018268085.1 Bacteroidota bacterium
CTAATTTATCAAATCATCATTCAAGAGAAAACAGCGCTCATCCTATAAATCCGTATAATCCGCGTTCCTATACTTCCAGCATACCTCTTTACTAAACTTTCTATTCCGGCATAAAAAAAGTCCTGCTCTTTCGAACAGGACTCTATTTTAAATAACTACTTACAATTACTCTTCAACCTTCACTTTACCTTTAGACTTCGCTATTACTTCTTCTGCAATATTATTCGGTGCAGGATTGTAATGACTGAATTCCATTGTTGAAGTTGCACGACCAGAAGACAATGAACGCAACTGTGTAACATAACCAAACATTTCGCTCAATGGAACTTTTGCTTTGATTACCTGTACACCATGTTTGCTATCCATACCTTCGAGCATACCACGACGGCGGTTAAGGTCTCCCGTTACATCACCCATGTACTGATCAGGTGTCAATACTTCTACTTTCATGATCGGCTCAAGTAATACCGGTTTAGCCTTACGACCTGCTTCACGATATCCCTGTTTAGCACACAATTCAAATGACATAGCATCAGAATCCACCTGGTGGAAGGATCCGTCTTTTACATTCACTTTCATGCTTACCATTGGATAACCGGCAAGTACACCTGTAGTCATTGCAGATTCAAAACCTTTTTGGATAGCAGGAACAAATTCTTTTGGAATAGATCCGCCAAACAATGAGTTTACAAACTGGAATGCACCTTTATCTTCTTTCAGGAACTCTTCATCTGCAGGCCCGATTTCAAAAATGATATCGGCGAACTTACCACGACCACCCGTTTGTTTTTTCAATATCTCACGGTGTTCAACAGTGGTATGGAACGCTTCTTTATAAGCAACCTGCGGAGCGCCCTGGTTAATTTCTACTTTAAATTCACGCTTCATCCTGTCGATGATGATCTCCAGGTGTAACTCTCCCATTCCACTCAGGATGGTTTGCCCGGTTTCTTCGTCTGTCTTTACACGTAAGGTTGGATCTTCTTCTACCAGTTTAGCGATAGCCATACCCATTTTATCAACGTCGGCCTGTGTTTTAGGTTCGATCGCGATGGCGATTACCGGCTCAGGGAAGGTCATTGCTTCCAACACTACCGGGTTGTTTTCATCGCATAAGGTATCACCGGTTTTGATGTCTTTAAAACCAACGCCTGCACCGATATCACCAGCTTCGATGAAATCGATCGGGTTTTGTTTATTCGCATGCATCTGCATGATACGGCTGATACGTTCTTTTTTACCTGTACGGGTGTTTAGTACATAAGAACCTGCATCCAGGCGACCGCTATAGGCACGGAAGAACGCCAAACGACCCACGAAAGGATCGGTCATGATCTTAAATGCAAGCGCAGCAAATGGTTCTTTTGCATCGGGTTTACGTTCTACTTCATTACCTGAATCAGGATCTGTACCCTTGATCGCCTCGATATCCAACGGACCAGGCAGGTAACGGCAGATCGCATCCAGCGCAGTTTGTACTCCTTTATTTTTGAAAGAAGAACCGCACATCATCGGGATGATAGAAATATCGATCACGGCTTTACGGATCGCTTCATGCATTTCCGCTTCGGTAATGCTGTTTGGATCATCAAAGAATTTTTCCAACAGTTTGTCATCATATTCAGCAACGGCCTCAACAAGGTGTTGTCTCCATTCGTTTACTTCGTCAACCATATCCGCAGGAATAGGCACTTCCTGGTAAGTCATTCCCTGGGTAGCGTCATCCCAGATGATTCCTTTCATGGTGATCAGGTCAACCACGCCTTTGAAACCATCTTCAGCACCGATCGGCAACTGCAATGGAACTGCTTTTGCACCCAGCATTTCTTTTACCTGCTTAACCACGTTTAAGAAGTCGGCTCCGGCACGATCCATTTTATTAACGAACCCGATACGTGGAACTTTATAACGGTTAGCCTGGCGCCATACGGTTTCAGATTGTGGTTCTACACCGGATACAGCGCAGAACAATGCCAGTAAACCATCGAGTACACGCAGTGAACGTTCTACCTCTACGGTAAAATCCACGTGACCCGGAGTATCTATAATGTTGAATTTGAATTGTTTTGTATCTGGTCCTTTTTTACCCTGAACGGTTGGAAAGTTCCAGAAACAGGTAGTAGCCGCAGAAGTAATGGTAATACCTCTTTCCTGCTCCTGTGCCATCCAGTCCATGGTAGCTGCACCTTCATGTACCTCACCTATTTTGTGGTTAACACCGGTATAATATAATATACGCTCGGTGGTTGTGGTTTTACCCGCATCAATGTGCGCCGCAATACCAAAATTTCTCTGATAACGTAAATCTGCCATTGTTTTAATTTAAATATTTAAGATTGTAGATTTAATAGTTGCGCTCCTTTCGTTACGCTTTTTTATTTTGAATTTTGCTTTTTGAATTTTCAGAGCATAGCTTCCCCGTAGTTGAACGACTGATTTTCAATACGTTCGGGGTTTGATATGATTTATGCTGCTCTCATTGTATGCTAAATAGTTCAGCGCCGAACAATAATGCTGAAGCTTTTAGCGCCGCAAAAGTAAGTAATATTTTGGGTTGAGCAAAGGGAATTTGAAAGAATTTAAACAGATACTACCTTTCTCCGGACCGGGTTATTGGCTTTATCCAATATCATGGTCATTTGATATGTATTTTGAAGGTCTCCCGAACATTAACCTTGCAACGATTGGTAATCCATTGAAGTTTCCACCCTAGTTCAATGCCTTGGTTCGTTTCGGGCGAACCGTTCTTCAACTTCAATTCATCAAAGGATTTACACCCGGTAACAAACCGCATTCACATTCATTCCTGCCCCAACTGAAGCAAACAATATAATGTCACCGGTTACAATTTCCTGGCCTTCTATTGAATGTTTCCGTACAAGATCAAATAAGGTGGGCACTGTTGCTACCGAACTATTGCCCAGCCAATGAATACTCATCGGCATAATTCCTTCCGGAACCTGGTTTATGCCGTATAACGCATACATCTTTTTAATGATCATTTCATCCATTTTTTCATTGGCCTGGTGAATGAATATTTTTTTGATGTCTTTAATATTTATCCCACACTGATCGATACAATTCTTCATGGCGATGGGCACATGTGTTAATGCATATTCATATACTTTCCTTCCCTTCATTTTTATATACCGTATTCTTTTATCACTGCCGGGGAAATACGACATGCCCATGTTTATAAATTCCAGTTCTGTATCAGCATGTGTTTGAACAGTTGCCCCCAATATACCGGCGCCGTTGTTACTCACTTCTTTCCATTCCAGCATAGCCGCTCCTGCGCCATCGCTGAAGATCATGCTGTCACGATCATGTACATCAATCACCCTCGACAACGTTTCTGCACCAACCACCAAAGCTTTTTGTGCAATGCCTGCCTTAAAAAAAGCATTGGCCTGTATAACACCCAGTAGCCAGCCCGGGCATCCAAACAACAGATCATACGCAACACATGCCGGGTTTTTAATACCCAGTTTGTGTTTTATCCTGCTGGCCAGGGAAGGAACCGCATCTGTTTGAATGGTATCTTTAATAACATTGCCGAAATTATGCGCTACAATTAACTGGTCAATTGTTTCAGGATCTGTTCCGCTATCGGCAATGGCAATTTTTGCTGCTTCATAACCAAGATCAGACGTATTGAATTCAGCACTGGTATATCTTCGTTCATTGATACCCGTTATCTGCCTGAATTTTTCCACCACAATTGCAGGATCTGTATCGATTTTACTGGAATCGCCGGCATAGAATGAAGTGCCGCTGAAATCTTCGTTGCGTTTAATAAAGGAAGGAATATGCGCTCCCGTACCCGTGATAACTGTTCTTAACATAAGTATGCACTTTTTTGAGCTGTACAATCAAATATCAATCATTACATAACCGAACATCCGGTATTGAATGAATAAGAATACCGTTTCAATACCTGGTAACATGACATTGCAATCAAAATGCCTGAAGGCACAGCAGGATAAAAAAAACCTGAATAATATGAGGGTAATGACCTGCTGAAACTAATTCGTTTCTGTAGCAACGATTTTTCGGGGCTGAATAAAAAAATCACATTCGTTATTACTTGATAAAGATAACGATTCTTTCCCGCAAAACGAGCAGGAAGAAATTGTTGCAGTAAGCTAAGCTAACATGCAATCCCGGCTTCAGACATATCGCATCGGCCAGTTAAAATTTTTCAATAACCGGGGTAATAATTCAACTGAGATTTACAAAATCCGGGAAATCAGGACAACTTCGTAAACTCGGTTCCGTTAAAGATCCTCGCCAGGCTTTCGTCCTTAGTTTTTGAATATTCGTCCAATTTAGATTCACCAACAATACGCCAAAGATTTTTTGTTTTTAAATAATCAAAATCCTTCGACTGGATAAAAAGTCCAACGATTGGTTGCCTGGCCTTAAAATTAATTTTAGCCGGAACATTATCAACACTTTTTTTTAATAGAAAATTTTCAATCTGGTCGTTCGTCATATCTGTATAAAATTAAAAAGTAAGAAGCGTGCAAACACACGCTTCTGAATGAATTATCTTACCATTTACTATAACTATTTTTTTTACCATAGTTCTCATTGAAAGAACCGGTAAAATTTTTGTTTGTTCTTGGTTTAGCCTCCGAAATATTAATGGCTCTTCCTTCTAATTGTTTGTCTTGCAAAGAACTCATAGCTGTTCTTGCTTCTGCATCCGACATTTCCACAAATCCAAATCCGCGGGAGCGGCCCGTTTCCCTGTCTGCAATTACTTTGGCTGAAATAACAGTACCAAAACCTTCAAATAATTCCTGTAATTCTGCATCGCCTGTGTTAAAACTCAGGTTCGAAACATACATGTTCATAAACTAAAATTTAAAATAAAAAATAAATTACCTGTGAAGGCCAATAGCAGACGATAGAAAGTATTTATTAAATGAGAAGCAAATAAAACTTAGAGTAAAGAGTGCTGTTATACCAACTACATAGTAAAGATAAGCTTTTTAATTTACGTTGCTGCATTTAATTTCAATGCGTAGCAACTACTGCATAACAATCGAACACTTTTTTTGCCCCCCGTTTTTATTAAAAGCAATTTTTTCCTGGTTGTATATCTTTTGATTTCGCTTGTTACAGAACTGTATCGTTATGCCGGCAATTGATCCGCCGAAGAAAAAAAACAGCAGCGGCAAAAACTTTAAATACAATTCATTTACAACTTCTATACAATTCATTCAGTTTATATTACAAGGTATTATGAAAACAAAAAAAATGCGACAATCCGAAGATTGCCGCACTATTTTAATCATGAGTCTGCACAGGTTAATTAAAATCTTGTTCCTACACCCAATCCGAAAATAAACGGATCAACTTTTACACCTGACAATACCGTTGAAGGACTACCCTTTACCGTAACATCTGTTTGCAGGAATATTTTTTTGATATCAACATTGATGAACCAGTTTTTATTGATATTGAAATCTGCTCCTAGCTGAGTTGAGAAACCAACGTTATTCTTATACTTTAAAGAAGCATTGTCATCTTTTACGCCATAAAAAATAGTATAGTTTACACCTAATCCTGCATAAGGAATAATATTTCCCATTGGAAGATGGTATTGTACATTTAATGTTGGTGGCAACAGCCATACTTTACCCAATTTTGTATCACCAGTTGCATCCGATAATTTCACCGTGTGATGTGTTGTACCCAGGATCAACTCAACAGAAAGATTTGGAATGAAATAAAAAGAAAAATCAAGTTCAGGAGCTACAGAAGTAGATGCTTTTACATCCGACTTACCTAATGTGTACATCGTTCCTTTTGGAACAGCAGCAATAGCTCTCACTCGGATATTCCATCTTTTAAAATCATTTTTAGCAGTTTTTTTGTCTTGAGAAAAACCGGCAAAGGAGGTAAACAATGCCAGTACTACAATCATTGTCTTTTTCATCTTAAAATAAATTTTGGTTGAGCAAAACTAGTATCGCAGTAATAGCAGTACACTGATAGTCGTCATAAGTTTAACTGACGGATTTCATTACCTACAGGCAACGGCCAATCGACCTTTGTATATTTTTTATCTGCCTTTTTAAGATGAAATCATTTGCATATACGAACAGAAAAAAGCACTAAAGATGAAAGTGGTTATGTTGAAATGAAATAAAGGGAACCGTTCTGAAAATGTAATAAACGAGGAAAAATAAGGTAAAAAGGTACGGATTAAAATACCCTCATAATTAACCCATCTGGTATAACTGAGCAAATAACAAAAAGGGTTGGGTATTTTTAAAAATAAAATCGTCACCGGCTTTTTAACTGATGACGATTTTGTTTTGCAGATAATTTATTATAGCACTGTTACTTCAGGCAGGGGAAATTTTGCCACTGCATTTACCATATCCTGTTTAGTTTCTTTCAGGGAAAGCAGAAATTTATCGATATCATTTCCATAACTCCTGGTACTTACTCCAAACAATAACACTCCTTTGTTTCCGGATTTGTCTGTAAATTTTTTATACCTGTACACATTTCTTTCAACCACCTGCAAACTACCATCGGGCCCATTGGCGCTCAGTAAAAAATCGATCATATATTCACCGGTAACCGGGTTATCGAAACTATTATAATTTACAACCGGGTTAGAAGCTTTTATTCCTTTCAATTCTTCCAGTTTCCTCGAAACGATCGATTTAATATCGGTATTCCCTGTAATTACTTCTGCCAGTAGCATCGTAGTGAATGTATCGGCATTGTCGCCGACCGGCAGATATTCCTGTTTATAATAGGCAGCGGCAGGGTGTGCACTCCAGGTTAACGCGTAACTTTTCCCTTTGAATGTAATAGGACCGGGGATATGCAGGTAATCCTTTGCTTTTGATTGCTGTTGTGCCATAAGGCCAGGGTAAATAAAAAATACTGCAGTTAAAAATGAAAAAATATTTTTGTATTTCATGAGTATCAGTTCTTGTTAAATGATTGATCGATCAGGAAATTCATCAGCGCTGCAGCATCGCTAATCACCGGGCCACCCATAGCATCACTTTGAAGTACAGCAAAGGGACCTTCACCAAAATACAATCCATCAGAAACCAAAAAACTCAAACGTACATGCTCTCCTTTAGGATAGGGCAATCTTTCACCATCCCATGGACCTATCTGGGTTACCACATTCCGGCTATCTGAAAACAGTTTATTTACCAGGTTATTTGATTCTTCTGTTTCCGTTTCCCATACCAAAACTTTTCCGGTGTAGTTGATGTAACGGGCAGTTCCATCCCTGTATGCTGCAATCACATCCAACCCTTCCGGCAATGCTACTTCCACAATTACACCTAACAATTCTTTTTCGGCAATGGTTATACCTTTTGCCTGAAGCAGGTTATAAGCAATAATTTTATGTCTCGATTCCAGCGCATTGTCATTGATTACTGATCTCAGGTCTGCTTCAGCAGGATTATTGCTACATAAAATATTCCAGGGATAGACAGAGGTATCGGCATTCATTTGATAGAGTGCCGCGTTATCACAAAACAACTGGTTATAAATCGTATTAATTGCTTCATTTATATATGGATTATTCGGAGTTGATGATACAAAATCTGTAGCCTGCATAATTTTTAATTTGATGTTTAATTGATGCTCAAAGGGAAGTTTTTTTTACTGCATGAAATCTCCCGGCTTAACAAACGGTTAGTACTAATTAAAGAACGGATAAAAACGAGGCACTTTGAAAAAAGTACCGTTAGGTTGTTATCGATGGTTGGTTTTTGTTAAATAAAATTTTTGATTCAATAACAGATGATGAATCCCGTTCTCTTGCTAAATTTAATGCATGGCCCAAACCGGTTACGAAATTCAAAAAGAAGCGGCTGTATCTCCCTTTGAAACGGGAAGTAGAAAAATCAGCGGACAGATAGTAGAATTTTCAAAATTCCGTTTCTTCCTGCTGATCCATTCATTGGTAATTTGGTGTATCCTGTTGTATCAGTCGATCTGGCTTTTTAGTAATCAAACAATGGCATATTGCTATGCATACAATGGCGAGCAGTTGCAGTCCCGACATGAAAATCCGGGAACACTGGTGTATCATTATATGGTAAACGGTGAAATGTATCGGGAAACCACCACCCGGAATGAATGGCCGCTCAATGAACATTATATCCCCATCCGCTACCTGCCCTATTTTCCTTCCTTTTCGAGACCAGACACTTTTCAAAGTAACTGGGCCGGATTTATTATCGGCTGGGGTATTTTTTTTGTAATCACTGCCATGATTTTCTTTATCCCCAACGAAACCATGCCCCGCAACAGCTATTTTTATTTCAGCAGAAAAAAGCCATGGATTAATATGCTGGTGAGATAATTGAAAAATGGATCGATAACCAGCCTGTTTTCGGGTATTTTTCCCTCCCAAAGCTGCGAAATTCCAACTAAGAATATCATTAACATTGATTATATTGTGGTCAGATTTTTCGAACTGCTTTAGTTGGTTATTTCTACCAGTGTAACCATTTAGTCCTAACCCTATTTCAAATCCAGTTTTTTATTTAAAATTTACCAGAAATGTTTAAAAAATTACTCCTGCTTTTTGTTACAGGGATATTTTACTTATCCAGCATTGCACAGTCGGAAAATAAAGTGAGTTCCACCACGCACGATTACTACATCTGCATATCCGGTATTACCGGCCCTGCGGATATTGAGAAATTGGAAACATTTGTTCAACACAAAGAAGGCATAACGTTTTTCCAGGGAGATAAATACCCGGTAAGATATTTCACGTTGAAATCTACAAGTCCTGTTTCCAGGGAGCAGTTTATTTCATGGATCGACAAAAAACTAAAAGTGGAATATTATGGTGAAGGCATAGCATCAAAAGAAGCTGCTATGCTCACTTATAAAAAATTAAAAAAGTCCAACTCATTAACTAATTAATTATGCGCAAACTTATACTACTGTTTTTGACGGTGGCTTTTTGCAATTTTCTGCAAGCACAAACATTTAATGGAACGGGAGGTCCGGTTGCTACGGGAACAGGTACGGCACTCACTTCCTGCTATACAATCAGTGTAACCGGTGTAGGCACTATTGATGGCACTTATGGCTTGTCGTCTGTGTGTATGAACATTACCCATCCGTTTGTAGGAGATCTTACCATTACGCTGGCGGCACCAAATGGATACACGGTAACCCTGTTTGATCAACATGGCAGTAGTGGAGATAATTTTAACGGCACCTGCTTATCTATGGGGGCTACAGTAAACATCAGTGGGGCCAATCCTCCTTACGCAGGTACTTATATTCCAGATCAGGATTTTGGTGCTATGAACAGTGGCCAGGATGCAAACGGCGATTGGGTTCTTTGTGTAGAAGCAAATTTTAATTATGACATTGGTACGCTGAATTCATGGAGCCTCACTTTCAACAACACTCCGGCTCCGCCTCCACCTGTAATACCAAATTGCGGGAACAATCCTCCTGCCGGCGATGATTGCGATCATGCTACACCGGTTTGTAATTTTGACGGGTATTGCGGAAACACTTCTGCCTCTTATCACGCAAATGTTTGGCCGGCATTAAGTACGGCTTTTTGCGGTTCGATTGAAAACAACTCTTTTATCACATTCGTAGCATCAGCAACTACGGCTAATTTTAATGTGTACGTTTCAAATAGTGAAGATGGAACTGGTATTCAAATGTTTTTCTTTGATGGCGGATGCGGATCTTCAACATTAAATACCTATGGTTGTTATAATGAGATTTACCCGGATGAGGTTACACCTGTATCAGCTACGGGGTTAACACCAGGAAATACTTACTACCTGATGTTCGATGGTTATGCAGGAGATGTGTGCGACTATACAATCATTCCTTTAGATGGGGTGAATATCCTGTCGATAGATGCATCAGCTACCAGTATTTGTGTAGGTCAATCTGTTGACCTTACTGCATCTGGTGGAAATGGAACCTACACATGGGCAGGGCCAAACCTCAGTGCAACATCCGGAACAACGGTTACTGCATCACCAACGGTTACATCAACTTATACCGTAACCTCTGTTGATCCTACCGGCAATTGCCCGGTTACAAAAGAAATAACAATCTCAATAACTACCACAGCGCCGGTTCCCAATGTAACCAGTCCCCTAACACTTTGCCAGGGATCTTCAGCCACTGCATTAACAGCAACCGGAACTGCCTTGTTATGGTACACAGCAGCAACCGGAGGAACAGGAAGTGCAACAGCACCCACGCCTTCAACTGCTACTGCAGGTTCTACTACATACTATGTAACACAAACACTCATATGTGGCGAAAGTCCCAGGCAACCCATCATTGTTAACGTAGTTGGGTTACCTGCTGCACCAACAGTAACCAGCCCGGTTTCCTATTGCCAGGGATCTTCAGCAACAGCACTAACAGCTACGGGTACAGGCTTATTATGGTACACTACAGCAACCGGAGGAACAGGAAGTGCAACAGCACCCACGCCTTCTACAGCCACAATTGGAAGTACTACCTACTATGTTAGTCAAACTGTTTCTACCTGTGAAGGACCAAGAGCATCTATTACAGTAAATGTTATTGCTCAACCGGCCGCACCGGTAGTAAGCAGCCCGGTTTCTTATTGCCAGAATTCAACTGCAACTCAATTGTCGGCAACCGGAACCAACCTGCTGTGGTACACTACTCCTACAGGCGGAACAGGAACAGCCACCGCACCAACACCTTCTACCACTACAGTTGGAAGCACAACCTGGTATGTAAGCCAGGCAACAGGTTCTTGTCGCGGACCAAGAGCTTCTATCACGGTAAATGTTGTACTGGCAACACCTGCACCTACTGTTTCTAACGTAACCTATTGCCAGGGATCAACAGCCCCGGCACTAACGGCTACCGGTACCAACCTTTTATGGTACACAGCCGCAACGGGTGGAACAGGTTCAGCAACTGCACCAACTCCATCTACTGCAACAATCGGTACAACTACTTATTATGTTACCCAAACATTAAGCTGCGGTGAAAGTGTAAGAACGCCAATTACAGTTACAATAACTACTACACCTGCTGCTCCAACGGTAACTACCCCGGTTGTTTATTGCCAGAATACAACTGCAACTGCCCTTACTGCAACAGGCACTTCTTTATTATGGTACACAACCGCTACCGGTGGTACTGGATCGGCAACAGCACCTATACCTGTTACAACTTCAAATGGCAATACTGTTTATTATGTTAGTCAGTCAACCGGATCATGCGAAGGACCAAGAGCGGCAATAACTGTCACTGTAAATGCAGTTCCCGCTGCACCTTCAGTTACAACACCGGTAAATTATTGCCAGAATGTAACGGCAAACGCACTTACTGCTACAGGTTCCGGGTTACTTTGGTACACCGCAGCAACGGGTGGTACAGGCTCATCAACAGCCCCCACGCCTTCCACTACTACAGTAGGAAACACGATCTATTATGTAAGTCAAACAATTAATAACTGTGAAAGTCCAAGATCGGCGCTTACGGTTACCATACAAGCTACTACTCCTGCACCTACAGTTACAAGCCCGGTTACGTATTGCCAGAACTCAACAGCTTCGCCACTAACGGCTACGGGTACAGGTTTACTGTGGTACACTACAGCAACGGGAGGTACGGGTTCTGCAACAGCGCCTACGCCTTCTACCAGCACCGCTGGTTCAACTACTTATTATGTTAGTCAAACAACAACGCCTT
>JAFDXE010000052.1 GCA_018268085.1 Bacteroidota bacterium
GCAAAAACTCCGTGCAACTCCGTGAATACCTCTGTTTAACTCTGTGGTAAAAAAATCCTCCTTTCTGCCTTTGCGCCTTCGTGACAAAAACTCCGTGCAACTCCGTGAATACCTCCGTTTAACTCTGTGGTAAAAAAAATCTTCCTTCTTTCTGCCTTTTCGCCTTCATTGCAAAAACTCCGTGCAACTCCGTGAATACCTCCGTTTAACTCTGTGGTAAAAATCATCCTCCTTTCTGCCTTTTCGCCTTCATTGCAAAAACTCCGTGGATACCTCTGTGTTTCTCTGTGGTAAAATTAACCGCGGCAATCCTTATTTTCCACTTTTGAATTTTTACTTTTAACTTTTTACTTATTCCCTTTTTCCTCTTTACCTTCCCCCCATGAACACAACCATTCGCCCCGCAGAAAAAAAAGATTGTGAACGTATGATGGAACTCATCAGGGAACTGGCTTTATATGAAAAAGCACCTGAAGAAGTAACCGTAAGCTTTGATCATTTTGTAGAAAGCGGTTTTGGTGCACATCCGGTTTGGTGGGCCTTTTTAGCAGAACTCGATGGAAAAGTAGAAGGCTTTGCTTTGTACTACATAAGATACAGCACCTGGAAAGGACAACGATTATACCTCGAAGATCTTCTTGTAACAGAAAAATTGCGAGGACAAGGCATCGGCAAATTACTTTTCGACAGGTTACTGGAAGTATGCAAAGAAAAAAAGTACAGCGGTATGGTTTGGCAGGTTCTCGACTGGAATGAACCGGCTATTAATTTCTATAAAAAGTTTGACGGCGTGAAGTTTGATGGAGAATGGTTGAATTGCAGTATTTAATGTGTAACTATAAGTTATCGTTTTTTAATAATTGAATTATATTGCCTGTTACTTTTCCTGAACTAAATATCAAAAAAATAAAGCGACTGGAAACGAATTGATTATGCTGCCTGCCAATCAAAAAATAAATGCTGCCATTTTAACGATTGTATTTACTTTTTCAGGCAACGCAGTATTTATTCAACCACTCTTACCAACGTTCGCATAAACCAAAACACAAAAATAAAAACCATGTTAATCCAGTTAAAAAAGAAAATCTATCTGCCACTGATTGCGTTGCTTTCCGTAGCAGTATTCTTCTCCTGTAAGAAGAATGTTGACGACACACAAATTACCAATACTGAAACACCTGATCTTTCTTCAAGGGTGCATACATCTGTATCCGGTTATGTTCTTGATGAAAACAATGCACCCGTACAGGCTGCGGCCGTAAAAGTAGGCGATGCATCTGCTTCCGTTCAAACCAATGCTTATGGTTATTTCGAAGTAAACGATGTGGAAGTTGTAAAAAACGCCGCTGTTGTTAATGTAAGCAAAGCAGGTTATTTCCATGGCATTAAAACATTTGCAGTTACTGCAGGTAAATCTGCATTCTTCAGGATTAAACTGATTCCAAAAACAATTGCAGGAACGGTTAGTTCCACATCCGGCGGTAATATTACTTTATCCAGCGGGTTGATCATCGGCCTTCCGGCAAACGGCGTAGTAACCGCTTCTTCCAATGCCGCTTACAGCGGAAACATTAATGTTGCTGTTGCGTGGTTGAACCCCGAAGCTAATGATCTTACTGAAATCATGCCGGGTGACCTCCGCGGCCTTGACGAAAACGGAGCCATTAAAGGTTTAACAACTTTTGGTATGACTGCCGTAGAACTTTCTGACGATGCCGGAAATTTATTACAAATTGCAAGCGGTAAAAAAGCAACGATTACCATGCCGTTGTCTGCCACATTATCAGCCGCCGCACCAGCTTCAATTCCATTGTGGTACTTCAATGAAAACAATGGTTTATGGAAACAGGAAGGTTCCGCTACTAAAACAGGAAATACGTATGTAGGTGAAGTGAGCCATTTCTCCTGGTGGAATTGTGATTTACCCAACGCCATTGTGCCCCTAACCTTTACCGTTGTAGACAATAGCGGCAACCCGGTTGCCAATGCACATGTTGAAATCACACCTACAACATCTAATTCATGGTCGCACATCGGTGGATACACAGACTCAACCGGATACGTTTCTGTTTTTGTTACGCCGGATGCATCTTATGATCTTGAAATTTACAGCAGTTGCAGTTCATGGAATGGAACTCCTGATTATACGCAGTCATTTTCAGTAACTACTACTGCAGTTGACCTGGGAAATATTGTACTACCGGCATCTATTACGGCTGTAATTACCGGAACAGTTACCGATTGCAATGGTAACCCGGTTACCAATGGAAACGTATTGGTACAAAACGGCTGGTATTATCAATCTTATACATTGGATAATACAGGTTCATACAGTTTCTCAACGGTATTGTGTAGCGGAAGTACTTCAATAAATATTATTGGTGAAGATTTATCAAGCATGCAGCAAAGTACCATGGTAACACATACAATCGTAGCAGGCAATAATAGTATAGGGAATTTGCAGGCATGCGGTGTAAGTACTAACCAGTTTATTACCTGGACAACAGATGGTGGTTCTTCCATCACACTAACTTCGCCGGGCGACAGTTTAACCCAGGACGGTAATCCTGGATCTACACAATTCTATATTTCAGGAGCTAATTATAATACAAGCCCGGTAGAAAACATCCAGTTTTCCATGAACAATACTGGTATTGGGGTAGGTTCAGCACAAAACCTGACAAGTTTTTATACATCCACAATTGGTGCGCAAACGGTGATCACAACACCAGCTATTGTGGTAAACATTACTGAATATGGCGCCATAGGAGAATACATTGCTGGAAACTTCAGTGGTACCGTGCTAGAATCTGTTCCTCCTTCAACACCACATACGGTTACGTGTTCATTTAGGTTAAGACGCAATTTCTAAATTTTGTATACTTTGAGCAATAAGCTTCCTGGAAACGGGAAGCTTTTTGTTTGGGTCTAACAGCAAGAGACCGTAACGCCCAGGTAATTTTTTATATCTACCCAACCCTTTCACCTGTTTTTTACGTTATTAATGGTATGAGAGATACAAACCAAACTACCAGTGCAGCTACGATACCTGTAAACGATTTCTCAGCAATAGTGGCATCAGGCAGGGAGATCATTTTTGGCATTGAACTTTTCATCAATAACAAATTATACCAGTTTGATGCAGCAACAGATTTGGTACACATGCAAAAAGATCCGGGAAATGTAATTGCCTTCCAACGAAAAGAGGAAAATGTGTATGGATGGATTTCTTTCAAAAACAACCAATGCCACCATGCAGGTAGTATTGAAGTGTACGATCATACAGAAAAAAAATATTTATTACTGTATGAATCTGCAGGGAATATGTACCCGGTAACATTACTTGAACAAAACAATAAAGAAAAAATACTCAGCGGTTATTTCAAAGGCACCTATACAAATGCTTACGATGAGCCTGTGTTCCAGGTTATATGCAGGTTCCGCCTTCAGCGATAAATTCCATAGAATATTTTCCGGCAGTATAATAATCAACCCGGTAAATCAGTTTCTTTATTATTAGCCCAAAAAAAGATTGTATTAAACATCTAAAAAGCAGCACATGAAAATTGTACACTACCCCGAAAACAGTTCCCGAAAAAAACAACCAGATCAATCCCGTAAAATTATTCTGATCACAGCCTTATTGTTAATGGTTGGATTACTTTTCGTTGCCAATACCTTTGCACAGGCTCCTCCCGGTGATCCCGGTTGTGATCCTTTAGACCCGGCCTGCCCGATTGACGGCGGATTAAGTTTGTTGATTGCTGCGGGAATTGGCATTGGAGCGAGGAAAGCTTACAGGATGAAAAACAAAAACATTGAAATGTAAAGCTGACATTCCGGGGTTCAAAAAAATAAAACGTTAGATGTAGCTACATGAGTGCCTGGTTCTTCCAGGCATTTTTTATGAGATATTCTTATTTCTTCTGCCTGAATTATTGGTTTTCGTTACTGTACTGTCGTACTTTTGCCGCACAAAAAAGCTGCATAGCGCCCCACTGCACAAGAGCCCGCCCGGATGAACCCGTTCGGACGGGTGCGACCTGCCTACCGGCAGGCAGGCGCCACTACAGTTCATATACATTCAAAAGCCCGGACAATCATTATTACTATGGCAGAAAAAATTACAATGGGCAGCAACGGAATGCTGCAGGTTCCCAACCATCCAACGATCCCATTTATTGAAGGTGATGGCATTGGCCCCGATATCTGGAAAGCCAGTGTTCGTGTGTTTGATGCTGCTGTTGAAAAAGCCTATCACGGCACAAAAAAGATTGAATGGTTAAAAGTACTCGCTGGCGAAGAAGCGTTTAATAAAACAGGCGAATGGATGCCCGAAGCAACCATGAATGCCTTTAAAGAATATTTATTGTCGATCAAAGGGCCATTAACCACACCCGTTGGTGGCGGCATACGCAGTTTAAATGTGGCACTTCGCCAGGAACTCGATTTATATGTTTGTTTAAGACCCGTTAGATATTTTGAAGGAACACCATCGCCCATGTGGCAACCGGAAAAAGTAAACATGGTGATCTTCCGTGAAAACACAGAAGACATTTATGCCGGTATCGAATACATGACCGGAACTCCTGAAGCAAAAAAACTACTGGATTTCCTGGTGAATGAAATGGGTGTAAAAAAACTGCGCTTTCCGCAAACAACTTCATTTGGTATTAAACCGGTAAGTAAAGAAGGCAGTGAGCGTTTGATCCGTTCTGCGATTGAATATGCCATTGCCAATAAATTACCTTCTGTAACGATTGTGCACAAAGGAAACATTATGAAGTTCACCGAAGGTGCGTTTAAAAACTGGGGCTATGAATTAGCAGAAAGAGAATTTGCCGGTTACGTGTACACCTGGCAGCAATGGGAAAAAACAAAAAAAGAAAGTGGCGAAGCCGTGGCTAATGAAGAAATGAAGATCAGCGCCATTGGTGGAAAAGTAATCATTAAAGATGCCATTGCCGATAACTTTTTACAACAGGCATTGCTGGCACCGCAGGATTATTCTGTGATTGCCACCTTAAACCTCAACGGTGATTATATTAGCGATGCACTGGCTGCACAGGTGGGCGGTATTGGCATTGCACCGGGTGCGAATATCAATTACAAAACCGGCCACGCGGTATTTGAAGCCACACATGGAACAGCACCAAGATTTGCGAATACCAATACGATGAATCCTTCCTCTGTTATTTTAAGTGGTGTGATGATGCTCGAATATATGGGTTGGAGAGATGCTGCCGAACTGATTACAAATGCTGTAGGAAAAACCATCCGCAATAAAACGGTTACGATTGATTTTTATAACCTGATGAAGGATGCCACTTTACTGAAGACGAGTGAGTTTGGGGATGAGTTGATTCGGAATTTATAGAAATGAGAATGATGTGTTATGAATTCTGAATTCTGAATTATGAATTATGAATTATGAATTATCAGACTTTGTGGTAGAAAAATTAACCACAGCGGCACAAGGAGACTAAATTATGTGTATTTCTTTGTGCTCCTTCCTGCCGTTAAGCCTTTGCGGCAAAAACTTCTGTGTTAAACTCCTTTTACCTCTGTGGTTAATCCTTCGTGCTCCTTTCTGCCT
>JAFDXE010000053.1 GCA_018268085.1 Bacteroidota bacterium
CAACTAACAACTAACAACTAACAACTAACAACTAACAACTAACAACTAACAACTACAAAATAAACTTCGCATCGTGTACCACATTTTCCCTTTCACTCTTCACACTAAACACAAAACCTTTCTGTATCGCATAAGCGCCATACACCCCTTTTTTGTTCATGGCTAAAAATCCTACCTGTATATCGGCAGCTTTTTTCGGGTCGCGTTTAACAATGCGTTCAACCGCTTTCTTACAGGCAAGTTCAGGTGAGTAGCCCTGCCGCATGAATTCAACCACGAGGTGCGTTCCGCAGATACGGATCACTTCTTCACCAACGCCGCTGCTGGTTGCGGCGCCCACTTCATTATCTACATACAATCCGGCGCCAATGATCGGAGAGTCGCCCACACGACCATGCACTTTAAACGCCATACCGCTGGTGGTTACGGCACCGGATAAATTACCTGCCATATCCATCGCAACCAAACCCATTGTATCATGATTCGGAGATCCGTCTTCAAAAAATGCAGGTGCAAAGGGGCCGTTGCCCTGCTTCTTATTTTCAATATTGATTACCGGTTTGTATTCACTTTTGATCAGCCATTCTTTGTATGCGGCTTCTGCAGATGGAGATAATACCGGCGGTTCTTTTTGGAAACCGTTTTCAATGGCGAATTGCTGTGCACCGTTTCCCACTAAAATTACATGCGGCGTTTTTTCCATTACTTTCCTGGCAACTGAAATGGGATGTTTTATTTGTTCTATTCCAGCCACAGCGCCACAGTTTGCATGTTCATCCATAATGCAGGCATCCAGTGTTACAATGCCATCCCGATCCGGATAACCGCCCAGTCCTACGCAGCAGTTGATCGTGTCTTCTATCTGCATGGCGCCGGCCTCTACTGCGTCTATACTTTTACCGTTAGCTGATAATATTTTCCAGGCGGCTTCATTCACCGCCATGCCACTGTCCCAGGTAGAGAGTACAATTGGTTTTTGAATGGTATTGTTCCAGCTTCGCATGCCGGCCGATGATAACCCCAGTGATGATAACCCGAGTGATCCGAGTTTGATAAAATTTTTCCTGTTCATGGTTCCGGTTAAGATTTGTGCATCGTCAATTTTTTGAGCATTTCAGCAGAAGCCGCATCAGCATATACACCAAAAGCCTCGGAAAGTACTCCTTTTAATTTGCCATCCTTCGACTCAATGGCATATACCACATCTTCATCAGAAGGATTGGTATCGCCTTCAAAACGGTACACTTCATCAATTTCAAAATCTGTAGGATTTAAACAAACGCCGTTCTGTTGGCAGGAAAGGGCATCAAAAGCAAGATTAAAATCCATTGTGTACCCTCTTTCCCTCAATCCATTTATGGCTTCCACCACTGTATCGTAAGAAAACATAGCCGTGAATTATAAGATGATCAATAATTTTTTTTCTTCCTGTTCGTTTAGGTAACCAAAGTTGGTGAAAATATCCTTACAACTGCCGGAGATTATCCACTAATTCACATGCATGGCCCACGCAACCCAATAAAACAAATAGTTTGCGTACATTGCAATATAAACTCAGTATTGGATTACCTATTGCTCCAATATGTTCTAAGAAGACGCTTAATTATGACTAAACCCAGGAGTACAGCTCACAAAAAAACTTCACAACACGCATTTACCGGAAAATTAGATATCAGCCGAAGCGGTATGGGATATGTAATTGTTGAAGGACAAGACCAGGATATTATCGTTCGCCCCAATGATTTCGGGAAAGCATTTCATGGCGACACGGTAAAAGTAGAAGTGGTAAAACAGCCCAATAAGTCTAAAAGACCCGAAGGCAAAATCACCGATGTTATTGAACGCAAACAAACAGAATTTGTAGGAAACCTCCATACCAACAAACATGTTTCATTTTTTGTGGCTGGAGGCGAGCGGCCCATACCCGACTTTTTTATACCGGCAGAAAAATTAAACGGCGCAACCGACGGACAAAGGGTAGTGGCCCGTTTTACCAAATGGGATAAATCGGATAAAAAGCCACAGGGAGAAATTATTTCGATCATCACCTCGGAAGGAGAATCCGACCTGGCCATGAAAGAGATCATCATTGATGCAGGTTTTCCCCTGGCATTTGAAGAAGCGGTGATGAAGGAAGCTGAAAAATTATCCGGAAAGATCACCCGTGAAGAAACATCCAAACGGAAAGATTGCCGCGATATACTCACTTTCACCATCGATCCCGTGGATGCAAAAGATTTTGATGATGCGATCTCCATCCGCAACCTCGACAATGGTTATTATGAGATCGGTGTGCATATCGCCGACGTGAGCCATTTTGTTACCCCCGACAGCATCCTCGATAAAGCAGCTTATGCAAGGGCAACAAGTGTGTACCTGCCAGACCGGGTAAACCCGATGTTACCAGAAAAAATTTCAAATGAATTGTGTTCGCTCAGGCCGAATGAAGATAAATATACCTTCTCTGTTATATTTCAAATTACCAACAGGGCAGAAATAAAACATAAGTGGATTGGCCGTACGATCATTCACAGCAATCACCGGTTTACGTATGAAGAAGTGCAGCAAACCATTGAATCGAAAGACGGGCTGCACCACAAACCGATCCTGTTGCTGAACAATCTTGCACAACAATTCCGCAAACAACGTTTCGCCAATGGCGCTATTAATTTTTCATCAACAGAAGTAAAATTCAAGCTCGATGAAAAAGGAAAACCAATCGGCATCGTGATCAAGGAAAGCAAGGAAGCCCACCAGTTGATTGAAGAATTTATGTTGCTGGCCAACAGAACGGTTGCGGAGTATGTATCAAAGATCAAGATCAATAAAGAACCGATCCCGTTTCCTTACCGCATACACGATACGCCCGATGAAGAAAAACTGAAACCATTTGCAGCCTTTGCAAAAAAATTTGGCTATACCTTTCATCTCGATAATGAAAAAGAAGTGGCCGAATCTTTCAATCGCCTGTTAAACGATGTGCAGGGCAAGCCCGAACAACATGTGCTCGAACAACTCGGTATTCGCACCATGGCTAAAGCGGTGTACACTTCTGAAAATATCGGTCACTATGGTTTGGGATTTGAAAATTATTGTCATTTTACTTCACCGATACGCCGCTACCCCGATGTAATGGCACACCGTGTATTGCAGGATTGCCTCAGTAAGAATATTAAGGTAGATAAGAAGATGGAAGAAAAATGCAAGCATTGCAGTGACCGTGAACGTGCTGCCATGGAAGCAGAAAGAGCAGGCAATAAATACAAGCAGGTAGAATACATGAAGCAATTCCTGGGAGATGAATTTGAAGGCGTGATCAGTGGTGTTTCCGGTTTTGGATTCTGGGTAGAAACGGTGGCGCATAAGTGCGAAGGACTGGTAAGTATAAAAGACCTTTCTGAATTCGATGATTTTCGACTGAATGAAGCCGATTATGCATTGGTAGGACAGCGCTCCGGTATAAAATTCAGGATGGGAGATAAGATATTTATTAAAGTGGTAGCCGCAAACCTTACCAAACGCCAGCTCGATTATCATTGGGTGCATGAAACGGCGAAAGGCTCTTCAAAAAAAGCAAAAGTGGTTAAGAAGAAGAAATAGGAGGAATGATGAATTGTGAATGATGAATTATGAATGATGAATTATGAATGCTGAATTATAAATGATGAATGCGAATTATGAATGATGAATACACTCAAATGATTTCTTAATTTCTCAATGTTTAATATTTACCACAATTATCCTCCCTCTCCGAAGGAAAGGGCTGTGGTGAGGTCTTCTAACTTCTTTGTGCCTCTTTGCGCCTTCCTGCTTTCGTGGCAAACTCTGTGCAACTCCGTGAAAAACCTCCGCGTCCTCTGTGGTTGAAAAATCAAAAATCAAAAATCAAAATTCAAAAGTCAACACTAGAAATTATTTGTGCCGCTTTGCGCCTACCTGCCTTCGTGGCAAACCTCCGTGCAACTCCATGAAAAACCTCCGCGTCCTCTGTGGTTGAAAAATCAAAAATCAAAATTCAAAAGT
>JAFDXE010000054.1 GCA_018268085.1 Bacteroidota bacterium
ATTGATATTTAATTTCTGATATCAATCAACTTCTGGTACAAAGATGCGGCGAAAACAGGCCCTGAACAAGAGCAGTATTGCCCTTATTTCGGGATGAAGTAATTACCACCGGAATCGTAAGTACAACAATTTAAGTCGGGGAATGCTACGATATCCATTCTCGTAATTCTACGTACGCATACTTGCTCTTTTTGATTGGATGATTTATAATAAGGTCTTATTTCCCTTAAAAAAATAAAGCCTTCCGGGGAAGGCCTTATATATATTAATCAGGGTTGTTTATTTGGAACTCAGATCTTTCCTGTAATATAGTAACTCACTCCAGTTTTCCTGAACAAAATCCGCAGCGTCTTTCAGGTATTGATTATACGAACCTTCTCCATTCACTGCTTCATAAGCTTCTTTGAAAGGTTTACGGAAACCTGGTTCCCTTTCTTTTAATCCTTGTTTGTATCTCGTAACAATGGCATACTGTGCCGGACCGGAAGAACTTGCCTGGTAAACTGCAACGGTAAGCCCGGCAGAGGCCCAGGTTTTCTTCAGTTTTTTTATCATCATAACAACATTGTCGCCCTTTCCGATTTTCGGGAAAACATGGGAAATATTGATCTTATCGGAATAGTCGCCAACTGCAATTGTACTAAGCGAATCAATATATACAGCATAGCCCGACGATTGCCTGTCGGTTAAATATGCGGCAACATTCTTATTCCAGTCATTTTGATGTTCTGCTCCCAAATCACCTCTTGCATCTTCTGCCGTCCAGGACGTAGGGCCTTCAACAATATGATAACCTCCTGCATCAGGGCCGGATTGAATAGCGTACACTCTCCAGGAAGCATCACCGGTATGGTATTTTTGCGCATGCAGCGCCAATGCTTTTTCAAATTCAGCTATCTTATCCATTTTTGGAAACACCCTGTTCGTTGATACCAGGTTTTTTGTTTGCCCCATTCCAAATGCAGGTAATAGCATGATGAACGAAAAGAACGGGTTCAGCATTTTTTTTAATACTTGTCTCATAAAAGTTGTTTTGAAGTAAAAGGAAATTGTTTGATGAACTACAGTACAAAGCTCCATTTTGTGCAACCAGGCATGAATAAATAAATCGCCAACTTATAGGAAGATTTCATCATTTATCCGGACAAATTGTGCATCAGCAGGAAAAACTCGTCAGGGATATATCAATTGATTTGAAAGATAAATGTGCTTACTTGCAGTAAAATAATGTGTATGAAAAAAGCCATTTTAATGTTTTGTTTGATCAGTGGGATGCTGTGTGCCTCAGCTCAATCGCCGATAACCGTGATGACTTTTAATATCCGGCTAAATACCAGTTCAGATAGTTTGAATGCCTGGACGTACAGAAAAGATAAACTGGCTTCCCAGGTGCTGTTCCATAAAGCAGATATTTTAGGTGTACAGGAAGCGCTTGACGACCAGATGAAAGACCTGCAAACTGCGTTAAATAATTACAGTTATGTTGGAGTGGCGAGAGACGATGGAAAAACAGCCGGTGAATATTCAGCTATCTTTTACAATAAGAAAAAACTGGAAGTATTAAAATCCTCCACTTTCTGGCTGAGTGAAACGCCTGCTGTTGCCGGTAAAAAAGGATGGGATGCTGCCTGTGCCCGTATCGTAACCTGGGCATTGATGAAAGATAAAGAAACCTCAAGGCAATTTTATGTATTCAATACCCATTTCGATCACCTGGGAACAATAGCGAGAAGAGAAAGTGCAAAAATGATCTTACATGCTGTTGATTCAATTGCGGGTAAATCCATTGCAATTGTAACCGGCGATTTTAATGCGCATCCGGATGATGAACCCATACAAGTGATCACAGATGCCCGAAATAAACTTCACCTTACCGACAGTAAAGCCATTTCTGTAACTAAGCACTATGGTCCAACGGGAACCTTCAATGGTTTTCAATCAAAAGAAATAAACGATCAACCGATAGATTATATTTTTTTCAATCATGGTTTGCAGGTAATCGAACATGCAACCATCAGTGAATCCTGGGATGGCAGATTTGCCAGTGATCATTTCGCAGTGCTGGCAGTTGTGCGGTTGTAGGGGAGCTGCCGGTAGTTTACCGTAAGCGAACAACTTTGCTTTGATAGGAATCGCTAACAATTTGTAGCCTGTATTCTAAAAGAAAAAGCTCCCTATTGGAAAGGAGCTTAATTTTTTTAACCAACTTTAACTCGCCGGTTTTTCAGGATTTGAATTTACTTACAGTAGGTATCTGTTATAGTAAAATAATTTGTCCTAGTTTCAGAGTTTCGGTTCTACCGGAAATTGGTTGTTCGGTCTTCTACAGGATTTGGATCTGTTTGTTTTGGTTTTTTGCTCCCGATAGCTATCGGGATCGCTGTATTGGCAGCGCAGCAGGAATTGGATTTTAAATTGTTTTCTTAGGATTTAGATTCTGTGTTCTTGTTTTCGGATCGGATTGGATTTTTGCTTTTGTTCTTGTTTGGTTTTGGTATTAAGGGTTTTATTTTTTGTTTTAAAAGAAGTTGACTGATATTGAATTTTTACGGTTTTTTTAATTGGATATTGGCGAAAAAACTCTTTTTGGTTTATCTGGATCTTTGGATAATGATTGATATTTAATTTCTGATATCAATCAACTTCTGGTACAAAGA
>JAFDXE010000055.1 GCA_018268085.1 Bacteroidota bacterium
TGCCACTAAGGCACAAAGACAGGAAGAAACACAAAGTTTTGTATCTATTTTATATTCTGTAACGAAAATAAAAGTCTCCCCCTTTTTAATTTTTAATTTTGACTTTTTACTTCATTACATCACCTCGTTTCCGTCGGCAATGGTTTATCTCTTTTCAGCATCTCATCCCGGTTGGCCATTTCCCATGCAGTATGAAAGATCATTCGTACACGTTTCTCATACAATGCCCAGTTGATCTTATCAACCGTATCGGTGGGTTTATGATAATCTGCTTTTAACATGCCGTCGTAAAAAAACAATACAGGTACGCCTTTACGGGCAAAATTGTAATGATCACTTCTGAAATAAATCCTGTTGGGATCATTGGGATCATCAAATTTATAATCGAGCGTTAACCCGGTATAGGTGTTGTTTACTCCTTCGTTAATAACAGGCAATTCGCTGCTGATTTTGTCATGACCAACAACGTACACATAATTGGAAGTATCTGCTGTGGATCTTTCCGTATCAATACGGCCCACCATGTCAGTATTTAAATCAACAGAAGTTTTTTCCAAAGGGAATAAAGGATGGTCAGTGTAGTATTCGCTCCCCCATAAGCCTTTTTCTTCACCACTAACGGTCATGAATACCACCGTTCTTCTGGGACCTTTGCCTGCTGCCTTCGCTTTGGCAAATGCAGCCGCCATTTCCATTACCGCTACTGTGCCACTGCCATCATCATCTGCACCATAATAAATTTTTCCATCCCTTTTGCCTAAATGATCGTAATGGCCGGTGAGAAAAACATATTCATCTTTTTTATCCGTGCCTTCAATGATACCGACTACATTGCTGGCCTCTATGATGTTTGTCTTTTTTTCGTAGCTAAAACGAATGTCAATATTCTTTTCCCATGCATCTGCTTTTGAAAAGGCTTCATAACGTGCCGCTTTTTTAATAAGTGAATCTGTTGTTTCTCCCATGATCTTTTTAGCAAGTGCATGCGTGATGAACAGGTGATTCATTGATGATTCAGTATCTCTCGGGTAATACAGTTTTGATTTTTTGGTATCATTGATGGTTGCTTTGCTGAACGATTCGGATGCAGGATTGATGATGATCATTCCTGCAGCACCGCGTTTCATCGCCACTGAAACTTTTTTTGCAATGCCGGGGTAGGTCCATTCGCCAGGAGTTTTTGTGCCGCTCACCATAAAAAATCCATCTTTTTTGGGTTCACCCAAAACGATGATTACGATTTTACCTTTTACATCCATTCCGTTATAATCGTTGTAATTTTTATCATCAATTCCATACCCGGCAAATACAACCTGGTTGCTGGTAAATTTTCCGGATGCATTTGTTAGTCTAACGATATAATCTGTTTCATACGCTGCCGCATAATCGCCGATACTGAGGCTGCTATTGAGCATCGAATCCTGTTGTAAAGGATAATATTGCTGGTAGCCATTTAAACCCGTAGCCGTTTTTAAATTCAGTAACCTGAACTGAGTTTCTATATAAGCAGCCGCTTTTCTCTGGCCTTCAGTACCGGTTTCCCTGCCTTCAAATTCATCGCTGGCAATAATATTGAGGTGCTTTTTCAAACCGTCTGTAGTGATACCGTCAGCAAATTTTGCAGCGTCATTATTTTGCGCAGGCAATTGCATAAATGCTGTTGAAAGGAAAAGAAACGCAAGCAATTTTTTCATGTTTTCAATTTAGTGAAACTAAAATAAGTAAATAAAATATGGTGTTGCTGTATTTGTTACAAGCGGGGATGATGCCTGGTTGAAAGTAAAAAATGCCGGTGAGTTCTGGCTTACCGGCATTCATTGAACAAGAAATAATATCTAAGCGATTGCAATTTTTTCTACCCTGTTAGCATGTCTTCCGCCTTCAAATGCAGTATTCATAAAAATGTCCAGCATTTTTTCTGCATCACCGTCTCTTACAAAACGGGCGGGTATGCAAATGATATTCGCATCATTGTGTTTACGTGCAAGCTCTGCCAATTCTTCCCCCCAGCAAATCGCAGCTCTTATGCCGGCGTGTTTGTTAGCGGTGATCGCTACGCCGTTGGCACTGCCGCATAATAAAATTCCGAATGCAGCTTCACCCGTTTCTACTGCTGATGCAACAGGATGAGCAAAATCGGGATAATCAACAGAGTCTTTATTATACGTTCCAAAATCCTTGTAAGTCATTCCTTCGCCTTCAAGAAATGAAATAAGGTCTTCCTTGCAATCAAAGCCGGCATGATCACACCCGATCGCTATTGGCTTTTTTAAATCGAAGTTGTACATAAAATATCTTTAAGTATTAATAATATTATTCTGCTATAAAGGTAAATATAATCGGGCTAAGGAAGAGGGGAAGGCTGTTAAATGATGTGGGGAAAGCTTTTAGCAATCCAATAAAGTAAAAAGTAAAAATTCAAAAATAAAAAAATGATGTGCTTTTATTATTGCCACAGCTAATTTAATCTTTGTGCCTCTTCCTGCCTTAGTGCCTTTGTGGCCAATCTCTGTGAGCCTCTGTGAAACC
>JAFDXE010000056.1 GCA_018268085.1 Bacteroidota bacterium
TGGAGAGTCGAATACAACACGTTCAGGCAACACAGTTCGATAAATGATCTAACACCTGCTGACATGATGAACAAGCATCAACATCAGCCCTGAAACTCAACTTTAGAATGTGACTCATTTTGGGGAAGGCTCAATCAGCCCTGAAACTCAACTTTAGAATGTGACTCATTTTGGGGAAGGCTCATCGTCGCCATGCTGCTAACAAAACGTTTGCCGCAAGTTGGGTTGACAATGGAACTTCAGCATCAGTTATCTAATCATCTTCAGTAAATCGGCTTGACCTGGTACTAAGCCGCCGCAGCATTTTGCTACGCTCTTAGTGCTGCGGCTTGCATCGTGGTTTGGTAAAAATTTCGTTTCTTTATCGTGTTGACCGGCCGGGCAGACGGAATACTAATTCCCCACCTGCAGCAAGCGTCGGACGTTGTATGACATTCATGAACGACCCCAAAAAGGACAGGATAACTAAAATAAATGGAATTTGTTTAAGCTTGACCAAAAGCATTTCAAAATGACAATACTAAAAATAGTCATAAAAACGCTTGGAATAATCTTGTTGATACTCTTCCCTTTTTTAGGTGGTGCATTGTTGGGCAAACACAGCCCTTACACCGAAGGAAATAGTATGACAAAATTTGTACTCATTTACTCGCTATTTGTGCTTGTATTGGCTTTGGTTTTATTCTACATGACAAACAAGTTTAAAGAATCTTTGGTGCAACCTGTCTTACCGGGTATTTTACTTTTCTTTATTGGCTGTGTAATGCTGGGCATTGCAGGATTAGCGGCACCACCTGATTTAACTATAAAAATTTTGGAACATCCCGAAAGGGAGCATTGCAGATATATTGTGTTGTTTATCGGTGCAATATTCTTTGGACTGTATTTTATTAACCTTTTCATCAATAATTCTTTACAACTAAAAAGAACATATAAGTGGGTAATAATTGGAATATTTGCACTTGTAATGGTTGAGCTGCTATGGGAGTTTTCACATCATTACCTATATCCCGAAGGATTAAAAGAATGGGTTGACAAAGGCAACAAAGCAGAGGAATTTAATAAAACCTATGACGATTGGAAAGTAATTACAACAGGAGCTATTGGACGGTTTTTCATTTATCTACTATTGCTTTTGTTATCATTAAGACTATATAAAATTCGCAGGATTGCTATTTGGAACCCTATACTAAATACTTTCTTGTGTTTATTAGGGATTATTTCTTCAATCGCCTTTTTCTTATACGGTGCATTCAATATGGAAATACCAAAAGAGCTAGGTTTTTTAATGCTGTTTTTTATTCCAGGACTTCCATTTTTGATAATGTATTGGATAGGTGTTGCTTTACTTACTAAGACTAGTAAATTGAAAACTGTTCCCCTAACTTTATAAGGAAGTACCATAATTGACCGTCAATTTGAACGGCATACAGCATCGGGGTTTTGTAAAAATTTCCTTTCTTTACCTGCCTGCCGGCAAGCAGGTTGTATTGACCGGCCAGGCAGATGGAATGCTAATACCCCACCTGCAGCAAGCGTCGGACGTTGTACATCACCCTAAACGAAATTCATAAACACTTAAGAAACAATAGTTTTGCGACATTAAATTCCCTAATAATTATAAGAACCGATAAACTATTTCTTTTAACTGCAGGCAGTGAACCTTACCTTCTAACTCACAAAAAAAAATTACAATTTTCAAACAATTCAATATTCTATAATGTTATAAAGAAACTAATTTTGCGAAAGCAATGAAAAAAATAGCCACCATACTTCTATTCGTCTTCGCCTTTTCACTGGCAGGGTCGGTTATTAGCATTTTTTTTTCAGACCATAGTTATGCTTTCGTAGTGGATGAAGAAAAAAGTGATGTCAAAACTGAAACACAAAAAAAATACACGAAAGACTTCATTACTTATATCCATATGAATGAAGATTTCACCCATATCACAAATACAGCTTTTCAACTTGCGGAAAAAATTCAACTCCCTCCTTGTTTAGAAAAGCTTACTCCTCCTCCAAATCTTTGTTGATCAGTAAGGCATTTAACTGCCTCATTTTAGTTATGCTTTCGCATAACCATTCATTCCTGTAACTGATTAATAAAGCTTTTATGATAACAACTAAAAGTTCGCTGAGCAGGATACTACAGTTGCTAACACTCGAACGTAACGAAATAACTGCTATCTACTTTTATGCAATTCTTAACGGATTAATACAACTATCGCTGCCTGTTGGCGTACAGGCTATCATTGGTTATGTGCTCGGAGCCTCTATGCGGGCATCATTGGTTGTACTTATAACCCTAGTAGTACTGGGTGTACTGGTCGCAGGCATTATGCAGATAAATCAAATGAAAATTATCGAAAATATTCAGCAAAAACTGTTTGTACGCTACTCGTTTACATTTGCACAGCATATACCCATGATAGACTTAAAGAAAAATGATTCGATTTATCTACCGGAACTGGTTAACCGCTT
>JAFDXE010000057.1 GCA_018268085.1 Bacteroidota bacterium
CCGGAAAAAACTGCTAGTCCGCTATAGCCCATGTAATCTTTCAGGATGGGATCAAACACCATTCCTTTGTCGAAGATTAATCCATAAAAACATGAATCAATAAGGTTGCCCAATGCGCCGGCATACACAAGTGCTGCACAGATGATGAAACCTTTATGATATTGCTGTTTGATGATCCTGGCAAGATACCAGCTTCCAAAAATGACAGCGCCGAGCCTGAAAATGGTGAGCGCAATTTTGCCCCAGTCTCCTCCGAATTTCCAACCATAAGCCATTCCGGGATTTTCTACAAAATATAATTGAAAAGCATCTCCAACTACCTGGCGGGATGTATTTAATGGAAAATTCGTTTTGATATAGATTTTAAGTGCCTGGTCGGCAATTACGATCAAAGCGATGAGGAGAATAATATATTTTGGTTTCATTCGTGATTCATTTTAAGACGTTCAGGTTAACAGGTAAATCTGAACGACAACAGCATATTTCAATTGAGCGGCAAAGATAGGTTTTTGACAGGGAGATTTTAATTAGTTCGGATTAAAGAAACTCCAAATGTGGATTATATCAGCAGGTGCTGGTATTTTGAATAAATTTTATTGTGTCTTGCGAAAATCAACATTCAATCAAGGGAAAAAAAACATGGAAGCTTCGTTTTTTCCCTTTGATTACTTCTCCAGGGAGTTGTTTTTTTGCTACATGCACGAAAATGAAATTTCTTACCTGGTAAGGGGATGTATATTTAAAGTTTATAAAACGCTGGGGCCAGGATTGCTGGAATCTGCTTACGAAGCAGCGTTATCTTATGAAATAGATAAAATCGGTTTAAAAGTAAGGAGGCAGTTAACAGTACCAATGGAGTATGAATCGATAGTAATTGATATGGGATATAAGATTGATTTGCTGGTGGAAGAAAAAGTAATTATTGAAATTAAATCTGTTGAACAATTTCATGGTGTGCACTACCTACAGCTATTAACTTATTTAAAACTCGCAGATTTAAGACTTGGATTGTTAGTAAATTTTAACTGCACAGATATCTCAAAAAGTATTGTAAGAAAGGTAAATGGACTTGATGATAATTATTAACCTGATTTATCGTGTTTATTCTAACAATTTTTAAATTGAAAACAATTGGAATTATCAAGTGTTCGTCTGCGTTACATTCAGCAAACATGTGCGGTAAAAATTTCTTCGCTGATTTGCCCTGATTTAATACGCAGATTTTCGCCGACGGATTTACAATTGTTGCTTTCTGCGT
>JAFDXE010000005.1 GCA_018268085.1 Bacteroidota bacterium
TGTTGAAAGAGTAAACTTTTTAGAAGAGTAGAAATGGTGAAAAAATTTTTTACCGCAGATGAGCGCAGAATTAAAACGCAGAAGGCGCAGAAAGGAGCGTTTTTGTTTGAACGAATTTTATTCGAATGGCACAGTGTTAAACCATGTAATGTATAGGAAATAATTTTAAAAATAATTTCAGGAAACGGCAAGGCCTGCACGTTTATTGAATTGGGTTTTCCTTAGCTCAACTTTATCAATCAACCATTGTGGCCACTGTGTGCGGTCTTCTGCATCATAAATACGCACATCCTGTCCTTCTTCAGGAACCATCAGCTCATCTACATGTTTATCCAGGATTTTAGCAACGGTATGTAAACCTGAATTTAGTGCGCCAGAAACACCATGAGATAAAGTACTGGCGCCACATAAAAATAAATTTCGGATCTCAGATTTAGGACTATATGAAAACGGCCCAACCTGTACCAGTGTTTTTTCTGTTCCGTACACATTGCCCTTTGTAGACCGGATATAATATTCATTGGTTATGGGAGTAGCCACATTCTTTTGCACAATACAATTGCGAACACCAGGCAAAAGTCTTTCGAGACTGTTCAGAAATTTTTCTGCAACCCGTTCTTTAAACTGCAGGTATTTTTCTGATCGTTCTTTGCGTTCGTTTATAAATGCTGCAACTGATTCATACTTAATATACGTTATCAGTTCAAACGTATGATGCCGCCCGTTAAATCCTGCCGGATCTTTCATACTACTGCAATTGATAAACAATCCCGGGAATTCTTCATCTGAAAGAATATCTTCAGCAGACATATCATCGTACAACCTGTCCATGTCTTTTTCACGCATCATCCAGATATTACCGGAGTCAATGCCGGCTTTTGTTACATCCAAATCAACTGTAACAAACATCATCAGTGATGTAACGGAATATTTTGTTTTATTGAGTTTCGATTGTAATGATTTGCTGAGATGTTCTTTGCCAATCATTTTATGATAAGTCTGGTGCGGATCCGCATTAGAAACAATATTGTCTGCAAATAATTTTTCACCGTTTTCCAGCAATACACCCACGGCTTTTTTTATTTTACCGGTTGTTTCTATGAGTATCTTTTCCACGCCAACGCCGGTTCGTATTTCACCATTGTGTTTTTTGATGGCATTGGTTAATGCTTTTACAATACCAGCGCCCCCGCCCATCGGATAAAATCCACCATCAAAATAATGATCCATCGTTGCACAATGCACGGGAAAGGAAGCCAATGCCGGCGGTAAACCATGATCTCCGCATTGTACATTTAATATTTGTTGTAACAGGGGATCTTTGATGTGCCAGTTGATTACACGTCTCAGGCTGAACAAACCGTATTTTCCCAATTGTGCTGTTCGAAATGGTATGGTGAGGTTATCCCAAAAGCCGCTCATTTTTGGAATGAGGTATAATTGGGTACTTACTTTTTTTACCAGCTCCAGGTATTTTTTCAATCCCTTTTTCTCGTGTGGAAATTGTTGCGCAAGTTTTTCATACAAATTATCAATGCCTGCAGGAAGATCGAATCTTTTTTCCCCGATCTGGCAATGCTCGTATGCATCTTTTTTCATCCTGAAAAAAACAAGATCATTGGCAATCCCCAGGGATTCGAATATCAAACTCGATGAGGCGCCTTTCTCCATATTGCCTATGTAATGAACGCCCGGACTAAACCGTTGACCGCCGAGATAAAAACTATGGCACCAGCCGCCCGGAACATAATGCTGTTCAATTACCACAACCTTTTGTCCGTTTTTTGCCAACGCCAGTGCGGCAGCCAGGCCACCGGCGCCCGATCCGATAATAATACTGTCTATATGCCCCATTATTTGCAATATTAAACTTATTATTCAAGCTGTAAACAGTTATGTAATTAATCTCATTATTACTTCATTCATTCAAAACAATATCAATCATTGAAAGTTCTGTTTACCTGGTTATTTTGATTACGTGTTTTCATACATTGTACCAATCACATTCTATGCTATATTTGAACATTTATGAAAACGATATTGCAGAAAGGTTCTATGCTGTTGTTTTGTTTCCTTGCATGCGCAACGGTTTGGGCACAAAATGCTGAGTTTAATAAAACCGCATTTTATAAAGTGATGGAAAATAGTTCGGTTGAATCGATTGATCAGCAAATTAAAAAAGTGGAATCCGCTGCCGATAACTATAAAGATGCGTATACCGGCGCTTTGCTGATGAAGAAATCGGGATTGATTGCCGGCGCAGCAAAAAAATTAAATGTATTTAAGCAGGGGCATAAAAAACTGGAAGCTGCCATTGAAAAAGATCCTTTGAACCCGGAGTTTCGTTTTTTAAGATTGATGATACAGGAAAACGCACCTAAAATTGTAAAATACCATTCGGATATAGAAAAGGATGTAAGTATTATTCAGGAATCCTATAAAAAAATGTCTCCGGAACTACAAACCGCAGTGATGGATTACCGCAAACAATCCAAATCGTTGAAAAATATAATTCTTTAACCGCTAATAATGAGCAAGAAAGTATTGGCAATTTATTTTTCTCAATCGGGCCAGTTGGGAGAAATCATCGATAACATTACAGCACCACTGGCCGGCCCGGGTATCACAATAGAAAAAGTTCGGGTTCAACCGGCAACGCCCTACCCTTTTCCCTGGAAAGGCAATAGTTTTTTTGCAGTGATGCCGGATTGTGTACTGAGTGTTCCCACAGCCCTTGCCCCTTTCCAGCTGAAAGAAAATAAATACGATCTGGTGATATTGGGATACCAGGCCTGGTTTTTATCTCCCAGCATTCCTTTCAATTCCATTTTAAGTGAACCCACTGTGAAGACGGTGCTTAAAGATACACCGGTGGTAATGGTTACCGGCGCCCGGAATATGTGGATCACAGCGTTTGAAAAATCTAAAGTAAAACTGAAAGAAATTGGCGCAAAACTGGCAGGCAATATTGCACTGGTGGATAAGCACGCAAATTTCGTTAGTTTTGTGACCATTTTTTACTGGATGTTAAAGGGGAAAAAGGGAAGAGCATTGAACATTTTTCCAAAACCGGGTGTTTCAGATGAGGATATTGCAGGGGCGAGGGAATTTGGTGTGGTAGTAGCGCAACACCTCAATAGTGGTAAATGGGAGGATTTACAACCGGCACTTGTTGCTAAAAAGGCGGTCGAAATTAAATACAGGCTGATGTTTATTGAATCGAAAGCATCACGCATTTTCTCAATATGGGCTAACATAATTGTGAAAAAGAAGAACCGCAGCTTTTGGCTTAGTTTGTTCAAGTATTACCTTATTATTGCACTTTTTGTTGCAGCCCCCATCATACTTACGGTAGATGCAATTTTTTTTAAACCGTTTTTGTTGAAAAAAATAAGAGCAAGGAAACAATATTTATTAGGAGTGAATTAAAACTGTTATGTCGCTGAACAAGGTTTATATAAATAATACATCGTCTTTTTTACCCAACGATCCCGTTTCTAATGATGAGATGGAAACGTACCTGGGAATGATCAATGGCAATCCTTCCAAATCAAAAGCAATTGTTTTAAGAAACAATGGCATTAAACAGCGTTTTTATGCGCTCGATAAAAACGGGAAGCCTACGCATACCAATGCACAAATGACGGCATTGTCGGTTAGAAAATTATTTGAAAAAGATCCCGAACAAATGAAGCGGCTGGAATTGCTGAGCTGCGGAACATCTTCTCCCGACCAGATGATGCCCTCACACGGTGTTATGACGCACGGATGGTTGCCGGAAATTGATGCCGTTGAAGTGGTATCTCCTGCAGGTGTTTGCTGCGCCGGAATGCATGCTTTTAAATATGCTTACCTGGCCATTAAATCAGGCGATAAGAAAAATGCTGTTGCTACGGGTTCTGAGAGATTTTCTGCCTCCCTGCTATCGAATGTATTTGAAGATGAAGCGCATAAACTCTCTGAATTAAAATCTGATCCTTATATCGGGTTTGAAAAAGAATTCCTGCGGTGGATGTTATCCGATGGCGCCTCCGCATTTTATATGTCCGATAAACCAAATGAAAATGGTTTAAGCCTGTCTGTTGATTGGGTAGATGGTATTTCCTATGCCAACGAACTGGAAGCCTGTATGTATATGGGTTGCGAAAAACAAAAAGACGGCACATTAAAAAGTTACCTCGATTTTACACAGGAAGAACTTATTGCTCACTCTGTTTTAAGTATTAAACAGGATGTAAAATTGCTTGGAAAAAACATCGTAATACAGGGCGGAAAAAAACTCCGTGAAATATTTGATGACCGGAAACTTGATATCAATGAAGTGGATTATTTCCTTCCGCACATGTCGAGCGACTTTTTCAGGTCTAAAATATTTGATGAACTGATCGTTAAAGGCATCGGCATTCCATACGAGAAATGGTTCTTCAATTTACCAACTGTGGGTAATGTGGGTGCAAGCTCAGTGTACTTAATGGTTGATGAATTATTTCATAGTGGTAAACTAAAAAAAGGAAATAAGATTTTGTTGCTGGTTCCGGAGAGCTCAAGGTTCTCCTATATGTATTCGATGCTCACCGTTTGTTAAGGCGTTAGCCACAAAGTCATGTAGCATCGTAATGTTTTTTTAAAACGGTATTGCCAGGTGCTCATGCAATTAAAATTTCTTTTATGAAAAAAGAAGAAGTTCCCCAGGATCCCGGTGCATTGGGCAGAGTTACCAGGGAAGTTTGTTACGCAACAGATAAAGACGGAAAATATACAAAAGAACTCAGCACCGGCTGGGATGTAAAAATAAATGCACTTGATCTTGCCTGGGAAGACATCGCTCAAAGAATAGAAAACGCCCGGCAGAAAGTAATAAACAACGAAGCTAGCCCGGTACTTTTTTTCATGGAGAAAAGACTGATGGATATGACTACCATCGCTGCTTATACCGGATTCTGGAAATGGCAGATAAAAAAACATTTGAAACCGGCTGTTTTTAAAAAATTATCTGATAAAAAACTGAAACGCTACGCAGATGCATTTAATGTAAGCGTGGAAGACTTTATCCATCTCAACGTAAATGAAGATTAATTTCGAACATAAACAAGCAGCACATTGTGAGAACGGTGTTACCAGCAGTTTATTACAATACAATGGTATCAACAAAATAACTGAACCGCTGGCATTTGGTATTGGTTCAGGCTTATTCTTTGTAAACCTCCCCTTTCTTAAAATAAACAACGGCCCTGCAATAGCGTTCAGAACGATGCCTGGCTTAATCTTTAAAAGAACCTGTAATGCACTGGATATACCGGTGATCCGGAAAAAATTCAGTTCTCGTGAAAGTGCAGAAAAGGCACTGATGGAACAACTGAATGCAGGCCAGCCCGTGGGTTGCCAGGTGGGTGTGTACTATTTAACGTATTTCCCGAAAGAATATCGTTTTCATTTTAATGCACATAATTTAATTGTTTTTGGAAAGGAAGGCGATGATTACCTGATCAGCGATCCGATTATGGAAACGGCCACTACGCTTACCAGTTATGAACTGGAAAGAGTTCGTTTTGCCAAAGGCGCTTTTGCTCCCCGGGGCCAGATCTATTATACCCGTAAAGGCAACAATGTAACGGATGCGCAAATTGCCAGCGCCATTAAAAAAGGAATTAAACGGAACGTGGTACACATGATTAAAGTGCCCGGCTCTGTAATCGGTATAAAAAGTATTGCCAATACCGGCAACAAAATAAAAAAATGGAAAGATAAACTGGGGGATAAAACTGCCGGTTTGTATCTCGCCCAGTTGGTACGCATGCAGGAAGAAATAGGAACCGGTGGCGGTGGATTCAGGTATATATATGCAGCCTTTCTTCAGGAAGCACATGCATTTGTTCCTAACGACGAATTACTCGACATTTCAAAATCGTTTACACAATCAGGCGATCTCTGGCGTACGGCTGCCGTACAGGCTGCCGGTATTTATAAAGGCAGAATCGGGAGCCAGGCTGATTATAACCAGATGGGCGATTACCTGCTCGAAATATCAGAGATAGAAAAAAGAGCTTTCCAGGCACTCTCCAAAATAAAATGGCGCAATGGGTAATGCTGCCATCCGCATACAAAACCTTGGCTACTCTTATCCCGGACAGTTACGCAATTGTTTTACTGATCTTAACCTGGAGATAAACGAAGGCGCACGCTTTGGTTTATTCGGACCTAACGGTGCCGGTAAAACGACACTCATGCATTGCATGACCGGGTTGATCCGTTATACAACAGGAAGTATTCAATTGCTGGGCAATGAAGTGGCTACCTTCCGCAAATCGGTGAATAAACTGTTTGCGTTTGTGCCGCAGGATTTTTCATTGTACCATGAGCTTAGCCCGGTAGAAAACCTGGAGTTCTTTGGCGCATGGAGCGGCATGACGACACCTGCCATCCGTAAGCGAACACAGGAGTTACTCGAAGTGCTGGATCTGGCATCGTTGCGTAATAAACCCGTTCAAACATTTTCAGGCGGCATGAAGCGAAAGGTAAATCTTGCCATTGCGGTAATGAATAACCCCCGAATACTTTTTTTAGATGAACCAACCGTTGGTGTAGATATCCAGACAAGGCATGTAATCATAAATTACCTCAAAGAACTGAACAGGAACGGAACCACGCTTGTGTACACCTCACACCAGTTAAATGAGGCAGAAGAACTATGTGATACCATTGCCATGATAGCATCCGGCAGCATCATCGCACACAACTCACTCAATAACTTATTAACCGAACATAAAGAAGACGGCCTGGAAGGTTTGTTTCTGCGCCTTACCGGGAAATCGTACATAGACGTTGATGTTATTTAATGTATAAACTCAGGGCAACCATATTAAAAGATATCCGGCTTTTATTGAGAGATAAAGTAGGCGTATTGTTTATGTTCATCATGCCCGTCATTCTTGCCATCGTAATAACAGCGATACAAAACAGTACGTTTGAAATGGTGAACGACAATAAAGTACCGTTGTTGATCAGCAATAAAGATACCGGTGTGTCGGGGGCCGCATTGGTAAAGGCAATTGAAAAAGTGGGAATGTTTGAAATAAGGCAGGTAAATAAAGATCTGCCCGATAAGCAACTCATAGAACGCATGCACAATAAGGATGCACTGGTTGCATTGGTAATACCGGTAGAATTTTCAGCAAAAATGAAAGCAAAGGCGAACAGTATCGCCAATAAAGCATTGAATAATTTCGGTGCGCCCGTTGATACAACAAAAACTATTGTATCCGTTGCCAAAGCTGAACCCATCACCATGTATTACCACCCGGTGTTGCAGGAGTCATTCAGGCAATCCATCAATGGTGCATTAAGAAGTTCATTGCAGATTGTGGAGAGTAAACAGGTATTGCAAACACTTTATTTTTCACTGAACGAAACCAATTTGCCTGATAGTCTTGAAAAAGACATCATCAATACCGATGTTGCCATAAACCAGGTGCCGGTTTCAAGAGATGGCGCACATACTATACCCAATGCCACACAACACAACATTCCGGCGTGGACCATTTTTGCCATGTTCTTTGTAGTAATCTCACTGGGCAGCAGTATAGTAAAAGAAAAACTGAACGGCAGTTTTATCAGGTTGAAAACTATGCCTACCAATTATTTTGTAGCATTGTTATCGAAACAAATTACCTACCTGTTTGTTACCTTATTGCAGGCAGCGGTAATATTTGCCATAGGAGCTTTCTTATTTCCAAAGATGGGTTTGCCGGCTTTGAATTTGCCGCACGACATGGCAGGCTTATTTATTGTTTCTTTAATTTGCGGATGGTGTGCAGTAAGCTTTGCCATGCTGGTTGGCGTATTTGCACAAACTCATGAACAATGCAATGGAATTGGTGCGGTATCTGTAATATTAATGGCAGCCATCGGCGGATTATTGGTACCCAGCTTTGCCATGCCGGCATCTTTTAAGTTAGCAATGAATATTTCACCATTGCACTGGGCACTGGAAGCATATTATGGCCTCTTCCTGGAAGGAGGTAAATTAAAAGATGTTTTGATAAATATTTTGCCTTTATTTGCGATAACGGTGGTTTTGCAGCTACTGGCAATATTGGGATTAAAAAGAAAAAACCTGGTATAATAAAATGGAAAACCAGGCGATAAAGCGGTTGCTGTTACAGAAAAATGGCAGCAACATAATTTGAAATTGATTTAGCACAACATGGAAGCAACACAAACACAACTGAAATCGCAGTTAAAAGAACAGATAGTTAAACACCTGAACCTGTTATCTGTTAAACCGGAAGATATTAAAGATGATGAACCGTTATTCGGGGAAGGGCTGGGTTTGGATTCTATTGATTCAATCGAATTGATTGTTTTATTACAGAGAGAATACGGTATTGATATAAAAGATCCGAAAGAAGGCCGTAAGGTTTTGGTTGATATAAACACCATGGCTGCTTACATAGAGCAACACAGAACGAAATAAATTTTTTCCATTGAGCAGGATTGTTGTTACAGGCATGGGCGTGATCAGTTCCATTGGTAATTCTGTGGAGGAAAACCGTTCGTCGCTCAAAAATGCGGTGTGCGGGATTTCAAAAATTGATGAAAATTTCCCATCACGTTTCGCCGGCGTTTTACCTTTTGCACAAATTCATACGTCAACAGAAAATTTGCAAAAGCAATTGAATGCTTATGAACCCGGCGTAACAAGAACAAGTTTACTTGCTTTACATGCATTTGAAGAGGCGATTACTTCCAGTAGATTAACGGCTGCGCAAATTACATCTTATGATACGGCATTGATTGGCGCTTCAACGGTTGGTGGTATTTGTTTAACCGACCAGTTGTATGCAGATGCCAACGCAGCTACGGGTGGATCGGAATATTTGCAATCCTACGATGGCGCATCGGTGAATATGTATTTACAAAAGCGTTTCGGTGTGGGCGGTATCATCAATACAATTAACACCGCATGTTCTTCATCTGCTAATGCAATAATGTATGGTGCAAGGCTCATCAAAAGTGGCCGGGCAAAGAGAGCCATCGTTGGTGGTGTAGATTGTATTGCAAAATTTACCCTCAATGGCTTTAACTCACTTTTTATTTTATCAGATGAAATATGCCGCCCTTTTGATGCGGGCAGAAAAGGATTGAATCTCGGTGAAGCGGCTGCATTTCTCATTTTAGAAAGAGAAGAAGATTGTACAGAAAAAAATATACTTGCCGTGCTGAGTGGTTACGCCAATTCAAATGATGCGTATCATCCTTCTTCTTTATCTGATGATGGTGATGGTCCGTACTTATCCATGAGCCAGGCTTTACACATAGCAAACCTTACCGCAAAAGATATCAGTTTTGTAAATGCACATGGTACTGCAACCGAAAACAACGATGAAGTAGAAAGCAAAGCCATGTTGCGTGTGTTTAACAAGCCGCCTGCATTTGCATCTACCAAATCAAATATTGGTCATACGCTGGGTGCAGCGGGCGCAATTGAAGCGGTGTACAGCATTCTTAACATCATGCACCAGGAGGTATATCCGGCATTGAATTTTTCAAACCCGATCCCTTCTACCGGTTTAATTCCTGTACAGGCATACTCAGCAATGCCGGTACAACATGTTATGTCTAACTCATTCGGCTTTGCCGGTAATTGCAGTTCACTAATTTTTAGCAGGGCCTGATATGATGTTTATCCACGATACCGTTTGTATTTCACCACAACAAAGCTATTTGCAGGAAACATTGTTTTCCGGTTCAAACGAAATTAAATCGCCGGTAAAAAATATCCTGTATGCCATAGAACCTTCTTATGAAATGATTCCCCCGGGTATTTTACGCCGAATGGGAAGAGCCGTACGGTTAGGGATAGGTGCAGCATTACCGTTAACAAAAAAAGAAGGCAAGCCGTTCGACGGAATTATCATCGGCACTTCCATGGGTGGTATGGAAGACTGCGTAAAATTTTTAAACCAGATCATCGAATACAATGAAGGCACACTTACGCCTACCAATTTTGTACAGAGCACACCCAATGCTATTGCCGGGCAACTGGGGCTAATGACAAAAAACAATCATTATAATATCACTCACGTACACCGCGGTTTTTCTTTTGAAAACGCATTACTGGATGTGGATATGCTGCTCAATGATGATAAAAACCGCACCTACCTGGTGGGCGCAGCGGATGAAATTTCCAGCTATAACTATAATATAGAAAGACTGGCGGGCGGGTATAAAACAGAACCGCTTACCGGTAATAACCTGTTTAACAGTTTGTCTCCCGGAACAATTGCAGGAGAAGGGGCGGCCATGTTTATCATAAATGGCGATGCGCCAAAAGCAAAAGCTGCCATCAAAGCCGTTCATATATTTCAAACAGAAAATGAAGAGGAACTGCGCAAGCAAATTCAACATTTCATGCAGGCACACATTCCCCAATCAGCATCGTGCCTGTTGTTAAGTGGTGAAAATGCCGACAGTCGCTACCAGCATTATTATCATTGCTGCGAATCCTTAATGGGCACATCCTCTTCCATTGCCCGGTTTAAACATCTTAGTGGAGAATATCCAACCGCATCATCGTTTGCAGTATGGCTTGCTGCAGAGATTTTAGATCGCCAGCAATTACCGGCGTTCTGTGTAAAGAAACAGGTAAACAATGCAATTGAATCTGTGTTGGTCTACAATAATTATAAGGGCATTCAACACAGCCTTGTATTACTGCAAAAAGCGTAATGCGCTATTAGTTATACAAAGTTTTATCGAGGTTTTTTCCCCAGGTTCCTTTCAGGCGTTTAAAAAATCCTTCCCGTTTTTTGATAGAAACAAAGCTGTCGTTTAGCGCAGTATTGTATGGAATTTGTGGCGTAACCATCGCTGGATCCATTTGCCTGATGATGGGCATTACCCAGGGTATCAAACCAACGTTAGGGCTTACACGCTTACGGGTAAATCGTTTTAATGATTTTGTTTGAAAATGATCCGAAGCAAGTCCTACACTATTGAATCCCAGTTTTCTCGCCAGTTTAAAGGAGTAATAAATATTCTCTGTACTGTGTTCCGCTTTGGTTTCTATAAAGATTCTGTCTTTTGGAATGCCAATGGCTTCTGCATATAAAGCCATGATCTTTGCTTCATAATACGGACTATACACAGAAGAGCCTGAATACATCACGTTTTTCGTTACGCCGATATCATATAAATATTTCGACCAGTACACTCGTCCACGCATAACCCTGTCCCAATCGGGAACGTTGAATGGAACACCCGGAACTACGATGATCTCGTATTTTTTCTCTTTGGCTTTTTCCAGAAGCCGGGTAGCTTTTTTTCCGGAGTAAGCGCAGGATTGAAACAATGCAAAAAGTAAAAGCATTGCAGCAGACTTTCTAACAAGGTTTAGGTACATACGACTATAATAAACAAAAGAATCAGGAAATTGTTTCAGGAACAGTTGGCTGAATGATGATGTGCTCAGTTGCTGTTTCTTCCTTTTTAAAAATAAGGTTGATGAGGTTTAACAGCGGCCCCGTCATAAAAGTGGTTACCAATGCCATAATCACCATCATGGTAAACATGGTTGGTGTAATTACACCGAGATCGTAACCAATGTTTAATACAACCAGTTCCATTAATCCGCGGGTATTCATTAACGTTCCAATGGTTAAGCTGTCTTTCCAGGTTTGACCAACCAGTTTCGCCGACAATGTTGTGCCTGCAAATTTTCCCACAGAAGCCACCAGGATAATTAACCCGGTTATCAACCATAAATGTGAGTCATTCAACAAACCAATTTGTGTACGCAAACCGGTGAATACAAAAAATAACGGCAGTAATAACACCAGCGTAATATCTTCCAGCTTTTCAATGATGATGTTTTTAAAATTCATGTTGTTGGGCATGATCACCCCTGTCATAAATGCGCCAAACAATGCATGAATGCCGATTACTTCCGTTACCAGTGAAGAAAGGATCAGTACCACAAAGAAAATGGCCATCACAGATTTCTTTAAACTTTGTCGCGACAAATGCGCATCTGCAATTTGTTTCAAAAAAGGCTTCACCAGTTTTATCATTACCGCAACATACACAGCAGCAAATAAAAAATTATACAAAGAACTGGCAAAAGAACCGGCTTTTACCACTGCAATTACACTGGCCAGTAAACACCAGCCTGCAATATCATTGGCAGCAGCGCAGGTAATAACTATGGCGCCGATTTTTGTTTTGTGCATATTGCGTTCCTGTAAAATTCTTGCCAATACCGGGAAGGCGGTAATGCTCATCGAAATTCCAAGGAACAGGGAAAAAGAAGCAAACTGAATACCAGCCGGAGCAAATGAGGTGAACAGGTAAAATGCCAATAACATTCCAAGCGCAAAAGGAATGATAATGCTGGCATGACTGATGATGATTACATCTTTTGCTTTGTTCCTGAGCATTTTTAAATCGAGCTCCATGCCGATGATGTACATAAAAAGAATGAGTCCGACCTGGCTGAGGAACTGCAGGTTGGTAAGCGATTCAACAGGAAAAAGTTCTGCAGATACCGATGGAAAATACATACCGAATAATGACGGCCCCAGAACAACGCCGGCAACGATCTCTCCCATTACGGTTGGCTGCCCTAACCATTTACATATCCATCCGAATATTCTTGCTACAACAATAATGGTAATGATCTGTGCCAGTAAAATGGCAAGCGGGTGATGAAGATTGTGTGAAAGAGAATCTGTAAAACTTAACCAGTGATTATCCTTACCTGAAGCAGCAACCTGCGTTTTTGTATTGAGTCGTTCACCCTGTACCGATATGAAATAGATAAGGCCCGAGAATCCCCCAATCACAATTCCATAAATCAATATATTCTTCAATGACTTCATAAGGAAATTCAACCGGCATTATTCGTCTGTGCGTGCAAATATATTTATAATAATAAACCATATTTAAATTGTAACATCCACAAATGATTAAAAAGCGGTTCATTCAACCGGGATAAACTCAAAAATTTAAATACCTTTGCAAACGCTCAAAACCGCTGTGCTGCTGCTTTAAAGCAAAGTTGGCCACTGGTGGTTTTGATAAACTACCTAATGAACAATTCAGCAGCTATACAGGATCGTTTTGAAACGCTAAAAGCCTGTGTGATCATTCCCACCTACAATAATGCAGGAACCCTGGCTGCTGTTATTAACGATGTTGCTGCATATACCAAACATATTTTAGTTGTAAACGACGGTTCAACAGACAATACAAGCGAAATCGTACAAAATTTTCCATTTGTTCGATATATCGGTTACGAAAAAAATGTGGGTAAAGGCTGGGCATTGCGAAAAGGCTTTGCCTATGCAATTAATAAAGGGTATCACTATGGCATCACCATCGATTCCGACGGTCAGCATTTTGCCAAAGATCTTCCCACTTTCATTGAACGAATGGAAAAACATCCCGGCGAATTAATCATCGGCGCACGTAATATGGACCAGGCGTCTGTTCCCGGTAAAAGCAGTTTTGGAAATAAATTTTCTAACTTTTGGTTTAAGGTAGAAACCGGGATCAGCTCTCCAGATACCCAATCCGGTTACAGGGCATACCCGTTACAGTTATTAAAAGGAACCCGGTACATTACCCGTAAGTATGAATTTGAAATTGAAGTATTGGTAAAAGCAGCATGGAAAGGAATCAGGATTGATTCGGTTCCGGTGTCTGTTTACTATGCACCTAAAGAAACACGGGTATCTCATTTCAGACCCTTTAAAGATTTTAGTCGCATTAGCATCCTAAACACATTCCTGGTGATTATTACCATATTTTATATAAGGCCACGGAACCTGTTAAGAATGCTATTCAATAAAAAAAAACTCAATGATTTTGTGAGGATGCATTTACTGGCGCCGCACGAATCGGATGTACTCAAAGCCAACTCTGTTGCATTTGGTGCATTCATGGGCATCGTTCCCATTTGGGGCTTTCAATTGCTGGTGGCCATTCCCACGGCTATTTTTTTACGGCTCAATAAAGCGCTGGTGATACTGGCGGCACATATCAGCATTCCGCCAATGATACCGGTAATTTTATTTGTGAGTTATAAAACAGGCGCCCTCTGGATGGGCGATCATGCAGGACATATCGAGTTCAATAAAAACATTACACTCGAATCGGTAAGAACAAACTTAACACAATACATTTACGGAAGCATCACACTTGCTATTGTAGCAGCCATTATATGCTGGATCACAACAATTGCAATATTAAAATTGTTTAAACGCAAACCAATCGTTGCCGGCTAAACCCTGTCATGGTAAAATTTTTCATTAATAGCTATAACTTTTTCAGAAAGCAACGGATCGCCTTCTATCTTCTTGTTGTTTCACTATTTGCTGTTGCCGGTTATTTTTCATCACGGGTAAATTTTGAAGAAGACATTTCAAGAGTTTTACCTAAGGATAAAAAGATCGACAAACTGAACGAGGTTTTCCAGAATTCAAAATTCCTGGATAAACTGGTGCTGATGGTTTCTTTAAAAGATACTACTGCAGAGCAACCGGATAGTCTTGTGGCTTATGCCGATAGTATCGTAGAAACAGTTCAACAAAAACTTTCACCATACATCAATAAAATAAATGCAAGGGTTGATGATGCCATGGTGATGAATCTCTTTAATACCATTACCGACCGCCTGCCGATTTACCTCAACGAAAATGATTACCGTTCCATTGATACATTAATACAGGAAGAAAAAGTAAAGGAAACACTGGCGCAGGATCTTCGTACACTTACTTCACCTGCAGGCGTAGCGCTGAAAAATATTATCAGTACCGATCCTGTTGGTATTTCTTTCATCGGGTTAAAAAAATTACAGCAATTACAATACGATGAAAATTTTGAATTGTATGACAGCTATGTGATGACGAAAGATCATAAGAATCTTTTGCTGTTCATCACACCGAAATATGCACCCAATAACACAGGCAGGAATGCACAATTCCTCAAAGGGCTGGATGAAGTAATTGCTGATAAAGGAAAATTGTTTAGTACGATACAGGCTGAGTATTTCGGTGCAACGGCAGTATCGGTTGGTAATGCAGTGCAGTTAAGACATGACACCTGGATGACCCAGGGTTGTATCGTTGTATTCCTCATTGTATTTCTTGGTTTATATTTCAGGAGAAAGCGTGCGCCGGTAGTTATACTTATACCTGTTGTATTTGGTGCATTGTTTTCGCTCGCTTGTATTTATTTTATCAAAGGAAGCATTTCTGTTATTGCGCTGGGAACCGGTGCTGTAATCCTCGGTATAGCTGTAAATTATTCTTTACATGTGTACAATCATTACCGGCACACCGGAAGTATAGAAGATGTAATTAAAGACCTGACGCTTCCGTTAACGATCGGAAGTTTTACTACTATTGGTGGTTTCTTTTGCCTGCAGTTTGTAAAGTCAGAAATGCTGAAAGACCTTGGATTGTTTGCCGGCTTCAGTCTTATCGGCGCTTCCCTTGCTTCCCTCATCATATTACCGCATTTGATTGTGCTGGGTAAAAAAGAAAGCCAGCAGGCGGAGAAAAAATTATCATGGCTGGATAAGATCGCTGCTTATCGCCCCGATTACAACAAGTATATCATTCTCGGTATTTTCATCTTAACCATTTTCTTTGCCTACCGTGCCGGCGATGTAAGTTTTGAAACCGATATGCTGAACATGAATTTCATGACACCGGCATTGAAGCAATCAGAAAAAAAACTGAATAAGATAAATGAGTATGCACTAAAATCCGTGTACCTGGTGGCTGAAGGCAAAACACTCAACGAAGCATTAGAGAACAATGAGAAGCTGGTTACAGAAGTGGAAAAGCTGAAACAACAAAATGTGATTCGAAAATATTCAGGCGTTTCTTCTTTAATTATTTCCGACTCTTTACAAAAAGCAAGAATCAATTATTGGAACCAGTACTGGACAATAGAAAAAAAACAGCAACTACTGTCAACACTTCAAAAACAGGGAACCGCTATTGGTTTTAAAATAACGGCGTTTGAAAAGTTTGCGGCGCTGCTGAATAAAAATTATCAGCCCGCCGACCAGGCCGCGATGGCTGAAATAAGAAAAAGTTTTTTAGACGATTTCATTACGGAAAAGCCCGGAAAAGCTACCGTAGTTACCATGGTGAAGATTGCATCCAATGATGCATCGGCAGTATATAAAACTTTTGAAAACAATGAATCGGTAACCGTAGTAGATAAACAATACCTTACCAACAGGTTTGTGGAGATCATTAATGACGACTTTACTTCTATTGCGTTAATGACATCGTTACTGGTGTTTACCGTTTTGCTATTAATGTATGGCCGCATTGAATTAACCCTTGTATCATTTATTCCCATGGCCATAAGCTGGGTTTGGATCCTTGGCCTTATGAGTATTTTCGGCATTCAATTCAATATTGTAAATATTATCATCTCTGCATTGATCTTTGGTTTGGGCGACGACTACAGTTTGTTCATCATGGATGGTTTGTTGCAGGAATACAAAACAGGAAAGAAAAATCTTTCATCCTTTAAATCTTCCATTTTTCTTTCTGCCATAACAACCGTTGCGGGATTGGGTGTATTGATCTTCGCCAAACATCCGGCACTAAAATCCATTGCCGGTATATCCATCATCGGCATTTTGTGTGTGGTACTCATGTCGCAGATACTGATCCCGTTTTTCTTTGCATTGCTCATCAAAAGCAGAACAGATAAAAAAAGATTTCCGTGGACATTATCCGGCTTTCTGCTTTCAGTGTTTGCATTTGTGTATTTCCTTTTCGGATGTGTATTGCTGGTAACGGTAGGATTGCTTTTTAAGTTAAGTCCGTTTGGTAAAAAAAGAACCAAGTACGTTTACCATGTGATCCTTTGCAAGTTTACCTGGTCGCTGATGTATATCATGGGCAATGTAAAAAAGAAGATCATTAACCCGCTTAAGGAAGATTTTTCAAAACCTGCCGTGATCATTTGCAATCACCAGTCGTTCCTCGATATTCTTTCTGTAGTAATGCTTACGCCCAAACTTATATTGTTTACCAACAAGTGGGTATGGAACTCGCCGTTTTTTGGTGCCGTTGTTCGCATGGCCGATTATTATCCTGTAATGCAGGGTGCAGAAATGAGCGTTGAATTACTGGAGAAAAGAGTGAAGGAAGGATATTCTATTATGATATTCCCGGAAGGAACAAGGTCGGTAGATGGAGTAATGAAACGTTTCCATAAAGGTGCTTTTTTCCTGGCAGAACAACTGAACATTGATATACTCCCGATTGTATTACATGGAACGGGTTATACTATGAGTAAGGGAGATTTCCTGTTGAAGAACGGGCAGATCACTATTCAGTACCTTCCACGGATAACGCCAACGGATAGCCGTTTTGGAGAAGGATACGCCGAGCGTACAAAATACATCGGCAGGTATTTCAGGAAGGAATATGAAACACTTTGTAACCAGTTGGAACAAACAGCGTATTTCCGGGAACAACTGAAATATAATTACCTGTACAAAGGCCCAACACTGGAGTGGTACATGAAAGTAAAAACATCACTGGAAAAAAACTACCAGCCCTTTCATGAACTGTTACCACAAAAAGGAAACATGTTAGATATCGGTTGCGGCAATGGCTTTCTTTGTTATATGTTGAACTTTGTGTCGCCCGAACGTAATGTAACCGGCATTGATTACGACGAAGAAAAAATAGAAACAGCAAATAATTGTTTTAGCCGAAACAGTAATATTAATTTTGCGGTGGCCGATATTGCTACGTTTGAAATGGGAATGTTTGATGGCATTATAATGGCCGACATTTTACACTACCTGCAACCGGATGAACAGAAAATGGTGGTAGAAAAATGTATCCGGCATTTGAATAAGGGCGGAGTGTTGATCATCCGCGACGGAGATAAAGACCTGGAAGAAAGGCATAAAGGAACAAAGCTCACCGAGTTTTTTTCTACAAAGCTGTTGAAGTTTAATAAAACAACCAGCCACGGGCTATCCTTTCTTTCAGGAAAAATGATAGACGCAATTGTGCAGGAACACAATATGCATTGCCGCAGGATCGACAATACAAAGCATACGTCCAATATCATTTTTGTAATAAAACACAATGAAGAATTGTAATATGGAGCACAACGAACAGTATGATGTTATAATAATCGGCAGCGGAATGGGCGGACTTACAGCCGGCAATCTGTTAGCGAAGGAAGGTATGAAGGTTTGCATCCTGGAAAAAAACAAACAGATCGGCGGCAGCCTGCAGATCTATACAAGAGATCGTGTGATTTTCGATTCAGGCGTACATTACCTTGGCGGTTTGGATAAAGGCCAGAATCTCTACCAGATTTTTAAATACCTGGGTTTGATGGATAAACTGAAACTGCAGAAGATGGATGAAGTGTTTGATAAGATCATCATTTCCGGCGATGATACGGTGTACGAGTATGCGCAGGGATATGATAAATTCATCAGCACCCTGCTTAAATTTTTCCCCGGCGAAGAAAAAGCCATTCGTGCTTATTGCGACAAAATAAAAGAGATCTGCTCCAAATTTCCGTTGTACAATCTTGAACACAGTGATTCAGCAGACACTAAAGCAAGTGTGCTGGAAATAGATACGAAAGACTTTATTGATTCTATAACAACCAACCCCACATTGAGAGAAGTGCTTGCCGGCAATAATGGTTTATACGCAGGTGAGGCAAACAAAACACCTTTGTATGTACATGCACTCATTGTAAACAGTTATATAGAAAGTTCCTATAAATGTGTAGACGGCGGCGCACAGATTGCAAAATATATCGGCAGAAATATTTTAGAACTGGGTGGCGTTGTTATTAAACATGCACATGTAAAACAAATTGTAGAAGAAGGAGGAAAGGTTACACATGTAGTGCTGGCAGACGGAACAAAAATGTATGCCAGTCATTTTATTTCGAACATGCATCCGGCACTTACGATTGAAATGACAAAGACCGACCTGTTTAAAAAAGCATACCGCAACAGGTTAAATGCAATGGAGAATACCATTTCTTCTTTCACGCTCAATATTGTATTTAAAAAGAACGCACAGAAATATTTCAGCCATAATTATTACGTATGCAACGATGGTGATGTTTGGTCATCCGGCGATTATACAGAGGAGAACTGGCCGAGAGCGTATGCAATATTTGTTGCGGCAACCTCCCGTAATCCGGATTATGCTGATGGTATGACGATCTTATCTTACATGAAATTTGATGAAGTGAAGGAATGGGCACACACATACAATATTGTGGGCCAGGAAGAAGATCGTGGAGAAGCGTACGAAGCATTTAAGACAAGGAAAGCAGAAAAACTATTGGATAGCGTAGAAAAGAAATTCCCCGGTTTGAGAGATAAGATTGAAAAATATTATACCGCAACACCGCTCTCCTACCGCGATTATATTGGAACAACGGATGGTTCTTTATATGGAATTTCAAAAGATTATAAAGATGCGCTGAAAACATTTATATCACCACGTACCAAATTGCCTAACCTGTATTTCACCGGCCAGAATTTAAACCTGCATGGAATATTGGGGGCAGCCATGAGTGCTATTGTAACGGTAAATGCCTTACTGGGCCATGATAAAATAATTGAAAAGATCAGGAATGCTTAAAAGAAAAAAATTCTGGCGAAGGGTTTTATATGTAATAGGGTTTTTCCTGTTATTGCTCCTTGCAGGCGCCATTTATTTATACAATGTTGCTATTGCTTACCCGCCCAAAGTGAGCAACAAGGATGTTTTAAAATTACAACGCACTGAAGTCAGCCCTGGATTTTATACCCTAAAAGATAATTGGTTTCGTAAAAGCAATAGTGGTTTATTTGAAATGTATGTATCCGGCGAACCATTTGAACGCGGCGTGATCAATGGAAAATTAAGTAAGGAGCTGGTGATAAAGCAGGAAGATTATTTCAATGAACAGATCTGCAAACTTGTTCCTTCTGCATCTTACCGCAACTTCCTGAAATATTTTATAGGCTGGTTCAATCGCAATCTTGAAAAAAATGTAGCAGAAGAATACAAAGAAGAAATTTATGGTATTTCAGAATCAGCATCCAACCAGTATCAATACATTGGCTCCAACTACCAGCGCATATTGAATTATCATGCAGCACATGATATTGGCCACGCTTTGCAGAACATGGCCCTGGTAGGTTGTACTTCTTTCGGAACCTGGGATTCAAAATCGGAAGACAGTACCATGATCATCGGGAGAAATTTTGATTTTTTTGTAAGTGATAAATTCGCACAGGATAAGATCATCGGGTTTTATGCACCGTCTAAAGGATATAAATACATGTCGGTTACCTGGGGCGGCTTTGTAGGTGTGGTATCGGGTATGAATGAAAAGGGACTAACGGTAACGATAAACGCTGCCAAGTCCGATATACCAACCGGCTCCGCCACACCCGTATCATTGGTGGCAAGAGAAGTATTGCAATATGCAAAGAACATTCAGGAAGCCATTACCATTGCCCGATCAAGAAAGATGTTTGTATCCGAATCTTTCCTGGTTGGTTCGGCACTCGATGGAAAAGCAGTGCTGATCGAAAAAACACCCAAAGATCTGGATGTGTATGATCCGCACCAGGATTATATCGTTTGCACCAATCATTTTCAAAGCAAGGGGCTCGACAGTTCAAAAGACAATAAAGAGCAATTGAAAGAAAGCGCCTCTCCCTATCGTTATGAACGCATGATGGAGTTGCTGAATAACAATGGGGTGAATACAGTGCAGAAAACAATCAATATATTACGAGACAGGAAAGGTTTGCACGGGGCAGATATTGGTATGGGCAATGAAAAGGCAGTAAACCAGCTTATTGCGCATCACTCCATTGTATTTGAACCAAAGAAGCTCAAAGTATGGGTATCAACATCTAACTGGCAATTGGGAAAATATGTTTGTTATGATCTGAATAAGGTTTTTAACTTTCATGGCATGGAGAAAGATGTTGAAATTTATGACAGCAGCTTAACGGTGCAGGCGGATTCATTTTTACTCACGAATGATTTTAAACAGTTTGAATTATTCAGGCAAATGAAACAACGTTTCCTGGATAAGGAAAAAATTGATCCCGACAGTATTGTTGCAAGCAATCCGAATTTTTATAACGCTTATGTGATTGCCGGCGACTACTGTTATAAAAACGATGCCTATAAAAAAGCGCTGAAGTTTTATGAAACCGCGTTAACCAAAGTAATTGCAACAAAGAAAGAAGAAGACCATATTAAAGACCGCATTAAAAAATGCAATAAAAAATTAGCGCCGTAAATGATTGCAGGGATCGGAACAGATATGATTGAAGTGGAAAGGGTTGCCGAAAAAATGGCAAGAGCGGAAGGCTTCCGGGAACTGGTGTTTTCACAGGCTGAAATTGATTATTGCGAAACGAAGAAAAATAAATTTGAACATTACGCCGCCCGTTTTGCAGCCAAGGAATCTTTTTATAAGGCAATAGGTTCGGGGTGGATGAATGGAACATCGTTCAATGAAATTGAAATTGTAAACGATGAAAAGGGAAAGCCACATATAATATTATCAGGGGAAACCAAAAAAACACTTGAACCGATGGGAATAAAAAATATACAGGTATCCCTTTCACACATTAAAACAACGGCATCGGCTGTAGTGATCATCGAAATTTAATTATGGAACATACTGCGCAAACATACCAGGCAGATGCATCGGTTACTGCCATGCAGGAACAAAAACTACAGCAGTTGTTGATGTATCTTCAAACCCATTCACCATTTTACAAGGAGCTGTTTGCAAAAAATAATGTTCAGATCAGCAGTATAAAAACAATAAAAGACCTGGTGGCGCTTCCTGTTACCACTAAGGAAGATCTTCAGCAACGCAACAACGATTTTTTATGTGTAGGTAAAAATAAAATTATTGAATACAGTTCAACATCGGGTACATTGGGTAGCCCGGTAACGATTGCGCTCACAGAAAACGATCTTCAGCGATTGGCTATAAATGAGTACGGTTCTTTTTTATGTGCCGATGGTTCAGCAAATGATATTTACCAACTGATGCTTACGCTCGACCGGCAGTTTATGGCAGGCATGGCTTATTACTCCGGTATCCGTAAGCTGGGCGCAGGAATCATCAGGTTAGGTCCGGGAGTTCCATCCATGCAATGGGAAACTATTTTAAGAATAAAACCTACGGCTATTGTTGCTGTTCCTTCTTTTATTTTAAAGCTGATAGAATATGCCGCAGATCATCGTATAAACATTAACGATAGTTCCGTAAAAAAAGCAATCTGCATCGGCGAAAATATAAGAAACACCGATTTTTCCTTAAACACGCTTGGAAAGAAAATAACGCAGGCCTGGAATATACATTTGTATTCTACCTACGCCTCCACAGAAATGCAAACCGCATTTACAGAATGTAAAGAAGGAAGAGGCGGCCACCTGCAACCCGAATTGCTGATACTTGAGTTACTGGATGAAAATAATATGCCGGTAAGCGCCGGAGAGCCCGGTGAAGTAACCATCACAACTTTAGGCGTAGAAGGAATGCCTCTGCTACGATATAAAACAGGAGATATCTGTTTCTACAATACAGACAAATGTTCCTGTGGCAGAAATAGTGTACGCCTGTCTCCCATCGTAGGTAGGAAAAAGCAAATGATCAAGTATAAAGGAACGACACTGTATCCCCCCGCATTATTCGATCTGCTGAATGAGATGGAAGAAATAAAAGATTTTGTAGCCGAAGTGTATTCAAATGAAATAGGAATGGATGAAGTGTTGTTGCATATTGTTCCGGTAAACCATAGTGAAGAATGCGACCGTAAGATCAGGGCGTATTTGCAGGCACGCTTACGCGTTAGTCCGCATGTAAAATATATATCTGCAGAAGAACTGCAAAAAATACAATTCCAGGAAGCGTCGAGGAAACCGGTGAAGTTTATTGATAAAAGAATACAGTAAGGAAGGCATTCGGATGAATGTAACCATGCGAGCGAGCTTGCAACGGTAATGCCGCACCGGCAAAAAACAGCTCATACAGGAAAGGTATTGGCCAGGTTCCTGAAAAAAAGCAGGGCATAAAAAAAGTGCAGACAGTAAAGTTGCACTTTATAAAAAAATCTCTCTGAATTATTTTCCTTTCTTAATAATTGTTCCCGCTTTTTTACCGGTAACAGCAAATGCTTCAGCAATGCGCTGCGATGTATCATAAGAACCCCCACGGAAATAACCACCGCCTCTTTCCACAGTCATAGTGGCAATTTTTTTACTACGATTGGCTGTTTCCACAATGGTAATGGTTCCTTCCACCTGAGATGCTTTTTTCTTAATCGCAATCTGGTAGCCAGGTTCAATAAATGTAACATTGAAAATCAAAGTGTATTTAGCGGTAGAATCAAATTCCATCTCACTGTATTTACTGAACATTTCCAGGAATTTCGGGCGATAAATATCGTGTTTCGCATCATTCCATTTCACTTCCCATGCATCCCCGCTTTTAGCTTCTTTTTCGTTCATTTCATCTTTCTTCTTTTTAATGTAATCCGCTTCCCGGGCATAATCACCAACGGAAACTTTATTGAATAAAAATTCTACGTTCATTTTTTTCTCATCCTTTAAGATGGAAACATCTCCACTGGCAAGGTTGGTATCCTGGGAATGGCCGGTTTTCATCAGCAATAACAAACCCAGTGCGGCTACGGTTGTTCTAAAAATTTTCATTTTTGTTGTTTTACGATTTGATAAGTAAATATTTTAAGTAACAAATATGCGAATAATTATCAGTCAGCTTTTCATTAATCCATAATTTATTAAAGCGTAAAAAGCCGATCAAACTGTAATCCTTTTAAATGTAAAAATCTTCCAATAAGTTAAGCCTGTACAGGATTTTACCTTATTTTTGCCCACTTACATAAGCAGTAAAAATTAAACGTTACCATGATTAATGTTGGAGAAAGGCCGCTTTCTTTAAATGACTTTTCGGAGATCTTATTTAAAGGAAAGCAGGTTGGCCTGGATGCGGCGGCGATAGCGAAAGTTGAGGAAAATCACCGATTCCTTCAAAATTTTTCAACCAATAAACTGATTTACGGAATTAACACGGGCTTTGGTCCGATGGCCCAGTATAAAATCAGCGAAGAAAATCTCCTGCAACTCCAATACAATCTCATCCGCAGTCACTCTTCCGGTGGGGGAAAAACACTTTCTCCTGTTTTGGTAAAAGCAATCATGATTGCCCGGCTCAATAGCCTTATGCAGGCTTATTCCGGTATTCATATTGAAGTAGCCGAATTACTGGTTGCCCTCATCAACAATAACGTTACGCCATGTATTTACGAACACGGTGGCGTGGGCGCAAGTGGCGACCTTGTTCAACTGGCACACCTGGGACTGGTACTCATCGGCGAAGGAGAAGTGATTTACGAAGGCAATGTTCGCCCAACTGCAGAAGTGTATAAACAACTCAACATCAAACCCCTCACCATTCATATCCGGGAAGGATTGGCAATACTGAACGGTACTTCCGCCATGACAGGCATTGGCATGGTGAATATCATCCAGGCAAAAAAATTAATGGAATGGGCCGTAATGATGGCAGCCATGGTAAATGAAATTGTGGAAGCTTTTGATGATCATTACTCTTACGAACTCAATGTAGTTAAGCCCCACAAAGGCCAAAATAAAGTGGCTTCCATGTTGCGGGATATATTGGTAGACAGCAACATGATCCGTGACCGGTCTGAACACCTGTACAACCCCGATAATTTAAACCAGGAAGTATTTTTAGATAAAGTACAGGAATATTATTCCATTCGTTGCGTAACACAGGTGATAGGCCCGATATACGATAGCATCACCAACGCAGAAAGAGTTGTTACGGATGAATTGAATTCAGTAAACGATAACCCCGTAATAGATCATCGCAATAAGAATATTTTTCATGGCGGAAATTTCCATGGCGACTATGTATCACTGGAAATGGATAAACTCAAAATCGCCATTACCAAATTGTCGATGCTCTGTGAAAGGCAATTAAATTACCTGCTCAACAATAAGCTTAACCAGAAATTCCCTCCATTTGTTAACCTGGGAATCCTCGGTTTTAATTTTGGGATGCAGGGAATGCAGTTCACCGCAACCTCAACCGTTGCAGAAAACCAGACATTGTCGTTCCCGATGTACGTTCACAGTATTCCCAATAATAACGACAACCAGGACATTGTGAGCATGGGTTGCAATGCTGCGCAGATGACGAAAAAGATTATCGACAATAGTTTCGAAGTGCTGGCGATACAGATGATGACGGTGTTGCAGGCGGTAGACTATCTCGATTGCGAATCCCGCCTTTCTACTCAAACCAGATCCCTGTACAACGAAATACGTACGATATTTCCAAAGTTCGTTGAAGACAGTCCGAAGTACAAAGATCTTGAAAGGATCAGAACCTATTTTGAAACTGCAGATCCAATCGTTTCATCAAGGGTAAAACTGAAAATGTCGAACGGACTGGCAACCTCATAGTCAACATAAATTTTAAAAAACCGAATAAAAATAATTGAACAGTTGGCCCGGTCAACTGTTTATTATTTTACAACTTTACCAAAAAACCTATTATCAATGAAATGTGCATTAGTTACCGGCGGATCAAGAGGAATCGGGAGAGCAATCTGTGTTGAAATGGCAGCGATGGGATATTATGTGATCATCAACTATAAAGGAAATGAAGCGGCTGCGAATGAAACGCTTGCCTTGGTGAAAGAAAAAGGATCATCGGGAGAAATACTAAAATTTGATGTTGCCAGCAAAGAAGAAATTGCATCTGTTTTGGGAAGCTGGATGGAAGCTAACACGGATAAATATATTGAGGTATTGGTAAACAATGCAGGTATCAAAGCGGATCAGATCATGATGTTTATGACTGATGAACAATGGCAGGGCGTACTGGATACCAGTTTGGGCGGATTTTATTATGTAACCAAACAGGTATTGAATGCCATGCTGCAGAAAAAATATGGCCGCATCGTAAATGTTGTTTCTTTATCCGGGTTAAAGGGATTGCCAGGCCAGGTAAACTATTCCGCAGCCAAAGCCGGTGTAATTGGAGCAACCAAAGCACTGGCCCAGGAAGTGGGGCGCCGGGGAATTACGGTGAACGCGGTTGCACCCGGATTTATTAAAACGGATATGACAGAAGGCTTACCGGAAAAAGAGCTGGTGTCAATGATCCCGGTAAAGCGATTTGGTACAGCCGAAGAAGTTGCACATGCAGTGGGTTTCCTGGCATCAGCAGGTGCCGGTTATATAACGGGTGAGGTTTTATCTATCAACGGCGGGCTGTATTCATAAATATTTTTTAAAGCAATTTTACTGGTTGTTGTTTTTCCCTGAAAGCGGTATCCTGCCTGCAAATCATGCGAAAAAAGAGCTGCAGAAATCCCGGAAAACAAAATAAAAAAGTAAATTTGCCGCTTATTTGGATGTAACATCACCATTACTCAACTGCAGATAGTTTTCAGCATACAATACGGCAATACTTTGACCGCAAAAGGGTAATGGATTCACTTAAAGATTAGTTCTGGATATGAACAGAGTTGTGATTACGGGATTGGGCATTTACTCTTGCATCGGTAAAAACATGGAAGAAGTAAAAGACTCTCTTTACAATGGGAAGTCTGGCATCGTGCTGGATTCTCTGCGTAAATCTTTTGGTTACAGGTCGGGCCTTACCGGTATGGTGGAAAGACCAAACCTGAAAGGTGTGCTCGACAGGAGAGCCAGGGTTATGCTTCCCGAGCAGGGTGAATATGCGTATGTGGCAACAATGGAAGCTTTTAAGATGGCAGGTATCGACCAGGACTTTATCAACAATAGTGAAATCGGCGTGCTATATGGAAACGATAGTTCGGCAAAGCCAATCATTGAAGCTACCGATATCATGCGGGAAAAGAAAGACACCATGCTGGTTGGCTCGGGATATGTGTTCCAGACCATGAATTCTACGGTAACGATGAACCTGGCCACCATTTTCAAATTGCGTGGGATAAACTTCACCGTTAGTGCAGCCTGTGCCAGCGGTTCACACGCAATCGGGATTGGCTATCATTTTATAAAAAGCGGTATGCAGGATTGTGTGGTATGCGGCGGCGCCCAGGAAATAAATGAATACTGCATGGGAAGTTTTGATGCATTGTCTGCCTTTTCTATACAGGAAGCAGATCCTTCAAAAGCATCCAAACCCTTTGACCGCGACAGAGACGGGCTGGTACCAAGCGGCGGCGCAGCAACAGTAATACTGGAAAGCCTTGATTCGGCATTGAAAAGAGGCGCTACCATTTTAGGGGAAGTGATTGGCTATGGATTTTCGTCGAACGGAGGACATATTTCAAACCCTACTGTAGACGGGCCGGTGAGATCTTTGGAAATGGCATTGAAAGATGCAGGTATAGATGCAGGCGCAATCGACTATATCAATGCGCACGCAACATCAACACCTGCAGGCGACAGCAGCGAAGCAAAAGCAATTGATCACGTGTTTGGAAAATACAGGCCTCATGTTAGTTCAACAAAATCAATGACGGGTCATGAATGCTGGATGGCAGGAGCAAGTGAAATTGTATATTCCATGATCATGATGAAACATGGCTTTGTAGCACCCAATATTAATTTTGAAAACCCTGATGAAGATTCTGCAAAATTGAATATTGCAAAAACAACAATCGACAAGGAAATAAATATATTTTTGTCTAACTCATTTGGATTTGGTGGAACAAATTCATCTCTAATAGTAAAAAAATTCATTTAATAAACTACCCGGTTATGAGTAACGAAGAAATAATTGAAAAGATAAATAACTTCCTGGTGGAGGAATTTGAAACAGATCCGAGCAAGATTACACCTGATGCGAATCTGAAAGAAACCCTCGAGTTAGACAGCCTGGATTATATCGACCTTGTAGTTGTTATCGAAAGCAATTTTGCGTTCAAAGTAAAGCCTGAAGATTTCGTTGGTATCAACACTTTCCAGGATTTTTATAACTACGTTATTGATCGTGTAAATACAAAAGAACTTGTATAATGCCATCATGGCAAGGTAAATCCAAAGGCTCTCCGCTAGGTTATCGCATTTTTGTTTGGGTTTTAAGAAATTTCGGTGTATTGCCAGCGTACTTCCTTCTAAGGTCGGTGGTATTACACTATTTTTTATTTTCCTACAAATCATCGAAAGCTATTTATTATTATTTCCACAAAAGGCTCGGGTATAATTTCTTTAAATCCATTTTTAGTATTTACAGGAATTATTATGTTTTCGGGCAAAGTATCATTGACAAAGTGGTTACGATGGCGGGTATTACCAACAAGTTTACCTTTCATTTCGATGGAAGACATAATCTTGAAAAAATCGTAAGCCTGCAACGCGGCGGTTTGTTATTGAGTTGCCATATTGGAAACTGGGAAGTAGCCGGCAACTGCCTCAATGTGCTGAAAACGAAAGTGAATATTGTGATGTTTGACGGAGAGCATGAAAAGATAAAACAGTACATGACAACGGTAACGGGCGAACGAAGAGTGAATGTGATCATTATAAAAGAAGATCTTTCTCATATATACGAAATCAGTGAAGCATTTAGCAGAAATGAACTGGTATGTATGCATGCCGATCGTTTCCTCGATGGAAACAAAACCATGAAAGCCAGTTTTTTAGGCGAAGAAGCAAATTTTCCCATGGGGCCTTTCGTGCTGGCCACTACATTTAAAGTACCTATATCCTTTGTATTTGCGATGAAGGAATCCTGGAAACATTATCACCTTTTCGCCAGTGAAATAAAAGAGTATGGTCATGGGAAAAGAGACGAGATCATGCAGAAAATGCTGAATGAGTTTGTATCAGAGATGGAAATAAAAGTAAAGCGTTATCCCGTGCAATGGTTTAACTATTATAATTTCTGGCAACAATAAATTATGTTAGCAGGTAAAGAAAATATTCAATCCTATATTCCGCAGCGGCCGCCGTTTGTAATGATTGATGAACTCGTTGGTTCTGATGAAACCAGCACCAGGACCTCATTTACGGTACGTGCGGATAATATTTTTGTAGAAGGAGGGCTGCTGAAAGAACCCGCCCTCGTAGAAAACATCGCACAAACTGCCGCAGCCAGGGCAGGATATATTACCAATAAAGAAAACCTGCCGGTACTCATCGGATACATAGGCGCAATTAAAGACCTGGAGATATTCAAATTGCCGAAAATAAGCGATAACTTAGAAACCGAAATTGTAATTAAAACGCAGGTGTTCGATGTTACATTAATATCGGGAACGGTTAGGTGCAATGGCGAATTACTGGCACAATGCGAAATGAAAATCTTTATTATTCAACCTAATAAATAATCAGAATATGAATCATTTAAACAAATTATGCTTATTAATTGTTTGTATTTGTTTTGCAGGAATTACATCTGTTTCTGCACAAACCAAAGATGATCTGTTTGCAGGAACAGCAGACGTAACCTGGCTGGGACTGGATTTTTCCCAGATGAAATTTATAGGCGAAGCTACCGGCTTTAAGGATCACGGAGAAGTAACCAACAGCGAATTGAAAAGTCGTTACATACCCGGATGGAACATGTTGTTTATAAATGAAGCCAAGAAATACGATGTGGCAAAACAAGTGCATAGAACAGAAGTTAAGTATGCATTGAAGGTTGTAGACCACGCCAATAGTGAAATAAAAAAGGACTTCTTTTCAAATGATCCTGCAGACTACGGAACATTGGATGCCGCTAAAGTGGAAGCGCTTGTAAAGAAATATGATTTCATGGGCGAAAAGGGAATTGGGCTCATTATCTTTATTGATGGTATGAGTAAAGGAAAAGAAGAAGCATCAGGCTGGGCAGTATATGTAAATATGGAAAAAAAATCCGTAATCATGTCTCAGCACGTAGATGGCAAACCAGGTGGATTTGGGTTTAAGAACTATTGGGCAAAATCACTCCTCGGAATGCTGAAAGATTGCGACTATAAAGACTGGAAATAACAACTGATTTCAATCATAAAATTACCTGGAGGCCTATAATATATTTGGCCGGTGAATTTACCAGGGTTAATATATTCCGGGACCACGCGGTCCCGGAATGATTTAATAAAAAGGACAGCGCAGGAAAATAAAGATTGGTGAATACACTAAAACATACAACATCCATAGAGGTAAAGTTCAGTGAAGCAGATCCGTTGGGGATTGTGTGGCACGGACATTACATTCGTTATTTTGAAGATGGCCGTGAAGCATTTGGAAAAGAATATGGTGTAGGTTATTTGTCTTTCTATGAAAACGGCTATGTGATACCGGTAGTAAATGTGCAATGCGATTATAAAAAGTCGTTACGTTACGGAGATACGGTTATCATTGAAACCGAATTCATCCCAACAGAAGCAGCAAAAATGCTTTTTAAATACCGCCTGTTTAATTCAAAAACAAATGATATCGTTGCCACGGGTTCTTCCATCCAGGTTTTTTTGGATAAAAACGGAACAACCCTTCAACTGGCAACACCTGAATTTTTTGATAACTGGAAAAAGAAATACGGACTATCTAACCAGTAAGATATGAGAGCGGTGTATGTAGCAGCAGATAATATTTACTCTCCCATCGGATCTACCACCGGTGAAAATCTTGCTAACCTTAAGAAAAATATTTCAGGAATAAAAGAGCATACAGATACAGCCCTCAGCCCTGTTCCTTTTTATGCTTCATTGTTTGCCCCGCAACAGGTGCCGGTTACCAAAAATAACTTTACAAAATTTGAACAACTGCTGATACAGTCTATCAGCAATGCAATGGAAGCTACAGGCCTCAAATCAAACGATCCCAAAACCATTTGCATTTTATCTACAACCAAAGGAAATATCAGTTTGCTCGAATCATCTGATAGCGATCAAACAACACACAGCAATATTTCATTACATAGTTCGGCAAAAAAAATTGCTGAACATTTTTCATTTGCACATACTCCGGTTGTTGTATCCAACGCTTGTATTTCCGGAATACTCGCCCTGCTAACAGCAATGAGATTAATTCAATCCGGCACATACGATCATGCAGTTGTTGCCGGTGCAGATACCATCACAAAATTTATATTGTCGGGCTTTCAGTCGTTCCAGGCTGTTAGTGCCAGGCCCTGTAAACCATTTGATGCAGAAAGAGACGGAATCAACCTCGGGGAAGCAGCAGCAACTATAATACTTAGTGCAGATGAAAAATACCGTGGCATTACAATCGGCGGCGGCGCTACGAGCAATGATGCGAACCATATCTCCGGCCCGTCACGCACCGGCGAAGAATTATTCATTGCCATAAAAAAAGCACTGAAGCAGGCAAACCTTGCCGAAAGCGATATCGATTTTATTTCTGCACACGGCACCGCTACTTTGTATAACGATGAGATGGAAGCAAAAGCCATTACACTCGCCGGCATGCAATCTGTACCGGTAAACAGTTTAAAAGGATTTTACGGCCATACACTTGGCGCAGCCGGCATCATCGAATCCATAGTGTGTATTCATTCACTGAAAGAAAATATTATTTATCCCACACTTGGTTATGAAACACATGGAGTTCCTGTTCCGTTAAACATTGCCAATACATTGCATACAGCACCATTAAAGAATATTTTAAAAACTGCATCCGGCTTTGGTGGCTGTAATGCAGCATTAATTATACAAAAGCATTTAAATTAATTAAATACAAGACAATGAAAACAGAACAAGTTGACGTACTGGTAATTGGCGCAGGCCCATCAGGAACTGTAGCCGCATCCATCATAAAAAAAGCCGGCTACAATGTAAAAATTGTAGAAAAACTAAAATTCCCAAGGTTTGTAATTGGTGAAAGTTTATTGCCGCGTTGCATGGAAGCGCTTACTGACGCAGGTTTCATAGAAGCAGTGAAAGCAAAAGGATTTCAACAGAAGTTCGGGGCAAAGTTTGTGAAAGATGGTAAAGTGTGTGATTATCTTTTTGCCAACCAGTTCACGCCGGGATGGAACTCGACCTGGCAGGTGCCAAGAGCAGAATTTGACTCCACCCTTGCCACCGAGTGTGAGCGCATGGGTATTCCCGTTAGTTATGAAACAACTGTTACCGGTATTCAATTCAATGGAACAGATTCTGTAACCACCGTAGAAGATATTAATGGAAATAAATCACAGATAGAAGCAAAGTTTATAGTAGATGGCAGCGGATACGGAAGAGTGATTCCAAAACTGTTCAATATGGAACGTCCTTCAAACCTTCCGCCAAGAAAAACATTGTTCTCGCATTTCGTTGATACCAAACGTTCAATGGATGAAGAACCAAACAGGATCACCATCATTGTTCACAAACCCGGCATCTGGATTTGGGTGATACCATTTTCCAGCGGGGTAACTTCACTTGGTTTTGTAGGTGAGCCATCATTCTTTGAACAATACCAGGGAAATGATGATGAAGTACTGGAACAATTGATTGCTTCACAGCCATACATAGCCGAACGATTTAAAAACGCAGAGAAAAAATTCAATGCAAGAAAACTAGAATCGTGGTCGGCCACAACAGATAAATTTTACGGCGACGGGTTTGTGCTTACAGGTAATGTTACGGAATTCCTCGACCCGGTATTTTCATCAGGCGTTACGCTGGCAACTGTATCCAGCCAGGTAGCAGCCAAACTCGTTATCAAGAAACTAAAAGGCGAAGCCATCGACTGGCAAACAGAATATACCGATGTAATGATGCAGGGTGTTGATACCTTCCGTTCTTATGTGATGGCCTGGTACGACGGAACACTGGATACCATTTTCTTTGCTGATGAACCAGATCTGGAAATTAAAAACATGATCTGTTCTGTACTGGCCGGTTATGTATGGGACACAACTAATCCGTATGTTAAGGATCACAGAACAGCACTTACTAAGCTGGCGAAGATGATCAAACTAAGAGATAAAATGAAAGAATCAGCGGCACAATAAATAGTGGCAGAAAAAAACGCATATATCAGTGCCAGTTGTGTGATCAGTAATAATACTGTTTATAAAAACAAACAGGTTGTTTTTGAAAACAAAGGGGCCGTATTACCTGATTTTCTTACTTCGGTGTACCAGCATTTCGCATGGAAATATCCGAAGTATTATAAAATGGACAATCTCAGTAAGCTCGGTTGGGCTGCTGCTGAAATTTTACTACAGGGGAGTGATATAGAGAAATATCCTCCCGAAGACGTAGGGCTGATCCTGAGCAATGCAAACGCCAGCCTTGATACGGATACCAGGTATTTTGAAACAACGAAAGATATTGCAAGCCCGGCGCTGTTTGTTTATACCCTCCCTAATATCACAACAGGCGAGATCTGCATCCGCCATAAATTCAAAGGTGAAAACGCTTTTTTTGTTTTCGAAAAATTTGACCCGGGATTTTTACATCAATATGTAAACAATCTCCTCAATAATGATACCTTGCAGGCTTGTATATGCGGATGGGTTGATGTGCTTCAGGAAGATTATAAAGTGCTGCTGGTATTGGTTGAATCGAATGGAAATGCAGGCAATACCGCCGAAAGATTTACTAAAGAAAACATAGAAAATTTATACTCATTACACAATGGATAAACTAATGTCGGATCTGAAAAAGCAGATCATCGAACAATTGAATTTACAGGATATAAAACCGGAAGATATCGGTGACGATCAGCCGCTTTTTGTTGATGGCCTCGGACTGGATTCTATAGATGCACTGGAATTGATCGTATTGCTGCAACAGCACTACAAAATAAAATTATCAAATGCAGAAGACGGACCAAAGGTTTTTAAATCAGTAAGAACCATTGCCGAATATATTACTGCTCATCAAAACCAGGTTGCATAATGAGTGCCCCTGTTTTTATAGCGGGCATTGGAACCATTTCAGCAATTGGTAAAAATGTTGCCGAATCAATGGATGCTTTCCGGAATGGAAAGGCCGGAATGGAAGCCATGCGTTATCTTGATTCTGTACACAAAAATCAACTCCCGGTTGCCGAAGTTAAATGCAGCAATGAAGAACTGGCTGCATTAGCGGGGTTGCCGGCGCATATAAGCCGTACGGCTTTGTTAAGCGCCATCGCTGCAAAAGAAGCATTGAAAGATGCGGCAATCGATCAACTCTCTTCATTAAAAGTTGGGTTCATATCTGCCAACACTGTTGGTGGGATGGATAAAACAGAAAATTTTTTCAGGTCATTTCTTGCCGATAATAAAAAAGGAAAATTAAAAAATGTAGTGCATCACGAATGTGGAAGTATTACAGAACTGGTTGCAGATAAACTGGGCGTTAAACATTTTATCAGCACTATCAGTACTGCATGTTCATCTTCTGCCAATGCAATATTTTTTGGCGCCCGCATGATCAAACAGCAAATGCTGGATGTAGCCATCGCCGGCGGCGCAGATGCACTTACAAAATTTACGCTCAATGGTTTTAATACGCTGATGATTTTAGACAGTGAATATTGCAGGCCATTCGATGAAAGCCGCAAAGGATTAAACCTTGGTGAAGGCGCTGCGTATGTTGTACTGGTGTCAGAAAGAATCGCCAAACAGCTTGCAAAAAAACCATATTGTACATTGAGTGGGTATTGCAATGCCAATGATGCCTATCACCAAACAGCATCTTCACCGGATGGAATAGGTTCCTTTCTTGCAATGGAAGGCGCTATGAAAATGGCCGGCCTGCAACCATCGGATATCGACTACATCAATCTTCATGGAACCGGAACGCAAAACAATGATATTGCCGAAGGCACTGCGATTAAAAGATTGTTTGCACCCGTGTATCCTAAAATGAGTTCTACAAAATCTTTTACAGGGCACACACTGGGCGCCAGCGGAAGTATTGAAGCTGTTTTCTCGGCAATGTCTATTCAACAGGGCATCATCTATCCCAACCTGCGTTTTCAAAACCAGATGAAAGAACTTCCCTTTACCCCACAAACAACTTATATCGATAATATAACGGTGAAGCATGTACTATCCAATTCTTTCGGATTTGGTGGCAACTGTTCTTCACTGCTGTTTTCAAAAATATAGATGCATGTTCATTAGATCAACAGGCGTAATATCTGCACAGCATAGTTTCGGGAATGTACCGTTCCTCGAAAACCCTGTTGAATACAATACCAACAGGCTCACCTGTATTGAGCCGGATTATAAAGACATTATTGATCCCAAAATGATCAGGAGAATGAGCCGCATCATCCGCATGGGTGTGGCTGCAGCTATTGGTTGTTTACGTGAAGGTAATACCGATGTGCCGGATGCTATTGTAACCGGTACTGCTTACGGTTGCCTGCAGGATACAGATGTGTTCTTATCTAAAATGGTAGAACAAAATGAAGAATTGCTTACGCCAACAGCATTCATTCAATCAACGCATAATACCATTGGTGCACAAATAGGATTGATGCTGAAATCAAACCGTTATAATAATGCTTTTGTACATCGTGGCTTTTCTTTTGAAAGTGCAATGCTCGATGGTATGTTATTGCTGATGGAAAATGCAGCAGGAAATGTACTGGTTGGCGCAATTGATGAATTAACAGATCATTCTTTTGCCATACTGGAGCGATTTGGGTTGTACAAAAAAAATCCTGTTACAAATACAGCGCTTTATTCTACAAATACACGAGGTTCAATTGCAGGTGAAGGATCTGCATTTTTCCTGCTGGCTAAAGAACATACAGCCGGTGACTATGCAAAACTGGATGGCATGCATACATTTTATAAACCTGCATCCATCGTAGAATCTGAAGAACAGGTGAAACTTTTTCTGGAGTCGCATTCAATTGATATCAACGATATTGATCTGATCATTACCGGAAGAAACGGCGACACAACACATGACGCAGTGTACAACCAGCTTAATCGCGGAATATTTAATGGAATTACTACCGCCGGTTATAAACATCTTTGCGGCGAGTATCCCACTGCAGTTTCATTTGCCCTGTGGCTGGCTGCGAATTGTATCAAACAGAATGTAATTCCATCATCACTGCACAGTACAAGCAACACCGGGAAAGATATTAAACGTGTACTGGTGTACAATCATTACCAGGATATCCATCATAGCTTATTATTGCTGTCGGCATGTTAACCTTTCGCAATACAAATCTTGTTTTCGGCATAGCATCAATTGCTTTGATCGTAACAGATATACTGTATGATATCCCGTTGGCACTTCCGATTACCATTTTGATCTTACTGTATTCTTTGATTTTATTTTACGGCTGCTATTTTATTCATTCGGGATTCTTCATGAACATAGTTTGCAAAGCCGAAACAGATAAGAAAGTAATTGCAATAAGTTTTGATGATGGTCCGGCAGAAAATTATACAATGCAAATTGCACAGGTATTAAAGGAGCAGGATATACAGGCAACTTTTTTTTGCATCGGTAACAGGATTGAAGGAAACGAACACATTGTAAAATCTTTACACGAACAGGGGCACCTGTTGGGAAATCATAGTTATTCGCATCATTTCTTTTTTGATTTGTATTCTTCCGGTAAAATGCTGGCAGAAATGAAAAAGATGAATGATGCAGTGTACCAGGTTACTGCGCTGCGGCCAAAATTGTTCAGGCCTCCGTATGGTGTAATGAATCCCAATCTTCGTGCAGCCATTATTGAAGGAGAATTTATTCCCGTTGGATGGAATGTACGTTCAATGGACACTGTTGCAAAAGACAGCAGTAAATTAATGGAGAAAATTAAACAAGCATTACAACCCGGTGCAGTATACCTCTTTCATGATACCTGTAAGATTACGCTGGATGTATTGCCGGCATTCATTAAACATGTTAAAGATCAGGGTTACGATATTATAAGAATGGATAAAATGTTAGCTTTGCAGGCTTATGAATAAACTCTTTATTTCGATCTGTATTTTGTGTTGTGGATTTACCGTTAAAGCGCAATATCCCGGTTATACAAGCCTGAATGACCTTGGTACTTTTAAATCAGCCTTTGCGGTTGCCGCACAAAAAACGTCCAGTATTAAAAGCGATTTTGTACAGGAGAAAAACCTCAGTATGCTTTCCGAAAAAATTATTTCTAAAGGGAAGTTCTGGTTTAAAAAAGAAAACCAGGTACGGATGGAATATACTAACCCGTTCGAATACCTGATGGTGATCAATAAAGACAAAGTATTTATTAAGGATGGACAGAAACAAAACACCATTTCAACAAAATCTAACAAGCTTTTCCAGCAGATTAATAAAATAACAGTTGATTGTGTACAGGGAAATGTATTGAACAATACCGATTTTACCATCAGGGTTTTTGAAAACAAAACCACTTACCTGATTGAGATGTCGCCAATGGCAAAGAACCTAAAAGATTTTTTTAAGACGATCATTGTTACGGTAGATAAAAAAGACTACACGGTTTCCAATATTGAAATGGATGAAAACTCAGGCGACAATACGATCATTCGTTTTTCCAACAAAGAAATGAACACAAATCTTCCGGATGCGTTATTTGCTATTAAGTAGTTTGCTGTGTTTATTGTTGGGTTGTAGTTCAGCCTACAAGCACCTGGAAAAAACATCCGGTAATCCTGCCGACATTCTGAAATTTAAACCGGAAATATCTGTTGTTTTATACAAAGCACAAATTGATGTGATCGGCAATTACCTTAGCGGCTTATTACTTATAAAGAAAATGCCCGACAGCAGTACACGCATTTTGTTCTCTAACGAAATGGGAATTAAATTTTTTGATTTCGGTTTTTCCAAAGACAATGATTTTACCGTGTATTACATTTTAAAGAAGATGAACCGCAAGGCTGTGATAAAAACATTACGCAAAGATTTTGAGATCGTGATGATGCAGCATATTGATACCAGCAATGCATTTATTAAAAAAGACAGCAACCGGAATTTATATTATGGCTTTCCACAGCCCAAAGGTTTTAACTATTATATTACCGATAGCAGTACCACACAATTGCTACGGATGGAAAGAGCGTCTAAAAGAAAACCTGTTGTAACCGTAACAACGGCGGGTTATACAAACGGATTGCCCGACAGCATTGGTTTTACCCATCATAAATTTGATTTTATCATTGCACTTAAAAGAATTGAAAGATAATGTTACTCGGAAATTTTTTTACCATCATCAATAAAGAAATAACGGATAATTCGGCTACACTTCTGATCAGCATCAACGCAGCCCATCCTATTTTCGAAGGACATTTCCCGGGGCAACCTGTTGTTCCCGGCGTATGTATGATTCAAATGATAAAGGAAATGATGGAATCCATTGAAGGAAAACCTTTGCAATTAAAGAAAGCAGATCAGCTTAAATTCCTGGCAATAATTAACCCGGTTGAAAATCCATTGGTAAATATTACATTCAGTATCGACCATAAAGAAGATAACATTGTATTAAACGGCAGGATTTACAAAGACGAACTCAACTTCCTGAAATTTAAAAGTAGTTTTATACTTATTTGATTTTTCCCAGCTCCATTTTTATATTGGCTGATATTATATTTAAATAAAGGGAGAAGGATAAGCTATTGTTTATTATTAATGATTGTGCCTCACATAAATCCAATAAAAAAGCCCTACCAGTTGGTAGCGCTTTTCTAATTTGCCGATTATATTACTTTATAAATTTAGCAAGAGATTTGCCTGCCTTTGCATAGCACTCAGCAATCCTGGCACCGGTGTCGATATCTGCGCCAAAGAAAGATGATCCTGGTGCATTGTCGATAGTAATGGTTGCAATTTTTTTAGAATGATCTGCCGTTTCAACAATCGTTACTTCAGCATCAATCTGGGCAGCCTTTTTTCCGCCGATCATTCCCATACCTGTATTGTAACCCGGTTCAGTAAATATTGTATGAAAAATGATCGTGTACTTTGCATCCTTTTTTGTTGTTGACTCCATGTATTTGTTGAACATTTCACGGAATTTAGGTTCAAATTCAAGCTCCCTGTCAGAAACCCAGCGTTTCGCCCAGGCATCTCCCTTTCCTTCCGATTTTTCATTGTAATCGTGTACTTTTTTCTGTACATAATCCGCCTCTTTATCAAATTTACCTACAGCCATATTATCATAGGTAAATTCAAAATTAAAGGAGGTTTCGTTTTTGATAGCATCAAGTGAGCCATCTTTAAGTTTCATTTTTTGGGCGCTGGCACTCATTCCAATGGCCATCAGGAACAGTACTACGGTAAATTGTAAACGTTTCATATTGATTTTGTTTTTTTTCTGTAAGCTAAAAATAAGCAAAATTGCAGTGTACTAAAATTAATTTAACCCTGTTGCTATTTGCCATAAATTGCTATCGGTATAATTTCTGTTGGATAGATATCTTTAACCAATTTAAAAATGCACATTATGAAAAAGGTACTTATTACACTCGACTACAGTCCGGCTGCACAAATTGTTGCAGAAACAGGATACAGCATCGCTCAAAAAATGGATGCATCCATTTGTATTGTTCATGTAATAACAGATGCAGCGTGGTATGCAATGGATTATTCCCCGATCATGGGATACCAGGGTGGCTATACCTCCGGTACAAACGAGGTGCTTGCGGATATTAAACAGGAAGCAGAAAATTTTTTGAATGCTACTGCAAAACACCTGGGTGGAAGTAACATAACTACTAAAGTCCTCGAAGGAGAAACAACTGATGCCATCATTGAATACAGTAAGGAATGGAATGCTGATCTGATTGTGATGGGTTCACACAGTCATCATGGATTAGATCGCATCTTTGGTACGGATGTAGCAACCTATATACTTAAACATGCACAAATTCCCGTGCTCGCTATACCTACAGCAGGAGATAAATAAGGATTTTATTTTCAATGCTACATCCGGTTGTTAGCGGATAAGCACTACATTCCCTTTGAGGGTTTTTAATTTACCTGTTCGGTCTATACCCTGAACCGACCAAACATAATTACCTATATTCTGTTTCATTGATTTATATGTGCCGTCCCATCCTTTCCCTATTTCATGTGTTTCAAACACTAATTCACCAAACCGGTTATACACCCTGAAAAATTCAAGTGTTGCAATACCTACGGGTGTTGGTTTAAAAACATCATTTAGCCCATCTCCATTGGGTGAAAACGCTGTTGGTACATAAAATGTGGGCCCCTTCAACACACGAATGGCAACCGTATCTGTTGCTGTGCAGCCAAAATTGTCAGACACAGTTAAAATGAAAGTAGTGTTGCTGGTTAAAGTTGCCAATGGATTTTGTGCAAAAGGATTATTTAGAACAGATGCAGGAGACCAATTATATGCACCACCTCCGCTGCCGGTTAACTGGTAGGGAATATTGTATTCTGCATCTGCATCCGAACCGGCATTAGCGAAAACCTCAGGTTGAATGTTCAGTGTTACCAGCGCCGTGTCTTTACAGCCCGAAGCATTTTCCACTGTTAATGTATAAATACCCTGTTGGCTAACAGCCGACACATTGTTGATAAGCTCATTATTAAATTCCCAGGATGCAGCAAGAGTATTGGTAGTGTATAAAGAACTAAGGTCTGCAGTTTCACCAAAACATACACGGATATCTTTATCGGGCCCCAATGCCGGTTTACTATTAACCGTTACCGTTATAACTGATCTTGGTCCTTCACAGTTGTTAATAACCTGGCTAACATAATAAGCTGTTGTACCAGGTGTAACTGTTGAAACAACTGGTGTACCTGTAGAACTACTTCCTCCCGTGGCCACGTTGTACCACAACAGGCTGGCACCGGGAATGTTGCTATTGGCAACTAATGGATCGGGAGAATCAAACTGGCAATAAACTATGGGGTTGTTTACATTTGGTGCAGGAGGGGTTGGGTTAATCACGAGATCCAATGATGCAATGGAATCACATCCGGAACTGCCGGTTAGCGTTATAGTATGTATTCCTGCTGTATTGAGTGGTAATCCATTCCATACATAGGGCAACGACGAAGAGCAAACCGTTGCACTGTTGTTGCTGTAGGTAACCGGGTTAACCGTGAGTTGTAATACTGCAACGGAATCACATCCATAGCTGTTGATAAGATGAGTGCTGTAGTTTCCTGTTGAGGTATATTGCTGTCCGTTCCAAATATACGGAAGATGATCGTCGCATATTACTGCACTTGTGGTGCCGGAGGTATTATAATGTATATGTAGATCAAGCGATGCAATAGAATCGCACCCCGCAGTATTAACCAGCATTACGGTATGAATACCGGGGGTATTATACGATTGCCCATTCCAGTTAAATGGAAGTTGATTTTCACAAACAGTTTCAACCGTAGTACTCGAGGTGTTGTTGTTTACCGTTAGTTGTAAATTGGCTAAAGAATCGCACCCACTGGCGCTTACCAGCGTAGCATTATATGTACCGGATGCTACATAATTATTGCCGTTCCATGAATAAGGCAGTTGGTTTGTACAAATTGAAATATTTGTTGTACTGTTCACCACAGCTTCGGCAGATAAATGAAGTGTGGCGATGGAATCGCATCCGGCACTGCTAACAAGGGTTACTGAATAAGTTCCCGGCACTGCATAACTATTGGCATTCCAGCTATAGGGCAACTGGTTTAAACAAACGGTGATACCCGTAGTGCTGGTAGCCGTTGTATGAACTTCCAGTTGCAATGATGCCAGCGAATCACAACCCTGGCTGTTTGTGAGTAGTACGGTATATGTGCCCGCGGTTGAATAAGTATTTCCGTTCCAGGTAACAGGCAACTGGCTATCGCAAACGGATAGCAAACTGTTGCTGGTTGATGTTGGATGAACTTCCAGTTTCAAAGAAGCGATGGAGTCGCATCCGACACTACTGGTTAACGTTACCTGGTAAATACCGGAAGTTGAATAACTATTTCCATTCCAAACATAAGGCAATTGTGATGCGCAAATCTCAACGATTGTGGCGCTTGTTATGGCCGGCAAAACTGTAAGTTGAAGTGTAGCGAGCGAATCGCAAATACTTTGTCCTGTTAACAAAACAGAATAAGTTCCCGGAGCAGCGAACGTATTACCGTTCCAGGTGTAAGGTAATTCGTTGTTACAAATGGTAATGTTTGTTGTGCTGGTAACATAGGGAACCACCGTAAGACTAAGAATAGGAACAGAATCACAACCAGCCTCGTTGACTAACGTTACAGAGTAGGTGCCACCCGTATTGTAGTTATTTCCATTCCAGGAATAAGGCAACAAAGCAGGGCAAATATTTACATTGGTGGTTGAGGTTAATATGTCAGTAACCTCAAGCTGTAGGGTTGCCAGCGAATCACAGCCATCAGCGCTCGTTAAGGTTACAAGATATATTCCATCTGCAGGGTAGCTATTGCCATTCCACGAATAGGGAAGCTGGTTATTGCAAATGGTTAGGTGTGTAATACTGCTTACTACAGGGTAGACGGTTAGATCCAGGTTGGCTACAGAATCGCATCCACCTGCGGTAATTAAAGAAACAGAATATGTTCCGGTAGAGGTATAGTCATTACCGTTCCAGGTATAGGGTAATTGATTGCTGCATATGTTTATTGTTGTGGTGCTGGTAATTACATCATTGATGATAAGTTCCAGGGTAGCGATAGAATCGCAGCCGGCATTGCTTTGAAGGGAAAGTGAATAAATTCCATCAATTGTATAATCATTACCGTTCCAGGTATAAGGTAATTGATTGCTGCAGATGTTTACCGTTGTTGTGCTGCTGAGAAAAGGTTCTACTACAAAATGTAATGTAGCAATAGAATCGCAGCCGGCACCATTGGTTAAATGAACAACATAGGTTCCATTGGTTGAATAGCTGTTTCCATTCCATATAAAAGGGACCTGGCTGTTGCATACGGTGATATCAGTTGTGCTGGATGTTACTTCTCCAACAGTGAGTTCAAGCGTTGCTATAGAATCACATCCATTACTGCTGGTAAGCGTTACCGTATAGGTTCCACCTGCGTTAAAATTACTTCCGTTCCAATGAAAAGGAAGCTGGTTGCTGCAAATGCTGATTGGAGTTGTGCTGTTTGCGTAAGGATTTACCGTAAGATTCAAACTTGCCAATGAATCGCAACCGGAAACACTGGTTAAAGAAATGCCGTATATGCCTGTAGTGTTATACGAATTTCCATTCCAAACATAGGGCAAATGATTGCTGCATACGGTTACAACCGTAGAACCTGGAATTACCTGTTGAACTGAAACAACTGCAGTATCAACCGAATGACAGTCATCAATAATTACCGGTGGGCTAAACACATAAATGCCTGCAGATGCGAAAACCTGTCCATGCCAGTTAAAAGGAAGGCTGGATTCGCACAGCGATAAACTATCTGTGATTACCGATGGGTTTTGCACAAATAAATGAAGTGTAGCAACAGAATCGCAACCAGCGCTGGTTACAAATGAAGCGCTGTAATTACCGGCGGCAGAACAGGTAACTCCATTCCAGATATACGGCAACGCTGCGCTGCACACCGTAAGTGAGGTAGTGCTTGTTAAAAAAGATACGGTGGTTAATTGCAGCGTTGCTACAGAATCGCATCCATTCGTTCCCGTTAGTGTTGTAGAATAAGTTCCTGAGGCCGGGCAGGTTATCGAATTCCAGGTGAATGGTAACTGTCCGGTACAGATCGTAATATTTGTAGTGCTGCTGGTGGGAATACGCGTATTAAGATGCAGTATAGCTGTTGAATCACATCCCGATGCGCTTGTTAGTATTACCGGAAAATTCCCGGAGAATGTATAATTGTTTCCATTCCAGGTGTACGGTAACTGATTCGTACAAACCGTTACATAGGTATGGCTGGTAACAGGTGGAATTACTGATAATACCAATGTAGCGGTTGAATCGCAACCATTGCTGTTAATGAAAGAAAGCGAATAAGTCCCTGCAGTGGTATATGTATTGCCGTTCCAGTGAAAAGGAAGATCGTTGCTACAAGCGGAAACTGAGGTAGTGCTTGAACTAACATGATTCACAGTAAGATTAAGTGTTGCAATAGAATCGCAACCAGCCGCACTCGTTAGTACAACAGCATAAGTTCCGGCACTGGAATAATTATTTCCGTTCCAGTTAAATGGCAACTGGTTGTTACAGATAACCCTGGTAGTTGTACTATGAACGACATGGTTTACAGTTAAACTTAATATTGGTACAGAGTCGCATCCATTACTGCTTGTTAAGGTTACAGCATACGTACCGCTTCCTGTAAATGACTGTCCGTTCCAATGATAGGGTAACTGGTCATCACATATAACAGCATTGGTAATACTGGTGCCCACATTGTTTACAGTTAAATGTAGTATCGCAATTGAATCCTGGCCGTTACCTGTTGTTAAGGTTGCAGTATAAGTTCCTGCCGTTAAGCAGGTAATATTATTCCAGGTATAGGGCAACTGGTTATTACAAATGGTGAGATTTGTTGTGCTCGTAGGTGGAAATGCCCTGGCATAACTAACCGTTACCGTTAAAAACAGAAACCATGTGCAGATATGAAAAAGTATTGATTGGTTTTTCATTTTGCCAGACAACAACTGTTATCTTATTCATTTTGAATCGAAGGCTAAAGAAGGTATTTGCAATGTACCAAAAATCCACCTAAGATGCAGCTTCGAATGTGCCTTCCTGTAAGAAAGATAGAATGTACTACATCCCGGCAAAAGATGTTTTTACAAATGAGGCTTCAACGCATGCAAAACGGGTTAAAAAGTTAAGCCAGGCATTTTATATAACAGCAGTGGAAAGACGAATTGCTTTTAGTGTGCTTATAAAAAAACGTACAACGAAAAGTAAAGTATGGGGATTAATAAAATTGAAATAAGAACAAAGATGAGTTAATAAAAAAGGGCTGCATAGAAATGCTGCCCCGCTTAATCCAATATCCTATGAAAAACCAAGACAAATATAGAAACATTTCTGAAACTTGTAGTACAAATACTACATTATTTTTTTAAAAATACTACTTTTTTTTAAACCGACCGAATTGTATAGTGTGTAACTGATAGAATATCAATAGAATATAATAATTCGGTCCTTGTAGAAATTTTCTACAGGGACCGGTATCATGAAAAAATTTTTATTAAAAAAAGGCTTATTCGATGAGAAGCTGTGTTGTAAACCTGCTTCCGCTGTCACTTACAACACTTAGTTGATAGGTGCCTGTTGCAATTATAGAAGCAGGCTTAATAGACAGGCTCGTATTTTCCTGGCTGATAATGAAGGTATTCTTATAAAGGGTTTTTCCGCTTTTATCGGTAAGGGTAATATTGTACCTGCCTTTTTTATGTATAAAATGCAGGTTGATAACTTTGTCTTTTACAGGATTAGGGTGCACTGATATACCGGCTATGCGTACAAGCGGATCTATGCGAACGATAGCACTATAATCTGTTTGCCTGTTAATATTGATGGCTTTAATGCGATAATAATTGATGGCATCAGGCATATGCTGGTCGGGAAATTCGTAAGCTGCATTACTACCGTTATTTGAAACCATCGAAGTACTGCCGATGGATATAAAATGCCTGCCATCATTACTTCTTTCAACAAGGTATTGCTGAACATTCAATTCATTTGCTGTTTGCCACTTTACTATTGATGATTGCTCACTGGTACGAGTAGCTGAAATATCGATGAATGTTACCGGAACAATGCTCATCAGTTTAAAAACGATCATAAATCTGTCTGCCGCTGCTGATCCCAATTCCGGGGTTACTGAAAAATCAATGATACTGCTATCGGTAAGGCTAACTGGCGTTTGACTATTAAGGAATTTATCAACCAGGTACGCTGTTGCATTTGAAGAAACAGCTATAGGTGCAAACCTGAATTGATAAGGTTGCTGTTTTAAATTCTGCAGATGAAAGAAAATGGTATCGTTGTCTGTAATTTCATTACGGGCTTCAACTGCCAATAACTTTCCATCACGGTAAATACCAAAATTTTCACCACCATTTACTATTTTCATTGCATCTGATTCGTTGAGTTCATTGCCCAGTCCGTTTTCAAATGCCACCACGTTTCCATCTGCTATCATGCCATTGGCTGTGAACAATGCACTGAACAAAAATTGCCTGTTTGGCGGTAAGCCGCCATAGTTATTTAATTGAGCTTTTGTTACCAGCCTGCTTCCCGCCTGTTTACAATTCTCATTAAACTGAATATTACCTCCGGTGCTGTTTCCCTGTACGAGAAATGCCTGCCCCGACTCAATATAAGGAGCAGGTGTTGCAGCCGGATATAATGTAGTTGCACTTCCTGCCGCAGGGATATAACCCGTAACAGCACTCAGTGTTTGATAGCCGCCTGAATTCCAGTTACCATTCAGCTTCGGATCCCATACATAATAAACATTGTTGATGCCGGAGCTTGCCTGGTACACTTTATCAAACTCAATCCGGGAAGCATACGGATTTCCGGCACTTTGAAACATGTTGGCCTGCACAGGTACAGAAGGTGGCGGATTAAAAGCGGTAAATAAATTTCCTTTGCTCCGCATGTTGGTATTGTTGGGCGCTGCGGAAGATGAAGTGATCGTTCTGTCACCTCTTACATACAACATATATCCCAGTTTTTGCTGAAGTAATCCGGATGTATTTGTTATAGCGGTCCAGTTATCAGATGCGTCATTGTAGTATTTTAAAGATGGAAGGGCTGTAGTAATATCAAAGCCACTACCCGTTCCTGTTATGATTGTTCCATATCCTGACGGTGTACTTCCCGATTCCTGCCATGACTGAAAAATAGTTTGCCCGCTTGTTGGTGTTGCCAGGAACTGCCATGATTTTGCATGCTGCCCATTAGCAGTACCAGTATTGATAAATCGTTCTACAGTAACATTTCCTGTAATATCCCCATTAGTAAGTTTGCCAATATAAGCCGTTGCTGTGTCTGAAGATTTTAACGTAAACGCCTTGTCATTTGTAATACCATCTGCATCTACTACAGTTGTTCCTTCAATCTCCAGGGCGTTTAACACCGCCGCATCACCGTTATTTATTTTAGTGCCGTTACCTCTGAATGTTACGTTGTAAAAAAGCGTTTGCTGCGATCCTGCAATTGAAGTAGCTCCGGCTCCATCAAATATTACTGTACTACTATCGGGGATAAACACACCGTCATTTTTAATCCCGCTGTTATCAACAACCAATTGAATTGTTCCTTCTGCAACTACTTTAATACCGGCATTTAATTGTACAACCTGCGCCATACAATTAACTGCAGTCATGAAGCCGGCGGTGAGTACAGTTTTTTTAATCGGGTTCATGATGGTTAGTTTTTAATGCCAAGCTTTTCTTTAATCAATAGCAGATCTTTTTCGAGTTGCGCATTTTTTTGTTTCAATGCATCATTCTCTTTTTTGATCAGCTCAATTTCTGCCTGTTGTTCCTGGATTGCTTTTACTGTTACCGGAATGATATCTGAATAGTAAATTCCAAGACGATCTGTTTCTGCGGTAGCATCAGCACCGGCATTTTGAGAAGCTTCTTTCAACTCACCTGTTTGAACAACTTCTGCCAGCACCGGTTTTACTTCCTGGGCAATAAATCCAATTTTTCTTCCCAACTGAGGGTGTGTTTTCCAGTTATAGCTTACCGGGCGAAGCTTCATGATTTCATTTAAACCATAATTCAGGTTTTCAATATTTTCTTTTTCCCTGGCGTCCGAAGTATTGATCACGCCATTAAACGCATATACCGTTAACCATCTGTTGGCAGCTTGCCCTAATGTTTGCGTAGCATCAGCAACCGTTCTAAATGTATTTGTTCCCATCTGGTAATAATCGGTTGGCGTTGCTGCAAAATCATCTGTTGCTCTTGAAAAGGTTAACCATGAACTCGCATCTACCCGAACCTTCCAGTCTGCACCGGCCCCGGTTTTCACCAGTTCCAGTCCCGGATCATAAGAGGCATTTACACTTGCAATTCTGGCACTCACGTTATTGGCTGTGCTTTCATATATGTGCAATTTGGTAAGCGGCGTTGTTAAACCGATTCCTACGCGGCCACTGTTATGAATGGCGAGTCTTGTATTATTGCCGCCCGCTCTCAAATACACTGAACTGTCAATTGAAAACACCATTCCACTGCGGATACTCGTTGCCGTTGTTCCAGACAATAACCCGTTTTCTGTATTGGTTGGATTGGAGAGTTGTATATACGACTGAATATTATCTTCTACAATCATTGAAGAGTTTGGAAGGAAGGCGCCACCGCTTGTGCCACCGTTACGAATATGCAAACGGGAATTGGGTGTGGATGTACCAATACCAACACTGGTATTTACTGTAGCTCCATTAATACCATTTATACTTCCTAAAACAAGACTGTTGTTCTGACCGGCATAAGCCAGTGCACCAATAGCAGTTGCATTGCTAAACGACGAAGGAGCAACGTTAGATCCATAGCCCAAAAGCGTAAAACTATTTCCATTGAAGATACTGGATCCGGCATCTTTGCCTATTACGGTATTCTGGAAACCGACGGTATTATTCCGTAAAGCATTTGTGCCAACAGCAACATTATCATTGCCGCTTGTAGAAGAAGACATTGCCAGGTGACCTATAACCGTATTGTTATTTCCAATGTTGGTGTACAAAGCACTATCTCCTACGGCTACATTGTTGTCGCCAATAGTACCGGCAAATAATGATCTTACGCCTACGGCTGTATTATTGGAACCCGTTTTATTATATCTCAACACATTTAAGCCGATTGCTGTATTTGTTTTACCCGTAGTGGTATTCATTAAAGAACTTGCACCGATACCGATATTTTCTGAACCTGTTAATGATGCACCGCCAGCACCGAATCCGGCACTATTACCAATAAAAATGTTCTCATCTGTTTCGTTATTGTAGCCTGCAAAGTATCCGATGTTTACCGTTTTTTTAATGCTATCAGAATTTCCTGCCGCAAAATAACCCACAGCAACATTATCTGAAACTCCTTTTGTACCGGCAACACCAAACATTGCACCGCGGCCAATAGCTGTATTGTGTGAACTGCTATCTGAAAATTCAAGCGCACCCACACCTATTGCGGTGTTTTCAATACCCGACTTATTTAAACGTAAGCTACGCCAACCCACAGCCGTATTGTATGCACCACTAGTATCATAAAACATCGATTCAAAACCCACAGCCGTATTATAATCAGAAGTTTTATGATTAAACATACTGTTAGTTCCTAATGAAGTATTACCGCCGGAGGTGAGTGCATTTCTCAAGGCACTTGTACCTAACGCTACATTATAACTTCCACTTCTGTTTTCTGCCATTGATAAAAATCCTACAGAAGTATTATAAATACCGCTTGTATCTGAACGGAGAACGCCTGCACCAACCGCTACATGGCCAAAGTACCTGGTAGAACGCAGCGCATCATTTCCAACCGCTGTGTTATCGAAAGGATAGTTAAGCCCCTGTGGATTATAGGCATCATGCATTGCCCAGTTACCAATAGCTGTGTTATTGCTGCCTGTTTTATTCATCATCAACGAATAAGCGCCTACGGAGGTATTTGCCATTCCGGTAGTAACGCTGTCCTGGCTCGAAATTCCAATGGCGGTGTTCGGATAGGTAGCAACGTTATTGGCCAGGGCCCTGCTTCCTATTGCTACATGTCCTCCCATATTTGTTGCATTCACGTTGGTTAGTGCTTTGTAACCAATGGCAACATTATCGTTTGCTTTATTTTGATTTAACGCCGAATCTCCAACGGCAACATTCCTGGATGGTGCAGCACCGGTAAAAAAGCCCGGTTCAAAAATCGACATAGCCTTATGTCCAACTACTGTATTCTGGCTACCGAATGCATTGCCGTTGAGTGCAGCATATCCAATCATCGTATTCTCAATTCCCTGTGTAGGGTTAATAGATGTTCTTGAATTGGAATAGCCTGCATAAGCACCCACAGCAGTATTAAAGTCTGCCTTATTAAAAAACAAGGATGCGTATCCGATCGAAACGGTTTGTTCTGTTGAATCTCCGCTATAACCGGCATAAGAACCGATAACGGTATTGCTCTTTCCGGATGTGTCTGACACCATTGCATTAATACCAATGGCAACGTTATCATTTCCCCTGAGGTGATGGTACAACGCAAATGATCCCATACCTGTATTGGCAATTCCGGATGAATCTGAATACCCGGTAGCATAACCCAGGTAACTGTTATAATAACCCGACTTTGAAAGCCTGGCAGCACTTCTTCCAATAGCGGTGTTGGCATAACCGGAAGTATTTTCTCTCAAAGCGCTAACACCAATTGCAGTATTTTCATACCCTGTTGTATTCTGGTACATCGCTTCACTTCCCATGGCTGTATTTTTTCCTCCGTTGCCTGTTGATGTAGGCTGATTTGAAAACAATACCTTACTTCCGATTGCAGTATTATCTCCAAAATAATTTGCTCCGGGATTGAATGATTGTGAAAAAAGAGAAGAATCGCCAACGGCTGTATTTCTTAAACTGGTAACATTGTTTTGCATTGAATTATTTCCAATGGCAACATTTGCATAAGCAGTTGTATTCTTCTGTAATGTTTTTGAACCCACACCAACGTTGTTAAAATTAGTTGTGTTCACACCGGAGCTATCGCCAATAAAATAATTTTTTGTTGCACTGTTCCAACGCCCGATCCATTTATTGTTTTGCCTGAAACTTAAAGCGATATCATCTGTTGTTCCGAAAAAGTTATTATTTGCTGTCGTACCTGCGTTACCGGTAGTAGCCCAGCCACTTACTGTTTTTGCGGTTGACAACCACTGCCAGTTGGTACCATCATAAAAATAAAACCCGGTACTATCCGGGGCATTCTGGTAAACCATTAATCCTGTTGCAGGATTGGCAATTCCATTCCGTTCTGTTTTACTCATTCTGGGAATAAGTATTCCTTTATCTGTACTGCTTACATCTAATATGGAACTGGCTGCAGCGGGAGCTCCTGAAGTATTAACTCCCAATGATTGAGCCTTTGCGCAATAGTGTACCGTGCTGGCAATAATAACTGCCATCACTAAACGTAGATGTTTAGTCATCTTATACTGTGGTTTGATTATGTAAGGTAACAGGCGTTAAAACCAGGTTATCCAATTTTATAACGCTAAATTATTATCTGTAAAAGGGAAGTGTATGTTCTAATTAATCAACGGCATCATGTGTTTAACAACCGGTAAAATTTGTAATTAAGTTGAGATAAACTGCTGCTGTCTCCTACTGCTGAGGCTTGAGCGGGCTTTTTGTATATAGATGGCAACGGTGCGCTATTACCTTAAAATGCTGGTTGATCTTTGCAGAAAGAAAATCTTAACGCAGCTATTATAATACAAGCTGTTGAAACAACTGGCTGATTATTTTCTTAGGATCTTCTCCTAAACCGGGATGTACTTTTGACGTTTGAATGATTGTACTTCTTTGTGCAGTTAACCATCTGAATCGTTCCGGAGGTGAAAGTTGTGCAATGGGGCCTGCTGTTTTTTCTCCGGTTGCAATACTTTCGAATGCTTTTAAATGAGCAGATAATTCTTCTACATCGCATTCAGCATCAACTACAGCAATCTTCTGTGGATTTAACGCGTACAGCACATGAAGAAAATTTAATTTCTTGCAGAATAAAATTATTCCTGCGTTGATGAATTCTTCCCGTTCAACCCTGGGAACAATCCGTATAACGGCATACTCAAATAATTGCTGATCTTGCATGGATTGCTTCATTTACAAAATTAGAATAGTGAGCCAAACGGGTTGATAAGAATTGTGCATACACTTCTCTCATTTCGGCAGGGGAACCATTTTGAGTTAACCAGTCATCCGGTATAAGCGTTACAATGTTTTTAATTACGGCAGGAGTGATCATGGCTGTACAATAATTATTTGCTGCTTCCAGTTCTGAAGCAAATGGTAAAAGCACATGCGTTTTTATATTGTTAAACGTACTGAGGGCCTGCTGCTGCCAACCGTTCCAGTTATGGTGAAAATAAAGTGAAGCGCCAAAATCAATCAGCCACAATTCTTTTTTCCATACCAGCATGTTTGTATTTTTTGCGGTGCGGTCAACATTCATTAAGAAACTATCCAACCAAACAATTTTTGATGCCAGCAGGGGATCAATCGTATTAACCGCCGGATCAAAACTGATGGCGCCCGATAAATAGTGTACACCTAAATTAATTCCAATGCTGCTCTTTAGTAAGTCCTGTATCTCTTCATCCGGTTCTGTTCTGCCAAAAGCTTCATCCAGCGAAGCAAGAATCAATTCCGGAACTTTCATTCCTGCTAACCTTGCTGTTTCCGCACCAATCAGATCTGCTATCAATGCTTTTACACCCTGGCCGGCACCACGAAATTTCAACACATACATAAATCCATCATCTGCTTCTACAATGGCAGGCAAAGAACCTCCTTCACGAAGCGGCGTGATATACCGGGCTACATGGGCGTGACGCAATTTTTCCATTAGCTATTCAATAAATTCATTTTAAACATCATTCCTTTTATGCCTTAGAATAATACAGTTGTTGTATCGCCTGTTATTTTGAAGGTCGGGATGGGCGCACTTCAATCTTACTCGGTAATGTCCTGGGGTTCATCTTTAAAATAACCAACACCAGTTCACCAATATCTTCCGGTTGTATTTTCCAGGCATCTGCTTCATTGGGAACATGGTTATTAAAATAAGAAGCTACCGAACCCGGCATTATGGTAGAAACCTTGATCCCATATTTTCTGAGATCAAGCATGATGGCTTGTGTAAAACCAACCAGGCCGAATTTACTGGCATTATATGCCGAAGCAGTTTCAAAAAAATTCGCACCGGCAAGGCTGGCAATGCTGATAATATATCCTTCTGTTTTTTTCAAAGCATCAATGGATGCTTTTACACTGTTGAATACGCCCGTTAAATTGGTATTGATCGTTTCATTCCATTGCGCCGGGGTCATTTCATCAATAGCTGCAAAATGGCCAACACCGGCGTTGGCAACCAACACGTCCAGCCCGCCAAAATGTTCCGTAATTTTTTTTACTGCCTCTGTTTCTGCATCCAAAGAACTTACATCTGATGCTATAGCGAGTACTTTGCCGGCATCATTACTGAGTGCTGCAGCGGCTTCCACAGCAGCTTCCTTGTTTCTACTGCTAATGGCAACACGCATGCCGTTGTTCAATAAAATTTTTGCGATGCCCAAACCAATGCCTTTACTACCTCCGGTAATATAGGCAACCTTGTTGTGTATATCCTGGTTCATATCTTTAAATTGAAGTACAAAGATATCTAACAGTTTCACTAATGAAGAGCCGGAACAACAAATTTATCGCAGGACCCGTCACAAAACATTACTTATACAAAGCAAGAATTTCTTTTGCGCTTCTGTCGCTGCTATAGGTTAGCACCCTTCTTCCGGATCGCAATTTTTCATCCAGTAACAGGTCGAGACAGGAAAACATTTCTTCTTCATTTTTTACCACATACCAGTTTTCAAAATCCTGCTTCATAGGTTGTACAAAACTTACCACTTTTGCACCTGCATATAATGCCTCCGCACATACCGCAGCAAATCCTTCATAGGAAGAAGGATGTAACAGAATTTTTGACTGCTGCATTAATTCCAGCACATTTTTGTGTGCTGTTTCTCCCCGCAGTTGTAGGTTATCCTGTAACCGGTATTGCTCAATTAAAGATTGTAATTTATTTCTGTCAACACCCTCTCCTGCGATAACCGCTTTCAGCGTTGGATATTTTTTTGACAATAATGAAATCATTTTTATAAACACATCAAACTGCTTCAATGGAATTAAAGAGCCCACTCCAAGAATATCTATGGTATAAGCTGGTAAAGGGTCTGTAAATAATCCTGTGTCTATACCGGCAGGTATAACATATCCGGGTGTACACTGATAATTTTTTCTGAACCGCTCTGCAATACTATCAGAAATGGCAACAAGGTTTTTACCGGCGGGATGCACACGTTTTACATAGCGGTTATTTTCTTTTGCATCCTGGCCGAGTATCCAGGTAAAATGTTTAATGCCGGTTTTGGATGCAGCATACTTCCCCACCATTGCACACTCACCCAGCCATAAACTAAAAAAGCCAATAACATGGTTGCGTTGTACCAACTGCTGAATACGCTTCCAGATTCTTCTCCATAAAAATAGTTTATGCAGTTTTCCCCTGTTTCTTCCGTTACATGCAATTACCGTAACGTTATGCCAGGAATATTCTTTTGAAAAGAACGGGTATTCAAACGCAATCACTATAATGTTTAGTGATGCATCTGCCTTAACAAGACTACGAATAAATGTTTGTAAGAAGGGAAGGCAGGCTGTATCTGCTTCATCTTTCGGAAAGCCGGGCGTAAGAATTACCAATGTGCGTTTGCCATTACTCATGCAGTGAAATGATTTTATTGCAATAGGCGTGTAATGATGTGCGATGTGTTATGAGTAAAATCATCTTTCCTTTTTTTGTCAACTGCTGCAGTTCCTGCATGATGGCGGTTTCTGCTGCGGCATCCAGTTCACTGAAGGCTTCGTCGAAAATATACAAGTCTGCATCTTTGTACAATGCTCTTGCTAAAATGATCCGCTGACGTTGACCACCGCTGAAATTTTTTCCATTTTCAGTAACCTGGCTGTTCTCTTTTTCGGGCAACTGGTTGATCAATGCATCAAGTTCTGCCATAGAAACCGCCTGCCTGAATCTTTGCTGATCTGTAGTATTTTCTTCCAGTGTTATGTTTTGCTGAAGTGATGCATTAATGAGCAGTTGTTGTTGTTTTGCATAAGCAATCCTGTTCCTGTATATTTTTCTCTCCACTGCACCGGCGATCGTTCCGTTAATATACACTTCACCACTATCCTGTTGCAGGAAAGCAAGTAAGATATGAACAAAGGTTGTTTTTCCTTTGCCGGAAATACCTGTAATGGCAACCATATCACCGCTTTTAATTTCAGCAGAAAGATTTTGGATCACACTTTTATTTTCATAGCTAAAACAAATATTCCGGCATTGCACAGCCGTGATCGGCGGGCAATTAACTATTTCATTTTCTGCAATAGAATTATCCGCTAATCCTTCAGTACTGAAAGCATAGGTTTTTACCTGCCCGGCAAGATTGATACATTTTACCACACCCGGCATTATTTTATACACTGCAGCAGCAAATGCGCCAATAGTTACAACCGAAATGCTGTTATTCGAACCATATAAATTATTAAGCAGGATGAGCACAAACAAACCTGTAATAGCAAATATCTCTACGAGCCTCGGCGGAATGAATTGTATAAACTGTCGTTCCGATAAAATTTGATTCAATGCAGCTTGCGATGGATGGTATCTGTTTGTGAAGAAGGCCTTTTTTCCGTACATGTTGCTTTCAATAAATGCAGCAAGTGCTTCCTGTAAATATTGAATCGTTTGTTCACTTGTTTTTTTTCCCTGCAGCCGGTTGTTCTCCATTTTGCGTTTTATATACCAGCCGGTAAGCATAACAGGTGGCGATAGCAGCAGTATGAGCAAAAGAAATAAAACAGGCTTGTACAGTAAAATGGCAACGATACTAACGGTAATAAGTACAAGCTGGCCGAATACCTGTTGAATGCCGTTTAAAACATAATGCACAAATTCGATCGGTTGCTGACTGATCTTCCTGTTAAAAACGGAAGAGTCTGTATCTATATACGCCTTAAAGCTACCGTTGAAGTAGTTCATTAAATTTTCTTTCGACAATCTTGTAGCAACCGCATAAGCGAATTGCAACTGCCATTTGCTAATGAAAAATCCCAATACGTTTTTGCAGATGAACAAAACCAGGAACAGCAGTAATAGCAATACCGGATGTTGTGTTAGTGCATATTGAATAAAAGGAAGCGTATGTGTTTCTTTAGATTGTGTGAACACAGCTACGATCAGTACCAACACAATTAAAAAAGCAATATCAAGCAGGCTGATACAAATATCTGCAACAGCAAGCAGCCATGCAGTTTTTTTTTCTTTTGCTGAAAGAACGGCAAATGTATTTTTAATAACCTGTTTCATGAATAATTATGGTAACTGCTGATATTACGGTGCTGTTCGTTATTTACAGCAATTATGCAGCAAACAAATTACTTTATTATCCTTAAACAGCAGCCGGCTTTTGAGTGATCATCCGGAAAGTACGCAACAAAATTTTAGCATCCATTGCCGGCGACCAGTTTTGAATATAGGCGATATCAAACTGTACCCGTTGTTGTAACAGTTGAATATCGGTAGTGGAACCAAAATTTCCGTTTGATTGCGCAAAACCTGTAATGCCCGGTTTCACCAGGTTGCGATAGTGATAATTTTGAAAGAGGCTTTCGAATTTTTTGTCTTCAAGGATCATATACGGCCTCGGACCGATAATCGACATTTGTCCTAAAAACACATTGATGAATTGAGGTAGTTCATCGATGTGGTAATGGCGGATATATTTTCCAACTTTTGTAATGCGTTCATCATTCTGTTGTTCTGCCAATCGATCCGCATCTTCATTCTGCACCATACTCCTGAACTTTATACAGCGGAATTTTTTTCCATAACGGCCTGTTCGCTTTTGTAAAAAAAATACAGGACCTTTTGAATCAATAGAAATTATAATTGCCATCAGCGGTACCAGCCAGGGAAGAACGGTTATGATTATGATAGATGAAAGCAGTATATCTACCGATCTTTTTATACTGCGGTTGAATAAATGTTTTAGTGGAGATGATTTGCTGTCTATGTACAATTCAATTTTCCTGGAATAGCCGGGTTGAATTGTTTTGATGAATTCCTTTTCTACCGGCGTCGGTACAGAGGGAAAAGGCAGATCAATATGCGGTGATTTTTTTTCGGTGTAGAGTTTTTCCATTCAGTGAGGTTTCAGGATAAAAGTAACGCAAAACCGCCACATTCTTTGATTGACATTTCACTTGTGTTCAGGTAGTTTGCTTACAAAAAGCAAATTAAAAAAGATTTTTTGTCAGGCCGATCATCAACCCAAAACTTTGTATGGGAAGTTCGCCGGTTCCCACTTTACCAACCGGAATCTTCAGGTATGGTTCTGCACGCAAATCACATATTTTTCCCAGCGAACGTTTGTAGCCAAATGAGAAGTTTACTACAGCGGCCAGTTGGTTGTCGTGCGTTTTGTAAGTAGCATCATAAGGATAATACACGTTGTAACGTTTCACTTCGTAAGTATATTCCTCCTTATTCATGAAATAGGATGAAATACCTGCAGATGCAAACCAGTTGCTTTTTTTCTTCGATGCAAAATTGTAATAAATATTCACCGGCCATTCCAACATGTGGCAATCGCCTTCTACATAAACTATTTTAACATAGGATGGAATGTAAGAAAGTTTTTTTGTGCTGAAATATTTTCCATCACTGGAATAAGATTTTTTATCAACGATCAATCCTGTTTCAACCGACAATCGTTTGTTTAATGCATATCCAACGATGAATCCATAATTGTAACCGGTTTTATGTACAGACTGGAATTTGATCATACTACAATCGGGCCCGCCAACCAGTCCTGCATAAAAATGTTTTTGTTTTGATTGTTTCTTTTTTTCCTCCTGTTTTTTATGGTTACTGCTATCCGGTTGCTTCGGTTCGGCGTTAGCAATACTTTTCACGGAATCCGATGTATTTACCTGCTTACTGCTATCTGATGCCGGTGAAATTTCTGTAGTAAGCTGAACAGGCGTGGAGTTGCGCTGTGTATTATTTGTGCTGTTTGATGCTATATTGTTATCATCCGTATTTTCTTTTGCTACGGGATCATCGGAACCTGTTTCTCCCATTGTAGCCGAAAAATGTTTTTTCCCTTTATCAAACATACGTAACCTGCGTTGGGCAAATAGTTGTTCGTGTTCTTCATTTCCGGTTGGCTGTGTTTTCTTTTTTAGCCGCCTGGAATTGCCGGTGTTCGTTTGCCTGTTGTTTGTTGATTGTACATTTCCTGAATTTGTTTTTCCGGCGGTAGCAGGGTAAGCAGCCTGCTCATGGGTGTTTGTTACATTGTTAATGGTTGTAGCAGCGGCCTTGTTACCGTGGTTTGTACTGTTTTCGTTTGAAGCGGCAGCGGGAGGCGTGGTAGTAGCCGCCAGTGATGGAGATGCTGTTTCTGCTGCGGTTACTGTTGTTGCCTGGTTGTTATGATTGTTTTTATTTTCTGCTGTTGATTTTTCGTTGTTATTTGTTGTTGTGATGGAAGGTTGCGTATGTTTTTTTGCAGAGCTAAATAAACGGGATATGCCGTTACTGTTTATTTCTATAATGATAAGTGGCGAGATCAATAAAAATAAAAACAGCAGGAATAACCAACGACGCTTTTTTTCTTTTGCAGGCGTAGCTGGATCATCCGGGGTGCCGCCTCCATTTTCCATCTTCTTCAGCACTTCTGAAAAATCAACGGGTTCCGTTTTAAGTGGATAATACTCCGCTGCCCTGCGAAATATTTCTTCATTTCCGTCGGTCATACGTAGTTTTTTTTCTGGTCAAGTTTTTTAATATAGGTCTGTAGCAATGCTCTTGCTTTCGAAAGGTTGGATTTGGATGTACCCACCGCAATGCCCAACTGGTTGGCAATTTCCTGGTGTGTAAATCCATCTATTACATACATGTTAAAAACAATTCTGTACGTTGGCGGGAGTTTTTTTACTTCATTGATCAGGTCTTTATACAGGAGGGATTGGTCTGATGCCTGGGATTTATCTTCTATCCAAACTCCTTCGTTGGTGATTCCGATCTCAGGGAGAAAATTGTCTTTTCTAAGCCGGTCGATGGCGGTATTGATCATGATCGTTCGCATCCATCCCATCAATATCATTTCTATTTTGCTCGACTGGTCGTAATGAAACGTATGCAATTTGCCGAATACTTTTACAAAACCATCATTCACCACATCAACCGCTTTATCGTACCTGAAAATATACCTGAATACAATCTTCAAACAGTAGCCATAGTACCGCTCATAGAGTAATTTCTGATCTCTATGATTATTTTCCCTGCATCCGGCAATTATTTCATCCAGGAACTTCAAGTCTTTGTTATTATTGATATCGTTATTGAATACGCTCAATGAAATAAGAAGGTTGCTTTTAATGACAGGTAAAGTGTTGCAGATCGATTTAACGGGTTATTGTTAGCGATTGAATCTAAGAAACATTTGTTGTTTGAACATTAAAATATAAAAAAATCTCCTACTATTCAATTTTTATTTAGCCGTTGCTGATAGAGGAGATGTAATTTTCTACGGGGATGCGGTTGCTGATGCTTTTGGCGAGTGTCATTTCATCGGCAAATTCAAGTTCGCCCCCAAAGGAGATTCCCCTGGCGATGGTGGTAATTTTAACAGGGTTGTCTTTGAGTTTTCTACCGATATAATAAATGGTAGTATCTCCCTGGATATTGGGATTGAGTGCAAAAATAATTTCCAGAATGTTCTCTTTCTGAACCCTTTGAACAAGTGATTCGATATTCAACTGATCTGGACCGATGCCATCCAACGGCGATATAACGCCACCGAGTACATGATACAGGCCATTGAATTGCTGGGTGCTTTCAATAGCAATTACGTCACGAATATTTTCAACCACGCAAATCAAATCCTGTTTACGCATCGTGTTGCTGCAGATATTGCATAAGTTGCTGTCGGCAATATTGTGGCATCGGGAACAGAATTTAATTTCTTTTCTCATGTGCGCAATGGTATCGCTGAACTGTGTTACCATCGATTCGTCTTGTTTGATCAGGTGCAGCACCAGCCTCAATGCCGTTTTCTTTCCAATGCCCGGAAGCCTGGCGAATTCATTCACTGCATTTTCGAGTAAGGTTGATGAGAAAAACATGGCGCAAAGATAGAATAAATGAGTGCAACGACGGGGATGCTATAACGAGATTTCACGCTCATTTTCCCAATCTGCTTTGATGACAATTTTCTGGGGAAGCCCAATGGCTCTTTCGGGTTGTATCCTTTCTTTATAATTGCCCGGATCCCATTTGCCGTTTTGATTGCTGTCGTATAAAATTCTTACTTCATATTCTCCCGGTTCAAATAATTTCCGGCTCCATTCTGAAGCAGTTACCGGGAAGGAGAACTTAACTACATCTGATTGTACAAATTGTATAACGGGGTGGAGCGACAGATCAAGATTGGAAAACCTGAATGTTATGCTTCCGTAAGCAGATTCTTTTTTTGTGATGAAACGAATGGTATCTGATTTCTCCAGCGCCAGGTCGGCAGAATCTGAAACCGCATCTTTACCTATAGTAAGTATGTATTGCATTTCGGGTAGCCACGACTGTTGCAGGGTAACTTTTGTACGGCTCGTATCTAATACGGCACGAATACCCGGAATTGGTTTGTAGTTGGTATCGCTGAGCACAAATTTTGTTGAATCGTAATTTTTCAAGGGGGAAGTAAAACTGATTTCTAATGGAGATAACAGGTCCTGGCCTTTACCACTACCGGATGATACGCTGTATCTTAGTTTTTTATCAACGGTTTTTTTGGGTGCATTGTTGGATGATTGTGCATTGCTTCCCGCCTTTTCTTTCTCTTCTGCAAAAGCATAGAGGATTACGGGTTTGGAGTTATTGCTGCTGTTGATATCAGTATCATTAAATGCAAAAATTTCTGTTTTTGAATTATAGGTTTTGCCACCATCGCCGTCTTTCAATGCATATATTTTAAAGTTGGCAGCAGGCAGGTGTTTGAAATTAAAAATGCCATCACCGTTTAATCTTTCGATGTAGTCGGGCTTTTTTGAAAGTACATCAGTATCGTTTGCATTTTTATACAGGTAAACCATAATGGTGCTGTCTGTTTTTCCCGTTTCCGCTACAACAACTTTGCCCCGGAGTTGAAATGAGTCGATATAGTTACCGGTTGAAAATGTGTAAGTGAAATTTTTTAAGATATTGCCCTCGTGTATGTCTACAATAGCATTACCGAAATCGATGCTGTACGTTGTATTTGGTTGAAGTGTGTCTTTAAATTTTATGCTAACGGTTTTCAGGTTGCTACCAATGGTAACATTTTTTTTCTGAACAGGCGATACCAGCATGTTGGTTTGAGGATCTTTCAATTCGATGTATTCATCAAATGTGAGTGTGATCTTATTACCTGTGAAATTGAGTTTATTGTTTTCTGGTGTTGCTTTACTCAGTACAGGCGCAAGTGTATCTTTAACGCCACCTGTAGGAAAGCCTACCTGCGCACACCCGCCGCCAACGACCGACAGCAGGTAAACCATTACAATGACTGATAAAAGCGATAAACTATTTTTAAACATGAATACTGTAGCTGAATTTGCGGTGAAGTTATTATAAATACAGATGGAGATGGTAAACTTAACGTAACTTTTAAATGTATTGTGATCCTGTGTACCACAAAGATCAGAAGGCATACAGCAGTATAAAAGTGTACAATGTTTTATAAACGGTTTACAGCATGGCTTACCTGTTCAGGTATTCAATTTTCTTCTTCTTCAATGTCATGCAAAGCCACCGCCATCTTATTATCTTTCACAAAATTGCACCAGTGACAATCTGATTTTCCGCAGCCGGTATAAAAATCGTGTTGCTGAATTTTATTCCAGGTATCAGTGATCTGCTGTGTTACGGTGGTAATGTCTGCAGGATTGATCACTACTTTTTCCCTGCGATAATTTTTCTTTTTATCCGGTTCAATGAAATCAAATTCGCAGCTAATAGCTTTCCAGTCACGGGAAGGATTGTTATCTACCAGGATCTTATAGAACACAGCCTGCCGCCAGTAGTCTTCACCGTTAGGACATTTAGCTGAAGGCCCTTTTGTTTTTGCAATACCTTTTTCAGGATCGCCTGTTTTATAATCTACCACATTTACAGATTTACCATCGAATTCAAGCTTATCCAGTTTTCCCTTCAGCGGAACGCCGTTTAAAACAACATTGCGTATGTTGTATTCAATAGTGGTTATTTTATTGAAGCTATTAATGTATTTGTCGTAATAATTAGATAGAATTTCATGGCCGTATTCAAACCGCCTGTCGTATTGTTCTTTGGTAAAACTCTCCCTGTGCCTTTGCATATACCATTCAAAATCGGAAAGAAAATCTGTTTTGGATGGGAATTGTTTCGCATCTGTTGCCAGCATTTTCCCGAATAATTTTTCCAATGCATGATGAACAGCAGATCCAAATTCGGTTGCTTCATTTTTTGGCGACGGAATACGGATCAGGTTTTTAAAATAAAATTCCAGCGGGCACTTGAGGTAATTGTTAAGTGCAGAAACGTTCATCGTAAAACGATCGAGTACTTTTTCAATGTATTCGTTTTCTATTTTTTCAATTTCCGGGGCCTGTGACTCGCTGATGCTGAGTATGGCAAAATCTGAAACAGTAGCTTCATCAATAATAATTTTTTCTACAGGCATTGGCTGGTAGTCCTGAATTTCTGCAATAAACATAGATGGTTCCAGTTCCTTTCCGTCATTTTTAAACTTACTGTAAGAAATGTACAGGTGTTGTTCTGCTCTTGTAAGTGCTACGTAAAATAACCTTCTTAATTCTTCCTCGTCTGATGAATTGGCCATCGAAGTAAACATGGTATCAGGTAATTTATAACCTCCGGCGGGTTTTCTTTTCTTTTCCCAGGAGGAAGCATTACAACCGGCTACAAACACATATTCAAACTCCAGTCCTTTTGACCCATGTGCAGTCATGAGGTTGATGCCTTTATCGCTTCCGCTCACCTGTTTTAAAGTTAACCGTATTCCTTCCCTGCGCATAAGATCGATGATGTTTACCAATTGTTGTACACCCAGTTCCGGGTCGCGGTGTGTTTCTTCTTTCAGGAATTCAAACAATTTGGTTACCACCTGCAGGAGCCAGTGTTTGTCGGGGCTCTCCATAATGACTTTGAGTGCGCCGGCTTCACGAATAATATTTTCAAACAAATGTTGCAGGGTAACGTTAGGAACTTTTGCAATGAGTTTTTCTATAATAGCGGAGGCTTTTTTTAATTCCACATGCAAACCTTTGCTAAAAAGATCCCGTGGAGGTTCCTGTGCCTTTTCGTGTAATAGTTGCCGTAAGGAAGTTGCCTTGCTGGTGAATTTCCGGTCGGCAACTTCCATGGTTAATGTTGCGATCTCGATAGACGGGATGTTAAACCAGTCGAAATGCAATATTTCAAAAAGCATTTCATCTCCGCTGTAAGGAATGTAATGTTCGGATGCAAGGTATTCCAGCATCAGAATAATTTTTTTTACCAATGGTTCCTGGAAAATATCAAGATCCCTTTTTGTGTACACAACTATGTTGAGCAGCTTAAAGTACTGCGCAATTTCCTCCCCATATTTATTTTCTTTATAAATGATGCCGATCCGTCCCGGTGCAACGCCTTCAGCCAGCAATTGCTGCACCTGTTTTACAATGCCGATCATTTCTTCCCGTTGTGTTTCATATTCACGGATAATTGGCTGGTGACTGAGCTGTTTTATTTTATCGTTGCTGGATAAGAGATCTTTATTAAGCTCGGGGTAACGATGAATAAGGCGTTCTGTATTTCTATCAATAACACCCTTTGATATGTTTAAGATCGGTTGGGTAGACCTGTAATTATTTGTTAGCACAACTGTGAGCAGGTTCTGTTTATAGTTATCCCTGAACTGCACCATATTTTCAACATTTGCGCCCTGGAAACGATAGATGCTCTGGTCATCATCGCCTACAACAAAAATATTCGGAGTATCCCAGTAGTTGATTAATAAATCTACAAGCCGGTTTTGAGTTCCGCTGCTATCCTGGTATTCATCAACCAGTATGTATTGAAATTTTTCCTGGTAGTTGGCCAGCAGGTTTTTATTTTCTTCAAATGCTTTAATTACCCAGTTGATCATGTCGTCGAAATCGTACCGGTTGCGTTTGCGCATCAGTTGCTGAAAATGATCAAACTCTTTTACTGCTGCACTGAGTTTTTCCATTCGTTCCTGTTCTTCGGCTATCTTATCGGCTTTCAGATCTCCTGCATTAAATTCTTTATATTTTTTTTTGTAAATAAAAGCTTCACGGGTAGGCAATTCAGCCAGGTATTGATCGATGCGTTGTTGGATAAAAGCAGCGGTCCATCCTTCCCGTTTCATGGTACTGAATAAAGACCTGAGGTTGTTGATCTCAAAATAAACATCGCCCCTGTATCTTTTCAACGGGTGATTTTTTGGAAAAGAATCGATGAGCTCTTTATATAATTCAATCTGCTCCAGTTCAGAAACCGGGTCGAGTGCTGTTTTTTCAAAGAGAGAAAGATTTTCCTGGATGATATCATTGCAGAAAGCATGAAACGTGTAAATATTCACTTTATATGCATCCGGGCCGATGAATTGCAGTAACCTGCGTCGCATCGCTACTACGCCGGCGTCGGTATAAGTGAGGCAAAGAATATTTGAAGGAAGCGTATCTGTTTCAAGTAAAATTTTACCAATCCTGCTTGCCAGTATCTGTGTTTTACCGGTTCCCGGGCCTGCGATCACCATAACAGGTCCTTCAATGGTATCTACGGCTAAGCGTTGCTGTTGGTTAAGCCTGTTGTATTCCTTAATAAATTTTTGCCTGAGATTTTCGCGGTAGATAGACATGCGGCAAAGGTACGCAGGGGCTGCTAAACTCAAATTTCATTTCCAGCCTTTAGGTTTATTGTATTAGCGAAACATTATCGTTAAACAGGCAAGGCTTCAATACTATTATTTTTTGTAGCGGCACCGGTAATTTTGTTGCTCCATATTTCCGCCACTTTTTCCCGCCTGTAATCAAATATTTTTTCAAGCTTTCGCCTTACAAAAAGAGCATTGGCAATATCACCCAGGATCCAAAACGGAATTTTATAATGAATGATATCCTTCATTTCTACGCCATTTGCTGTTTGCCTGAAATGATGCTGGTGATGCCATAAACTATAAGGGCCGTATCGTTGCTCATCAATAAAGTAATTGCCTTCCGATACCTGTGTTATTTCGGTCATCCAGTAAACCGGGATACCCAATAAAGGCTTTACGCTGTATTCTATAATCTGGCCGGCATACATTTTCTTAACGGGTTCCGATTGTACGGTAAATCCCTTTTCCCTGGGTGTAATGGAGGCCAGGTTTAATGGACTGCTGAAAAATTCCCAGGCTTCTGCAAGTGACACCGGTAAATGCTGAATCCGGGTGAATCGGTAGGTTCTGCTCATAATAAACGATTAACAAGTGGAATGCTGTAAAGGTTCACCCGGGTAATTATTATACAATCATTATTACTGTTCCACCTGTTTTTATGTTTAATGATAGCCAGGCTAACACGGGTAATTAATTGACGTTCAAACTTTAATGGTGAGTTGTTGTTCATTTTTATTTATATAACTCATTCATTTTAAGTAAGTTATTTTATTCTTTATGCTGCTAACCGGGCAACTGCCTGCATTTTTCAGCGTATGATTATACCGGTTTGGTACCCATAAATTCTCATTCAGAGAAGATGGTTTTGATGCAGGTGAAATAATTACAATTTTTAAGTTATAAGACCAAACTGCGTGAAGAAAAAGAACATGTATAATAAGCTTTTGTTGCTTTTTTGCTATACACTCCTGGCCGGATTTTCCGGTTTGGCCCAAAAGCCTCCATTCACTTACAGTGATGTAACCTCTTCTACAAAAAACAGCGCTAAACAACATGCGTTCATTGAAAATATCGGCCAGTACGGAAATTTTCTACCCGGGTATGAAGATATGGGTGAAATAAAATTCGGTTATGAAGGTTTTGATATGCCCGTACTGTTTACTGCCAAAGGGCTGATTCATCTGCATCGCCGCATTAATCCCATTACGCACGAACAGGAAGAGAAATTTGAAAAGCAGGGTTTACCTGAAGAAGAAATAGAAAGAAAGAAAACGATCACGGATAAAACCGTCCGTCAGCAGTGGTCTGGTGCTAATGAGCAGGCAGTTATTCTGCCAGGCAAAGCAAGGTCAGACTATCATACGTACTGGATGCAACAAGGTAAAGCCGCTGCCTATGAAACAATTATCTATAAAGATATTTACCCTGGTATTGATGTGGTTTATAGCTTTCGCAATGATGACGTGCCCGGATTTGAATACAGCTTTATCGTTCACCCGGGAGCAGATCCGGCTCAGATCAAACTGAAATATGAAGGCGATGTGAAGTCTGTAAAACTTACAAAAGACGGAATACACATCAAAACCGAAGTAAATGAAATAACCGAATCGGTTCCCAATGCCTGGTATGCAGATGATTCAACTCATGGTACAGCGCCACGGGTAAACTTTAGTTTATCGGGAAGAGAAGCCGGATTTGTGTTTTCTAACGGATACGATAAAACGAAAACACTTGTGATTGATCCTTTTGTATCGAATATCAGTGTACTAACGGGAATAAATGCCGGAAAAGCAAAAGACATCGATTTCGACTATGAAGGCAATATTTATGTAACCGGTGGCGGTGATGGCAATACATCACACATGCTGGCAAAATACAACGCCAGTGGCGTATTGCAATGGACATTCAGTGGCGTGCTAACACTCCCGGCCTGGAATTTCGGACCCTACTTTGGTGGTTGGGTGGTAGATAAAAGCAGTGGCAGCATTTACATGGGGCAGGGTTTCGATTTTAATACCGGTTTTATTGTAGTACGACTAACCACAACTGGTTTATACGATAACTTCACTACTGTAGGTAATCCCAATTTTCGGGAAAACTGGAAAATGATCTGGAATTGTAATGCAGGCTCTCCACAGATCATAGTTGCCGGTGGAGGAACGAACTCTGATATCAACCTCGGGTTGTTTTCACCACCCTCTACATTTATCAACGGAACAAATATCACAGGTATTTCAGGTATTGCATTCCAGGATATGGCTGATATGGTGATTGATCCGCTTACGAATAGTATGTACACGTTGTATGCCTCGGGTTCTGTTCCGTCTTTAAACAACGCTTTGTATAAGCACAATCAACCCTATAGCCCTGCCACAAAAATCTGGAATGTGGCTACAGGTTATACAGTATTACAGGAAGCTGCCAACAGGCCATATTTCGGCGGAACCGGGTTACAGGAAAATTCAGTTAATGTTCTTGCGGTTAATGCATCTTATTTATTTTACTGGGATGGTAGAAATCTGAAAGCATTTGATAAAGTATCAGGTGCGGTAGTGGGAACAGCACTTACCATTACCACAAATGCCAGTCAGATGCAGGGAGGTATTGTTGCCGATGCCTGCAATAATATTTATGTAGGAAGTAGTAACGGAACCATAAAAGTTTACAAGTTCAACGGCAGCATATTTGACGATGCTGCTGCCCCCGATATTACGGTTTCAGGATATGAATCAAAACCGGTTTACGACCTTGCTTATAATGAACAACATCGTTTGATATATGCCTGCGGCGATGGTTTTGTTGCATCATTTGATGTATCTCCCTATTGCGCAAATACTACTTACACTATCAATGTCGCTCCCGATTGCAGCAATGGAAATATTGTGGCTACCGTAAGTCCGGTGCCACCGGCAGGTAGCCTGGTGAATTTTATATTGTTCAACGGAGCTACACAAATTGCATCGAACACTACCGGAATTTTCAATGGCCTTATACCACAGGTGAATTATACTGTTGTTGCTACCATCAACCAGGCCTGTAGCGGGTCGCAGGCCAATACTAATTTCATCATGCCGGGACCGGTATTGAATGTAACGGTTACGAATACCAGTTGTGGCAGTAGCACGGGATCCATTTCGGCAACCGGTTCAGGTACTTTAGCTCCTTACACGTATAGTATCGATGGCATCATTTACCAGGCTTCTGGGAATTTTACAAACCTGCCCGGCGCAGTATATATTGTGTCTGTTAAAGATGGCGGTGGATGTAAAACCAGCGATACCGTAACCATTGCCAACAGCAATGGACCCATCATTTCATTTTCCGCAACAAATGCAACCTGTGGCAACAATACAGGTTCTGTAACCATAAACGCTTCAGGTGGAACTGCACCCTACCAATACAGCAGCAACGGTATCACCTACCAGAGTAGTAATGTAATTAATGGCTTAACCGGTGGCATTTATTCTATTCGGGTTAAAGATGTAACCGGTTGTGTAAACACAGTACTGATAACCATATTAAGCGGTGCCACACCTTTACTTACTGCTATACCTTCTTCTGCTACCTGCGGTAATAATAATGGAAGCATAACTGTATTCGGAACAGGGGGTTTCGGTGCTTTGCAATACAGTATCAATGGCAATACATTCCAGGCTTCAGGCGTATTCACTAACCTCTCTCCGGGATCATACACAGTAACGGTAAGGGATGCCAGCGGATGTATCAAAACGGCTTCTGTAACCGTAGACAATAACCCGGCGCCCACTTTAACGGCAACGTCAAATGCGGCCACCTGTACCAATGCAAACGGTGCAATTAATGCGAATGCTACCGGGGGTGTGGCGCCATTGCAGTACAGCATAGACGGCTCAGCATATCAATCAACAGGAACATTTTTGGGTTTGACTGCAGGTGTGTACACCGTTTCTGTACATGACGCAGTTGGATGTATCCGTACACTTGTTGTTACGGTTGCTTCTACAAATGGACCAACCGTAACGGCTACAACCGTTTCATCCACATGCGGCGCTTCTAACGGAACGGTAACTGCGGCGGCTACGGGAGGCATACCTCCCTACCAATACAGTATTAACGGGTTAACCTACCAGGCGGCTGTAACATTTACAGGACTGGGTCCGGGAAATTATATTGTTTATGTAAAAGACAATGCCGGTTGTATAAATGGTGTGGCAGTTGTATTATCTAATATCTCAGGGCCATCAGTAACGGCAACGGCTAACCCATCATCCTGCAATATAAATGATGGTACGATAACGGCAACTGGTAGCGGCGGCACAGGGCCTTATCAATTTAGTATCAATGGTGTTGTATTCCAGGGAAGTGGTCTTTTCAGTGGTTTGGCGCCCACTATTTATACCGTTACAGTAAAGGATGCGCTTAATTGTATTAAAACTACTACGATAACTGTACCCAACTCGGCCGGTTTGATTATGTTGCTTAGCAATATCTCTTCATCGTGCAATGGAAGTAATGGAACCATAACTGCGTCTGCATCCGGTGGCGCTACACCTTATCAGTTCAGCCTCAACAATATTTCTTACCAGGCTTCGGGCATATTCACAAACATTGCTCCGGGTTTGTATACCGTTTATGTAAAAGATGCCAATGGGTGCATCATCAGCAGAACTACTACCGTACTTGCCAACCTGGCGCCGGTGCTTTCTTTATCTGTTACCAACTCAAACTGCGGAGGTAGTAATGGTTTAATAACGGCAACGGGTAGCAGTGGAACGCCGCCGCTTCAATTTAATATCGATGGCGGAGCCTACCAGTCAATAGCCAGCTTCCCGGGTTTAACGGCTGCAACCCATACGGTTACGGTAAGAGATGCTGCAGGTTGTATTACATCACAAACAGCAATAGTTGTAAACATAGGTAGCGGAGCCCCACCTACAGATGTAACATTTACTATAAGAAATGTACTCTCCTGCACTGGCGGCACCGGTAAGATTAAAAATTTGAAAGGAATTCCCAGCGGCGGCGGAAACAGTTACACGTTCAGCCTGGATGGAGGTGCTTTTACCACTTCTAACCAATTCACCAATGTGCTGCCGGGTACGCATACCATAACCGCAAAAAATGAAAATGGCTGTACGGTAACCAAAGTAGCTGTACTGACGAATGTATTGCAGGCAACGGCAAATGCAACTGCTGTGGCTACAGCCTGTAATACTACCAACGGAAGTATTACCATAACCGGTGTAGGGCCCAATACCCCATACCACGCAAGTATTAATGGTGTTGGTGGTCCCTGGGTAACATTTTTCCCTCCTGGCGCCAATACGCTTACGTTTGCGGGCCTGGCACCAGGTGGCTACACAATAATTATGGCGGATGATGGTGATTTTACAGCCGGAACGCCTGATATACCCGGGGCCTGTCTCAGTTTTGTAAATGTAGCGGTTCCTTCGCTGGGCGGACCCACACTCAGCACCACAGTAACTCCCGGTAATTGTTTTAGCCCTAACGGATCTGTTTTGGTAACCGGTGCAGCAGGAACAGCACCGTACACTTACAATATCAATGGAGGCGCCTATCAGGCTGGTGCCACATTCAGTAACCTTGCGCCCGGCTCCTATGTATTTGGTGTACAGGATGCAGCAGGTTGTGTGAACGCTGTTTCCGCAACCGTACCAGTGCCGGCATCGCCGTCAGTTACTGCTACTGTTATTTCCGAAGCCTGCGGGTCAGCCAATGGTAGTATAACGCTAACGGGTAGTGGCGGAACAGCTCCTTATCAATATAGTATCAATGGATTTACATTCCAGGCGTCAGCAACATTCACAAATCTTTCTGCAGGAACTTACCAGGTAACTATAAAAGATGTAAATGGCTGTTACGGAACATTAACGACTGTAGTCGGTACAGCAACACGTCCATCGGTTACTGCTTTTTCACTAGCCGCTGCCTGTAATACCGCTTCCGGAACACTCATTGCAAACGGTACCGGCGGAACCATTCCATACCAGTATAGTATAGATGGCGTATTGTTCCAGAGTAGCGGAACCTTTGCCGGTCTTGCGCCCGGGGCTTACACCATTTATATAAAAGACAACAGGGGTTGTACCAATCTTACCAATGTAACGGTGTCAGCAACAGCTTCAGCTTTGATCGCAACCGCTGTAACGGCAGCCAAATGTAATAACGCAAATGGTATAGTAACTGTAACGGCTACCGGCGGTGCCGCACCATTGCAGTATAGTCTTGATGGGATAACCTACCAGGCAGGAAATAGCTTTACGAGTATTGTTTCCGGCGATTACACAGTATCTGTTATGGATGCTGTTGGTTGTATAAGTACAAAGTTGGTATTGGTAAGCGACAATCCTGGTCCACACACATTAACCAGTACGATTGTTCATGCTTCCTGCGGACTAAGCAATGGGAGCATTATCGCAACCGGTTCGGGCGGAACAGCACCATTGCAATATTCAATTAACGGAGTAAGCTACCAGGCTTCCGGTTCTTTTGCCGCTGTATCAGCCGGCAGTTATACATTATTTGTAAAAGATGCCAATGGTTGCATCTATACAACTCCGTTTACCGTTGCTAACCTTGCCGGTCCTACAGCTTCCGCAGTATCAACACCGGCAACCTGTACTCTCAATGATGGCAGCATAACCGTATCTGCAAGCGGGGGAACCGGCGTACTCAGTTACAGCATCAACGGAGTAACGTATCAATCCAGTAATGTATTTACCGGGCTACCAGCCGGAACATATACCGTAACGGTAAAGGACACACGCTTATGTATGGCTACCACTTCCGTAACTGTTAACCCCTTCGTGGTGCCAACAGCATCTGCGCTGACGGCAGACGCAGCTTGCGGTATCGCCAATGGGTCTATAACAGTTACGGCAAACGGTGGCAGTGCTCCTTACCAGTATTCCCTCGATGGCATTACCTACCAGGCGGGCAATGTATTCAATAACCTGTCTGCCGGAACGTACCTGGTAAGGATCAGGGATGTAAACAATTGTTCCGGAACCGTAACGGTGATCCTGCATGACTCCGCACCGCTGAATGGTGTGTACATTGTGGGTTCGGGCGGAGATTTTTCTACATTAACATCAGCCGTACATGCTTATAATACGCAATGCATCGCAGGGCCAATTACCTTCCTGCTTATAGACGGGAACTATAGTGTAAACGAAACTTTTCCCATCATTATCAACAGTAATATTTATGCCAGTAGTATCAATACACTTTCCATTAAACCGGCAGCAGGAATTGATCCGGTAATTGAAGCTGATGACATAAATACTGCCATACAGTTCAATGGTGCCGATTATATAATAATTGATGGTTCCAATACTTTCGGCGGCACCACGAAAAACCTGTTCATTAAAAATATTCACGCTCCCGGAAAAGCGGTATTTTGGCTGAATAGTGCAGATGCGTTTGATGCGGCTACCCATATTACAGTTAAAAACTGCATAATCTCCGGTGCAGGTGCGGCTTCAACTTCGGCCGGAATTATGTCTTCCGGATCTGTTTTTGACCAACCTGCGGAATCCCCGAATGAATATAATACCATAGAATTCAACAGCATTACCGCTGCTGCCAGGGGCATAGTACTAACGGCACCGGGTAGCGGCGAACACAATAATGTAATTCATAGCAATACAATCGGCTCAGCTCTGGCTGCAGATAAGCTCAGCGAAACGGGAATTTTAATAATGGCCGAACAGGATTGTGAGATAAGGGGTAACGAAGTATTAGGCGTAAATGGTAACAGCAGCCTGTTGTCGGGTATTAGTATTTTAGCAGCATCGGCCTTTGTTTCGGTTGGTGGTAATACAATTCATGATATAAAAAATGTGAATGCAACAGGTGCAGGTGCCAATGGGATATACCTGGCGTCTTCATCTGCCAATGCTGCAATACAGGTTTACAACAATATTATTTCGGATGTGGCTGCCAATGGTACAACAAATTCCCGTGAAGCAAATAGTAACGGGTATGGACTTATGATCGATGGCGGGGCCGGATATGACATCTACCATAACAGTATTATCCTTAGCAGCAACCAGTTTCAGGAAGGCTATCCTGCCGCAATCAATATCAGTTCAGCGGTGACCGCAACGGGGGCCATCAATATTAAAAATAATATTTTCGGAAATGAACAAACCCAGGCCGGTGATCATTATACCATCCAGTGTACTGCAGCTATCGACGTTATTGCTTCCATCGATTATAATGATTTTTACAATTTATCCGGCGCACTTGGCTTTATAGGCAGTAACAGGCTAACGCTTACCGATATACGCAATAGTTTTGGTTCCAATCTAAACTCTATCAATGTAAGACCAGCCTATGTATCAGCAACCGATTTTCATATTGATCCGGCAAACGTAAGTAACGGGGTTAACCTGGGCGACCGCGGAACAACCGTTGGTATCAGCATTGATTACGATAAAACCACCCGTAATGCCCTTACACCGGATATCGGTGCCGACGAATGGTTGCGGCCAAACTATGGATCATGGGTGGGAAAAATCAATACCGACTGGCTGGTTCCGGAAAACTGGGAAACCAATGTTGTTCCGGATGGCACAACAGATGTTACAATAACAGGTGGGTACACACACATGCCCACCATCGCAACCATACAGGAAGTCAGGGATCTTAATTTATCGGCGCCCGACATCAGCAACACACCGATACTAACACTTAGCGGCGGTTCTATCCAGGTAAATGGCAATATAAATTACTCCGGCGGCACCATTGATGGATTACATGGAACCCTGGTGATGAATGGTACAGATCAACAGGAAATACCTGCAGGTTTATTCGCAGGCAATGCGCTGAACAACCTTGTAATTGCCAATAACACTGCACAGGGAGTAACTTCTAACGGGGCGCTTGACATTTACCAGTCACTAACATTCACGGCAACGGGTAAACGCTTCAATACGAGTGACTCGCTTACCTTTAAATCAACCGACACGGTTACTGCCTGGCTGGGTAACATGACCGGCAAACTTATTACAGGTAAAGCAACAGTGGAACGAAGAATACCCAACCATTCCAAAACCTGGCAGTTTTTATCAACACCCACAGTTGGCCAAACCGTTAAAGAGTCATGGCAGGAAGGATCATCTGCACCAAATAGTAATCCTGTTCCAGGATTCGGCACGCAGATCACCAGTAATGTTCTGAATGCCACTGTGCATCCTTCACCGGGTTATGATCTTTCTTCGCCAAACGGCCCGTCATTGAAAGTTTACAATGCTTCTACCAATGGATACGATGCCATTGCCAGCACAGCAGATCCGGTATATAACGCCAAAGGATACATGCTTTTTGTACGCGGCGACAGGTCGGTAACCACATTCGGGGCACCGGCTACTGCTACCACGCTCCGAACAAAAGGGCAGTTATTTACTCCAGCCAATCCACCACCGGTAATAAATGTAAACGGAGGGCTTCCTCCCAATACTTTTGAATCAGTGGGTAATCCTTATCCTTCTGCAATAGATCTTACACAATTAACTTTGAACGAGGCAGGGGGAGGTGTGCAGGATGTGTTTTATGTGTGGGATCCACACCTAACCAGTGCAACCAGCAGCGCTTATGGTTTGGGCGGCTTCCAGGTACTAACAAGGAACGGAACAACTTATGATGTTACGCCGGGCGGCGGCAGCTATGGATCAACGAACAGGTTTATTCAATCCGGTCAGGCGTTTTTTGTAAACGCACCATTTACATCCGGCACAGTTACATTTACCGAAGACTGCAAGGTGAATGGCAGCGATATGGTAAACAGGATGGAAACAACCAGCGCATGGCCGCAATTGCGCAGCAATCTCTACCTCGATAATAATGGCGCACCTATCTTACTCGATGGGAACCTGTTACAATATGACCAGCAATTTGCCGATTCATTGGATATACTGGATGCCTTGAAAATTAAAAATACCGGGGAAAATTTTGGTATCAGCAGCAATAATAAAATACTGATGGTTGAAAAGAGAAAGCCGATACGCATTACAGACACTATATTCTTTCAATTGAGCCAGTTGAAACTGCAAACCTATACAATGGAGTTTGTCGCGTTTAATGTACAACAGCCTGGCCTGGCGGCATTCCTTGAAGATAATTACCTGCACAGTAGTACAATTATCGGGTTAAATGATACAACACGTGTACACTTTACTGTTAGTACGGATACGGGTTCTTATATGGCCAACAGGTTTCGAATTGTATTTCAGCAACTGGATCCAACGCCGGTTATCTTCAGCAATCTTACGGCTGTAAGAAACCCGGATAAATCTGTTAACATACACTGGACGGTAGAAAATGAACTCAATATCCGGCAATACGTTACAGAACACAGTGCCGATGGCAGAAATTTCTCAGATTTATTTATCACTACAGCATTGGCCAATAACGGATCAGTAGCGGGATACCAGCAAACAGACCAGCAACCATTCGCTAAAAACAATTATTACCGCATCAGGGCTGAGGAGAACAGCGGATTTATCCAATACAGCAACATTGCGGTAGTGGGCCCGTTGAAATTAACGCCGGGAATTGTATTGTATCCAAATCCTGTAACCGATAGAAAGCTGCAACTGCATTTTACGGATATGCCAACAGGAGAATATTTTATTTATGTGATGAACCAGGCAGGACAATATGTAATGAACGCCAGCATTGCAACGCACGCCGAAGAAGAAGTAAAAACCATAGCGTTGAACAACACAATTGCAGCCGGTGTGTATAAACTTACTATTTTGCATGCAAAGGGTATTAAAACCGTACTGCAACTTATAGTTCAATAAACCAACAACCAGCAGCATGAAAAAATGGATGATGACAGCAATAGCCGGCGGGGCTGTAGCAACCTGTTTTGCACAATCCGAAAAAAATATGGCAGATACCGTTTTGTCAAAATACCTGGATGAGGTAATTGTTTCCGCTACCCGCTTTCCACAAGTTCAATCAAAAATTGCACAGCAAACTTCCGTACTAACGGCAAAGTATATGCAAACAATGAATCAGCAAACCACGGCTGAAATGCTGATGCAAAGCGGACAGGTATTGGTACAAAAAAGCCAGTTGGGTGGCGGAAGCCCGATACTTCGTGGCTTTGAAGCCAATAAAGTATTACTCGTGATAGATGGTGTACGGATGAACAACGCTATTTACCGCGGAGGTCACCTGCAGAATGTATTAACGATCGACAACAGCATACTGGAACGTACAGAAATTTTATTCGGCCCGGCATCGGTAGTGTACGGAAGTGATGCGCTGGGAGGAGTGATGAGTTTTACAACCAAAACACCGTCGTTCACGACCGGTAAAAAAACGCTGGTGCAGGCAAATGCATTTTTCAGGTATGCATCGGCGTATGCAGAAACAAGCGGACATGCAGATGTTTCCATAGGTGGCAAAAAACTGGCTTCTTTAACAAGCTTTACGTATTCAGATTTCGGAAACCTCAGGCAGGGAGCCGGATATTACAGCAGCTTCCCGGACTGGGGGAAACGAAATTTTTCTGTCCAGCGGATCAACAATAAAGACAGCATGGTAGCAAATCCAAATGAACAGAAACAATTGGGAAGTGCCTATCACCAGTTTGATTTATTGCAGAAACTGGTATTTAAAACGGGAAATGTAACACAACAGTTAAATGTGCAGGTATCGCAAACCGGCAATGTAGGCCGTTACGATCGCCTTACTGAAACCAACGGTGCCGGTATAGCGAAAAGTGCAGAATGGTACTATGGCCCGGCAAAAAGAATAATGGTTGCATACATGGCGAATTTTGCCGCTACAAAAATGTACGACAAAGCATCAGTAACCGCCGCATGGCAGGGGATTGAAGAAAGCAGGCACAACCGTAATTTCGGATCTGTCAAAAGAAACCACCGCACAGAAAATGTTGATGTACTTAGTGTGAATGCAGATTTCCTCAAAGCATATAAAAAAGGGGAGTTGAGGTATGGCGCTGAGATCATTTACAATAAAGTACGTTCTGTTGCCAGCTTTGAAAATATTGAAACCGGCGAAACCGGTAAAACTGATACCCGTTATCCTGATGGCGGTTCCAATACGCAGAGTTATGCACTCTTTGCAAACAATACGCATAGTCTTACAAAAAAACTATTGCTGAATTCGGGCATAAGGGCAACTTCCAACAGGTTGTATGCTGCATTTACAGATAAAACCTTTTTTCCATTTCCATACAATGATATTGAACAGCAGTTTATAACGGCAACGGGTAACCTGGGTTTGGTTTTTCTTCCGGCGAAGGGCTGGAAGCTATCTGTTCTGGCATCATCTGGTTATCGTACACCCAATGTGGATGATATGGCAAAAGTTTTTGAAAGTGGCAATGGTATGTTGATTGTTCCCAACCCCGATATAAAACCAGAACGTACCTGGAATTACGAAGCAGGCGTAAGTACCTATAAAAAGGGCGTTTATAAAATGGCGGTGAATGTATGGTATTGCGATTACCGCAATGTACTGGCAACAGACAGCGGAACTTTTAATGGTCAAACGAATGTTGATTATGATGGCAACCAAAGCCGCGTGGTAACCGTAGTTAATAAGAGCCGGGGATTTCAGTGGGGTACCGGTTTGGATGCGGGAGTGAGTTTTGCAAAGCATTTCACCTTGTCGGGCGTGATTAATTATACTTATGGCAGATTTGTAGAAGACGGGAAAAAAACACCTATGGATCATATTGCGCCGGTGTATGGAAAGTTAAGTGCAGCGGCTGCCTTTACACCGGTAGAAGTTGAGTTGTTCATGCTGTTTAACGGGAAAAAACGCAGTGCCGATTACAGGCTGGGGGCAGAAGACAATGAGTTGTACAGTGCAGATCCCGTTAACGGGTACACGCCGGCCTGGTCTACCTTAAATATAAGAACGTCGGTAAATATAAACAGGCACCTGGCAGCCCTGCTGGCAGTAGAGAATATAACCGATAAGTATTACAGGGTTTTTGCCAGCGGGTTAAGTGCCCCCGGAAGGAATGTAGTGATTACATTGAGGGGCCGGTTTTAGTATGCGCTGAGGGGAAGAAGGATAGATACATATACGATAAGTAAAAAGGTTTAAGAATGTACAGGAAGTAAAGTCTGTATTATCTCTTAAACCTTTTGAATTTTTTGGAATTATACGGTAAGGCGGCGGTTATCCCGGCATCCGGTTGATGTATTTTTCAATTTGTTTGATCTGGTCAACGATCTGGGGTGTAGTGGGTTTAAATGATTTTGCTTTCCTGAAATATTCTTTCGCCGCCCGGAATTCTCTTTTATTCATCATGATGGAAGACAACTGCAGGTAGGCAGCAGCGTTATTTTCGTTATCGGGTAAGCCGGCACGGATTGCCTGGCGGATATAAGATTCCGCTTCTTTCATGTTGCCTTTTTGCATGGAAAGCATGCCCAGTTGCAGTTTGTTGGGGCCTTCAGCCTGTTTGGTGAGTTGGCCACCGCCCAGTGCCAGGCTTTTTTTCATATTCGCTTCGGCGCTTTCAAAGTTCTGGTCAACCATATCGAGGTTGCCTTTAATGGTATAGTACACCGAGCGTACGGGTTTGATAAGCAGTCCGGGGAATTTGATGGAGTTCACTACTTTTTTTGCAGCTTCGATATCTCCTTCTTCCATAGCGGTTTGGATAAGGCGCATGGGCCCGAAGAGGAAATGGCCAACCAATAAAATAATGCCGATGAAATACAATATAAATGAGGGCCAGAAGCTGGTTTCATAGTTAACGAAAATGGCCATTGCCAGGAATGCCAGCCCGATGAGGAGGCGGTATTTGATGATGGTATTCATCCATTTCATAATAAAGAATTTTTATAGCCCGGTATGCGGGGGTGCAAATATAAGGAGGTTTCGAGGGTTGGTGAAGTTCAGGAGGTTCAATGGCTGAAGGGGGCGAGAGTTATGAGTTATAAGTAGTGAGTTGTGAGTGGTGAAGCCGGATAGATTGAACGCTCTGCTTATTTCTTATACCGATGCATAGGTAAGACCTGCTCAAGAATCTCCCTTACCCGGAACTTTAGAATCTCCCGGGAATATGAAGTATTTCGGAAATTCACAGGTCCTTAAACCTTTTGAACCTCTCAAACCTTTTCCCTATTTTTGCTGCCCGGAAAAAGAAGTGTTGTTGATGAAAATGAGTACTTTCTCATTTCTTATTGACAGTTCCTTATTTCTTATTCCTTTTGGTTCCATAGTTCAATGGATACCCGCCCGAACGTACCGTTCGGTACGGGCGGGGAATAGAAGTTTCTGGAATTCTATTCGGGTAAAAATTGAATTGTAACTTATAGTTTAATATTTGGTTCCGTAGTTCAATGGATAGAATAGAAGTTTCCTAAACTTTTGATACAGGTTCGATTCCTGTCGGGACTACAAACAAAACCCGGACTTTGCGGTCCGGGCTTTTTTATGATAAAAAACGAATGCCTCAGTTTAATTCACCAGTAGTTTCACCGTATTGATTGCACCGTTTAAACGGATCATGCGGATAAAATAAGTTCCTTTTTGTAAACCATTAACCGGTATCGCCGGTACAGCAGAAAACTGTTTTACCGATCTGCCCGACACATCTGTAACAAATATTTGTTTCAATGAAGAATAGTTTGGAATAGTAACCTGTGCTACGCCGGCTGTGGGATTGGGATACAAAGAAGTAGCAGTAGTAGTGGTATGGTTTAATTGTGGAGACTGCTTCAAAGTATTATGCAGGCCTGCTCCTTTTTCGCTTACATCGCTCAAATTGCAGATGTTGAAATTATCGAAAATGTATTTGGTGTTTTGTTGTACGCACTCGCCCACACCACTTTTAAACTTAAAAAATATTTCTACCTGGTATGGCGTGCCAGCCGGGAGGTTGGGCCCAACGTAAAAATTAATGGTTACCCTGCCACTGTTGCCGGGGCCGTTGGGCGGTAAGTTATAATCGGTAGCACCGCGGTAGGCGTTACCGTTAGCATAGTACATAACATCTACTGAAGTAGCGCAGGCAAAATCTTTCCAGGAGTTGCAGCGCAGGTTGGCATCCATTACGAACATATCAAACATCATTTTTACTTTCTGGCCGCCGGTACTGGTAAGTACAGGTGTTTTAACCTGGCAGGGATTATTGCCGCCAACGCCGGGTGTTACGATACCACGATCGGGGCTGCAGTTCTGTGCTGGATTGTTGTAACTGTGGATACTGGCGCCTTGCGAGTAGGTCCAGCCGTTAGTGCCGTTTGAGAACGTTTCGCTGTAACAGGTTTCGTCTTGTGCGGTAGCAGATAATGAAAAACCGGTAAATAAAAGGAATGACAATGTGGAGATCACTTTCATAGTAAACTGGATTTGGTTAACAATAAGTTTGGTAAGAAGAGATTCAGTGAAAGCTTTATAACAGGAGGTTTCCTGGTTAAGCAGTTAGGGTGCATAAAACTAATAATCAGTTTTGGTATGTCATAGTAAAAGGGGAGAAATTATTTGCAGTGAAAGGGTGGGAGGAATGTAAATGATTGGAATTGAATGGGTAAATTTGAATAGAGATATTGTTTGTTATGGCAGATGTACATGATAAGGAAACGAGGAGTTATAATATGAGCCGTATTAAAGGGAAGAATACGAAGCCTGAAATGCTGGTGAGAAAGCACGTTTCATTCAAAGTTTTTCGCTTCTATTTCTCCCACTCTTAACATTTGAAACGATTTTCATTATGATATTTCAAGAAAGTAACATCAGGTAAAAATCTTGAAGGGAGAATGATTTTTTGATTTTCATATCTTCCAAAGAAATCAATTGAATATTGACTTTTTTGTTTTAATAATAAAGGTGAAATTTTGATTATAAATTCAGGGGTTATAGTTATAAAGCCCGCTTCGAATGCTTTATCGTGAAGAGCATTTATTGCAATTCCATTTCTGGGATTTAATCGGTTCTTTTCATCTACGCCCCACGGACGAATATGCCCCGCGATTAAAAGCTCAGATTGATTTATTCCAGTAATACAACAAGTATTGTTGTAAGCCGCTAAAATTGTACTTCTAAAAAAAGACTGGTTAACTCTGACCTTTACGATTTGCTCCCGAACTTTTCCTTCTTTGGGTAGTTCTTCTTCAGGAATATGATTTAGTTTTTCAACTGTTGTGTGTTCAAATTGAGCCAATAATTTTTCACTTTCATAAGGTAAGATATCCCAATGATTGAAAAATTCATTCCAAATTTCGTTATCTAATTTACTTGCATTTGACGCACCCTTTATCCCTCTTACTTTCAGGCTTGGATCAAGACTTGCGAAGTTTACTAATTTAAAAGCAACAGAACTTGGTGTTCTATTAATTAGATTGGATAGATTAATAACTTCCGGGTTTAAACGATGTAAACGACCAAAAGACAATTTGCAATACAAATTAATTGCTAATATCAATTCATCTCTAGTCCATAATCTTTGTCCTTGTTTCATAATAATGCTCCATTATCAAATTCTTCATCGTATTGCATTACAAATTCGTTTTCACACTTTACATTCATACACTTATGAATTTGAGTTTGGTCCGGTGTATGTGATAAGTCTAAAATAATTTCTGAACTTGCACCACAATATGGGCAATTTGTAGGTTGTTCTGAGTAAATAAATATTTCAGAAAACAATTCCATTATAGTTCGTATTTAATGTGATTAGGTATTGCAAGGGAAAGTCGTTTCGAGGGGAAACATAAAATAATAATCAAAACGAATACCCATTGCATTTTTACAAAAAACCTACTTTCTATTTAAATTGTTTTTTTACTTATCTACATTTAATCGCCTTCCAATTTTAAAATTTGTTCAATTAACTAGACGCTATATGCTATATTAATTCAATGCATCAAAGCCTTATTGCTTTCTACCCTTTGTTAATAGGTTGTTCATTTACTCTTAAATCTTGTTGCATATTTCCTTCAGTCTTGGCCCACCAAAAAATTCTGTTGGTTTTAATACGTAGTTTCTCTGTTTCCCAATTCTTACCGTGAAAGTATTCGCTGTCCACAAAAACAGCAACTTTGTATTTCCTGAAAGTTAAGTCTGGTTTGCCCAAAATAGATTTATCATTTTTACGATACCTGTGTCCTCGCTGCCAAAGAGCTTTTGCCAAAAGAATTTCATCTTTTGTGCCTTTGCTTTTGATGGCTTGCATATTTTTCCTTCGTTGAAGTTTAGTTAACACATCCATACTCAAATTTAAGGAAGCAAACACTTTCAGTCTGACAAATTAAGAGTGTAACTCATTAATAAACGCGATTACTTATTGACCAATACCCGCAATCCACTAAATTATTTCCCCCTCACTCCATCACAACATTCATCACCTTCCTGTTCCCTTTTGCAGAAATAACAAGTAACCGGTAATGGCCAGGCAACACACGGGATACTGTAAATTTTTGTAATGAACGCTCGCCGGTTACCTGCACTGTTTTTTCAGCCATCAGTTTACCGGAACGATCACACAACTGCAACAGGTATCTTCCTGCTGGCTGCTGTTCAAATAATACTCCGATGGTTTTATTTTCTACAGGGTTTGGGTAAACAGAAATACTTCCTGCTGCATTTCGCATAACATCAGTGGCTCCGGCAACTGTTGAAGGTGATTGCAGGAATACGAGCCTGAACCTGTTGGCTGCATAAGAACCAGGATCATTGGTTACGGAGAAATAATAGCGGGTAGTATCAGACAAACTAACTGCAGTGCTGGTTCCCAGGAACAGGTCTTCAATAAAAGCCTGCAGGCCCGGCCGGTAAAGATCAGTAGCAACAAATTCAAACAGGTATGGCTGCGGCTTTAATTGTTTCAGCTTGTACAATATCGTATCGTGCTCACGGATCTCTGTTCTTCGTTCTACCGCAAGATCATGGCCCGATGATGAAACAGAAAGGTTTTCGGAACTGTTTAACATTTTCTCCACGTCCAGTTCATCTATATCGTTGGAGAGTATCCTGGAAAATTCACTCAGTACACCATCTGCCAGTACCGCAACGCCATTGGCAATAAAGTATAGGTTGGTGCGTAACTGCGTTTTACGAACACCGTTAGGAAACACAGCTTTGAAAACCTGTGCGCTGCTGTTTAGCTTCGCATTCTCGTTAAAGCTAATGCTGCCCGTTCCGCCAAACGTACGTACAAAAAAAGCCTGGCCGCTCTGTATGCTGTTATTTACCGACCCGCCTGGGCCATAGCTGCCGCCTCCAGGGGAAACATAATAATTATTGTCGGGCCCAATACCCCTGGTAAAAGCCTGGTAAGCACCATAACCATAAATGCCACCCAGTTTCGGATCCCATACATAAAATACTTTCTGCACGTTGGCTGATTTTACCACACCTGCATCATTTGAAAAATCGATGGCAGATGCATAAGGATTTCCTATCGATTCAAATTTCGTTGAACCAATATTGGTAACGGGAGGCACATTGGAAACAGGATGGAATATCCTGCCACTGCTGCGCAATACTGTTTCATTAGCAACTGCATTGGAGGTAGTAATGGTTCGGTCGCCCCGTACAAAAACCATATATCCTTTCTTGTTGAACATCGGCAGGGTAGTGGTATTGGCAATACCCACCCAGCTTCCGGCGCCGGTGGTATCGTAGGTTTTAATGGATGGCGCCACACTCGTGTACACATCAAAAGTAGCAGGAAGCGGAAAGATATTGCTTGTTAACTGTGTTCCATACCCGGCATAACGGCTTTGGTTAGCCGAAGTTGCTGTATCCTGCCAGGCCTGGTTTACTGTTTGTCCGCCATTGGTGGATACAGCTAAAAACTGCCAGGATTTGGCGTGCGATGCCCCTGTGGCAATATATCTTTCTACTGTGAACTTACCATTACCTGAATAACTTATGGAAGCCGTTGAAGGAATAACACCCACATTGGCGGTTCCGGAATTGTTGGAGAGAAGCGTGATGTGTCCGCCATTTTTTACATTCAGTTTTGAACTGGCTGCAAAGGCAAGTTCTTTTACGATACTCATTTCGCTGTTAATCGAAAGATCTGTTGTATTGTTATTACTGAACCGGTAGAATTTCATACCAGGGTATGTTGACGTATATGCCTGAGCAGAAATTCCCGTCATGGCAACCGTTCCTGAATTGTGTACAAATACGGCGGTTTCGGTTTGTGTGAGATTGCCATTAATATTCAGGGTGGAGGAAGGGGCTGTTTTATTTCCGGTGCCGCTTAAAACCAAGTGTTCATAGTGTGCAGTTGCAGGCGTACTAATTGTTTGGTTGCTGATGGTTTGATTGCCGCCATTGTATTCAACCGTGCTGCCGGGTTCGAGAATGATCGTTGGATTATTGGTGCTGCTTATCGCTGTATTGCTGGTACCGGAGAAGCCGGCGGTATTGATTTGTTTAAATACTGCGCCGTTCTTCACCCTGAAACTTCCACCTGTTTGAAATCGGATTCCGGTGTTGAGGCTCGCCGTGCCTACCGAAGTGCCCGACACAATCAGTTTGGCATAATTCACCGTTGACGCACCTATCAAACGAATGCTTTCCAACCCTGCAAGATTATTGTTGAATTCGATGGTGGAGGATGATCCGAGGTTGTAGGTTCCTGCGGCATCTGGTTTCACCTGGGATGAACCGGCTGTGCGGTACACTGCAGTGCCTGTCATGGTGAGATTGGTGCCTGTTCCACCCATGGTATTATTCAATACATCCAGTGTAACAGATCCTCCTACGGTAACCGTTCCCGTTATGTTGTTGATGGCAGAGGTGATTCCTTTTGTTCCGCTGTTGGAAAATGTAAGGTTCCGGTAATCTCGGGCGCCACGGAGTGTTTGTGTGCCTGCACCGTCGAGTTCAATGGTTCCGCCGGTTATGTTGTAATTGCTTATCAAAAATTCCGGCAGCGTGGTATTCAGTTTAGCCAGCTTGATGGTTCCGCCCGACATGTTGAATGCAGATGTGGTGGTACCGCTGAAGGTATTTGCATTGGCATCAATAGTTCCCGATTGCATGTTGAGGTTTCCGCCTGCAACAATATTTACATTTGAATTGAGCGTAAGTGTTCCGGCCGCACTCTTTCTCATGCTATAAAAATTTTCACCGCCGGTTGTATTGATGGATTGAGCGCCGGTGCTGTCGAAGTTTATGGTACTGGTTCCTTCACTTAATCCTCCCTGTCCCCAGCTTGTCCAGTTGCCGGTGATGTTTGCCGTTTTGGATCCCATCACCAAAACAGCACTGCCGCTGATGGTAATATTTTCATCCACATTAAAATTGCCTAATGGTGTTTTATTGCCAGAACCAGACAGAACCAGGTTTCGGTAAGTGTTGATCACCGTAGAACCTGCGAAACTGCCATTAGCGAAATTTTGTGTGGTGCCGTTATATTCTATCGTAGATCCGGCCCGGAGATCATAACTGGTTACATGCAAATACGGACTGGCACCTGATAAAATTAAGTTGCCGGCAATGGTTACGGGGCCTGTGGGTTGACTGCTGTTCTTCGCCAATACGCAACTACCACCGGCTGCACCGGAGTTGGCTGAAGTAAAATTACAGCCAGCATTTACCGTGAGGCTGGGCTTTGCCAAATTGCCTGCAGCCAGGTACAGTGTATTGGCGCCCATATTTACGTTACCTGTTTGCATCGTAAGGTTGGTAATACTGAAATCAGTTTGAAACGTGGCAGTATTGCCTGCGGTCATTGTTAGATTGCAGTAAATAGTTCCGATCAAAGGTGTGGAAACGCCCCATTCACCCGTATTGGTAATATTGCGGGAGAATCCAATAATGTTCATTATAGAAACCTGGCCTATGAGAATGTCGTTGGGCGGATTTGCATTAGATGCCTGTGAGCTGTAGAAAGTACCGTCTGCGCCCGGGGTAATTACAACGTTTCCGGTATATGCCCTGAGTTTGCCATTCAGGTTTAAAGTACTAAGATTATTGTCGAAACGGGCACCAGTATGTATGTTAAGGTTTCTACAGGTAAACGTTGATGCGTTGATAATGGTATGCCCGTTCTGAATGTAAACGTTACTCCCGGAATTAGGCAAATTAGTGGTATTCTCCCACACACCTGTTTTTCTTACCTGCCAGCAATCCGTGCAATTTGAACTTCCGTTTTTAGTGGAACGGAAATCTCCATCTGTTGGTGTTTGGGCATGGTTAAGCTGCAAAAGAAGGCAGCACACAAAAACCAGGCTGACGCGAATTACCGTAAAAGGTCTGGTCGGTCGCATAGCAAGGGCAATTTTTGAAATGGGAATATAAAAGGAATGTTATACTTACGGTATAATCCTTTTGGAGTAGGTATAATTATATCGGGTGATCAATGTTGAGCCGCTTACAAAATAGACTTGCTCTTTGTATGTACTTCCCCTATTCGAAAACAGGGCACTTTTATTTTTCTAGCAATATTGCGGATGAAAATGATATAACATTCACCTGTTTGTTTCTATGCCTGGTGCTATATTAACAAACTAAAGATGGAGACATGTATTTTTCTTCATCTTTTACTTTTGAAGTTTGAGTGGGTCAGTAAATGAATGTTTGTGTAGCGGCAATCGAGGGCTACGGAGAAAATTTCTTATTATTTAAGTTTCAGTTTTTCTTTCAGCCAGGTTATGGCCACGTTTACCGTTCCATCATTCAGAGGATTTTCAAAATCGTCACTGTCAGACTTTACAAAAACATCCGGGTTGATGAATTTGTCTACCAATACTTTTTTCTTTGCATCTGCTATATAATTTACAGTAAGCAACAAGTAGCCTTTATTCTGGATAACGAATCCATTGGTAACGGAAGCTACGCCGATAGACGGTTCGCCGAATAAGCGGGTGTTTGGTCTTGTACTAAGTGAAAGTGCCATAATTTCACCAGAACTGGCGGTGCCTGGTCCGGTTAAAACTGCAACAGGAATAGTGCTGATATTTTTTGCCAGTACACATACACTATCGGGAACGGCTGCACGCTGGTAAGCAAGTTCGGCAGAATCTGCAGACGGTGGTAAAATTTTCATATCTGCATCTGCCATATAGGTTTTATTCTGGTCGCCGGTAAATCTTTTAATAATTTGCCACATAGGCTCACTATTTCCACCGTTGTTCATTCTCAGGTCAATAATATAGGCTTTTGGCTTAAACCCGTTTAATACACACAATGAATCCATCATCAGGTTGGCCCATTCTTTCATTTTCTGCTGGTTACTGCCTATGAGAATGGCAGGCATTTTAAAATAAGCGATTCCATTTTCCAGCATTTTAATTTTTACTGATCTTGGTTTCCGGTATTCTTTTAAAATAGATTTACTCATTATTCTTTCCGGGCCTGGTGCTATGTATGTGTAAGAAGTGTCTATTCCGCCGTACATCCCATGATTGTCTTCCAACTGTTTGAATACATCTATGATGATCGATTCTGCATCCAACGATGTTTTTGCTGCCGCCAATTGTTGTTCTGCTTTAGCACGGGCAGTTTGCCAGTTTACTTTTTTGCTGTAAAGCGATTGTTTTTGCATGGTATCTAATGCCTCTCTTACATATTGCTTTATACTGTCGGGCACCTGTGCATGCAGCACATTGGCAGAGAAAATAAAAGCTGCAATAAAAATGATATAGGATGATATTTTCATGCTGTAAAAATAGAGGATTTATATAATCGTTTATTTTATCGATTAAAGCAGGTTGATTTCGACGGACATGCTGTTTATTCTCCTGTAGAAGTTGTAGAATTGAAAAAGCACGAAACGGTTACGGCCTGGTATAGTGCACACAATAATAGTGTACAGGTAAGGTTCGTTAATGCACCGAAAAATGTTTCCTTTAAATTATATGCTTCAAACGGACAGTTGGTAAAAACAGCATCAATATTGAATAGTTCCAATACCTGCACTTTCAATTTACCTGCATTGGCCAAAGGTATTTATATGCTGAATATAGTTGCTGATGGAGAAAGTTTTGGTAAAAAGATTTTTATTGACAGATAGTATGGGATTATTTCCGAATTACTTTACCCGAGATGCAGGATTGCGTATCGATCATTTTCTTTTAAATAAGAAGCTCAGCAGGAAATTGACTTGCGCAAGTGTAGACACAGAAGTCTGAACCTGGTAAAAGACCAGTACTCACGTACCTGTGTGGATTGAATTAAAGAAATAGTAGCAGCAGGTTGTAACTCTTTTACCAGTCACTATCTTTATTTGCTTTCTTCAAAAGTTTTAAAAGCTTCCATTAAAAACGAATAAACACCTGAACCATGTGTTTGTCCTTTTAACACACGGAGGGTTACCATGCATCCGCTTTCTTTCATTGCTTCATAAGCTTTCTCGGAATTGAATATGGGTACATAATCATCTTTGTCTCCATGGCAAAACACAATAGGCGAGGTTGGTTTCCAATTCCATAAATCGTTTAGTTCCATCGCTTTTTTCAGGGTGGTTTCATTTCCTGCCAGGTAACTGTCTACAAACGATTTCTTAAATACCAGGGAAGGATCATGGGTAATTTTTGCCTCCGGATTTTTTTCAATTTCGGATGCCACAGCGTCGTTGAAATAATAATTCAGCGGTTTATTGATATCATAAATGCGGTTATAGGTAGCTAACACCCACGCATAGCTGTTGATATATTTCAGATCGCCTTTGGCATTCAAAACGTGATCTGTAAATCCGCTGGTATAATATGGGCCGGCATTGAGTACAGAAGCAGTTGCCTGAATGCTGCTTTGGTCGTCCTGTAATTTTTTTACTGTTGCCAGCGCCACGGCAGCACCCTCACTCCAACCACTGAAGAAATTTTTTCCGGATAAACCAATACTATGTGAAGCACAAAATTCTTTTACGGCATACAACATGTCTGTGCAATTCACGGCAATAACATGATAGGCGCCGTATGGATGACTGCTGTTCTTTGCTGCCCCGTAACCGGCATAGTCGGGCATTGCCACTATATAGCCAGCCGATGCAAATAATTTTCCGATCATCAGCTCAAAACCTGTTTGCAGGTAAGAAGGTGCTGTTGATTCTTTTGAGGGAAATATGGTTCCGTGGTTATAGTTTAACAAAGGAAAACTTCTTCCGGAGTCGGGTATAAACAAAGCGCCTGATGCCGTGATCTGCTGACCACTACCATCTGTTGTACGATAAGTAATGCGGTAACCGGTATATCCACTCCTGATATAGGAAGAAAACATGCGGAACTGTTGTTTCAGTTCATCAGCCGTTTTCTTTTGTTTCTCTTCGGCAGAGATCAGGTAACTGTTTCCTGTATATTTTCCGGCAATAGCATAGTTGCAAAAAAAGCTGCAGGAAAGTATAATGAACAAAAAGGATCTGTATAATTTCATCTGTAAAGTATGAGCAGCAAATTTCGGAGGTTAGTTCAAAAGCTGTTCCGCATAGGCCATGATTTAGGTTTTATTTAGGAAGACGGAAAGATTTATCAGTGTTAACGGCTCCTGTTCGGGAGAGCATTGTGGTTCTACACCTCATCTTCTATAACGGGATGGCGTCTTCCCCCAGGTTGTTAAAGAACAGTTGTGCAGCATTGTGTATTGCAGTTGAACGTTCCGTTTTTTTCTTTTGTATAAGTGTATTGTATATTTACCGGAATGAATGTGAAGCATGATCTCCATAAGGCCTGCCTGGAAACAATCAGCCGTAAAATACAGCACCTGCAAAAAGTGCTGGCAGATCTGAAAGAGAGTAGCGCCAATGAAACAAAAAGTACCGCAGGAGATAAACATGAAACTGCCCTGGCCATGCTGCAAATTGAGCAGGTTAACGTAAACGCACAGTTGCATCAGTTGCTTGAACAAAAGGCCGTATTACATAAAATTGATCCAGGCCTTGACACAATATGTGTAGTAAACGGAAGTCTTGTGCAAACAAACCATGCGAAATTTTATATAAGCGTAGCGCTGGGAAAAATTACCGTTGACGGTGAGGTTGTTTTTTGCATTTCTATTCAATCACCCATTGGAAAAAAAATTGCCGGACGGGCACCGGGAGATACATTCGAGCTGAATAATATCAACTATATCATTGAGCGCCTGTGCTGACATCATTCCTTTATCGCCGGAACTTTTTCACCCCAGTCATATTCCTCATCTTTTCTTTTTCCATCGGGACGCTCTTTGTTACTCCGGATCGTGTACACTGTATGATAGTTTAATGCGTTAGCCGGCATTTCATAATCTAACACGGCACGATATTGCGCTTCATTCAATTCTCCTGTTATCCATTTTTTTGCCAGTTCAAAAGGCAGGAGCAAAGGCATCCGGCATTCGTCTTCACCACTATTGTGTATCTGCTGCATCACTTTATTTTCTACTGCTTCCCTGGTGATGAGTGCATAGGTCCAGACTTTTTCTGTTTCTCCTGCATCATTTTTTATATCGGCCACAGAATATAAACCCGGTAGGAAAAATATCGGTTGTTCTCTCACCTGCACGAGGTACGGAATTTTATTTTTCATCCCGGCTATATGCCGGTGTTCGTAAAAGCCGGTAACAGGAACGAGACAACGCCTGTTCCTGATCTTATGCCAGTAACTTTTGGGATCATCCAGTATTTTTTCTGATCTGATGTTCAACATCGAAATCCTTTGCCGGGCAAATTTCTGTTTGTCGGTAACATAAAATGGAATGATGCCCCATTCCATGAGTTTGCAATGAACCAACAACTCATCTTTTGGTTGAAACAAGATGGGGTAGCGGGCATGTGCATGACCCTGCATGTGCGCTGTGATGTCGAGGTCCATCGTAATCCGGTCGTCAAAAACCATCTCCGGAAAATAATCTGATAGTTGCCTCACGTTTATGGTAAACGAAATATCATAACACATAATCAGTATCGTTCTATTTCCCCAAATGTAAGCTTTACCCGATGTGTTTTCCATCGTATAATTAAGAATAATTCGCCGAAACTGATTTCAAACTGGCAGTTGAGCGACTCACCCGAAGCAATGCGCCAATTGGTATTTTTTTCAACGTACCTGCGGAGTTTTAATTTGTACGCACTGTTCAGCCGGTTTTTTAATTCCGTTGTATTGGCAATCACGGCCCAGTACATTTGGTACGTATCACCTGCCATCATGGAATTTATTTTTTGCAGGTGTGCTGGTTTTGATAAATCAATGATGGCAGCGTAAGGGTCGTGTTTCACGGCATTGAGGTGCATAGATGCCTGGCCACGGTTGTCGTAGTCGGTTACGAGTATGTCCGTAGTATGTACTTCTTCCAAATGATGATAGCCTCTTGCATAGGTTTGGCTTACGAGGTAGTTGCGCTTCATGGCGATCAACCGGTGCAGGTGAATTTTTTCAAGGAGGACGAAGGGTTGCAGCATCAGATGTAAATTTTCAGGAGCTCATTAAAATTAGTGGTATATCGCTTACTGAGGTGATCGGCCCGCAATTTATAACGGCGGTCGAAGCGCTGTACGGCCATTCTTACCGTATCTTTTCCCATGGCCAAATTAAGGCTATCCATCGCCGTTAGTAACAGCTTGTCTTTTTTCCGGCAACGGTTACTGAACAGGTTTTGCTGTATGCATTCTTCCGGTATGATATCCTGCACCATTACGCCGCACTTCATATACAGGTAGCCTTCTTTCCTGAAGATGATATCCAATCCTTTTAATGCATAGGCGATGATGTCGCCTGTAATATTGGTAGCTGTTTCACATTCGAGCGTAATGGAATGATGATACTGTGCCTGGCTGGTTTTGTGCGGATTGGTACCAATGAATACATTCACCTGCCGGCAAACGCTTTCCTGCCGCCGTAATTTAAGTGCACAAACAGCAGCGTGGTTGCTGATGGCTTCTTTAATTACGGAATAATCATTCGACAATTTTCCCAGCGATCTGCTTGTGCAGATATTTTTTTTCGGTTTTATTTCGGCTTCCCATTCAATAGCAGGGAGGCCGCGTAGTTCATTCCATAGGCGTAAGCCCGTTACACTCATTTGTTCTCTTACCCAATCAGGTGGCAGTTCTGTAAATTTTTTTGCAGTGGTGATTCCCCGGGCATGTAGCCTCGTGGCATACTGGCTGCCAATTCCCCAGATATCGGCAATGTCGGTTGCCAATAGCATTTCATCGAGTAGCAGCGCATTGGCTGCATAAAATACCCCTGTTTCCTTACATCTTTTTTTTGCATAGCGGTTGGCCATTTTTGCAAGCGCTTTCGTTGGGGCAATGCCTACACTAACGGGAACACCTACATGTTGTTGAATGGTACGGCGAATAGCCAGCCCGATCGCCGCCGGGTGCTGGTAGGTCAGTTCGCTCATGTCGAGAAAAGCTTCATCAATGCTGTACACTTCCAGGCGGGGAACAAAGGAAGCCAGGGTTTTCATTACCCTGTCGCTGATATCACCATATAGCGTGTAGTTGGAACTGAATACAGCCACGCCCTGTTGTTTGAAGAAGGAATCGAACATATACGCCGGAACGCCCATGCCGATGCCCAGCGCTTTTGCTTCATCGCTTCTTGCAATCACGCAGCCATCGTTGTTACTCAATACAACAACAGGCTTGTGGAGCAGTGACGGATCAAAGAGTCGTTCACAACTCACATAAAAATTATTGCAGTCAACTAAAGCATACATTTTTTTACGTCGTTGGGATCAATAATAATTTTGGTAACCACGCCCCAGATCTGCATGTTCATTTCGGGCGTGATCTCAATTTCCCGGTATTTGCTGTTGGCCGGAACGAGCCAGCATTTGTAGCTGTTTTTTTTCAAATACTTGATGGTAAACTCACCGTTCAATACGGCAACTACGATAGAACCGTTTTCAGCGGTAATACTCCTGTCTACCACCAGCCTTGCCCTTTGGGGAATAAACGCATTGATCATCGAGTCTCCTTCGCATTCTACGATAAAAGTAGACAGTGGGTGCCGGATCAATTCCTTATTCAGATCAATGCGCTCTTCCATATAGTCTGCTGCCGGCGAGGGAAAGCCTGCCGGGATCCTGACATCGAAATAGGGAAGTGTTGTAGGTTGAAAATTGATTTCCTGGATTTCCATAATACTAAAATAATTAGCAAACATAAGGCCTGCCATTCAATTTGGAAAGGATTTTTTCGAAATAAATGAAGGCGCTGTATAGATGTTCCTGGTGGCGGCACCGGTAGCCCGGGCAGGATTGATTAACTTGCTGTCATGAACCACGATGTACAACATGTTTTTCCTTCTTTTGAAAAAGACTTGCTGCAAAAACTGCAGGAAGAGGCAGAAATAAAAACTTTTGATGCCGGCGAACTGCTGATGCGGAAGGGCCAGTATTTTAAATCTATTTTGCTGGTTGTGGATGGATTGATAAAAGTGTACCGTGAAGACGAAGACGGACATGAATATTTTATGTACTATCTGCAACCCGGGCAGGCCTGCGCCTTATCCATGATTGCCGCCGGCCAGCAGGGAAAAAGTGAAGTGGTAGCCAAAGTGGTAGAGGAAACAACGGTAATAGCCGTACCACTTAACCTGATGGATCAATGGATGCATAATTATAAAAGCTGGTACCAGTTTGTACTGGATACATATCGAAAACGTTTTGAAGAATTGCTGAATACACTTGATCATACGGCATTCAGGAGTATGGATGAGAAATTACTGTATTACCTGAAGCGGGAACAGGAGATAAGGAATACAGATACTATTACAGTGAACAATACGGAGATTGCACAGGAACTGAATTCTTCCAGGGAAGTGATATCAAGGCTGATGAAAAAGTTAGCGGAGAGAGGGATGATAAAAGTGCTGAAGAATCAGTTGATACAGATAGTGGATCTAACAGTGTGGGATGGCCGAAGTTGAAGATGAATTTTTTACACTACGGAGGTTGCCACGAAGGCACAAAGGCAGGAAGGAACACAAAGTTTGAATCAGTGGTAGTTTTTTATACGCTCCCCATTTTTGAATTTTGATTTTTTATTTTTTTAACCACAGAGGGAACGGAGTTTTTCACGGAGTTGCACGGAGGTTGCCACGAAGGCACAAAGGAACACAAGGTTTTTTTGTAATAATGTTGTTCAATTAATATATCTCTTTCCTTTTTTCCTTTTTACTTTTTAATTATTGAGCTGTTTATACACTTTTATTCTTCCTGAACTTCATCACTGATTACGCAGTGATAAATGTCACACTTCATGTTGACTGCTGAAGATAGTTTTGCATTCAAATCAGTTACATGAATAGATTTTTTGTTTTCAGCCTGTTTCTTTTTTCAATTGTTTACCAGGAAGGGATTGCCCAGGATACGTCTAAATACCTCGGCCTGAAAGATGCCATCAGCGCCGCAACCGCTTCAAATGATGCGGTTCGCATTGCATTGATTAATGAGCAACTGGCCAAAGCCAAATTCAAACAAACAGATGCGATTTTTCTCCCACAGGTAAATTTTTCCTACACGGCTTTCAGTACAAATAATCCATTGAATGCATTTGGATTTAAACTACAGCAGAAAAATATATCGGCCACAGACTTTAATCCTGATTTACTGAATCATCCGGCGGCAACGGCAGATTTTACAACCAAAATAGAAGTACAGCAACCCTTGTTGAATGCTGATCTTCTCTATCAGCGAAAAGGAGCGGCCCTGCAGGTAGAAATGTACCAGTTGATGACGAAAAGAACGAAAGAAGCACTCGCATTTGAAACAGAAAAGGCGTACCTCCAGTTGCAAATGTTGTATAGTGCAGCTACAGTATTGAACGAAGCACTGGAAACAACCAAAGCATTATATAAAAACGCAACAGATTATTTTAACCAGGGACTGATTCAGAAATCAGATGTGTTGAATGCAGACGTACAACGCATAAACATTGAAACACAGTTAAAAAATACCCGGTCAAATATTGAAGATGCCTCCGATATGCTCAGCCTTATCATGGGAAGTACACCCGGAACGGTATATACGGTTGACAGCATTATTCAAAATAGCAATAATACCGGCACTCAGCTTTCTGCCGATCGTGCCGACTTTAAAGCCATGCAAAAGGGAATGGATGGTTACCAGATGATGATTGCTTCCTCCCGCATGAGCTACCTGCCACGGTTAAACGCATTCGCATCATGGCAATTGAATGACAAGGCGATGTTAGGATTCAATGCGAATGCTTACCTGGCGGGCATACAGTTATCATGGAATATTTTTAATGGTAACCGTACAAAAAATATCATTACAGAGCAGAAGCTCGAAAAGGAAAAACTATCCCGGGAACTAACAAAACAAAAGTCGGAATCGCAACTGGCCATTAATCATACTCAACGCCAGCTTTCAGATGCAGACTTTACCATTCGTCAACAGCAGTATGCTATTGAGCAGGCAGCAGAAGCTTTACGGGTGCTGGAAAACAGATACCAGCAGGGGTTAGTCAAAACAACCGATGTATTACTTGCACAAACACAATTATCTCAGCAAAAACTCAGCGCCGTTCAAGCCATATTCAACTACAACGTAGCTGCAGCTTATTTACAATTTTTAACAACCGGAAAATAATATGAATAACAGGAATATCAACATGCCTAAAAAACTACTGTTCGCCTCTGTCTTTACTGCGTTTACCATATACCTTGTTTCCTGTTCAGAAAACAAAGAGACGAAGGACAACGATCTTGAAAAGCCAATAGCCGTTACCGTTACGACAGCTTCTATCGGTTCACAAAATGCTATTCTCGCAAGTGGGCAGGTGGAAGCTGCTCAAACGGCTAACATCAGCACAAGAGTGATGGGAAGAATTAACCGCATCTTCGTTAAAACCGGCGATAAGGTTTCAAAAGGACAACTGCTTGCTACCATCAGTGACGATGATATCCGGGCCAGGCGGGCACAAACAGAAGCTATGATCGCTGAATCAGAAGCGGCATTTGCAAATGCAAAAAAGGATTACGACAGGTTTGAAGCGCTTTATAAACAACAAAGCGCTACTGCGAAGGAACTCGACAATGTAACCTTACAATACAACGCAGCAAAAGCCAGGGTGGAAGCGGCGAAACAAATGCGAAGCGAAGTAAATGCTTCTCTTTCGTACAGCAGCCTGGTTGCTCCTTTCAGCGGGGTAGTAACCCAAAAGCTTTCAGAAGAAGGCAGCCTGGCCAATCCCGGAATGCCCATATTAACCGTAGAACAGAGCGGCATTCTGCAGGTATCCGCCACTGTATCCGAATCGGATATTGCAGCAGTGCATCTTAATGATGTAGCACAACTTGAAATAAAATCTACCGGTAAAACATTCGAAGGAAAAATCATACAGTTAAATCCTTCCGCTCAGTTCACCGGCGGCCAATACATTATTAAAGTGAGCATTCCGGAATCTGCCAAGCCAGATTTATTTGCAGGCATGTTTGTAAACGTAAAAATTCCATTGAAGGATACAGTACAAACACAATCCGGTTCCGTAACGGTTCCGCTATCAGCTATTGTTAACCGTGATGAATTGACAGGTATTTACACAGTGAGCTCATCAAATACCGCATTGTTGAGATGGGTTCGTTTAGGCAGAATATATTCAGATCGTGCGGAGGTAGTATCCGGGCTCTCTGCCAATGAAAAATTTATTGCAGAAGCCGAAGGCAAGTTGTATAACGGCGCACCTGTTGTTACAAAATAAAAAGTGGGGAACATACGGCCATTAGAAAAATAAAAATTATGAAAGAAGGTTTATCAGGAAATATAGCAAAGGCATTCATCAACTCAAAACTAACGATCCTGTTAATGATTGCATTCCTGCTCATTGGCGGATATAGTACGATGCTGATCCCGAGAGAGGAGGAACCACAGATCGATGTTCCCATTGCGGATATCTACATCGGTTTCCCCGGCGCTTCACCAAAAGAAGTAGAAACAAAATTAACAGCACCACTGGAGAAAATTGTGTCGAATGTGAAAGGCGTTGAATATGTATATTCTACTTCCATGCAGGGGCAGGCAATGCTGATTGTTCAGTTTTTTGTGGGACAGGATGTAGAAAGATCGATGGTAAAACTCTATGATGAGCTATTAAAAAATATGGATAAAATGCCACAGGGCGTTACCATGCCGTTGATTAAAACAAGAGCAATTGATGATGTGCCTGTATTGGGATTAACGCTATGGAGCGAACAACACAGCGATTACGAATTGAAGCAACTCGGAGAAGTGCTTACCAATGAAATCAAAAAAATAAATGATGTAGCTGCTGTAAATATTATTGGCGGAAGAAGTCGTGAAGTGAAAGTGATGTTGGATAAAGATAAAATGGCCGGAAACCATGTAGATTTTTTAAGTATCAGTAAATTCCTCCAGGGAAATAACGCTCAACTTTTTTCAGGCACAATGTTGCAGCATGATTCTTCCTTTGCTGTACAAACCGGAAATTTTTTAAATACCGCAGAAGATGTTGCCAACCTGATCGTGGGCTCAAATGCAAATCAGCCGGTGTTTCTTAAACAAGTAGCACAAATTACGGAAGGCCCCGAAACGGCTAACCAGTACGTGTTATTTGGTTATGGAAAATCAGATACACTGCAACAACATTTTAAATCTGCATACCCGGCTATTACACTCGCCATTGCCAAAAAGAAAGGTGCAGATGCCATGCAGTTGTCGGAAAAAATACTGCAGAAAACCGAACACCTGAAAAAAGATTTACTGCCATCGGATGTTCAACTAACGGTAAGCCGTAACTATGGAGAAACGGCATCCGATAAAGTATCAGAATTATTGCTTCACCTGTTTATAGCCATTGTTGCCGTAACCTTGTTTGTAATGCTTGCGATGGGTTGGAGAGGCGGATTGGTGGTATTTCTTTCTGTACCCGTAACTTTTGCGCTTACTTTATTCTCTTATTATTTTCTTCATTACACCTTAAACCGGATTACTCTTTTTGCACTGGTGTTCATCACCGGTATTGTGGTAGATGATTCGATCATCATTGCAGAGAACATGCACCGTCATTTTAAAATGAAACGATTGCCGTTTAAGCAAGCCGCCATCTATGCAATCAATGAAGTGGGTAATCCAACAATACTGGCAACGTTTACCGTAATTGCCGCTGTTTTACCAATGGCATTTGTATCCGGATTAATGGGGCCGTACATGAGCCCGATGCCCATTGGGGCTTCTATAGCCATGCTGTTGTCGCTGATTGTTGCATTAACCTTAACACCCTACCTTGGTTATATATTCCTTAAAGAAAAAGAAAAACACGGAGAAGAAAAACCTGCATTGCAACTCGAGCAAACAAAAATATACCGCATCTATTATTCATTTATCAATCCTTTGCTCAATACAAGATGGAAACGCTGGACATTCATTGTAAGTACCGTTGTTGTGTTGCTGGGATCCATGTTACTTTTTTATACCAAATCGGTTGCGGTAAAAATGTTACCGTTCGATAATAAAAATGAATTCCAGGTAGTGATCGATATGCCGGAAGGTACAACGCTTGAAAAAACGCAGGCTGTTGCAAAAGAAATTGCTGATTATGTTTCTACAAAACCATTGGTTAAAAATTACCAGGTATATATCGGTACGGCAGGGCCAATCAGTTTTAACGGACTGGTGCGTCACTATGATATTCGCCGCGGCGATAATGTTGCCGACATCCAGGTAAATCTTGTTGACAAAAAGGAACGTACACAACAAAGCCACGATATCGTAAAGAATATGCGTGCAGCCATTCAGTTGATTGCAGGGAAATACAATGCCAATGCAAAGCTGGTGGAAATTCCACCAGGGCCACCGGTGCTTTCTACCATGGTGGCGGAAGTGTATGGTCCGGATTATGAACAGCAGGTACACATTGCTGAACAGGTAAAAAATCTTTTTCGGGAAACAAAAGATGTGGTAGATGTAGACTGGTATGCGGAAGATGATCAGTGGCAATACCATTTTGAAGTGGATAAAGTAAAAGCAATGCGGAGTGGAGTAGCACCGGCGATAGTGGTGGCAAATATGTATGCTGCATTGTCCGGACAGGTAGCAGGCACATTATACAAACCGGTTGCTTATAGCCCCGTGAATATTAAACTACAACTCAATGATGCCGATAAGTCGGGTATCGATGAATTAAAAAATCTTACCGTTATAGGGCAACAGGGAAATGCAGTAAAAGTAGGCGACCTTGTTACCATTACAAAAGAAGTAAAGGATAAGAGCATATTTCGGAAAAATCAGAAGCGGGTGGTATATGTTACTGCCGACATGGCTGGAAAACTGGAAAGTCCGTTTTATGCGATTTCTGCAATTTCCGACAGTATCAAAAATATCAAACTGCCAAAAGGCTATACTATCGCTGAAGAATATACGCACCAGCCGGAGAACGAAGATAATTACACATTGAAATGGGATGGAGAATGGCAGATCACGTATGAAGTATTCCGTGATTTGGGAATTGCTTTTGCCGCTGTGATCATCATCATTTATATGCTGATCGTTGGCTGGTTCCAGAATTTTGTTACACCGCTGGTGATGCTCGCCGCTATCCCGCTTTCATTAATTGGTATTATACTCGGCCACTGGATGCTGGGGGCTTACTTCACCGCAACGTCGATGATTGGTTTCATTGCATTGGCCGGTGTAATGGTTAGAAATTCAGTATTGCTGATAGATTTTATAGACATCCGCTTAAAAGAAGGAATACCACTTAAACAGGCGATCATTGAAGCCGGTGCGGTAAGAACAACGCCTATCCTGTTAACTGCAGGTGCGGTAGTACTGGGAGCTGTCATTATTTTGTTTGATCCCATCTTCCAGGGACTTGCCATATCATTAATGGGCGGAACCATCACTTCAACTTTTTTAACCTTGCTGGTAGTGCCGCTCATCTATTACCGGATGTTGCGGAAAAAATACAACGATAAAAAATAAGATCATGAAATTATTAATCATCACCAGCATTGCCGAAGACCTCCACGCAGTATCGGCCATCATGGAAAAAGCATCCATAAAAGTATTTAGTGTAACCGACACCGTTGGACACAAAACCGAGCATCATGATTTTTTACCCGACAACTGGTTTGGAAAAAGCACCGATGGAACGAATGCACTTTTCTTTTTCAGTTTTACAGAAGATACTAATGCCACTGCCGCACTTGAACTGGTAAAAGATTACAACACAAAAAATCAATCCGGTTTCCCGGTAAAGGCATTTATATGCCCTGTGGAACAAGCCGGTTTTTAAAACCAATTATAGAGTATGAAAGAAAGAATCGTTAGAGCCGTAGCCGGAAGTTTTATTTTGATCAGCGTTATGCTCGCTGTATTCGTTCATAGCAACTGGTTATTCATGACGGCCTTTGTAGGCGTTAACCTGTTGCAGTCTTCCTTTACTAAATTTTGTCCGCTGAATTTTATTCTGGACAAAATGGGCGTTAAAGATAGAAACTGCAGTTCCTGTTAAGCGTATTGGAAAATATATTTTACTTCCTGCAATTCAATGGCCATCCCCGGTGATTGTATCAACCTGTTCTCCGGTATATTTTAAGAAATGAAAACCTGTTTGCTCGGAAATTAATCTCAACTTTGAGAATAATTGTATGAACAGGAAAAAATTTTTACAAACAATTGCGCCTTTAACAGCGGCGCCTCTAACAGGAGCAGCCATGAAACTAAATGAACTGAATAAACTAACCCACAATTTTAGTGCAACAGATAAAATGCCTCTATTGTTCCTTGGGCATGGTAGTCCGATGAATGCCATTGAGGAAAATGAATTTGTGCAGGGATTCAGGAATGCAGCCAAACAACTTCCTAAACCTGCAGCTATATTGTGCATCAGCGCTCATTGGGAAACAAGAGGAACATTTGTAACGGCTATGCAGCATCCGCCCACTATACATGACTTTGGTGGTTTTCCTAAAGCGTTATATGAAGTGCAATATCCTGCGCCCGGTAATCCGGAGTTAGCCAATGAAACAAAATCGCTGGTAAAGAAAACAGATGTTGGACTTGATATGAAATGGGGATTGGATCATGGCGCCTGGTCGGTATTAAAACATATGTATCCAAACGCTGATGTTCCGGTTATTCAAATGAGCCTGGACAGGAACAATGCTCCGCAATATCATTATGAACTGGCAAAAGAAATAAAATCACTTCGGGAGAAAGGAATTTTAATTATCGGAAGTGGAAACATGGTACATAACCTGGGCATGGTAGATTGGAAGAGACTGCATGAATTGTATGCGTATGACTGGGCTGCTGAAGCAAGTGAAAAAATGAAACAGTTTATCGTGAGTGGCGATTACCAGCAGTTGATCGATTATAGCAAACAGGGAAAGGCATTCCAGTTGTCTGTTCCAACACCAGAACATTTTTTACCATTGCTGTATATACTTGCATTGAAAGAGGAAAAAGAAAATCTATCCTTTTTTAATGATAAACCCGTGGCAGGATCGCTAACCATGACATCATTAAAAATTAGTGAGTAGTAAATACTGCGTTATCTCAATTGAAACCTGGTTAACCTGAAATTATTGTACATGAAATATTTGTTTTCCTTTTCTGTTTTGATCTTATCTATTGTAAGCGCTTTGGCAGCAACCCGGCAAATCGATCCGATTCCCGTTCATGAAACATTTAAGATTCAATCTGCGCAGGTGGGAGAATCAAGAACAATTAATGTGTGGCTTCCTGAAGGATATTTGGATAGGAGAGATTCGCTCCCTGTAATGTATATGGCAGATGGGGGACTTAAGGAAGACTTTCCTCACATCGCTAATACTTTTTCAACGCTAATAAAAGAAAAAAAGATTCCGGCATTCATATTAGTTGGAATTGAAAACACACAAAGAAGAAGAGACTTAACCGGTCCAACGGAAGTGGCAACAGATAAAAAAATTGCACCTGTTGTTGGCGGATCTGGAAAATTCAGAAGTTTTATTAATGAAGAGCTGATACCTGAAATAAATAAAAGATACAGAACAACTAATACAAAGGGAATACTCGGCGAATCTTTATCCGGATTGTTCGTTATGGAAACTTTTTTTCTTACGCCGGAAATGTTTGACTATTACATTGCATTCGATCCGTCTTTATGGTGGAATGATCATTACCTGGTGAAAACAGCTAAAGAACACCTGGCTAAATTTCCAGTAGCTAAAAAGAATGTATGGTTTGCCGGATCGGGCACAGAGGATATATTTACTTTCACACGGGAACTGTCAGCCATTTTAACTAAAGAAAATCATCCCGGAATCAGGTGGACGTATTCAGATGAACCGGGAGAACAGCATTCCACTATTTTCAGGGCTACAAAAGAAAAGGCATTGATCTGGGCATTTTCAGAAATGCAATAACAGCTAGCAACCAACGACATTTGGAGATTTCGTGATTCTGATTTATCCGCATACAGTGTAACAAATAAATGTTGCGCAAGGCATTCTTTCCATGTTTATGTATTTACTTATTGTTTTCTCTAAAGGGTAGTTATATTTTTTTATAATTAATTTGCATGTTCACCTGTTTAAAATATACAAAGTATGGAAATAGGAATTGGGATGTTTGGAGATTTATCTGTTGATGAACAAGGTAAACGCAAGTCTGCCGCATTAAGATTACAGGAATTAATTGAAGAAATAAAACTCGCTGATGAAACAGGCCTGGATGTATTTGCATTGGGCGAACATCACCGGGAAGACTATGTAATTTCATCCCCTGAAATTGTAATGGCTGCTGCTGCTACGGTTACAAAGAAGATAAAACTGGCGAGTGCCGTAACTGTTTTAAGTTCTGCCGATCCGGTAAAAGTGTATGAAGATTTTGCAACGGTAGATCTGTTATCTCATGGTAGAGCAGAGATTATGGCAGGTCGGGGAAGTTTTATTGAATCTTTTCCGCTGTTCGGGTATGATCTGCGTGATTACGACCGGTTGTTTGAAGAAAAACTGGATCTCCTGCTAAAAATAAATGAGCAGGAAACGGTTAATTGGAAAGGAACCTTGAGAGCGCCACTGGTAAACCAGAAAGTGTTACCCCGTGCATACAACAATCATCTTCGGGTATGGATTGCCGTTGGGGGTACACCTGAATCTGTTATTCGTGCAGGCCGGCTTGGGCTGCCATTGATCGTTGCTATTATAGGCGGATCACCCAGGCAGTTTAAGTCCCTGGTTCAGTTATATAAAGATGAATATAGAAATGCCGGACACGATATTTCAAAAATGGAAGTGGGTATTCATTCACATAGTTTTGTTGCCGATAACAGCAAAGAAGCTGCTGATATTTTATTTCCCTATTATTCAAAGCAAATGAGTAAAATAGGAAAAGAACGTGGATGGTCTTCTTATTCACGGGAGCAATATGAAGCCGGCAGAACAAAAGAAGGTGCATTATTTATTGGCAGCCCGGCAGAAGTGATCGATAAAATTGCATACATGAAAGAACTGTTTGGTATCACACGGTTCGTTGCACATATTGATGTGGGCGGTGCGCCTCATAAAGACCTCATGAAGACTATTGAATTATACGGAACCAAAATTGCTCCGGAACTCCGGAAGTTACAATAGCATAATAGCTGGCACTACAGGCTAAACGATTTCCTGTTTTATGGGAATGGGCATGCACTTAATTTACAAACGATGCAAAGAGTGCCAAAACAAAAAAGCCCGCGGCAATCCTACAATTACCGGGGCTATAGCGTTTATCAAAGCCTGAAACTCTTATGGTTTTATTTCACTGTCCTGCTTAACATCATCTGTAAGCATTTTTTTTCAGCTTCAACACAACGCCTTGTGGTTAGAGGTTGTTCAGGGGGCTGTGTTTTAAGGTTAACAATCTGAAGTGTTGCCGTGATGTTATTACTAACAGCATCTTCAGCATTTATGAACAAAACAATTTTACTTAACTGTAATTGATCCTGCTTACTACAACCTGTAAAGCAATGTTGTTTTGTTGTGTTGTGGTTCAGGGTTTCATGTATTTAAAATGAAACTGTTTTATTAAAGAGCCTGGAGTGGTGCTACAGGCTCCCGACAATTTTTTACCGAAACGTTGAGCGCTTATGGTTTTATTTTACTGTCCTGCTTAGCATCAACTTTGTAAGCTTTTATTTTAGTTCCGGTATGTTGTCTGTTCTCAAGGGTGTAAATAAATTCCGGATTAAATCTGCCCTTTGGGGCTCACAGATTAGCAAGGCCTGGAGTTGAAGATTAATCCGCAGGCATTGCTATTTTTAATACTTCTGCAATTTTGTTTTCTTACAATTATTCCCCTGTCGCACTTCTACAATGTATGTTCCTGCATTTAAATCAGACCCCAAACTGATATTTTTCTGATAAGGGCTCAAAATCATCTCCTTTATGAGGCCGCCATGAGATCCCAGGATCTTCACGGTAGTTTTTGCAATCACAGAGGTTAGTATTTGTAATTTAAAATCACTAACGCTCGGATTGGGAGATATCTTTACATCAAAATTCATTGAATACCAGTGGTTTAAAATAAAATTGCTGCGAGGCGGTATTTAAACAGGGAAGGGATTGCTGCAATAACTAAAGGGGTAATTTTGTAGAGATGTCAAAAGACAACCTGTAGTATCTATCCAAAACCGCTTGTAGTTATTATACTACAAACATAGGAAAGTTTTGTAAACAAAAAACTTTTTTTAAAAAAATATTTATCCATTTTCCTGAGTTAATAGCATAAAAAACCCGGCACAGAGGCACCGGGTTATCATAGCTGCTGGTTCGGTTATAATTTGATGATTTTTGAAGTGATGATGTTTTTTGCCTGGCTCAGTTCAACCAGGTAAGCGCCTGCTGGCAGTGAATTTCCAATGGTTATCCTGCTGTTGGCATTCATATTTGTTTCACTCATACATCTACCGGTTATATCCAATACCCTCACATGTACCAATCCTTTTTCGGTGCTGTTTACCTGCACATTAAAAATGGAATGAGATGGGTTAGGATAAACTTTTACTTCCAGATCTTTTGGATCGACTGTATTGTTTGCCTGTTTTACATCCGAATCGGTAGTTTTTGCATAAGGTGACGGTGGCGCACAAACGCTTAAACTTACAGCAATTTTTCTAACAGTACTGGCACCACAGGTGTTATAGGAATGAAGAGACACATAGCCGTTTACAGCTCCTGCACCGTAGTTAACGGTAATGCTGGTAGTTCCCTGTCCTGAAGATATTATTCCTCCCGAAGGCACGGCCCACAAAACGGAAGTAGCATTTGCCGGTATAGCGGCAATGGAATAAGTATAAATTTTTTCCGGGCAATCAGATACCAGCGTTGTTGTAATGGCGCCTGGCGTTTGAGCGGCTGCTGCTTTTACATTGAGTGTTTTAGGTGTACTTGTTCCGCAGCCGTTTGTTGCGGTAACTGAAATCGTTCCGGTAGAAAACCCTGAAGGGAAATAGAAAGAAATGGAATTGGTTCCCTGGCCTGTAACTGAAGAGGCACCTGCAGGAATAGACCAGTTATACGTAATGCCTGCAACGGCAGAAACTGTGTACACAGCCGGTGCACCTGTAGGCGACGGAAGTACATAATCGCAAACATACACCGGGCCACTGATGGTAGCTGGTGCTGATGCAGGAACAACGTTAATATTTAAAGTTCTTGTGCTGCTGGATCCGCAATCATTAATGGCTTGCACAGCAATCTGGCTGCTGGTAAAACCATTCGCAAATGCAACATTAATGATGGTATCGTTCACTCCCGGTCCGTTTGGATGGGTAACGGTAGTTGTGCCTGCCTGCGTAACCCAGTTGTATGAAGTAGCAGCAGTAACCTTGTTTATTTTATAAGTTATTGTGTTGGATGTTCCCAAAACAGAACAAACACTGCTATTACTTGCAGTAATCATACCCGGGGCAGATGGAGCCGTTACTTTAACTGTAACAGACTTTGTTGCATTAAGTCCGCATGATGCATTCACAACATGTGCATATACTGCGCCTGCAGAAAAATTACCAGCAAAATGAATGCTGACCTGGCTGGTACCTTGTCCGCCTGCAATCGACATAGTAGAAGATGAACTTACAGACCACGTGATGGCAGATCCTGCTGGTGCTGTGATCCTATATGTTGCATTTGTGTTTGCACTAACAAACTGGCAGGCTCTGTCGGGACCAACAATATTTCCTGCTCCAATCGTTAATATGAGCGTATCTACTGTAGTTCCGTTTGGATGAACTACCGTTGCCGTATAAACGCCAGTAGCAGTATAATTGTTTCCATTCCAAACATAAGGCAATTCACTTGCACAAATGGTAGCTGTTGTGGTTGTTGGGGTTGCCGGTGCTCCTGAATCATCAATGAAGATGCGTGCAATCCTGTTTTTTCCCGTACCGTTATATGAAGTGAAATTACCGGCAATGTATAAACGTGCTTCACCGTTTTCAATAGTCAGGCTATTGATGCTTATGCTATTTGCTCCTGTTCCGGCAACATTAAAGTTATTGTCTATCGTTCCGTTTGAATTCAATCTTATCAGTCCGCCGGCACTTATTCCATTGTATGAACTGAAATTTCCAGCTACCAGTATTTTGCCGTTTGATAAAACAGTTATGCTGTTAATGGTTCCGTTTGCTCCTGAACCACCGGCATTAAAATCAACATCTACATCACCATCACTTGTAAGGCGCATGATACGGTTTACATTGATTGTATTAGATGCAGTGCGGTAATTGGTAAAATCTCCGCCGGCCAGTATTTTTCCATCGGCCTGTATAGCCACGGCATTCACATCTCCGCCAAATGCACCGATGTTTAAAATGCTGCCACCTTCATCTGTAAATGTACCATTGAAAGTCTGGTCTCTTTTACCGTCGCTGTTCAGCCTTGCGATGTTGCTGTAAGAGGGCGCACCTCCTGTTCCGGAAATGCGTGTAAAGTGACCACCGGCAATTATCTTACCATCCGTTTGAACGGCCATTGAAAATATCTGCGGAATGTCGTAAGGAATGGTAGTTGCAAATGTGGCGGTGAAACTGTTGTCGATACTTCCGTCTGCATTCAAACAACGCATAGACCCTGTATTTGCATCTCCAACCAATATTTTACCATCTGCACGAACCACGATTGAATTTATCCAATTATAATTCTGAAAAGTTGGATTGAAGGAGGCGTCAACCGTACCATTACTGTTCAGCCGAACCATTTGGTTGTGAGCCGCTCCATTGTACACATTGAAATAACCGGCAATAATAATTTTTCCGTCGGGTTGAACGGCAACCGCATTTACAGCTGCATTTGTTCCGGATCCGGTAATGAAAGTGGGATCAATTGTTCCGTTGGTATTCAGCCTCACGATATGATTGGCTACAACGCCATTGAAGGAATTAAAATATCCCCCAACAATAATTTTACCATCAGCCTGAACAGCCGTTGTGTTTATTATTTTGGAAGATCCGGTAGCTGAAGTATTAAGAACGAAATTCACATCATCGTCACCGTTAGTATTGTATCGTTTAATTTTAAAATCTTTTGTTCCCAGGTAATACGGGGCTGTTACACTTCGGAAACTCACCTGCCATTTTACAGATTCAGCAGAAACAATTTTACCATCAGCCTGCACAGCCAGTGCATATACGTTTTGATTAAGATTGTCTATATCAAAATAATAACTAAAGCCTGCATCAACGGATCCGTTTGTATTTAAACGTTCAATTTTTTTTCCGGCCATGTACGTATATCTTTCATAATAAGTGCCATTACCTACCAGTATTTTACCATCTGCCTGTAAGCTGATTACATTTACCTGTTCATAAACGGGAGAACTAAATCCTGCATCCACAGAACCATTTGAATTCAGCCGTACCACAGATCCATAATAAAAATCCGGAGCATACAATAATCCGCCTACCAGTATTTTACCATCTGTTTGTAATGTGATGGCTTTTACAACCGCATTTATACCTGAAGCAGCAATAGTAAACGTAGGGTCTGTTGCGCCGCTGGTAGTTAATCTTGTAAGAAATCCTGAAGCCTGCATACCTGCCAGGATCTTGTTATCTGTTTGTACCGCAATATCATTAACGGTACTTCCAATTCCAACAGGAGAAAATAAGGCATCTTTTGATCCATCAGCGTTTAAGCGTACCAGGTAGTTTGCTGCAGATCCGTTGTATGTAGTGAAATTTCCACCCACCAGTATTTTTCCGTCTGCCTGAACTGTTACTATGTTTACACTATCGTTAAATCCCGAACCCACACTAAAACCTCCATCAATTGATCCATCTGCATTTAATCGCACCAGTTTTGCTTTGCTGCTTCCGTTAAAGCTGTTAAACTTACCGGCAACCAGTATTTTACCATCGGGCTGCAATGCCACTTTATAAACCGGTCCATCAGCACCGGCTCCACCAATATTAAATGTTGCGTCAACAGATCCGTCTGCATTGATCCTTTCAATACGATTTGCGGTTGTTCCATTAAAGCTATTGAAGAGGCCGCCCAGGATTATTTTCCCATCGGGTTGAATGGCAAGTGTGCGTACATCATTGTCGGCACCTTCTGTAGTATTGATACCATGATCCGCCAGGTTAAAGGATGGATCTATATGCCCTGATTGAGCAGAGGTATGTACTGATAACAAAATACTCAGCATTGAAAATAGGAATACAACGAGGTTGTTTTTGGGGGAGAAATGTTTCATTGTGGTGGTTATTTATTGTATATGGAGGTTTTGAATATCCCGGAACCGGTATTCATGGAGTTGCAAAAGAGGAAGCAGGAAGTCCTGATCTACTTATGTATTAGATTTCAGCTATTGATAGGAATTTGGTAAGAGGTAAGATAGAGGAGTTAAGCAGTAATTCGGGGGATCTTGGGTTTCGGTGGCAGCATGTAGTATTAGTACTACAGATAGCAAAAGTAGCGGAAAAAAGCTGACAGTACAATATTTTGCAAAACAAATTTCAACCATCAGTTTAAAATAATTATTGTAAACCAGCTATTTGCGCAAGGCAAAATGGTAGCTTTTACTTGAATATGGTAATTGTTTTGAAGTTTGCTTAAAAAATACCCTGACGTTTCATACATCATACCTTCAACTGTTGCCGGCCTTCCGCTCTTTACAGGCAAAGCCGGCTATTTTGATGTTGGAATTACCTTTTATTATGTACTTTAAGGGAGAATAACTGAATCCATGCTGCAGAGTTTTTGTAAGGTTTTATTGCTTTTATTGATGCTGTTTTGCAATAACAGGGTGTATGCACAAACGCGTACCATTGATCATATTCGCAGGCAATTTATTACGGCAGGTAACGAAAGGGAGATAAAGCAGGCTATTCTTTCCATGTGCGACCAGTTTTATTCTTTAAGCTCAGATAGCCTCACCAGGTATATAAACCTCGGTAAACAATATTTTTCACCGGGTTCAGATGAGTATTTGAAGATCATGAATTTCTATAGTTTCCTGTTATTTAAGAGCGGAAAATACCATGAGGGCATTGAGTTTAGCGACAGCATTTTGAAGTTATATAAAATCAGGAACCGGGTTGATCCCGTAGCCATGGAATTGATGAGTACCTACGGGGGCGGATTGATCCGAAACGGTGATAATAAAGAATCAATTGAACATACTTTTAATGTACTGGAAAAAGCAGAGAAGGCCAATGATACTTTAACTGTTATAAAATCTTATGTGTTACTGGGCTGGGCCAATATGGAACTTAACCAGTATACAGAATCAATCAGATGGTTGCAGAAAGGATTGAACTATACAAAGAATGGAAAAATATTTTCAAATGTACCCTTCCTGTTTTCGAATATTGCTTCCTGTTATAATAATATCGGAAAGTATGATTCCGCTTTATACTTCATAAACATTTCTCTTAAATATAACCAGGAACAGGAAAACCTTACCGGTATAGCAAATTCACTGAACATACGTGGTGATATTTATATAAACCGCAATAACCCGGCTGCTGCTGAAAAAGATATGGAAGATGCACTGGCATGCCGTCGTAAGATCGGCGACCTGCTGTACCTTACTTCCGATATGGCGCAATTGTCTGCATTTTATGCTTCCGTAAACGAAACCGGCAAAGGAATTCTCATTGCAAAGGAAGGGATAGATATCGCTTCTAAAAACCGGAGCCTGAATAAACTTATTTTTCTTTATTCCTCCCTGGCAGAAAATTATAAAGTGGCGAAAATGCCCTCACAATATGCTTCATCACTGGAAACCATCATAAGGCTGAAGGATTCTTTATATAAAAGAAATTCCGGCGAAGCTATTGCTGAGATGGAAGTGAAGTACCAGCTCCAGAAGCAACAGAATATAATCAGTAAGCAAAATTATGCGCTTACCCGGAGCCGTTATCTCATCATCGGATCGGTTATTTTATTTATACCGGGAATAATTTTAGCCTGGGTATTGTACCGTAACTACCGCTTGTCGCAACAAAAGAAAATGGAAACCGCAATGGCTGCACAAAAATTACTTTCGGTAAAGGCAATTGAAACAGCCCGTGAACAGGAGCGTAAAAGAATTGCTGCCGATCTTCACGACAACCTGGGTTCTTATGCGGCCGCTATTTCTGCCAATGTAAAGTACCTGCAGGATATTGATGTTGAAGAGAGCAATGTTAATCTGCAACAGCTCGATGCCAATGCTCAGAGTATGGTTACTCAGTTGAGTGATACAATATGGGTTTTAAAGAATGAACACCTTCCGATCACCGGCCTGGCCGACAGATTCAAACTATGGCTGTTGCGAATCATGGAAAACTATCCGAAAATTCAGTACCATTACCATGAACGCATTGAAGAAGACATAGCATTTACGCCGGCACGTATACTTCATATTTTTTTAATACTGAAAGAATGTGTGAACAATGCACTAAAACACAGCGGGTGCTCCGCATTGCATATTGATTTTTACAGTTGCAACCATTGGGTGATCACCATCAGCGATAATGGTTCCGGTTTTGAAGCAATCCAGTATGCAAGGGGAAGTGGAATTGATAATATTAAAAATCGTGCAGCAGCATCGGGCTGGAAGGTTAACTGGGAGAAAAATGAACCCAACGGTACCAAAGTGATCATCACAGGTAACGGCTAATGTTAATCAGCTATATCTCCTTCGTAAAATGATATCCCCGGATGATAAATCCTTTCTTCATGTACAGGCGATGCGCCGGATGACGGTGTGTTCCCGAATCCAGCGTTACTGTTTTGTATCCGTACTTCTTTGCAATATCATCAACATAATCGAGTAACATACTGCCGCAACCTTTACCGCGATAAGCATCAAGCGTTGACAGATCATCGATGTAAATATGTTTGCCGTTAAATAAAAACTGCAGGTGCCTGAAACCAATTACGGATACCACTTTGCCGGCGTCTTCCACATAAGCCATTTTATATCCCTGGCTCATCATTTCAGTTACGAGTGCAACATAGTTTTCTGCAACAAGATGCGGACGCAGTAAATGCATCACTTCCCATGTTTGCTGAATATCGGATGCCGTAGATACTTCTTTTACCTGCATATATTTTTATTTGCAAGTTAATAGCAACCCGGGTTGAATTGCTGTATCAGTTGTTGAATTATATGCTGTATCAGTGATTACAATCGTTCGCTGAGTTCGAGCCAGCGCATTTCTTTTTCATCGAGTTGTTGCAGTATCACATTGATCCTGTCGGCTGCTTTTTGCAATTCTTCATACGATATGTTGCTGCTCATTTTTTCTTCGAGTAATTTTTTTTCCTCCTGCAATGCCGGTAATTCTTTTTCGAGCGATTCCAATTCAAATTTTTCCTTGAAAGAAAGTTTTTTTGCCGTAGCCGATTGCGTTGGTTTCTCTGCAGTTGTTTCCGGAACGATTGCATTTTGTTTAACTGCAGGTTCCGTTTGTGTATCGTTGAGCAAACCTTTTGCAATCGCATCACGGTACTGGCTGTAGTTGCCGGGGAAATCACGGATCACTCCGTTACCTTCAAATGCAAAAAGATGATCTACCATCCTGTCCATGAAATAACGGTCGTGACTAACGATTAAAATACAACCCGGGTATTCCAGTAGAAATTCTTCCAGTGTGCGCAGGGTTTGCAGGTCGAGGTCGTTGGTTGGTTCATCCAGCACGAGGAAATTCGGGTTTAAAAAAAGAATACTCATCAGGTGCAATCTTCTTTTTTCTCCACCGCTTAATTTACTCAGCAGGGTAAATTGTTGTTCTGCATTGAATCCGAATTTTTCCATGAACTGGCTGGCGGAAATTTTTGAGCCGTCATTTAAAGGAAAAAATTCTGCCATCGATTTTACATAATCAATGGCACGTTTATCTTCTTTGTATTGCAAACCGTCCTGGCTGAAATTGCCGAATACTACCGTATCGCCGTGGTTGATCTTACCACTATCAGGCATTTCCTGCTGTAAGGCAATTTTTAAAAAGGTAGATTTACCTACACCATTTTTTCCAACCACGCCAATTCTTTCTCCACGCTTAAATGTATAGTCAAAACCCTTCATGATCACCAGGTCGCCGAAGCTCTTGTACACTTTTTTCAGTTCAAGGATCTTTCCGCCGAGCCTTGTCATTTTTACCTGCAGGCTTACTTCAGCTACTTCTTTTTGTTGTTTCACCCTGTCTTCTACTGCTGCAAATGCATCCTGCCTGCTTTTACTTTTGGTTGTTCTGGCCTTCGGTTGTTTGCGCATCCATTCCAGTTCTTTGCGGTAGATATTCTTATCCTTCTGCAATTCACTCTGCTGCACTTCCATTCTCAGGCTTTTCTGCTCAAGAAAATAATCATAGTCTCCCTTATACACATATACTTTCTCTTCATCAATTTCAATGATCTCATTGCACACCGCATCGAGAAAGTAACGGTCATGCGTAACCAGTAATAAGGTTATTTTCCGGCTGCCGAGGTATTCTTCCAGCCATTCAATCATACCAACATCGAGGTGGTTGGTTGGTTCATCGAGTATGAGTAAACAACGTTCGTTGTGTAGTTGTGCTTCAATTAAAGCCTGGGCCAGTGCGATGCGTTTTTTCTGGCCGCCGCTCAGGTTGCCTACTTTTTCATTTAGCCGGTGCAGGTTCAGTTTTCCCAGGATTTGTTTCAGATCACTTTCAAATGTCCATGCATTCAACTCGTCCATTTTCGCCATCAGGTTGCCGAGCTTTTCATGGTCATCCAAACCGGTTTCCAAAAACAATTCGTATTCCTTTACCAGTTTAATAACGGCATTGTCGAGACGGAGTACATTATCCCAGATGGTTTTGTCGGGATCGAAATCTGTTTCCTGTTGCAGCATTACGGCTTTAATGTCTTTATGGATCCAAACGGTTCCGCTATCGGCCGTATCCAACCCGGCAATAATTTTCATGAGGGTAGATTTACCGCTGCCGTTCCGGGCAACCAATGCGATCTTATCGCCTTCCTCTATATTAATACTGATGTTCTTAAAAAGTGTTCTTATTCCAAAAGATTTACTGATATTTTCAACTGAAGCGTAATGCATGCTGCAAAGGTACAGGTACGAATGGTAAACTATGCCAGCATGATGGTATTCATCTGTTTGTTGCACACATTTGTTTATCTTGCCGCCAAATAAAAAAAGGTATGAGTTATTTCGCCCATCCTACTGCGGTAATTGATGAGGGAGCCGACATACATGATGGCGTAAAAATCTGGCACTTCAGTCATATTATGACTGGTTGCACTATTGGTAAACATTGCAATATCGGCCAGAATGTAGTGGTATCTCCAAATGTGGTGCTGGGCGAAAATGTGCGTGTACAAAACAACGTGAGTATCTATGAAGGCGTGGTTTGTGAAGATGATGTTTTTCTTGGCCCATCCATGGTATTTACCAATGTGGTGAATCCAAGAAGCGCCGTAAGCAGAAAGCATGAGTATAAGCAAACACTGGTGAGAAAAGGTGCCAGTATCGGCGCCAATGCAACCATTGTTTGTGGAAATGAAATTGGCGCTTACGCATTCATCGGCGCTGGTGCTGTGGTTACAAAGCCGGTTCCACCTTATGCATTGATCGTTGGTAATCCGGGCCGGCATAAAGGGTGGATGAGTGAATATGGACACAAGCTCATCTTTGATGCAAATAATATTGCCATTTGTACAGAAAGCAAACAGGAATACAAACTGGAAAACAACACCGTTAAACGAATTAAATAGGTTTGAAAAATTTTGCCATGATAGGAGCCGGTGGTTATATAGCGCCCCGGCACATGAAAGCGATAAAAGAAACAGGTAACAACCTGCTGGCTGCACTCGATAAACATGATTCGGTGGGTGTGCTCGATAGTTATTTCCCGGATGCAGATTTTTTTACAGAATTTGAAAGGTTCGACCGCCACCTCGAAAAACTGAAACGCCAGGGTATTAAAACAGATTATTTAAGTGTTTGCAGTCCGAATTACCTGCACGATTCCCATATACGTTTTGGATTGCGTTTGGGCGCCGACGTTATATGTGAGAAGCCGGTGGTGCTCAATCCTTGGAATGTGGATGCGCTGATGGAAATTGAAAAAGAAACTGGGCATAAAGTTTTTACCATCCTGCAGTTGAGATTACATCCGGCTATTATTGCTTTAAAAGAAAAAATTGCTGCGCAACCTGCAGGTACAATAGCAGACGTATCGTTACAATACATCACCAGTCGCGGTCATTGGTATCATACAAGCTGGAAAGGCGATATTCAGAAGAGTGGTGGCATTGCTACCAATATCGGTATTCATTTTTTTGATATGCTGATGTGGATATTCGGACCGGTTCAGGAAAATGAAGTCATCACGCACACCGCTACACATGCAGAAGGAAAACTGCGGTTGCAAAAAGCAAACGTTCATTGGAAGCTCAGCATCAATGCCAGCGATCTGCCGGCAACTGTGCAGGCGGAAGGAAAGAGAACATTCAGGTCGTTAACCATCAACAATGAAGCGTTTGAATTCAGTGAAGGCTTTACAGATCTTCACACACAATCCTATATCAATATAATTAAAGGAGAAGGTTTTCCTTTATCGGAAACAAAACAATCCATCGAACTGGTGCATCAAATAAGGAATCAGAAAATCTGAGATACTATTGTCAATCCGGAAGAGCATATCATTTAGTTTTACAGCGCAGGTCATCAATACATTAATCGGGTTTATAACATCGGTAATCATTACACGCATTTTGGGCCCGGAAGGCCGCGGTGAACAGGCGCTGTTTGTAAACTCCATTGCATTCGCTGTTTTATTCTTTGGATTCAGCATCAACTCCACTATCCCGTACTTCATCAATTCAGGCAAGGCAAAGGCAGAAGAGCTGTTAACAACGATCAGTGTATTTGTATTGGGGAGTACGGCACTGGTATTTATAAGTCTGCAGTTGTTAAAAGCTACCGGTAAACTGGATATTGCATTGCCCGCCAACATGCAATCCATACAATACGTGATCATATTTACGGGAATGTATTTTACCAATCTCATGAGTTCGGTAATATCTACCTTCCTGGCTGCCTATAAAAAATTCAGGGAGATCAGCATTTATACGATTTTGTCGCAGTTGCTTCCGTTATTATTGTACCTGCTGGTTTATTTTAATGTTATTCCGCATCAAACAAACAATCCGTTTAAAGCAGTAGTGATGATCATGGCCTTTGTTGCCCTGGTTTCTTTTATAGCGATTATGTTTTTGTTCCGGCATATCCTGGAAGTAAGACCGGTAAAAAAAATCATTCCTACAATGCTCATTAAGCAGTTTGTATTTTTTTCATTCATGGCTTATGTGAGCAATGTGGCCACTTTTTTTAATTATAAACTCGATTTCTGGGTTGTAGATTCCTATTGGGGGAAATCGGAGCTGGGTATTTATTCCTTAGCTGCCCAGCTATCGCAGTTGCTTTGGATATTGCCAAGTACCATTGCATCTGTATTGTATTCATTTGCGAGTAACTGTTCCGAACAGCAGGCGGTGAATTATGCTATCCAGTTGAAACAAATCGCTTTCTACGGAATTATGGTTCTTGCCGCAGCAGGATTGATACTTGCCTATTATTTTATTCCTGTTTTATATGGAGTTGAATTTACCCGTGCGTTTGGTTTAATGCAATTATTTGTTTGTGGTGTTGTGCCTTTCAGCATAACAACGGTACTGGCAAGTTTTTTTGCAGCGAGGGGAAATTTTAAAGTAAGTTTTGTGATCTCGCTCGTAATTTTTGCCATTTCAAGTGTAATGTATTTTACATTTATACCACGGTTCGGATTAAAAGGAGGAGCTGCGGCATCTGCAATATCTTACCTGGTAGCATCTGTAATATGTGAAATATGGTTTTGCAGGCAATACAAAGTTTCATTCTTTAATTTATTCCGGATCGATAAAAATATTTTTTCACTAAAGGCATTGTTCAGCAACCGGAAATAAATGCCGTTTTAATTTGAACAAACAGCTACAGGTATGATATCAGTATTTGCAATGACGGAAAAAGGTTTTACTGTTTTATCAGGTTTGATAAACCGGTTCGGAAGTTCTTTTATTGATAAAGTAATCGGAAGTGAGGACAGTAAAATTGAAAACGATTATTATGCAGAGATCAAAGAACTATGTGAAAAGAATAACATCACATTCGCCAACAGGAAATCAGCATACAGCATCAGCACTCCTTATTGTTTCGCCATCTCCTGGCAATGGTTGATTCAAACCGGTGCACACAGCAGGCTGATTGTTTTTCATGATTCCATTTTACCAAAATACCGCGGGTTTGCACCATTGGTAAATGCACTCATTAACGGCGAAAGCCAAATTGGGGTAACGGCATTGTTTGCTGCTGCAACTTATGATACCGGCGATATCATTTATCAGTCTTCCTCATCAATTCATTACCCGGTAAAAATTGCTGATGCCATCCGTATCAACAATGAAAATTATATAAAAGCAAGCCTTGAAGTTGCAGGTATGATCAGCAGCGGTGAACCGATTCCGGCAAAAGCACAACAGGAGGAGGCGGCAACCTATAGTTTATGGAGAGACGAAGAAGATTACCACATTAACTGGCAGCAGGATGCCGAACGTATCAGGCGGCAAATAGACGCTACGGGGTACCCCTACAAACATTCTTTTTGCATGGCCGATGGAAAAAAGATAAGAATTGTGGAAGCGGAAATTGTAAAAGACCTGCACATTGAGAACAGGGATGCCGGTAAATTTATTTTTGTAGAAGAAGGAAACCCGGTGGTTGTGTGCGGAAAAGGATTGCTTAAAATAACAAACGCTATATTTGACGATAATAAAGAGAGCTTTTTACCTGTCAAAAAATTCAGAACAAGATTGTTATGAGTAACACTACGTTCAGTAAAATACTACCAGCAGTGAACAAATCAGCAAGCGGCATCAATGAACAGTCGGGTATGCGATATATTCCTTTCAATAAACCATTTCTTACCGGTAACGAAACCATTTATATACAACAGGCGGTGCAGAGTGGTAAAATAAGTGGTGATGGCATGTTTACCAAAAAATGCCATGAATTTTTTGAACAGAAATTCGGGTTTAAAAAATGCCTGTTAACCACCAGTTGTACCGATGCCCTTGAAATGGCAGCGTTGCTCATTGATATTAAAGAAGGCGATGAAGTTATTTTACCGTCGTACACTTTTGTGAGTACGGCCAACGCATTTGTATTGCGTGGTGCAAAACTGGTGTTTGCAGACAGCAGCAAAGAGAATCCGAATTTTGATGTACATAGTATTGAGCCGTTGATCAATGCAAAAACAAAAGCCATTGTGCCGGTTCATTATGCAGGTATTGCCTGTGATATGGATCCCATAATGCAACTGGCAAAAAAATATAACCTGTTTGTGATAGAAGATGCAGCGCAGGCAGTAGATAGTTATTACAATGGAAAACCGCTGGGAAGCATTGGCCACCTGGCAGCTTTTAGTTTTCATGAAACAAAAAATGTAATCAGTGGCGAAGGAGGAATGCTGGCCATCAATGATGAAAGATTTATAGAGCGTGCAGAAATCATCCGGGAAAAAGGAACCAACAGGAGCCAGTTCTTCCGCGGTGAAGTGGATAAATACGGATGGGTAGATATCGGTTCTTCCTTTTTACCAAGTGATATCATTGCTGCCTTTTTATTTGCACAGTTGGAAAACCTGGATACGATCCAGGCCAAACGAAAATTACTCTGGCAAACATACAGGGATGAGCTCGCTCCGCTGAACAACAAGCTTGGCTTTCCTTTTATACCACAATATGCCAGCAATAATGCACACATGTTTTATATTGTTTGCAATAGCCTGGAAGAAAGAACTGCATTGATCCGTTTATTGAAAGAACATAATATTCTATCTGTATTTCATTATTTATCTTTACACAAAAGTGAATTTTATAAAGACAAGCATGATGGCCGGGAACTGGTAAACAGTGATCATTATACCGACTGCCTGCTGAGGCTGCCCATGTATTTTGAACTGGAGATTGCGGATGTGAAACGAATATGCAGCCTTATTAAAAAATTTTATGAATAGATGAATCTTCATGTTTGCAATGATGAATACGGATTATACCCTTTTGAAATTGCACAGCGGATATATACTTCACCGTACGCTGATAATAACCTGATGGTTAATCTTACGAATGCGTCAAAAATCAGGCACGATAAAATCACTTACATTCCTGTTTCTTCTTCTGCCTTTAAACGATATATAAACACTTTATCTTCTCTCGATAAAATTATTTTTCATCCGTATAATCTTCATGGCCACCAGTTCCTGGAATATGTGTTGAAAAGATTTCCGGATGTAAAAGTGTATTGGGTATGCTGGAGTTATGAATTGTATAAGTTACCACGCTTTGCCGGGCGGATGTATGAACCGTACTCAGCATCATTCCTGAAGAGCAGCATAACGATTCAATCGAAATTCAGAAATTTCCTGAAGAAGGTATATTATGGTTTTGTGTATGGCCTCGGGTTACAAAAAAATTATTTCAAAAGCCTGGAACCCTCGTTTGCACGGATCAATTATTTCTGTTGCTGGCTGCCTTCAGACTATGCCTTTTTTTTATCACTCTCTCCGAAAAAAGATATTGTTCATTTACCGTTTTCCTATTTTTCATTAACGAAGATCATGCCCGACCTTCATTCCTATACTGTTTCCGGAAATGAAGTGATGATCGGCCACTCCGCGTTGCCCGATGGGAATCATTACGAAATTATCCGGAAACTATCGGCTATCGACAAACGTTTTCCGATATTCCTTCCGCTTGTATATGGTAATGTTCTGTACAGTAAAAAAATAAAGGAAATAGCAAGAGCGCATTTTGATACCGTGTATGTACAGGAAGAAAAGCTGGACAAGGAAGCCTATTACCAACGGCTCACGAAAGTAGGCTGGGTGATTATCAATTCAAAAGTGCAGCAGGGCCTTGGAAATATACTCGCTATTATCTGGATGGGTGCCAAACTTTTTTTAGATGAAAACTCAGGCACATATATTGATTTTAAAAAATGGAACATCATTGTGTTTTCTGTGCAGCACGATCTTACCAAAGAACAATTATCTACCAGGCTTACAGCAGAACAAATTGAACACAACCGCCGCATCTTATACGAAAAAGTAAATGAAGAAAAAGTAAGTGAATACTGGGAACCTTTGCTTAATTAACCGATATGTTCTACCTTCGTTCTGCCTGTTTTTGAGCAAGTAACAACCATCTTCGGTCTTTTTGAAAACGTAATAAAATACATTTATGTGTGGCATAGCAGGCATCCTGAGTGCAGCTTCTTCTTCAGAACAATCAGCTTTTTTCCGGGAATCAATTAAAAAAATGAGTGATAGTATTGCTCACCGCGGACCTGACGGTGAGGGATACTGGCAGAATGAAAATAATACGGTTGTTTTCGGCCACCGCAGGCTCTCCATACTCGACCTTTCTGATAATGCCAGCCAGCCCATGCATTATCTTGATCGCTACGTGATCATTTTTAATGGCGAGATTTACAATTACCTCGAATTAAAAAAAGAACTGCAGCAACAGGGTGAGCAATTTAAAACCAGCGGCGATACAGAAGTGTTGCTGGTTTTATACCATTTGTATAAAGAGAAAATGTTGCAAAAACTGGATGGTATGTTTGCCTTTGCCATCTATGATAAAAAAAACAACAAGGTATTTTGCGCAAGAGATCGTTTTGGAGAAAAGCCTTTTTTTTATTCACTTCAGCAGGGAAAGCAACTGGTATTTGCTTCCGAGATGAAAGCGATACAGCAATTTACCAACGATCGTACGCCCAATAATGTAATGCTGTATAATTATTTATCGTTCGGTTCGCTTACCAATCATGAAGATCAGTCAGACACCTTTTATCAAAACATAAAACGGCTTACACCGGCACATTATCTTTCTGTTGACCTCAAAAATTTTAAAATAGAAACGAAGCGCTATTGGGATATAGATGTTAATAATGTGAATCATCATATTAAGCTGAAAGAAGCAAAAGAAACATTGCATGAGCTGTTCTATACTTCCGTAAACAGGCGCATGCGCAGTGATGTAAACATTGGTAGTAGTTTGAGTGGTGGTTTAGACAGTTCCCTGATCGTTTGTGTAATTGATGACCTGGTGAAGAAGAATAAAGCAGAACATAGTTTTGCCAATACATCCTTCAAACAAAATACATTCAGTGCAAGATTTCCCGGCTATAAAAAAGATGAAGGTACATTCATGCAGCAGGTGATAGACCGAACCAATGTTGAAGCACATTATGTATTCCCCGATAATAAAAAACTGGTTGATGATATCAATACCGTTTTTCATTTCCAGGAAGAACCTTTTGGTGGCACCAGTATTCTTGCGCAGTATAAAGTAATGGCGCTGGCCAAAGAAAATAATGTAACGGTGTTGTTAGACGGACAGGGTGCAGATGAAATACTTGCAGGCTATCATGGTTATTACAATATTTTTTTCCGCAACATGGAAAAGATTGGCCGCCAGCGATACAAAGCCGAACTGAAAGCATACGAACAATTACACCGGAACAACCAGATCAACGAAAAGCAGGGAAAGAACCTGGAATACCTCGTTAGAAAATGGTTTCCCGGTAAGGCGCATGCCATCAAAAAAACAGTAGCTTATATTCAACATAAAAGAAAAAAGATCTTCAATGAAGATTTTTATGATGCGTACGCCGATAAACTCTTTACAGCCAACAATAGTTTCAGCGATCTCAATGAAGCATTGTACAGGAGTACCATGTGTGGCGATCTGCAAACATTGTTGCGTTATGCCGACAGGAACAGTATGGCCAACTCGAGAGAAGTGAGGCTGCCGTTTCTTTCGCATGAACTTGTTTCCTTCCTGTTTACCTTACCAGCCGATTTTAAAATTCACGAAGGCTGGACCAAATATATTCTCCGCACAACATTCAGTAAAATTCTCCCGGAATCAATTGCATGGAGAGTTGATAAAATTGGGTACGAGCCGCCTGAAAAACAATGGATGAAAAGTGCTGCAATGAGAGACTTTATTTTAAATTCACGCCGGGAGCTGGTAAAAGCCGGTATTCTCAATAAAAAAATATTTTCTAAAACTACCGGTGAAGAAGAAACCTGTAATGGTTGGGCAGAAATGATGGTTGGCAAACTAATAGAAAAAGCATGAGGAAAGATGTAGTTATTTTTATTGACCAGTTGGCGCCGAAAAATAAACTGCAGATAGAGGCAATACAACAGTTTGGTTATGCTCCTTATTGCTTTGTAAATAACATTAAACCTGGTTCAGAAAAGTATATTCAATCTCCGGGCAAACAAATTGTTTTGCAAACAGGATTCATGAGCAGAACCCGCCAGGTGTTTGCGTTCCTGAAAAAAAACCGGCATTCAATACATCATGTGGAATTATATCCGGGTGGTCGTTTTTCATTTATGTATGTTGTTTTGTCACGGCTATTCGGATTAAAAACACTTTGTGTAGAGCGGGGCGATTTACTTTATTACCACAAAAAAGGGTATGATGCACTTACACGATTTTCGATGTATTGCTGTTACCGTTTTTCAAATATGGTTTGGTATCGTGAGTTGTACATGAAGGCGAGGCTGGAAAAGATCAGGAAAGAAGGTTTGTATTTCCTGCACAATGCCATTAATTGCGATGGACATTTCTATGATAACAACCATCCAAAAGACATCGATTTTTTATGGCTGAACCGCGTGATACCGGAAAGAAAATATAAATGGTTTTTGAAGATACTTGGTGAAGAACCATTTCGCAACAGCCACAATTACCTGGTTGGCATCATGCCCACCAATGCATATTCTGCCGACCAGGAATATGTTTTGCAAAACAAGCCGGCCAATCTAACGGTAGAGCAATATACATCTAACCCGGTTGAGTACTTTAAGCGAGCCCGTTTTTTTGTGTTGCCGGCGGATGTTGTTTTTGCCAACAATGCATTACTGGAAGCGATGAGTTACGGCGTTGTTCCGCTGGTATCGAAACGTCCCGGGGCATCATTGATCGTTGATGATCATCTGAACGGATTTGTTTTTGTACACAGCGAAGAAGGTTTGCGTGCATCTATGCAGGAAGCGATAAACCTTTCTGATGAACAATATCATTCCTATGCACAAAGCGCAGCCACAAAAATCAGGAGCTCTTTTTCTGAAAGTAACTATACCAGTTCGCTTGAGCAGTTGTACCGCTTACTGAACTAACAAATCCTCCCGCCGGAAATATCATCAGGTAACCAATTTTTTTTACATTAAAGCCGGTAAAGAGATACTTTTGCAGCAAATTTTGCAACAGGTTTTATATCATATAACCTGCTGTTCAACACATTTGTTTATTGTTGCACCCGTGCAGCAAACAGTACATAAATGCGGAAAGGATGAGAAAAAAAATAGTCGTGCTTACCTATTCACTCGGAGGGGCGGGAGCAGAAAGAGTGGTTGCCAACCTGTTGAATTATCTCGACAGGGAGAAGTACGATATTCATCTTGTGTTAATGAACACGGATATTGAGTATGAAATTTTCCCCGATCAGAAAATTCACTACATAGAAAAATCATACCGCTACGAAAAGGAGTTTTTTAAGTTCATAAAATTACCGATGCTGGCTTACCGGCTGGCTAAATACTGCAACCGCAATAACATTGAAATGGTACTGGCGGTGATGAGCCGACCCAATTTGATTGCCGGCATGGCCCGTTTTTTTGGATTGAAATCTACGGTGCTCATCAGCGAACGTTGTTACACGCCGGACATGTATAAGAAAGATTCATTAACCGGTCGCATAAAAGTAGCCCTGCTGAAAAATTGCTATAAGAAAGCAGACGCTATTCTACCCAATTCGAGAGGTGCGGCAAAAGCGTTGCAGGAGCAGTTTGGCATTAAGTCGAATTATCATATTGTAAAAAATCCAACCAATATCCGCAAAATAAAAGAGCTGGCAGAAATACCGCCGGAAAGAGCTTTGCCTGCGGACAAATTTACTTTCATCAATGTGGCTACCTTCCGCAGCGAAAAAAACCAGGATTTGCTGGTTGACGCTGCTGCCGAATTAAAAAATGAAGATTTCAGGTTAATACTGATAGGAAAAGGAGAAGAACTGGAGCGTATTAAAAATAAGGTTCATACACTGGGGCTGGATGATAAAATAACGTTTATCAATTTTACCGATAACCCTTACCAGTACATGAAGCGGGCGGATTGTTTTTTACTGAGCTCCCTTACAGAAGGTTTTCCCAATGTGCTGATAGAATCGATGGTGTGCGGATTACCAATCGTGTCTGTTGATTGCAAAAGCGGACCGAGAGAACTGCTGGCGCCCACTTCCTCGCTAGATACCGTTATTGCATCTAATGAAATTGAAATTGCCGAGTATGGAATTTTATGCGCCAACAATTGTAAAACTTCACTCGCCATCGCCATGAAATGGGTGCTGAACAATAAGGAAAAAGTTCAGGTATATAAACAAAAAGGAATCGAAAAGGCCAATGAATTTGAAATAAAAAAAGTGTGTGATGAATTTTCTGTAATTTTTGATTCTTATCTGAAAAAATGAACCAATGAGTTTTAGTAACAGCGGGGGAAAATTTATTATTTCACTTGATTTCGAACTGATGTGGGGCGTAAGAGATCTTGTTACTACTGCAACCTACGGTGAACATATAGCCGGCGTTCATGAAGCCATTCCTAAACTGCTTGCCTGCTTTACCCGACACAATATCAAAGCAACTTTTGCAACGGTGGGGCTACTTTTTTTTGAAACAAAAGCGGAGTTGTTATCAGCACTGCCCGGGCGTAAACCCAACTATAAAAAAGCAATTCTTTCTCCTTACGGCGAGTACATGGAAAAAAACCTGGGAGAGAATCATACAACGGATCCTTATCATTACGCTCCTGATCTGATACGAATGATTCAAAGTACAGCAGGCCAGGAAATAGGAACACATACATTTTCGCATTACTACTGTAAGGAAGAATGGCAAACAGTAGATGATTTCAGGGATGACCTGGCGGCTGCCATCAGCACAGCTCAAAAAATGGGAATAAAAATTACGAGTATTATTTTCCCGAGAAACCAGTTTAATAATGATTACCTGGCTGTGTGTAAGGAAGCCGGTATTATTACCTACCGCAATAATGAAGAATCCTGGTTGTACAATGCAAGAAGCGGCGAAAAGGAAACACTGCTGAGAAGGGCAATCCGTTTAATGGATGCATACATCAATATCTCAGGCTATCATTGTTATACTGAAGAATACCTGCTTGGAAAATTCCCGGTAAACATTCCCAGCAGCCGTTTTTTACGACCCTACATGACAAGGCTTACATCACTCGATTGGCTCCGGCTGCGCCGCATTAAAAAAAGCATGACCTATGCAGCAAAGAACAACCTGATGTATCACCTCTGGTGGCATCCTCACAATTTCGGAATTAACCAACTTGAAAATTTTGCCTTCCTGGAAGAAATACTCGTACACTACCGATACCTGCATGAAAAATATAACTTCACCAGCTATACCATGACTGAACTGGCCAACGAACTGCTCGCCAAACAACCCGGCCTTAAAAAATAGGGACTTTATTATTTATCAGGATTTACCGCTGCAGGTTTTTTTGCATGGTAATGCAACAACAGGAAAATAAACATCATTAAAAAGGGCACACCGGGAATTTTGTAGCGAATAAGACTACCGAAATTGAAAGTAGACAGGCCAACGATCATGCCGAATATGAGTGCAAAGTAAAATGAGATGCATGCAAACATATCATGCTTCAACAGTGGGAAAAAATTCTTTCGCCGCGTTACCAATGCACTTAAAGCAATCAGCAACACAATAAAAGATTCGATCGCACTTACTAAAATAATCGGTTTACGCACTTCCCATAACTGCGGCCTGAAATACGTGGTATATATTCCGAGCGGCGCTTTTTTTACCAATCCTGCAAAACTGGTTTCTACTTCTCCAAATTCAAAAGCGGTGTTTTCATCAATAGAATGATATTGTTCCTGGAAAGTATTGGATGTTTTTGCCGCATCCGCAATCAACGGATCAAACACCTCGAGATGTGTGAAAAATACAATAGCCAGTGCGGTTAACAAAACAGCCGCCAGTAATTTTAAAAGTACCGATCCTCTAACGAGCTGCAACACTGCTTTTATAAAATACACCAAAGCAACGGCTGCAAGGAATGAGGCGAGCACATATATTTTTACGGTTGCAATAACATAGCAACAGCTTAAAATGATTAATGCATGAAGCAACCGGTGTTTGCCGTTCATGAATTGTGCATGACTGTAAAATGCAAAGCCAATACAGGCCATACACAGTGTTTCTTTGTTTAGATAAGATGAATACAGTAACACGCTTGGAATGAACAACACCGCCACGGCAACATTTTTCCGGATATGCGGATAACGGCGGCTTAATGCCAGGTAAAAAAAGAATTGACCGGTAGCAGCGATGATGGAAAAGAAAAGGTTGAGCACAATATAACTGCCAAATGCAAACGGATATAAAATGGTACACACTTTTGCCAGGAAAAAATTACTGTCACTTCCGCCACTGGCCGTTGCCGTTAGTGCGATGTCGAGTTTAATATCGTCGTTATAGGTTTGCGCCGACTGGAACAGGTATTTGATATTACCTGCATCAGACTTTATCAATCGCACCAGGTTCTGTGTTTCTTCATAAAATGCGGTGTTGTCCGACATCTTCCAGTAAAAAATCACCAGCAAACACATCAGCAGCGAACAACTTATTTTGAACAGGTAGAAAAATGAAAACGCTCTTTTGTCTGCCTTATCAAGCCGTTTAAAAACAAATGCCTTTAGTACAAAATACAATAACACCGAATACAGGAAGAACAGGAATATATCTGTTGCTGATATGAGATCAGTAATGTTATCCATGAAACGGGCTTGAGTGCAATAATTTTCTCTGGTTGTAAATCTATACAAACAAGTGTAATTACTAAAGAAACTTTTTAGTTAAAGGCCATTTATTTAACTTTGATCATAGCGATGTTGATATTGTAAACAATATTTAATACGCCTCTTGCCGGATCATTCCATCGAATGGCCGGTTGATTTTTTTAAAGCCGCATCACATTATGCAACAAACTGAAACCGGTTATAATATTGTAAAAGGCAATGGAGGTAAAGAAGAGCTGGAGCAATACCGTCTGTGTTTTTTACGTGATGGCGTGGAGCGTACAACTGCCAATCTCAACTGGCTTCATCATGAAAACCTGCTGCACAAAAATGAAATCTATTATGCCATGCAGGGCCTGCAAATGGCTGCTATCTATACTGCACTTCCGGTTATATTCAGGATCAATGGCGTTCCGCAACCTGCTTTGCAATCTATAGATACCTTAACCGACAAGGATCATCGCGGCAAAGGATTATTTATTAAGCTGGCCAATAATTTATATAAAGATGCGGCGCAAGCAGGATTCAAATTGATCTACGGATTTCCCAATCCCAATTCTGCCCCGGGCTTTTACCAGAAACTGCAATGGCATTCATTTGGGGAAGTTCCTTTTTTATTAAAACCATTGAATCCGTTTTATCTTTTAAAAAAAGCGATCAACCGCAAACCACATACAGATTTTTCGAGCACCAATTACCTGTTCGATGCGCCACGGGTTGTAAAACAACATTCAAACAGCAGCATTCAGGCAATAGATCATTTCGGTGCCGATTATGATGAAATCTGGAATCGGGCATCGGCGGATATAAAAATTTGTGCCGACAGATCTGCGGCGTATATGAATTGGCGTTATATACAAAAGCCCGGCGAGCATTATTATCGCTATGGATTGTATGAAGGAAATAAATTAACCGGGGTGGTTGTATTTTCTATAAAACACAAACATGGCGGATTGGTGGGAACGATCCTGGAGTTGGTTTTTGATCCGTCAGATACAGGTAAAGGAAAACAATTACTGAAACTGGCAACTAAACTCTGCAAAAAGCAAAAAGTGGATGTAATGCTTGCATGGAGCTTAAAGGGGTGCTTTAATTATGCCGCCTACAAAAAAGCCGGTTATTTTTCTTTGCCTGAAAAAATACGGCCGCAAAAATTGTATTTAGGTGTACGGGTGCTGGAATCTTCTTTGGAAAACAATGTTCTTAACCTTCAAAACTGGTATATCAGTTATTCTGATTCTGATACTGCCTGATCATCTCTTCAGACCATTTGCATGGTAATACCATGAGTTCAGGCTAACAATAATATCATTTAACCCAACAGTTGGTCATCATTTCTATATTTTTTCTAAAAATCCAGGCTATAGTACAACCTGCGGGTCGCATAATGAGGATCTGATAATACCATATACCTGCCATTTTTTTGTACTTTTGCGACCTACTTTTTTATGAAAAATATATTAATAACAGGCGGAGCGGGATTTATTGGTTCACACCTTACAAGATTGTTTGTAACCAAATACCCGGATTACAATATTGTAAACTTAGACAAGCTCACGTATGCAGGTAATCTTGAAAACCTTCGTGACATAGAATCTGCACCCAACTACCGTTTTGTAAAAGGCGATATCGTGGATATGGAACAGATGCGTGCTGTTTTTAAGCAATACAATTTTGATGGCGTACTGCATTGCGCTGCGGAAAGTCATGTTGATCGTTCTATAACAGATCCGCTTTCCTTTGTAAAAACAAATGTGCTGGGTACAATGACCCTGCTACAGGCGGCAAAGGAACACTGGACCGGGAACATGGAAGGAAAAATATTCTACCATATTTCAACAGATGAAGTGTACGGATCACTGGGCACTGAAGGATTTTTTACCGAAACAACGGCATACGATCCAAGAAGCCCGTATTCGGCATCCAAAGCTTCTTCCGATCATTTTGTACGGGCATACTACCACACGTATAAACTGCCGGTAAAAATTTCCAATTGCTCCAACAATTACGGGCCATATCATTTTCCTGAAAAATTAATTCCGTTATGTATTCACAACATCATTCATAATAAACCTTTGCCTATTTATGGTAAGGGGGAAAATGTGCGTGACTGGTTATATGTGGAAGATCATGTTCGGGCAATTGATACCATTTTTCATAACGGAAAAGTAGGAGAGACGTATAATATTGGCGGTCATAACGAGTGGACCAATATTGCATTGGTGAAAGAACTGTGCAGGCAGATGGATGAAAAACTCGGTCGAGCGCCGGGAACAAATGAAAAGCTGATCACTTATGTGCAGGATCGTGCAGGGCATGATATGCGGTATGCCATTGATGCAACAAAATTAAAAAATGAATTGGGCTGGTTGCCTTCTTTACAGTTTGAAGAAGGAATTTCGAAAACCATCGACTGGTATCTTGCCAATACGGAATGGCTGAATCATGTTACCAGCGGCGACTATAAAAAATATTATGAGGAAATGTATGCAGGAAGATAATCACCAGGCTATTACCCGTTCTGAATACATCAATAAATAAATTTTATGAAGGGAATTATTCTCGCAGGCGGCTCCGGCACCAGGTTGTACCCGATCACTATGGGTATCAGTAAACAATTGATGCCGATTTACGATAAGCCGATGATCTACTATCCGCTAAGTACACTTATGCTTGCCGGGATAAAAGATATCCTCATTATTACCACTCCTGAAGACCAGGCCCAGTTTATGCGTTTACTCGGTAACGGTAGTCAGTGGGGTTGCAACATTCAATACGAAAAGCAGGAAGTGCCCAACGGTCTTGCCCAGGCATTTGTAATAGGTGAAAAATTTATCGGCAATGATTCCGTGGCACTCGTGTTAGGGGATAATATTTTTTACGGTAGCGGCTTCAGCAAATTATTACAACAGGCTGCTAATCCTGACGGCGCTGTAATTTTTGCTTATCCTGTTAGTGATCCTGAAAGATATGGTGTGGTAGAATTTGATGACAACTTTAAAGTACTCAGCATTGAAGAAAAGCCTGCAGCACCTAAAAGTCATTATGCTGTTCCCGGACTTTATTTTTACGACAACAGCGTAGTGCACATCGCAAAAAACATTCAGCCAAGCCCCAGGGGAGAATATGAGATCACCGATGTGAACAAAGTGTACATGGAACAGCAAAAATTAAACGTGCAGGTATTAGACAGGGGATTTGCATGGCTCGACACCGGTACATTTGATTCTTTGAACGATGCCAGCGAATATGTAAGGGTAATTGAAAAAAGACAGGGATTAAAAATCGGCTGCCCCGAAGAAATCGCCTGGAGAATGGGTTTTATTGATACCGATGCACTCCTGAAACTTTCAGATGCACTGAAGAAAAGCGGCTATGGCGAATATTTGAAAATGATCACGCGGTAATCCGGTAATACATCATTTGCACATCATTGTGGAATACTATCTGCCTTTATCGGGTGGCTTTCCTGCATTTCTCGCTAATATTGGAAAACAACGGTGCGTTTTTTCCGTTATACAGCTTATTAAAACTACTGATGCCTTCTATCCAACTCGTTAATCCTTTCAATCATCAACCTTTACATTACAGCAACGAAGGGCTGAAAGATTCGGGCAATAATCTTTTCCCACTCGAAAACGGCGCTTATAAATTTGTAAAAAGCGATAACTATACTTCTAATTTTGGTTTCCAGTGGAATAAGTTTGTAACTACGCAAATTGATAAATCAACAAATTTCAAATTAAGTTACGATCGTTTTTTTGCACAAACAGGGTGGGATAAAGAAGATCTTTCCGGTAAAAATATGCTGGAAGTAGGTTCTGGTGCAGGAAGGTTTACACAGATTGTTTTAGATCATACGAAGGCTAACCTGTACAGCGTGGATTATTCAAATGCTGTTGAAGCTAATTATAAAAACAACGGACCAAATGAACGCCTGCATCTTTTCCAGGCGAGCGTGTATGAGTTACCGTTTGCACCGGCTCAATTCGACAAAGTATTTTGTTTCGGCGTGTTGCAACATACACCTGATGTAAAAAAATCAGTTGAATCACTCATCAGCATGGTTAAACCGGGCGGAGAACTGCTGGTAGATTTTTATTCTGTTAGTGGCTGGTGGACCAAAATACATGCAAAATACCTGCTGCGGCCTTTCACCAGGAAAATGAGCCATGAACAGTTGTATAAGAAAATAGATAAGCATGCAGACTGGCTGATTGCAACAAATCGTTTCTTCTCCAAAATCGGACTCGGAAAAATATTGAACAGGTTTTTACCAATATGTGATATCGACGGAACGCTGCCATCAGGCTTGAGTAAAGAAAAACTGCGGGAGATGGTGGTATTGGATACATTTGATATGTTTAGTCCGCAGTACGACCAACCGCAACGGATTTCAACAGTTGTAAACTGGTTCAATACATACGGAATGAGCAATGTGTGGGGCGGATATGTCTATTATGGAAAATACAAATCTGCCGTTGTAAAAGGGATAAAAAAATAAACACAGCGAGTGTAATGTCATTGATTTCTTATTTAAAGGCTGCATACAAAAACCCATCAGTTAAATCTGTTGGGATGTACACATTCAGTAATTTTTTTTCAAAAGCGGTTTCATTTTTACTCTTGTTTGTTTTCACCAATCCTGTTTATATTACCCCTTCTGAAAACGGGCTGATCAGTTTATTCAGCACCAGTCTTGTTTTTTTAATGCCGTTCATGTCGATGGCGGTGATCCACTCTACTTCCACCGATTTTTTTAAACTGGATGCTGGTGAATTCCGGAATTTTTTTACAACAGGATTTATCATACCGGTAGTTGTTACCGTACTCTCTACCATTGTTTTATTTTTTTTAAAAGATTACCTGCAACAAACATTCGGATTTCCGGCAATGTTCGTTTGGATGATACCGGTAGTAAGCTTTTTTATTTTTTGTAATGAACAACTGCTCAGCCTGGCAAGAAACAACAATGAACCATCCGTTTACCTGAAAGCAAATATTTCCAAAACCATTTTTGAATTCGGAATCTCATTCGTGCTGGTAGTGTTTTTTGCTTATCGCTGGTTGGGAAGACTGGAAGGTATTCTTATTGCGTACGCATTGGTAAGTGTATACGGATTTTATTATTTCAAAAAGAAAAATTACCTGTTTGGTAAAATTGAAAAAAAATACCTGTACAGCGAACTGGTATATGCAGTGCCCATCATTGCATTGCAGGCAAATATTTTCGCTATGAATTCCTCCGATAAATTTTTTCTCGCTGCTTTTACCAACGATAACAATGCAACGGTAGGAGTATATAGCATTGCTTACGTGTTTGCATCTATGATCAATATTTTTGCCATGGCGATCCTGCAGTATATCTTTCCACGGATATATACGATGTTATCTTCAGGAAATATCGATTATGTTCAAATCCGTAAATTCTTCTTTGGCTTTGCCGCGATCATGACGGTTGCACTTGTAGGAATGATTGTTGCCACACCGGTTCTCTATCATTTTTTTATCAATGAAAAATATCATCCGGCATTGCAGTACTGCTGGTTGTTGTGCGGCGGTTGTTATTTGTGGGCCATCACGTATTTTCTATATGCCTACCTGTTATTCTATAAAAAGAAACGAACAATATTTATCTTATCAATAGCAGGCATCATCGTTAGTGTTACACTTAACTACCTGCTCATTCCAAAGTGGAAAGATATGGGTGCTGCCTGGTCAACTTTTTTATCATATCTGCTTGTATTAATCATAACTTTATTTTTTACCGGTGAGTTCTGGAAAAAATTTCTTGTAAAACCAACAGCGATACCTCCTGAAAGTGAACAATAAAAAAACCATTCTTCATATCATTCAGAATTTTGGCCGGGGCGGTGCAGAAACTGCCGTAGTAGGCGTATTAAAAAACCTGCATGAATACAATAACATTGTAGTTACACTCGATAACCTCAACGAGTTCGGCAATGAACTTAAGTATGATAAACTTTATTGTCTCAACCTGGATGTGTATTACCTGTTTCCGATGGCAATTAAAAAATTAAGAAAGATCATTATCGATAATAAAGTTGATCTTGTTCATAGCCAGTTGTACTGGAGCACGGTGCTTGCGAGATTTGCCTGCCCCAAAAATATTCCACTGGTTACTTCCATCCAGGCATCTTTGTCTGACAGCCTGGAATATAAAAAGAAATGGATTTGCTGGCTGGATAAATACAGTTATCAAAAAAGAAAAAGCACCATCCTTGGTGTATCCAACCATACGTTAGAAGATTATTTCAGTTTTCTCGGGCTGAAAAAGCATGAGGCATATACCTTGTACAATTTTGTTGATACCAGTACATTTTCGGCTATGGCTCCCCGGCAGTATGAAGCAGGCGGGGAATTTAAGCTGATTGCCGTAGGAAATTTAAAAGGTCAGAAAAATCATGTTTATCTGCTGGAAGCATTCAAACAACTGAAAGGTGAAAATATTTCTTTGGATATATACGGGGAAGGAATGTTACGGGAAGAACTAACCAGCATCATTAATGAACATAAACTCCCTGTTCGGCTGATGGGTAAGATCAGTAACCTGCAGGAAGTGATCGGCAATTATGATCTGTTTGTACTGTCGTCTTTATATGAAGGGTTTTCACTGGCGGTACTCGAAGGAATGGTGATGGGTAAGCCGATGTTATTATCTGGTATTCCCACTTTCACCGAACAATGTGCCGATACCGCCACTTATTTTTCATTGAGCAATGTGCATGACCTGGTTGAAAAGATTCGGTTCCTTCACAATAATCCTGCTGTGGCAGTGAGTCTTGCAACAAAAGGACAGGCTCGGGCCCTGCAGCATTTTACATTGCAACATCATTTACAGGAACTGCGGAAAATATACAACCGGGAATTAAATGCCGTAAACAAGCATTAATACTTTTCTATTTAGCTACCTCTCCGTCGGAATTGTTATTTTTACAGTGTACAAAACAGCAAGCGTTCATGTGCGGTCTCACCGGTTTTATAGATTACAATAAAAATTCATCCAAAGAAATTTTGCAGCAATGCACAAATGAATTGTCTCATCGTGGACCTGATGGAGCAGGCTATGAATTTTTTCAGCAAACAGAAGCTCAAGTGGGTTTGGGGCACCGCAGGTTATCTATCATTGATCTCAGCAATGCGGCAAGTCAGCCAATGCGGTATAAACAGTACTGCATTATATTCAATGGTGAAATGTATAATTATGCTGAAGTAAGATCTGTACTTCAACAACAGGGGCACCAGTTTAGTACGCATTCAGATACTGAAGTGTTATTACATGCATGGGAGCAATGGGGCGCAGACATGATACATCGGTTTATCGGCATGTTTGTATTTATCATTTATGATACACAAAAGCAGGAATTATTTTGTTTCCGAGACCGGGCCGGCGTTAAGCCTTTGTATTATTACTGGAACAATGGTTTGTTTCTTTTTGCATCGGAGTTAAAAAGTTTTCATAAGCATCCCGGGTTCACAAAAGAAATTAACCTGCAGGCCGTGCAGCAGTTTTTGCAGTATGGATATATCATGGCGCCTTTATCCATATTTAATTATACGCATAAATTATTACCGGGGCATTACCTGCATTTCAACATTTCGGATCGCAGGTTTAGTTTGCATAAGTATTGGGATGTTTACGATGCGTATAATAAACCAAAACTGAACATCAGCGAAGCTGAAGCAAAAACAGAACTGGAAAAATTACTGATCTCTTCCTGCAAATACAGGATGGTGGCAGATGTTCCGGTGGGTGTGTTTTTAAGTGGTGGTTATGATAGTACCATTGTAACGGCATTGTTGCAGGCGCATCAAACAGAAAAAATAAAAACATATACCATAGGTTTCAATGAAGATGATCACAATGAAGCGATGCATGCAAGAAAAGTAGCTGATCATTTGAAAACAGAACATACAGAGCATTATTGTACAACCAAAGAAGCGCAGGACATCATACCGGGTATTCCCTTTTATTGCGATGAACCATTTGGTGATTCCTCTATCATCCCAACAACACTTGTAAGCCAGCTTGCGAGAAAAGATGTTACCGTTGCATTAAGCGCCGATGCCGGCGATGAAATATTTGCAGGTTATCCAAAATACCCGTTGGCGCTCGGCATGGTTAAAGCAATGAATACTGTTCCCCATTTTATAAAAAAAACCGGCGGGAAACTATTAAAGCATGTGCCCGATTCATTGCTGCATGGCTTAACGGGTCATACGGCGGTATCAATAAAAAAACAAAGATTGTCGAAGTTGCTACAGGAAAAATCATCAACTCCTGTAATGATGGATATTTTATTGTCGCAGGTGTATTCCAATGAACAAATGGAAACGGTATTTAATACAAAAGTGGAAAAGCCATGGTCTTTTTTTAACTCTGAAAATTTACTGAATAAAAATCTCGGTGATCTCGATAAGTTGCTCGCAATAGATTATAAAACGTATTTGCCGGATGATATTCTTGTAAAAGTAGACCGTGCCGGTATGAGTACTTCGCTTGAAGGACGGGAACCATTACTCGACCACCGGGTGATAGAATTCGCAGCGCAGTTACCGGAACAATTTAAACTCAAAGGAAAAAACAAAAAACATTTACTGAAGGAAATTGTGCATGACTATGTTCCGAAAGAAATTATGGAGCGGCCAAAAATGGGTTTTGGTGTTCCGGTTTTTAACTGGTTACGCAATGAACTCCGGTATTATGCTGATGAATACATGAGCGATGCCGCTTTTGCACAACATGGTTTATTCCGCAAAGAAGCAACCGATCACATCATGCAACAGTTTTATAAAGGCGACCGGAATTACAACAGTTTGTTCTGGTATCTGCTGATGTTCCAGATGTGGTATAAACGCTGGATGGACTAACCTGCATGTCAATTAAAGAAAGATGTTTGAATGAAAAAAATTCTTTTCATTTCTTATGATGGTATGACTGATCCGTTAGGACCAAGCCAGGTGATTCCCTACCTGGTGGGCTTAAGCAGGTATGGATATAAATTCACCATATTAAGTTGCGATAAGAAAGATAAATTTTCCGCCAATAAAGAATATGTTGAAAGCCTGCTCAAAGGAACATTTGTAGAATGGGTTAGCATACCTTATCATAAAAATCCACCTGTACTTTCATCCTGGTATGATTACCGTAGATTAAAAGAAACGGCCGCACAACTGCATAAAAAAAGAAAGTACGACATGGTGCATACCCGTCCGGGAATTCCAACATTGGTTGCATTGTGGATGAAAAAAAAATTCGGCGTCCGTTTTTTAAATGATGTAAGAGGATTCTGGGCAGATGAAAGAGTTGACGGTGGCATGTGGAATATGAATAAACTGCTGTATAAAAAAATATACGGCTTCTTCAAAAAACACGAATATGAATGTCTTGAAAAAGCCGACGGCATCACCTGCCTCACCGTAGCAGCAAAAAAAGAAATGCTCGGCTGGAAACAGATCAGCGGCCAACCGTTAGCGATAGAAGTGATTCCCTGCAGTGTTGATCTTGATTTGTTTAATCCGGCAACGATAAATATATCCCTGAAAAATCAATTGCAGCAAGAACTCGGCATCAGCAATGGAGAAATGATATTCAGTTATCTCGGTTCAATTGGTGGTTGGTATCTTACCCGGGAAATGATGCAATATTGTAAGCTGCTTGAGGAGGCGTTCCCTGCAGCCAGGTTTTTGTTTATATCCCCTCATCGTCATGAACAGATAGCCGAAGCGGCGGCTGCAGCAGGCATTCCAGCAGAAAAACTTATTACAAAACAAGCTCGCCGTGATGAAGTGCCGGCGTTGTTATCATTCAGTACTTATTCCATTTTTTTTATCAAACCCTGCTACTCAAAAATTTCATCTTCGCCCACCAAACATGGCGAGATCATGGCCATGGGCATACCCGTTATTACCAATGCCGGTGTTGGCGATGTAAAAGAAATTGTGGAGCATTACCATTCCGGAATTGTATTAGATGATTTAAGTGCAGCGAGTATGCAAAAGGCAGTAGCCAGCATAAAAAACGGCTTAACGTTTCAACCGGATGCTATACGAAAAGGCGCAACGGAAGTGTATTCACTTACTAATGCCGTGCAATTATACCTCAGGCTGTACAATAAAATATTGCAACCTTAATTTATTTCCTTCTTGCCACAGTCCTGCATGGCAAAGCTTCCCATCGTAAAATTACTTCGAAGATGTACGGATGGGTTAACTGTTCTTGTAGAAATCTATCCATAAATAATAGATAAACTCATTTTTATTGCTTCATGAGGCAATAACCTTTTTCGGGACACGTTATGTATAAAAATCCAGGTATCTGAAAACCAAAACGCCCTCTATGGAAAAGGTGATCGTGCTTATTGTGTCGCATAACAGGCAAATATTGCTGGCAGAATGTATCAATGCATTAAGAAATCAAACGCGTAAACCGGATGCCATTTTAGTGGTTAACAATGGCAGTACAGACAATACCGAAGAATGGCTAAAACTCCAGCCAGACGTTTTACACATTACTCAAAACAACGAAGGACCCGGAAGCGCTTTCAGCAAAGCCATGAAATGGGCATGCAGTAACGGTTACGCATGGATGTGGTGTATGGATGACGATGGCTATCCAAAAGAAGACGCACTCGAAAATTTATTAAAAGTAGATACACCCGAACGCAGCCTGCTTAATTGTGCGGTGATTGATAAAGCCAATAAAAAATCATTTGTTTGGAATACCAGAAATTATAAAACAATCGATGAGGTAAAAGAACCCCTGATCAAAGGCATCGGCCACCCGTTCAATGGCACTTTACTTCACCGTTCAATAGTGGAAAAGGTAGGTACACCAAAACCCGGTATGTTTTTATGGGGCGATGAAACGGAATATTATTACCGCATTGTAAACAAATACAACATCCCGGTGTACACCGTTTCCTCCAGCATACATTATCACCCGGCTGCCGCTTTTTCGTATAAGCGTGACTGGGACTTTAAGTCTTCCTGGAAATTATATTACTATGTAAGGAACCGTTTTGAAATTAATAAGTCAAGGTTTTCAAACAAGTTAATGGCAGCTTTGCACTACCTGTTTTTTATCACGGCGTTTGCGGGAACTATTATGCTGTATCAAAAAACCAATAAGGTTAAAAAGCTGAACTTTTTAATATGGCCTGTTACCGACGCATTTAAAAAAGATTATTCTGCAACACCACCGTCTATTATCAGGGAACTGACGGAGCGTCATGAGAAATCCATTCAATTCTCATTAATAACACCCCTGAAAAATTTTCTGAGTTCTGTATTTACCGCAGGTAGCAATCAAAGTTCAAAACCGGCTACTGCTTAACGATAGTTTTAATCCGTACACTCTACAGGCCCCGCTTCACGGCGGGGTTTTATTTTTATCTTATTGTTGAAATATAAAATAAGGAACATGCCAATTACATAAAATGGAAGGGATGGAATTTTGTACCGCACCAATGATCCAAAGTTTAAGGTGGTAGCTCCAACAAATAAGGCAAAAATGAGGGAGAACATCAAACAATACATTACGATGGGTTTATTGAGAACGGTAAGTATTGTTCTTTTAATTCCAACTTTTATTATTACATACAATGAAAACAACATCATTGCAAGGCTTTCAAGGGAGGATAACAGTGTAGATGCTTTTTTTGATTCCCATAAATATGGCCGGAACAATGTTGCTATCACAGCCGCCGGTGCCATACGAACAAGGCTTTGAGCCGTGCCGTCGAATTCTACGCCGAGTGAAAAATTAGATGTAGCGCTGCCGGCCTGTGCTTCATAGTTTACCTGGTAATTTTTTATTGTTTTGGTTACACCTTCTGCAGCAAATCCTCCCAGCGCCTGTTGCATGGCACGGGTAATATTTAAAAAGCCGATAACACATCCTGTTATAACTGTTAGTACAATCATCACTTTCACGAACCTGCTTTTGATCAGCGTGACGTTTTTAAACAGCAGGAACAACGCAAAAAACGGAAGATAAGAAACGATGATATATACCTTTAATACAACAAGCAGGTAACTGAATACAAATAATATGGGCAGGTAGATGAGCGGATTTTTTTTCTGGTATAACATTCCATATAAGGAATAGGTGATCCAACCCAATGCACCTGTACACAAAGGATCTTTTAATATCCCGGAACTCCAGAATACAAATGAAGGAAGGTATAAAATAGCAAAGGCAAATTGCCGGTGTAATTGCGGATATTGTTCATAAAAGAAACGGTACAACCTCCATACACCTGTAAACGAGATCATGGAAAATATAAGGCTGATGGCCAGGAACCTTCCGAATGTAATAAATGAAAAAATGGCTACCAGTCTTGTAACCATATAATTGCTTTCCTCACTGAAATATCCGGCATTAAAAATATCTGCCAGTAGCGACTGATCAAATTCTTTTCCCGGGATAAACAATAAATGAATATTGGATGCATCTTTCAATATCAGTTGGTAGATGTTGTACCCTTCACGATGATATAACCCATTGCTGTCGCCACTCGAAAAGAATAAAATGAACATGCTGTAAGCGAAACAACTCACTACTTTTATCCAAAATCCCTGGCGATGATATTTCCTTAATACCGGGTCTTTAATCTTCCTTCTTCTCCACGCAAAAATGATATAAAATATCACTACGTAAACAAGAAACATGATATAGTCTAAAAGATTCAAGCAGTTTGTTTTGATTTCAGAAATAATTCAATCGCTTTTACGAAACATCCATAAGGCATGTATCCATCATACCAATTCCAACAAATTTATTTTAATTATTCATACAGCATTCAACAATATAAACTTATTTTGCCGGCAATAAACAAAGCGGAAATGTGTGGTATAGCCGGCTCCATAAATTTTAAACTCGCTTATAATACCATCAACACGGTAATGCATCATCGCGGCCCCGATGAACAGGGTTCGTTTACGCACGACAATGTTGACATGTATCATCTCCGTCTTTCCATCATGGATATTGGAGGCGGAAGGCAACCCATGCACCTCGGCAACCGGTACAGTATTATCTTCAATGGTGAAATTTATAACCATGCATCCGTAAGAAAACAATTTGGATTAACAGGCCATACCCATTCAGATACAGAAACACTATTACTGTTGTATGAAAAACTGGGCGAGGATTTTTTACAATACCTGGATGGCATGTTTGTTTTTGCCATTTATGATGCAACAGAAAAAAAAATTTTTATTGCCCGCGATCGTGCCGGTAAAAAGCCCTTATATATTTATAATGATCAGCAGAAAATTGTTTTTGCAAGCGAACTCAACTGTTTGAAACATTTGTTGCCGCTGGAAATGAACCAGGATAATTTTTATCATTATATGCGGCTGGGTGTTTTTTACAGGAAACTAACACCGTATAAAAATGTATCTGAGGTTACGGCAGGAACATCACTTGCGATTGATTGCAGCAGTTTAACGATAACAGAAAAACGCTGGTGGAATATCCATCCGTTTTACCTGAAGCAGCACAATGATTCTTTACAAACTGCTGTTGAAAAAACAGATTTTATGCTGCAACAGGCTGTGCAGCGGAGAATAGAATCGAGCGACCTTGAAGTAGGGTGTTTCTTGAGTGGAGGTATTGATAGCGGACTGACTACCGCAATTGCCAGCACATTCAACAGTAAATTAAAAACATTCACTGTTTCTTTTGCCGGGGAATATGATGAAGCACCCCTTGCAAAACTGGTTGCCGATAAATACAAAACAGATCATACGGAAATACGTATTTCATTCGATAACCTGCGCAATGATGTTGAAAATATTCTATGCAATTATGGTGAACCGTTCTTCGACAGCTCAGCCATCCCATCTTTTTATGTAAGCAAAGAAGCGAGGAAACATGTAACGGTAATTTTAAACGGAGATGGTGCCGATGAATTGTTTGGCGGTTACCGCAGGTACGTTCCATTTTCAAAATATGATTTCTTCACAGGTAATGCATTGGTGAAAACACCGGCGGCACTTCTTAAAAAACTGATGCCGGTTTCGGCAGATAAAAAGTCGACGTATAATTTTTTATACAGGCTGGTATCGCTGGCTTCAAAGTCTAACCTGGAAATTTATTTATCAGCCGGACTCGATATTATAGAAGACTACGAACGATACATCATTCAGCCTTCCTTCGATTATCTTGAACAAATGCGGGCCGACTTCAACAACATTGCACAGGCCCCGTTATCCGGATTGAAAAAAATAATGAACATGGATTTTGATACCAATCTTTTCAGCGACCTGCTGGTTAAGATGGATATTGCTACCATGGCCAATTCACTCGAAGGAAGAAGCCCGTTCCTGTGTAAAGAACTACTGGAATACGCCCCCAGTTTACCAGATTCCTTAAAGGTAAACGGCAGTACCACCAAATACCTGCTGCGCAACCTGGCAAAAAAATATCTGCCTGAAACATTGATACATCAACCCAAACGCGGTTTCGAAATACCATTAAAAAGCTGGGTAGATAACCAGTTGCAGGATATGATCCGCGACTATATCACTTCTTCGTCTGCACTTAACCGTAATTTTGTTCAGTATGCGTTTACTGAAAAATTACTCAACAAAAAAATAAACGTACCGGCAGAAAAGCGGGCAAAAATATTATGGACAATTTTCTGCATGGAAGTATGGTACAAAAAAGTTTACCTTGGCTAATTACGCTGCATGATGAAAACTCTGGCCATTATCGAAAATAATATTCTTGCTACCAATACCATCCGGTATAAACTCACCCGTACACTGGTTGATAAGGGTTATACCGTGTATATTCTTACAACAGGTACACCCGAAACATTGCAACTGGCAAAAGACAGGGGGTTCAACATCATTGATGTAAAAAGCAGCAATAAAAATCCGCTGGATATTTTACGGTATGTAAATAACCTGCGAAAAGCATTAAAAGCGGTAAAGGCAGATGCCTGTTTAACATTTACCATTCGTCCTGCAATATGGGGGAACCTTGTAACAAGAGGATTGCATATTGCTACCATTACCAATATTACCGGTATAGGGCCATTGTTTGCAAGTGACAGCATTATTTATCGTTCCGCAAGAACCCTGTACAGGTTTGTACTCAAAAAAACAGCGAAGATTTTTTTTCAGAACAACGATGATATGCAACTATTCCTCGATAATAATTTCATTGATCCGGCCAAAGCAGCACGTATTCCGGGTTCGGGAATAGATCATGAGTTCTTTAAACCTATACCTATTTCCAGGGAGGAAAAAGGCTTTTCATTTTTGTTCATCAGCAGGCTGGTAAAAGATAAGGGCATCATAGAATATGTGGAAGCCGCACGCATGCTTAAAAAGGAAATGCCACAACTCACATTTGAGATCGTAGGACCGATGTGGTTGCAAAACCTGAAAGAAAATACAGTAACGAAAGAGGAACTTGATCGCTGGATAAAAGAAGGCGTGGTAAATTACCTGGGTGAAACAACAGACGTGAGACCGTTTATCGCTACCGCTAATTGTATTGTGTTGCCTTCTTACCGGGAAGGAACCAGTAATGTACTGCTGGAAGCATCCAGTATGGAAAGGCCCTGCATCACCTGCAATGTTACCGGCTGCCGGGAAATTGTAGATGACGGAGAAACAGGGTTCTTATGCGAAGTACGCAATAGTAGAGACCTGGCGGAAAAAATGAAGAAGATGTGCTTGCTGTCGCCCGCAAAAAGAGAAGAAATGGGAAAGAAGGCGAGGGAAAAAGTGATGCGTGAATACGACAAACAAATTGTAATTAATGCCTATTTGCAGGCATTGGAAAAATTATAGGATACATTATAGTAATTTCGCAGCAGATTTTTCAGGCAGATAGTGTTATTCTTTACCTGTTGCCGAAACTGAACCTGCAAACATTCATTTTATGATCCTGATAGGTTACTCCGGTCATGCTTTTGTAGTGTACGGCATTTTACGTGCCGCCGGTAAAACCGTTACGGGGTATTGCGATTTTGAAGCGAAGGCAAACAACCCGTTTAACCTCGCTTACTTCGGGAATGAAATTTCCCCGGAAGCAACAGAAAAAATAATGCAACAGGATTTTTTCATTTCGGTAGGCGATAATGCCATCCGCAAAAAAGTATTTCGTCATTTTGAGGCAATACAACGGTATCCTGTAAATGCAGTTCATCCCTCGGCCATCATTGATGAATCCGCTCAGTTGGGTAAGTATGGAATGATGATCAGTGCGGCGGTTTGTATCAATCCCCTGGCTATTATCGGGAACGGAACGATCTGCAACACCGGTTGCATCATAGAACACGAATGTAAAATCGGAGAATTTGCTCACATTGCACCGGGCGCTGTATTATGCGGCAATGTACAAATTGGTGATGGAGCGTATGTAGGCGCCGGTGCCGTTATCAGGCAGGGAATAAGCGTTGGGAAAAATGCGATGATTGGTGCAGGTGCTGTTGTGGTTAAGCATGTGGGAGATAATGAAACCGTGGTGGGAAACCCGTCGAGGATCATGAACAGGAGTGTGTAAGAGCCTATAATAACTGTAATGCACATCCGAAATTAAGACGATATTAATCTGGTTTACTAAAAATTTAAAACAAAGAAAAACATGAAGGTATTGGTTACAGGAGCTGCTGGGTATATAGGTTCCGTACTGGTGCGCCAGTTGCTGAACAAAGGATTTTCTGTAAGAGGTTTTGATAGCCTGAAGTTTGGAGGTGATTCATTGTATGATGTAATGCTGCACCCGAATTTTGAATTTGTAAAAGGCGACATACGGGATGCTGCAGATGTACAATCAGCACTACCGGGAATTGATGCCATTGCACACCTGGCCGCAATTGTAGGCGATCCTGCCTGCAAGAAATACAGCGAAGAAGCTACCGAAACCAACTGGAGCGCCAGCGTTGCTTTATTTGAAGCTGCAGAAAAAGCAGGGGTAAAACGTTTTGTATTTGCCAGCACCTGCAGCAATTATGGCAAGATGCCCGATCCGGATTCCTTCGTTACTGAAACATCCGAACTCAGGCCTGTTTCGTTGTATGCAGAACTTAAAGTGAAGTTTGAAAAATATCTGCTCGAAGAAAGGAAAGATGCCCGCATGTGCAGCACTGCTTTGCGATTCAGCACCGTGTATGGTTTCTCACCTCGTATCCGTTTCGATCTTACCGTAAACGAATTTACCCGTAACGCAACCATTAATGGCGAACAGGAAATATGGGGCGCACAATTCTGGAGACCCTACTGCCATGTAGACGACCTGGCTCGTTCTGTTGTACTGGTATTGGAAAGTCCGGAAGAAAAAGTAAAAGCTAACGTTTTTAATGTAGGAACAACAGAAGAAAATTATAACAAGGGAATGATCATCTCCGAAGTATGCAAAGTTGTGCCTAATGTAAAAGTGAATTATGTAGAAATGAATGAAGATCCGAGAGACTACCGGGTGAATTTCGACAAGATTAAAAACACCCTCGGCTATACCATTACCAAAAGAGTGCCCGACGGGGTGAATGAAATTTATACATTGCTGAAAACAGGCATTGTTACAGACGCTTTTGCGGCTAAGTTCAGGAACAGCTAGGTAATACCGGTTGTTTAAAATGCCATTACAGTTTCAATGAAAAACAGAAAGCGCAGCGTATGCGCTTTTTTCTTTTTAGCCTTACGCTTCCGCTGCTTTCAGAAAATCAGATCATTCATTTTTAACTACATTTGCAACGAAAAATTATAGCTATGCTTTTATTATCTGGTCCTAATATGTGTGGCAATGAATGGAAGTACGTAAAAGATTGTCTTGATACAGGTTGGGTGAGCAGTGTTGGTAGTTATGTTGACCAGTTTGAAAAAATGACTGCTGAATTTGCCGGAACAAAATATGCCGTTGCCACGAGCAGCGGAACAACCGCACTTCATATTTGCCTGGTGATGTTGGGCGTAAACGCCGATGATTATGTAATTACACCCAATGTAACATTTATCGCTACCTGCAATGCTATAAAATACACGGGCGCCAACCCGGTTTTCATTGATACAGATGAAAGAAACTGGCAGATGGATCTCGATCTCCTGCAATCATTCCTGGAAAATGAAACGGAACAACGCAACAATCAATGTTATCATAAAAAAGACAATAAGCGAATTCCTGTAATCATGCCGGTGCATGTGTTGGGGAATATCTGTGATATGGACAGGCTCATGGCCATTGCTTCAAAACATAACTTAATTGTGGTAGAAGATTCAACAGAGGCGCTGGGTAGTTATTATAAAGGAAAACATGTCGGTAGTTTCGGACTGATGGGCACTTTCAGTTATAATGGCAACAAGATCATTACAACTGGCGGTGGCGGAATGATTGTAACCAACGATGAAGTGCTGGCTAAAAAAGCCAAACACTTAACCACGCAGGCGAAGAGCGATCCGTTTGAATATATTCATGATGAAATTGGTTATAACTACCGCCTGGTAAATGTAGCCGCTGCCATGGGTGTTGCCCAGATGGAACTACTACCGGGCTTCCTTACACGCAAAAAGGAGATCATTGCATTTTATAAAAATGAGCTGGCGAATACAGGCGATATAGAATTCCAGGAAGTAAGTGAAGACGTACATCCAAACTGGTGGCTGCCTACCATTAAAACAACCAAACAAAGAGAAGTATTGAAAGTGCTGAATGATCATAAAATGCAAAGCCGCCCTTTCTGGGTTCCGATGAACCAGCTTCCTATGTTTACTGGGAATATTTACTACAACAAAACAGACCGGTCTGATTTTGTATATAAACACTGTTTGAGCATACCTTGTTCAACCTACATCACCGATGCAGAAATGAAAGGAGTAACAGATATGATCAAAACTGTTTATTGATTTAATATTGAAGGAGCAGGACCATTAACGGTAGTAATTGCCGACTTTAATCCTAATATGTACAAACTTTTAAAACGCCTTATCGATATCATACTTTCATTGCTGGCACTGGTGCTGTTGTTGCCGGTGTTTATACCCTGCATTATCATTTTATTATTTACCGGAGAGCATGAAGTATTTTATTTTCAGAAAAGAATTGGTTACCGGAATCAGCCATTTTATATCTGGAAATTTGCCACGATGCTGAAGAATAGTCCGAATATGGGAACCGGCGCCTTCACACTCCGCAACGATCCACGGGTAACGGCATTTGGAAAATTTTTACGGATCAGTAAGATCAATGAGTTGCCGCAGATCATTAATGTATTAAAAGGAGATATGAGCATTGTTGGCCCCCGTCCGCTGATGGATGTGAGTTTTAATTTATACAGTGATGAAGTGAAGGCTCGTATTTATGAATCAAAGCCAGGCATCACCGGTATCGGCTCACTTATTTTCAGGGATGAAGAAAAGATTCTGTCGAATGCAAAAGATCCAAAGCAAATGTATGCCGACATTCATCCGTATAAGGGAGCATTAGAGATCTGGTACAGGAAACATGCATCTTTGTACACAGATAGTATGATTATTTTTTTAACTGCATGGTGTATCGTATTTCCATCAACTCATCTTCCACAAAAAGTTTTCAGCAACCTTCCGGCTCGCCCATCGTGGGCCTGAATTGTATAATTCCTGATTAGTATTTTGCTGTAACTGTTAAACAATTTATCACCGGAATTGTTATCTTGTTCCAATAAACAACCGGCATGGATCAGTTTACGATAAAAGACCTTGAAAATTTATCCGGCATCAAGGCCCACACATTAAGAATATGGGAGCAAAGGTACAACCTGCTGAAACCAAACCGAACGTTTACGAATATACGCTACTACAGTAACGAGGAACTTAAGAAAGTACTCAACATTGCCCTGCTGAATAAATTTGGCTTTAAGATCTCTCATATTGATAAGATGAGCCAGGCACAGATCAACGACAAAATTCTTTCATTAACCCAGCCGGATGCACAGGAAATGCGACTGGTAAATGAACTGATCAAACACATGATCGATGTGGATATGCCGGCTTTTGAAAATGTGCTTTCCAATTTCATACTTGTAAGAGGAATCGAGAGAACCATAACGCAACTTATTTTTCCTTTTATGGATAAAATAGGCGTGTTGTGGCAAACCAACCATATCAACCCGGCACAGGAACATCTTGTTTCCAATATCATCCGCCAAAAACTAATTGTAGGTATTGAGTCTGCAAATACTATCGCCCGCAAAAAGAAAACCGTTCTCCTGTTCTTACCCGAAGGCGAACACCATGAACTTGGATTATTATTTATTAATTTCCTGCTGAAAACCCATGGTACCAATGTAATTTACCTTGGAAGTGACGTGCCGCTTAATGACGTTGAATACCTGGTGAACCTGAAAAAGCCCGATTATCTTTATACGCACATCACCACTGTTGGCGCAGGTTTTAATATCGATAAATTCATTACAACGGCAACAAAAAAGTTCAGGAATACTCCCTTCCTTCTATCCGGCAGATTTACTTCGGCTTACCAGAAAAAGCTACGCCCCCCATTTATTTTACTGAAAAGTTTTACCGAAGCCGTCGACTATATTTCACAATTGAAATAATACCGCTCATCACTTTAACAGAATAATATTTTGTGGGCTCAGATTTTTGTTTAATTTTATGCACATAAAAGTTAAACAAAATGTCAACCACTGAATTCAACGAATTGCTGGTTAGCAGCTCAGATTTCCTGAGGCCATTTGCCTTCACCCTTACGAGAGACAATGAGGCCGCTAAAGATCTGTTGCAGGAAACATTGTATAAAGCGCTGGCCAACAGGGATAAGTACAACGATGGTACCAATGTGAAAGCCTGGATGTACACCATCATGCGGAATATCTTCATTAATAACTACCGCCGGAAAAGCAGGCATAAGGTAATTTTTGACGACAGTCCCAATGAATACCTGCTCGACAAAATGCAGTTGGCTGTTCCCAACATGGCCGAATCCAACATCCGGTTAAAGGAAGTACAGTCATCGGTTCACCGGCTTCCCAATGTATTCCGCTATCCGTTCCAGATGTATTTTGATGGATATAAATACAATGAAATAGCTGATATGCTGAATGAACCGCTTGGTACCATTAAAAGCCGCATTCATTTTGCCCGTAAGTTGCTGAAGGAGCAAGCTGTAAAAATGTAAACAACTACAAGTTTGTAAGCATGTAGGATACTTATTTACAACTGAATCCATTCCTGTTTTAATAAAAGGTTGCCACCAAATGGATATTTTTACAGTGTATTTTTAAATTCCGCATATTGTCAGAAGTTATTCTCGTAAACGAACAGGATGTTGCCATTGGTACGATGGAAAAAATGGCGGCTCATCGTGAAGGATTGCTTCACCGGGCCTTCAGTATTTTCATATTCAATTCGGCAGGTGAATTATTATTGCAACAGCGGTCTGGGGATAAATACCATAGTGCCGGTTTATGGACCAATACCTGTTGTAGCCACCCGGCTCCGGGAGAAGAAACGGCAACAGCCGCACACCGCCGCCTGGCAGAAGAGATGGGTTTTGATACCGAACTTACGCCGGCATTCAGTTTCACCTACAAATCAGTATTTGAAAATGGCTTAACAGAACATGAATTTGATCATGTTTTTGTTGGAAGATATGAAGGGGGAATCCAGCCCAACGAACAGGAAGTACAACAGTATCGCTATATTTCTTTTGATGAAATCCGGGAACAAATTGCTCAACGCCCTGCTTTATTTACTTCCTGGTTTATCATTGCTTTGCCCCGTATTGAAGCATATATGAAAACACATTTCTAAAGACTGACTTACTGTTTCCGCACAAGCTACATGTCCACAGCTTCTGAATAAGAATGCATTTTTATATTCGGTAATCACGCTTAATTTTACTGCGAACATTAAATCCGGTAAGTATTAACGCTAATTCTATATCCAGGAACCAGGTTGCTACCATTATCGCCATTCTGCTGCACACAGCCAGCCTGGTTGGATTGCTGTATTTTCATGGCACCCGTCTTGTAATTACCATGCCGCTGAATCTCCTGATCATGTTTGTGCTGCTGCTGTACACACAAAAAGGTTTGAACGGAAGTATGTTGTTATTTGTAGCATTGTGTATTTTAACCGGTATGACATACGGACTGGTGGCAACAAAAACCGGCGATTTCAGGTTTGGCAATGTGCTTGGTCCTTCAGTTAACGATGTGCCGCTGGTAATAGGTATTCACTGGTTCATCATTGTGTATTGCGCCGGCGTTACCATTCAAACCATGCTCACGAAGATACTGGATAAGATTCCACCCGAATCAAACACCGTACGCCCCACTTTAAAGGCTATGTCCATCATGTTCGACGCCGCAACCATTGCCGTATTCCTGGGCTGGCTCATTGAACCGGTAGCAGGAAGGTTGGGTTGGTGGCAGTGGGAAAGAGGCATTGTACCATTTTACAACTATGCCTGCCTGTACATCGTTTGTGCATTACTGTTACTCGACTTCCATTATGCTGCTTTTAATAAACAGAACAAATTCGCCATTCACCTCCTGTTGATACAGGCAATGTATTTTTTAATACTGAGAACTTTTTTATAAGAGATGATCTTCAATTGTTTTAGCGTATCTGCAAACCATACTGATCAACTGTATCCATTTACAAGGAAGCTATCCAACCTGCTTTATTACAAATGTAACTACACCCCAAACCTGCAATTCATTTAAATCGGACATTTCCATTGTAGCAATTTTTGCCGACTCTGCAATCAACCTTGTTTTGTTCATTGTTTTTTCCAGTCTTCTTAATAGCATGTCGCCTTCCACAACCGCTATTACTATGCTTCCGCTGCGGGCTTTAATGCTCCTGTCTACAACCAATATATCTCCTTCATCAATATTGGCCTTGCACATACTGCTCCCCGTTACCAGCATAAAAAAAGTTGAGGGTTTATTCCGTATGAAAAGTTCATTCAGGTCAATTCCATTCTCAAACTGACCAGCCATGGCCCTGTCTTCCCGGTTAGTGCTAAAAGCGGAGCTATAAAAAGAGTGCCGGCTCCGGGCATTATTACCCGCCGGATAGAATTTTTCAACCTCCATAAAATTATTTTTGAAATGCTAAAATATTTAGTAAATTTATACTAAAATCACAGGCTGAAAAATTTTTTACCGCTGTTACTGAAGAAGCCAGCCGTTGTACACCTGAACATGGCTCCGGTACCGGATGTTTCACATTAAATCAGATGTTATGAAAAACAGCATACAGGCAATTCCGGGATACAGGATGTATGAATATTCACTGTTGTTAAATCCACATGAAGAATTACGTAATAAGATCATGCATGTGAAAGAACAATTTGCGGAGAAGTATAAAACGAATATTCCCCTTCATTTAAAACCGAATCTCACTTTAGTAAATTTTGTTCAGTATGAAATGATGGAAGAGCGGATTGTACAAAGATTGAAAGCTGTGGCAATGGGTTTCCATCCAATTAAAATCGAATTGAAAGACTTCGGAAGTTTTCCTTCACATACTATTTTCATCAACGTGGTTTCAAAACTTCCGATCCAGGATCTCGTAAAGCAGGTAAGAACGGAAACGCAGCGATTGATGAAGCCCGACAATGATCATAAGCCCTGGTTTATGCCTGAACCACATATTACCATTGCCCGAAAATTGCAACCCTGGCAATATGAAAAAGGATGGCTCGAATATAGGCACCGTCATTTTACCGGTCGCTTTATTGCAGATGCGATGCTATTATTAAAGCGCCCTGCAGGTGAATTACAGTACAGGGTTGCAGGAAGATTTGAATTTCAGAACCTGCTTTTACAAACCACATCAACAAAGCAGGGAGAATTATTTTAGAATTTATAAGGATGCTTCAGGATTAGGGAATGAATCAGTGTTGTTTGCTGTACAGGGTGCTTTCACATTCATCTCCTTTTTCAAAACAATTTTGCTGATGAAGCATGCAATGACCTGATGGCATGATTCAAAAATGTAGTTAACCGATGAAATCAATTGCAGATGCAACAACTTAAACAGGACCACCACAAAATTTCTTCTGTTGAACAGGAAGAAAAAACACAATACAAGTTTGGCCGCGGTGCACAATTCAATTATAAAAATAAATTTATTAAAAATGAATCTACCAGGGAAAATACAGAAGCAGTTGATGATTGGGAGGAGCCGGATGTACCTACACAGTTTATAGAGCAGCAATCCAGAACAATTGTAAATAAAGTGGAGAGCAAAGATGTGGGTATGGGTTATAGCATGAATCCTTATGCCGGTTGCGAACATGGTTGCATTTATTGCTATGCCCGCAATGTGCATGAGTACTGGGGATATAGCGCCGGGTTGGATTTTGAACAAAAGATCATCGTAAAGAAAAATGCAGCACAACTGTTACGAAAGTTTTTATTGAACCCGAAATGGGACGCAACACCCATTATGCTGAGTGGCAATACGGACTGTTATCAACCTGCAGAAAAAAAATTCCGGTTAACCAGAAGCCTGCTGGAAGTATGCAATGAATTCAATCAACCCGTTGGCATACTTACGAAGAATTCAGGAATATTAAGAGATAAAGATCTGTTACAGGAAATGGGAAAGAAAAATATTGTTTCAGCTATGGTTTCCATTACATCTTTTAATGAAGAATTGCGGCGCATGATGGAGCCAAGAACAACTACAGCCAAACAGAAATTAAAAGTAATTGAAGAGCTGAGTAAATCGGGTGTTCGTATGGGCATTATGATGGGGCCGATGATTCCCGGACTAAATGAACATGAAATGCAACGGATCATGAAAGCAGCAGCCGATCATGGCGCCACATTTACGGCCTACACTTTTATACGGTTGAATGGTGCAATAAAATTTTTGTTTCACGACTGGCTGTATAAAAATTTTCCGAACCATGCAGATAAAGTATGGCACCTGATAGAGCAAAGTCATGACGGTAAGGTAAACGACAGCCGTTGGGGTGTGCGTATGCGGGGCGAAGGAAGTATTGCACAAATGGTAGCACAGCAATATAAGAAATACGGAAAGCTGTATAATATGAATGCAGAGGAATGGAGTCTCGACAGAACTTTATTCAGGGTGCCGGGACGACAGGGGAAATTATTTTAAGCACCGTTTCAATGTTATCTCTAATAAAAATTACTACAATATGAAAGCAATTACAAGAGATTACCTGGTTGACATCGTTTATCGCACCATTAATAAAACAATTGCATTGCACCGTCGTGCAAAAAAAACTGCATGTCATTGCCATAGCCAGGAAAGCGCAACCGATGAAGAAGTGCTCAATTTTATTTATTACATACCCTGGTTCGATGATAAGCTGAAAGATTTTCTTATCGGCAATGTAAAAGAAACAACCATCATCATCAGTCAGTCATGGGAACTCGAATTTTTAAAGAAGACAATGCTTTGGTCAGAAAGTTTTGAATGGCTGCACGGGAATGATTATTTTTTAAGTGAAGCACACATGAGCAGTATCAAAAAAGATGTGGTGTATTTGACGTTACCGTATTAACGCAATTACATCAACAAAACCCACACCGGCACTGCATTGTATGAATGGAATTATGTAACTCGCTAAAGAAATATTAAAAAAAATTTGGACAATTAAAAAAAATAATATCATCTTTGTGTTCTAAACAAAACAAATAACGTAGCACATGCCACTATTTTTTTCACATATTCGCGAAGTAAAAGCAGGATATCTGTTGTTTACCGGGGCATGGGATGCGGTATCATAAATTACCAAAACCAACTGATTTCAAAAGCCCCGACAATAAGTTGGGGTTTTTTATTGTCAGTAAAAAAGTAAAGTGATGCAACTAAGAAAATCCATTTATACTACTGCTACAGGTATCGGTTATCAACATAGCCGAACAGGGAGTACTATGTTTAATGGTAAAATAAATAAGCGACCGCGTAAGTAGGAAGGTATCAACGCCTGTAAGCCCGGTCGGATTAATAACCCAGCCGGGCTTTTTGTTTTCGGCTACAACGATACAACAATGAAATTTTTATTGATCATCCTGCTGATAAGATTGCTTGCCCTGGCTGCAGATAGCCACGGGCAGTCATCTGGCAGAGGAAATAAATCATTAGTAAAAAGAAAAAAAATAAAAATGTTCAGGAGCATATTCAACAGGAGAAAATACGCAACATAGGCGCTGTTTAAAGATCACTTTATAGATGTGAAATTTTTATATGCCCTTGAGTTTAGCGCAATCCCTTCAATAAAATTTATCGGCGATCTGGATGCAACACAGGTATTGCGATATGTAAAAGAACAATACGAAAATTCAACTGCTTCATTTTACCAGTATTCATTTTACGACCATGAAGCTGCTGAATTGTTTTTCAACAATACAGTATTGGTATTACAACAGCAACGGATAATCGAAGTAGGACACAACTATTGCTTTATCCTTCACGGTGCCAACGATTATGGCTGGGCTGCAGCACTTGCAAAAAACCTGGCTGAATTTCGGGCGCAGCCTGTCGCTTCACCTGCTACGGTTGTGGGATTCGCCAGGCAAGGCAATTTAAATTAATACCGGTGCCGGAAAGGGCGCCGGTATTTAAAACCCTGTACTGGAAAAATAATAATGAACACGGGTTGTTAACAGCAACCTCAAATAAAAAGAAAATGGAAACAAATCAACAAATTGATATAACTACACCACTATTCGGGAATTCGTACCTCGATAGTAAATCATTTTATATGCACCGCTATAAACAAATACCCAGTGTGATACTGTTAACAGGTGTGCATGCGGAAAAAGCAATTGCCTATATAGAGTCGGAATACAATGATGTCATCGAGGGAAGATTCCGGAGTGCTGATTTCAATCGTAAAAAAGGAAAAGTTGAAAATGATATTTTGCTGATCGTATTGAAGGAAAAATGTATGCTGGAATTCGATGGCGCTTATTGTGAATTATTATATGCGGAGGAAGATGTTGACATGGCCAACACATTGATCAAAGAGATCAGCCGGTTTAAGGAACGACAGAAGAAAAAAGAATTTGAAATAAACCTGGTTTCAAAAGGTAGCTACGGACTCGAACTCAAAAGCATTGAGATCAATAAAACAAAGCTGAACCTGGAATTGTATTATGAAGATGATTTCCTGGAAACAGATCGCCTGGTTCAAACAAGGTTGTCGAAAAAAAATGATAAAGGTATTGTGCTCTTGCACGGATTGCCGGGAACAGGAAAAACAACTTACCTGCGTTACTTAGTAGGTAAACTAAAAAAAAGAGTGTTGTTTTTGTCGCCATCACTTGCAGGAAATATTATGCACCCCGAATTTATGGAGCTGCTGATAGACAATCCGAATAGTGTACTCATCATTGAAGATGCTGAGAATGTTATCATGGACAGAAGAATGAACAGCGATTCGGCTGTTTCCAATCTCCTGAACATTTCTGATGGACTACTTTCAGATTTTTTAAATGTACAGGTGATCTGCACGTTTAATCACCCGATATCAATGATAGATACGGCCCTGTTGCGAAAAGGCAGGCTTATTGCAAAATATGAATTTGGAAAATTAAGTATCGCTAAAGCACAAAGGCTGAGCCATCATTTAGGATTTAATACAATAATTACTGAACCAATGACAGTTGCATCTATTGCCAACCAGCACGAAAAAGCCACAGAAGCAGACCGAATAGAAGTAATTGGATTCAGGCGAACAGCCAACCAGCTAAACTAAAAAAATGAATGATCGGCATTACGATATCAGTAATGCAAAAAAAAAGAAACACGATGGCAAAATTAAAAATAACAGGAAAACAATTAAGAACACTGGGATATCCGGAAGGACCGGTTATAAGCCTGGCAAAAAATATACTGGAGAAACAGTACAGGCATCAAACGCTGCAAGAAGCTTTGGTGGTACTTAAAAACGTACTTGATGCACCGATTGAATATGCAAACGATCCGGTACTGGCGCCGATCGCTGAAAAGCTATTACCAAAACCGGAAGCTGAAGGTGTTGAAGTATCCCTGAACCAACAGGGAATTCAATTCAATGTATTTGGTAGCGAACATATAGAGCCGGGGGCAATGAATCAGATGTACCAGGCGGCTAAATTACCTGTTGCCGTGGGAGGCGCCCTGATGCCCGATGCACATCACGGCTACGGGTTACCGATAGGAGGTGTGCTCGCTGTTGAAAATGCAGTGATCCCATACGGCGTGGGTGTAGATATCGGCTGCAGAATGTGTTTGTCGGTATTTGATATCAACCCGGCGGAACTGAAGCAGAAAGAAAATTATTTTACAAGAGAGCTGAATGAAGCAACGTTGTTTGGAAGCGGGAAACAATTTGAAAATGCAACCAATCACGAAATCATGGATAGCCATCTCTTCAATGAAATTAAAATATTGAAGCCTTTACAATTCAGGGCCGCTAAACAATTGGGAAGCTCAGGATCAGGAAATCACTTCGTTGAATTCGGTGTTGTTGAGATTACAAAAAAAGATGAAATACTCGGCATCAGTCCGGGAAATTATCTTGGCCTGTTGTCGCATTCAGGGTCAAGAGCTCTGGGCGCTAATATCGCTCACCATTACACGAAGATCGCAAAACAGAAAAGACGGTTACCGGGAGAAGCAAACAACCTGGCCTGGCTCTCGATGACAGAAGCGGAGGGAATAGAATATTGGCTGGCTATGAATCTCGCAGGTGATTATGCGGCTGCCTGTCATCTTGTAATTCATGATAAAATTGCAAGGCAACTCGGACGTAAGCCGGTGAAGCGGGTAGAGAATCATCACAACTTTGCCTGGAAAGAAATGCTTGATGAAAAGGAAGTGATCGTTCATAGAAAAGGTGCAACACCTGCCGGTAAAAATGTATTGGGAATAATTCCGGGAAGTATGACGGCTCCGGGATTTATTGTAAAAGGTAAAGGCGAATTGGCTTCCATCAATTCTGCTTCGCATGGTGCCGGAAGACGACTTAGCCGAACCGCTGCAATGGGGTCCATTATATTGAACGCATTGAAGGATGAATTAAAAAAACATGAAGTGAAATTAATTGGCGGCGGAGTAGATGAGGCGCCATTCGCTTACAAGAATATTGAAGCGGTAATGCAATCTCAAAAAGCACTGGTTGATATTTTAGGAAAATTCATTCCCAGAATTGTAAAAATGGATGGAGCACATATTAAACCCTGGCATAAAACCAGAAATGAAATTGAAGGTGAATAATGCAAATCCCGGTGTACTACCGGGTTTTTGTATTAAATGTTATTTGCAGTAATAACCCGTTATTTCAATTAATTAATAAGTACAATTTTCTATAATAGCATTGTATTTTATGTGCTGCCTAAAATCGATTATTTTTGGCGCAATTAATTAATGATGCAGCACATAACAGAAGAAGTAAAGAAACTTTTTGTATCGCATTTTAAAATGGACCCTGTTGGGATCGATAAATTGCCACAAAGCGGAAGCGACAGGATTTATTTCCGCTTACACACAAATGATAAAACTTTTATCGCTACGTACAATAATAATATTGCTGAGAACAATACATTCATAAACTTCAGTAATCATTTTAAACAGGCCAATGTACCGGTACCTCAAATAATTGCTGTAAATAATACCGCTACGATTTATATCCAGGAAGACTTTGGTGATACATCGCTGTTACAGGTACTGGAGAAAGAAGGACATACAGATCATGTGTTCTCCCTTTTCCGGAAAAGTCTTAGCGCACTGGCACACATGCAAATTGTAGGGGATAAAGGATTACAATACGACTGGTGCATCACCAGTAAAGAATTTGGAAAGAGAGCCATCCTCACCGACCTGTTATATTTTAAATATTATTTTCTAGACACATTAAAAATTCCTTACGACAAAGAAAAACTGATCGACGATTTTGAAGCATTGGCTACTTATCTCTCACATGTAGATCATAAATATTTTATGTTCCGTGATTTCCAGAGCCGTAACATCATGATACAAAATGATGAAGTAAAATTTATAGATTACCAGGGTGGAATGAAAGGCGCATTGCAATATGATGTTGCGTCTTTACTATGGCAGGCTAAAGCTGATCTTGACGATGAATGGAAAACGAAATTATTGTATTACTACATGGACTGTGTAGATGCTTTATTAAAAAAACCTGTAGACAGATCAAGGTTTGAAAGTCAATACAATGGTTATGTACTCATAAGATTGTTACAGGTGCTTGGCGCTTACGGTTTCCGTGGTTTGTTTGAAAGAAAAGCTCATTTTTTAACGAGCATTCCGCTTGCATTGCGTAACCTGAAATGGTTTATACAAAATAAAACATTCGGCATCACGCTTCCGGAATTTGAAAGACTATTGCTGTTGTGCGTGGATGATGATGTGATTGCAAAGTTTACGCCGGTGAAAGCCAGTGACACTACAGCTTTGCTGGTTTCAATTAAAAGTTTCTCTTACCTGAAATCTGGTTACCCGGCAGATAATACAAAGAATGGAGGCGGTTATGTTTTTGATTGCCGCGGTTTGCTGAACCCGGGAAGAATTGAACAATACAAAACACAATCCGGCCAGGATAAAGCAGTGAAAGATTATCTTGAACAGGAAACAAAAATGCCCGACTTCTTAAACAATGTGTATAACATCGTTGATATTTCAGTTGAAGAGTATATTAAACGCGGTTTTGAAAATTTGTCAATAAATTTTGGTTGCACCGGCGGCCAGCACAGAAGCGTGTACGCAGCGGATGCATTGGCCAGGCACTTAAGAAATAAATTCGGTGTAAAAGTTGAAGTAGATCACACCAATAAAGAAAACTGGTTGAAGAATCTTTAATTTTATTGAAAGCGAATTCAATGTAAGTAATTCATGAGCATACGTAAAGCAATAATTTTTTCGGCGGGATTGGGAACAAGGTTTAAACCCTGGACGGATTTACATCCGAAAGCATTGGCTATAGTAAATGGGAAATCATTGTTGCAACGAAATGTTGAATACCTGCAACAATTCAATATTTATGATGTAATCGTAAATGTGCACCATTTCCCCGATCAGATTATCAAAGCGATACAGGACAATAAAGGGTGGGGAAGTAATATCGTTATCAGTGATGAATCGGCTGAAGTATTGGAAACAGGTGGCGGATTGCTGAAAGCAAAAGCATTATTTGATCCGGCTGAACCTTTCCTGTCGTTGAATGTAGATGTACTCACAGATCTTAACATACATCGCTTACTTGAATATCATCTGCAGCATCAGCCATTAATTACCTATGGTGTAACCAAGCGAAATACTTCCCGCAATGTTTTACTTGATGAACATTACCGCATGTGTGGCTGGCGCAATAACAAAACCGGCGAAGAAAAAATTGTTATTCCCGGAAGAACACTGCAGCCTTATGCCTATAGTTGTGTTGTAATTTATCAACCGGAAATATTTTCCCTGATCCGGCAAACGGGAAAATTTTCTATCATGGATACGTACTTAGATCTTGCCGCAGAACATGCTATTCTGGGTTTTGATCATACCGGCGATAAATGGGTTGATGTAGGTAAAACCGAAAGTGTTGCTGTAGCAGAAAATTTATTTGCGTAGCTATTTCTTTCGGAATGAAATAATATAGTAATCCCCGATGTATTTCCATGGCCAGGATGCCTTGAATTTATTTTCCTTTTGTACGAGGTAAGCAAAAAGTTTTGGATATTTTTCTGCAAAATGTTCGATATATGACGGAGGAACAATCGTACACAATCCTTCCAAACCAGTAAGCGCATATTTGTTTTTCATCAGGTGCACCAGTTTTTTGGGAGAATGATACCAGCACATAAACGGAATTCCGTTCACTTTTGCTTTTCTGCCTTTACTACTGAAAAATCTTCTGAATGCCGTTTTAAATTTTCCCTTGAATACCAGTAAGGTTTCCCATAAACAAAAGGAAGGAAGTACAACCATCACAACAGCACCGCCCGGTTTCAACAAGGTATCAAATGAAAGAAGGATTTTTTCCATCTCATTTGTACAATTCAATCCTGCGAAATTGGAAAAGATACAGTCGTACGGACCTTTGTATGCAAGGTTTTCTAATGAAGTAAAAGAACATAATTCAGTAGATATCTTTTCTGAGAGGCCCGCCTGCTCCACTTTTGCTTTTAATTGTTGCTGCATCCCTTCAGAGATATCTGTTGCATGAACGGTATGTCCGGCTCTTGCAAAAAAAATGGCATCTTCCCCGGTACCGGCATTCAGTTCAAGAATGTTTGCGTGTGCCGGTAGTAACGATAATGTATGTGCGTGTACACGATCCCGTTTGTACTGTACAATCTTATCCTTTCCATACAATTCATCAAATTCAGGCGCCTGTGCAGAAAATGCTGCAGAAGCCTGTTGTTCATTTGTTATGGAAGACGAGGTATGCATCAGGCTTTTTCGAGCTGTTGTAATTTTAGTTTATTGAGTAAGGATGAGGGCGCATAGTATAGTAATGATAGCGCCTTCTTCAAAACAAGCCTGTTGGATTTGAACGGTTGCGTAAATAATTTTTTTATGTTGTTATAGGCGATATGCTTGCGGTAAGTTTTATGTACATACCGATGCAATTGCTTATAAAATGCAGGTTGATAAGTATTGCGAAACATAAGCGCCAGTTCATCTGAGTCTGACCAGTTTGCTTTTTGTTCCAGCTCGGATTTTACATTTTCAAAAAATACTGTTCCCGGTAATGGATAGGAAACGGAAATACCCAATTCATCCGGCAACAAACGATTGATCATTTTAATCGTGAGATTGATATCTGCTTTTGTTTCGCCCGGGTATCCAAACTGTATAAAGAAGCAGGGTTTAATTCCATAAGCCCGCATCAGCTTTGTGGATGTTTCAATCTGTTCAATCGTTGTACCCTTGTCCATAGCATCCAGGATTTTCTGTGATCCGCTTTCAGCACCCATCCAAACCGTTTCACATCCTGCACGGCTTAGCGCACTGATCTCCAGTTTGTCGCCGAGCAGATCGGCTCTTGCCTGTATCTTGAATCGTAACTTTAATTTTTCTTTTTCAAGCTCATTAGCAAACTCATGTATCCATCCTGGTTTCAATCCAAAAATGTCGTCGCAAAACCAAATGTGCTCATAGTTGAATTTTTCTTTCAGCATTTTCAACTCCTTTACTACATGTTGCGGTGACCTGGAATTATACCTGTTTCCATAAATAGGTTTCGCACACCAGTTACATTTAAAAGGGCAGCCTCTTGTGGTGGCCATGTTCATGGAAAAATAGCCGCTGCTTTTCATCCACATATTTTTATAGGGAGCAAGGTCAATCATGTCCCATGCAGGAAAAGGAAGTGCATCGAGGTCTTTCAATACTGCGGCCCGTTTTGTTTTAATGGTATTGCCATTTTGTTTAAAAGCAATGCCGTCTATTGTACTAAAATCCTGTTGAGATTGGTTGATGGCTATTGCAAGTTTCTGCAATGTTGCTTCGCCTTCACCGATGATAATAAAATCAGCGCCATTGTCAAGATATTTTTCAAAATGATCCGATGAATCTGAACTTGATATGATAACCCTGCAATTCATTGCTTTCGCCCGGCGTATCATTTCAAAAGCAGCTTCTCGCATATTGGTGAGGCACATTTTTGTGAGGTAGTTAAAGCCGTCATCATACAAAACAAAAAGCTCCGGTTTTTCTTTTTGCAAAACAGGAATTATTTCTGAGGCTTGTTGCGAAAACATCGTATCAAAAAATGCAACAGGAAACCCGGCTTCTTTTAAAACGGCTGCAGCATACAATGTTCCCAACGGTGCATACGGCTTCGCAGTGGCCCATTGCTTTGGATCGAAACGGAGAAAGTAGGAATGTGTGATCAATACTTTCTTCATTGCAGGATTTTTTTTACCGGGTTGGTTGTGGGATGAAGATGTAAATAGCAAACACATTTTTTACAGGTATCATTCTTGTCAATATCCAGGTATTTCCTGAAGGTTAATCCGGGAGATGCATTCAGTACTTCATGAAACGGTTGTTGATGAATATTGCCGATAACATCATGAAAAAAGCAGGGACGCACGGCTCCATCCGGTTCAATTACGGCCGACACCCAGGGCGCATTACATTTTTTATAGGGAAAATCATTGAGTCCGTACTGCGCTGCATAATAGAAATAAATGTTTCGCATCTTCCCGGGCGATTCTAATATGAACCTGTTGTCAAAATCTTTTGTATAGGTAGCAATTAGGCTTTCAATTGTTTCTTCCAGTTCAGGCAATTCATCCCGGGAAATGGTTATTTCGTTTTGACGAGGTTCTGTCCACAACACTTCACGGTTAAATGCATGACTGCTGATATCGGCAGGAAGAAAACTGATACTGTCTAACCCTATTTGCCTGGCTGTATCCACAATACTGTGCCATTTACGAAAATTCTGTTTATGTATCACACACCTTCCACTAACAGGAAAGCCTGGCCGCAATTGTTTAATAGCTGCTATTCCTTCACTCATCTTCCGGAAAGCTCCCGGGATGTTTCGGATTGTGTCGTGCAATGTTTCATCTCCGTCGAGAGAAACGATTAGCTCCTGTACCTGTTCCGCAATTTCTGCAGCGTATTTTTTTATGGTAAGTCCTGTAGACAACAGGGTTACTGCAATATGTTCACTGCGCAACATCCTGCAAAATGTAAAAAATTCCGGGTGCAATAAAGCTTCTCCTCCCGACATCAGCACCTGCCTGGTACCGAGTTTTTTTAAGGAGATGATCAATGAACTGATATCTTCTCTTTGTAGTTGCTTCAGGTTGCTGTTCCCTTTCCATATATCACACATTGTACAACGGCAATTGCAGGAACTGTGGGGCATCAGTATTACAATAGGTAAACTACTGATCCTGTCTGTTTGCAAAGTGCGGTAACGTGAAATTGTATGGTATAAATTATCCAGCAACTACCAGGAAGTTTTTTTTGAGATTTTAAAAATAAAATTTTTCTCCACTAAATTTCTTTTTTCAAATACACAGTCCATTGTAAATCCATTTCCTGCTGCAAATGTATTGATCATTACCATGTCGCAACCATCGCATAATATCATATATACATTCGTTTGATCATGCATGTATTGAGCAAGCGATGAGAACAGGCCGGAGAAATAACTGCCATCTTCACCACAAAACCAGGCATACTCTTTTGGTTGCTGCGGATTTCTTTTATAATACGGAGGATTGATTGCTATGATATCAAATTGTTGCAAAGGAATATTGCCGAAGAGGTTTGATTCTATAACCTGTATCAAACAATTATTTTGTTTGCAGTTTTTAATCAGTTGTGCTGTTGCTATCGGGTTGATATCGGTGGCTGTTACCCTTGCTCCTTTCCCTGCAATTACCATAGAAATAAGCCCGCTACCGCAGCCCAGCTCCAGGAAATTTTTTTTATCTACCGGTTGTTTAAGTAAAAACTGTAACAGCAATTGTGTACTGGAAAAAAACCCCGGATGAAAAACTTCAGGACGAATGGTAAGCTTCAAACCTTTATAAGTATAGATCCTCGTTTTGGAAAGATATTGTTGCACCAACGGCTTGTAAGTTCTGGAAACGATATGTTTTATTACTGTCTGCACGGTGAAAATTTAAAATCCTTCAATTTCAGGCTGCCTGTATTTCCAAAGAATTTGCAGCGCCTTTAGTTCGTATGGTTTCTTATATATACCGGTTTTGTACCGTAATGAAGCTATGTTTCGCAGCAATTGTCTTTTAGTACTACTCAATCGGATATCCGACACCGTTGGGTAGTAACCATTCAACACTGTTTCAAAATCTTTTATTTTATCAATCATGGCCGGTGTAAGCCATGGTGTTAAAGGATTTTTGCGGAGATCAAAATTTTCCCATTGTGGTGCAATCCAGTCTTCCAGTTTTTCCGGGAAATGAAATCCGCTTCCCAATACTTTGTTGTAGAGTTCACTTCCTTCTGCCGGTACAGGACTGTACACATAAATGATAATCTCAGTTTGTGGATTGATCTGTTTTATTTCTTTGATAAATGCAATATCCTGGTCTATCTGCTTCATTACCTGTTCAGGAGTATCGCCAGGCGTTCCTAATACAAATGAATATTCAGGAATGATTCCAAATTTCCCGATCCTGGCCGCAAACGTTCGGATCTCGTCAGCGGTTTGTGTTCCGCCTTTATCCATTTTTTTTAAGATCTCGTCATTGCCTGTTTCTGCCCCAAAGAATATCATTTTGCACCCGCTTTCCCTCATCAGTTCCAGCGATGCATCTGAATATTTATCAATAGTATCAATTCTTCCTTCTCCCCACCAGATCATTTTTTCGGGTTTAATTAAACGGGAGAATTCAACTGTTCTTTTTTCAGAAACGAAAAAATTATTATCGTGAAATTCTATTGCATTGCCTCCAAAATTTTCTTTCAGGTATTTTATATCCTGGTAAATTAATTGTGCCGATTTACCTCTCCATCTTGCATTGTAAATGGGAACAACAGCACAAAAAGAACATTTAAACGGGCAGCCCATGCTGGAATGATAGGCGATTGTTTTTGTACCGAGATAAGTTTTTCCAAGATATTTTTGAATCGGGTAAAAACTGTTTAGTTTTTCATAAGGCAATGCAGGTAAGTTGTCCAGGTCATACAATTCATCTTTAGGTGTTTTTATGATCTTACCGTTGAATGAGTAGATGAGATTATTGATGAGTTCGTACGGTTTGTTTTGTAACAACGATTGTAACAATGCAGGAAAAGTTTTTTCTCCCGGGCCGTTTACGATAAAATCAACAAAGCCCGATTCTAATACAACCTTTGGCTGGTTGGATGCAAAATATCCGCCCCAGACAATAGTTACTGCGGGATAATTTTCCCTAATTTTTTTTGAATAAGGAATTGCCTGTTTCAATTGCGGACCCGGCATACAGGTACAACCGAAAAATCGGAATTCGCCGCTGCGCAGGTAGTTGTTGATGGTATCCCATGGGTCATTTTCAAGATTGCCATCTACAATTACATATTCAAATATTCCCTCAATGGAAGATGCAATACTGAGAATGGAATTGGGTATTCTCGGTTTATATTTTGCACTGCGGGGATTAAATAATAGTACCTTATTCATGCAGCATTAAAGTTACTGTAATATGACTTATTAAAACGATGTCTGCATTGAATTAGTTGCCCGCAAGAATACAAAAGTAAACAGTAAGGATTTAATTATCTTTCCGCACAGATATAAATTGAATGATTAAGGTAATCAACATTGTATATTATTGTCATAACGATTATGATCACCCGAAGCAGGTATTGGCTAAACATGCGCCTTCGTTGGGATTTGTTCCATTCATCAAAGACAGGATCGATATCCAATTTGTAAAACACCTCAATTTTGAAGGGATAGAAAAAGCGGATGATGTTACGTATGCATTTTTCAGGAGCATAAACCGGTTCTGGTTTATTCCTTTTACAACGCACAGGTATATCAAAAAGCAGTCGCCCCAGGTGATTATTGTAGAAGGGATGATATTTCCTTTACAGGTAATTTTTCTTAAGCTGATGCTGGGAAAACGTGTAAAGATCATTGTACAGCAACATAACGATCGTCCATTTTCCGGGATAAGGAGAATTTGTCAGCGATTAGCCGATCAATGTATCGACCGGTATATTTTTACTTCCCTGCAGGATGCACAAGAATGGGTAGATACAAAAATTATTAAAAGCATAAATAAATGCAATGAAGTTCTGGAAGCATCTACTTACTTTCAGAAAAAAGACAAAACTGCGAGCAGGCAAAAAACCGGGGTTTCCGGAACATATAGTTTTTTATGGGTTGGCCGATTAGATCCTGTAAAAAATCCAATGGTAGTTTTGAGGGCTTTCCAGGAATATCTGCATGTAAATACGGATGCCAGGTTATATATGATTTATCAGTCGGGAAGTGAAATTAATCGTGTAGAAAAAATTATTTCAGAAAATAAAGAATTGAAAGCTGCAGTAAAATTAGTTGGTAAAATAGCGCACGATGAATTGGAATATTGGTATAGTGCAGCAGACTTTTATATTTCAGGAAGTAGTAGGGAAGCAACCAACTATTCTTTACTGGAAGCGATGGCCTGCGGTTGCATTCCCATTGTAACCGATATTCCTTCGTTCAGGAAAATTACCGGGGAAGGGGAATCCGGGTTATTATATCCTGCAGGAAATGTAGCTGCATTAGTTCAGATTTTCAAAAACCTGCATGCCATTAACCGTGAACAATTCAGTGCAGAAGTATTGCACTATTTTAAAACTAACCTCTCCTTTAAAAATATTGCAGATGATACCATTCGTGTAATTGAACAGGTAATGATACAATAGCCGATTAGTTATCAGGATTTATTTCAGCCAGTTCTTTACTGAGTTTTCTTGTTAAAGTAATTAACCTGTATTTTATATTGTCGTAGATCAATCCAAGCAACAAGGTTCCGGCTGCAATCAGCAACACGTACATTTTTATTTTTGAATAAAATACTCCGGCAAATACGCCTCCAATAAAAAAGAAACTTATGATCCGGAACCGTAGCCGGATAGATGAAAGTAATTGCTTTTTCTGCTCAGGCGTTTTATAAAAAAATAATTGTGATAATTCAATCCCGAGGTCGGTAAACAGGCCGGTGAGATGTGTGGTTCTTACCACCGAACTGGAAATGGATGTTACCAGTGAATTCTGTAAACCCATTGCAAACAACAGGCTGCAGGCGATAATGTCGGGATGTTGTTGAATAATGTTTTCTCCCAGGAAGGGAATGGTGGTTAATATCAGCATTTCAACTATTGCGGGGGCGATGTATATATACCGGTCGTTCTTCCTCGAAATGATCTCTACAATTAAATTGGAAAAAAATGAACCAAGAAAGAAAGCCAGTATGTACAGGAAAAATATAACAGCCTCAACGAAGTTCAATTTAAATACTTCATCAACTAAAAAGGCAAAATGACCCGTTACGTTGGTTGTAAGTTTTTGTACAGATAAAAATCCGGCAACATTTACAATGCCGGCAACAAACGATAAGAGCGAAGCGATTTTGAGATTATGTGATAAAGTTCTTGTTTTGCCAATATGCCTGAACATGCTGCGTTTGGTTTGCTGTATAAAGGTAACGACTTGCTGATGCTTTTATGATATGGGATGCAAAACAATTGTCGTTAACAGGTAAGTCACTGCAATTTTTTTAATGCCTGTTTGTATATTTTGCGAATACTTTCTTTCTCTTCCCGGTTAATGATGGCTTCTATTGTGGGAACAAGTTCATTGTTGTGATTTGTTTTCAATTGAAGAATGGCGCTCAAAGCAGTGGCGGCGCTCCACCTCACAACAGTGCCTTCATGTTCGGTATTTATGAGAAGGGCGTTAATAGCATTATCGAGTTTAGTTTTAAATAAATGAGCAATATTTGCAATTACTTTTGCGCTTTCCCATTTTACTCTCGGTGCTTTTGAAGAAAGATGTTGAGTTACAAATTCAAAAACGTTTATGCCTGCCAGTTGTGGTTGTGTTTTTGTTGCAAATTCCAGTGCTTCAATGCAGGTTGCTTTACCGGGATCTTTTAAAGTAGCGGAAATTTCAACCAACTGTTCAGCCCTGATTGTTTTTGCGAGTAAAGCTTCGCTGATTTGTGTTGTTTTATCTTTTGGCTTTATTGATTTGGATTGAAGTAAGACTGAGAGATCCATGTTTTCAATTTTTTGGGTAAACGTATACTATATTGGTTTGATAAGCAAACACTGAAGAATACTGTGAGCAATTTTTCATTGATAAAATTACAGACTGTTACTGTAGCGGAATAATTTAAGTACCTGAATAAAATCCTGGCTTAATGATTTGTGTGACAGGGATTGGCGGAAAGATCAGCAAAAGTAAAATAAACAGGAAGCTGGCTGACAGGCTGTTTGTAACCACTGAGGGCACGAAGGTTTGCACAGTGTTGCACAGAAAAAATCAACGATCACCTTTCAAATCCTAAATGTCCGCGTTCCAAAACTGTATTGAAAAGGAATTGCCTTGATTTCATCCGCTTAAAATGCCTTTCTATATTGATAGCCTGCGCAAAACTG